>CALPYF020000051.1 GCA_943327755.2 Deinococcus hopiensis KR-140
AAGGGCTCCAGTTCAATCAGCAGCTGGTCGAACTCGGCAGGACTCAACCCCACCAGCCGTTCAAAGGACCGCCCCCTGGATTTCAGCTTCTCAAGCCGCAACACCCTTGAACCTACCGCTCCGACCTCTACTGCGCAACAGGTCTTGAGTTCAGCCGCACACGCCGTAGTGGACTCTTCCCGTTTCGCACGAATTGACAATCCTTACACCTGTCAGGTATTACTGACAGGTGTAAGGAGATCTTATTGGACCGTTCCGAAGAACAGCTGCTCACTGTCTTGGCCGCCCTCGACAATCCACACCGCCTGCGGATCATCCACGCGTTACACCGACAAGGGCGGAACTACGTCAGTCAACTCGCGCGGGAACTCAACCTCAGTCGCCCCCTGCTTCACCTCCACCTCCAGAAACTGGAGGAGGCACAGCTCGTGACCAGTCAACTGGAACTCTCAGCCGACGGCAAGGCCCTCAAGTACTTCGAGGTCGCCGATTTCCATCTGCTGCTCTCTCCAGCGACCATCACCGAAGCCGTGGGGAAACAATGACCGTGCGGACCCCGGAGGTTAGAT
Organism: Deinococcus hopiensis KR-140; assembly: GCA_943327755.2. Lineage (GTDB taxonomy): Bacteria > Deinococcota > Deinococci > Deinococcales > Deinococcaceae > Deinococcus > Deinococcus hopiensis_A. The sequence goes on from CALPYF020000051.1 coordinate 570, forward strand.
GTCAGACCACTTGTACCTGCTCACCCTTGCGCTGTTCTTCGGAACGCTCCTCCTCATCTTTGCCCTGAAATACCTGGCCTCCATCATGTCCAACCGGGCCCAGCTGATCGACCGGGAGCGGTACGTCAAACTTGCAGAAGAGACCCGGGCCGTTCAGGAACAGCTGACCAGGGAACTGGCGTCGCTCCGGACAGACCTTGCCGGGATCACGGAACGCACCGCAGACATCCAGCAGGTCCTGAGACAGGTCGAGTAAGGAGCGCCGCCATGAACGAAGAACTGTCGGTTCTCAGAGTCAACCTGCTGCGTCTCTTGTACCTCCTGCTGGTCGTGGGCACGGGGTACCTGGCCTGGTCGGAGCTCCTCGCTTCTCCGGAGCACCTGGATCTGAACCGCGGCGTCGTCGTGAGCACGCTGGGCGCCGTGTCCCTGCTGGCAGTCCTGGGGCTCAAGTACCCGCTTCAGATGTTGCCGCTGCTGTTCTGGGAGATCGCCTGGAAGACCATCTGGCTGCTGAGCGTATTCCTGCCCCTCTGGCGCGGCGGCCAGGCCAGCCCAGGCGTCCTCGAGAATGCATTCGCCTGCTCGTTTGTCGTCCTGTTCTACGTGGCTATGCCCTGGTCGTACGTGTACCAGCACTACTGGAAAAAGTCCCCGGAAGCCTGGCGACGACTGGCCACTGGAGACCTGCCGAAGATGTGACGAGTCGGGCCCGAAAGCACCATCCGTGTGACCCGGTCGCTCCCACCCCTGAACATGTCACGAGACGCAGCGTGCGTCCACAAGGCCCCTGCCCTCCACGCAGGGGCCTCTGCCGTCTGTCCGGGGCGGGACCACAAATGCAGCGTCTCTCGACAGTTCTTGGTCCCGTGCAGAACCCAGTGAACTACCCTAGCCCTAAAGGGCAGGGCTTCTCGGGACAGGCACGCTCCACTGAGCCACCTTGAGTCCGCGAAGGCATCGACCATGCCAGGATGTTCTTGGCAGCATTTGAGGGTGCCCCGATTGCGGTTCCAGCCGATTTGCAAATCTCAGCGTATCTTGAGCCGCTCCTGCTGGCCTGAACCACCCGAGCAGGCCTCGCCAGACCTGCAAGGGAGCAAGGGATGTCTGCTCCCGGACATCCTGCACACCCAGGAAGCGCGACCCGTCCCTCAGGGGGCGCCCTGTGACGCTGCTGCCGGCCGCACCCCGCGGTGCACGTCCACGCGGTTTTTACCGCTGCGTTTGGCCTGGTAGAGGGCCCGGTCGGCGCGCACGAAGGCGTCCCGGAACGGTTCACCCACCGCCCAGTACGTCCCCCCCAGGCTCACGGTGACCCGCTGCCCGGCCAGAGGCGCGGCGGCCACGGCGGCGCGGAGCGTCTCCCCCAGCGCGGCGCCACACTCGAGGTCGCCTGGGACGAGCAGCACGAACTCCTCCCCGCCCCAGCGGGCCAGCAGACTGCCGGGGGGTAAACCGTCCTGCACGGTGCGGGCCAGCTGGCGCAGCACGTCGTCACCCACCGCGTGCCCCCACGTGTCGTTCACGACCTTGAAGTCGTCCGCGTCAAGGACCAGCAGGGTCCGTCCCGCCTGCGCCAGATCCTCGAAGCCCCGGCGGTTGAGCAGGCCAGTCAGGGGATCATGCGTCGCGAGGGAGGCGAGGAGGTGGGCGCGCTCGACGACCTGACCCAGCGTCTGACGCATGATGACCCCGACCGCCAGCAGCGCGAACATCCCCAGGTTCACCCACTGCGTCAGGTCCCGCGTGCCGGACAGGTCGGCGGTCAGCCGATTCACTTCGAACCGGTACGCGCCGAGCAGGAGGACCGCCAGGCTCAGCGACCAGGCCGGGGGCAGGACCACGAGCAGGCCCGTCACGATGAACAGCAGCACGCTCCCCAGCAGGTCGGCGTCGAGCGGTGAGGTGGGATTGACGGCGTAGCTGATCAGGAAGTGCGCGCCGCTCAGGAGCAGCAGTCCGGCGAAGATGCGCTCGGCCAGCGGCAGGCGGCGGGCGTCACGCCAGACGAGCGCGGTGAGCGCCGCGCCGCTGAGCATCACGGCGCCGTGCGTGACAGCCAGGGCGAGCGCGCCAGACCGGACGAGGTGCAGCAGCAACAGGGTCAGGCCGGGCGTGGCGAGCAGGAGGGCGAGCAGGTACCCGCGGAGCTTCACCCGGGTCACCTCAGCCGGGGGGCTGGAGGGACGCGGGGCGGAGGAACGTGCGGGAGGCCGTCTGGTCATGTCGTACTCTCCGCCTCATGGTGGGCCACGGCGTCTCACGGGAACCTTTCCGAGGCAGGGGGGCGACACCACAGCGGGGGCCCAGGGCATGCACTGGCGCGCACGCCGTGTGTCCTGCGGTGCCGAGCGGCGCGTCGAGCGTTCAGTGCCGGTGCGGACAGCCGGTAGGGGTCAGACCGCCCCGCCGGGCGACCTGCCCCGGGCCCGGCGTGATCAGATCGGTGCCCCCACGCGGCAGTCACGGCGCGTGCAGGAACGGCGTGGCCGGTTGCCCCCCGGCGTCCGTGAGGTTCGGTGTCGCGCCGACCTGCCACGCGTGCCGGACCTGTGTGGGGGCCGGGACGTCCGGGCAGTGCAGGTGGGCCTGCTGGCCGCGCAGGCGGACCAGTGCCGGGGCGAATTTCCCGTCCGGGCCGGCCAGGGCGAAGCCGCGGGGCGCGCCGCCGTCCAGGGTGCGCAGCGCCGAGTGTGCATGCGTGCAGAACGTCAGGGTGGCGCGGCCCGGCCCGAACCGCGCGGCGCGCAGGGCCGGGCCGCTGCCGGGGACGTCTGCCCGGCCGTACGCGCGGTGCAGGGCCAGTCCCGCGAAGCGTTCACCGACCTGGGCTTTGCGCAGCGGGTGGATGTCGTTCAGGTCACCCAGGTCGGCGGTACACACCAGGCCACTGCGTGCGCCGCGCGTGGCGGCCTGCTGCGCGGCCCAGAGGTCGAACAGGTCCCCGTCCGAGGCGTAGCGGTACGGCGCGAGCTGCGCGGCGTACACCGGCAGGTCGCGCTGACCACTGGCGCAGCGCACGGCCGCCATGAAAGCCTGCAGGCGCGGCGCGTACGGCCCGGCGTCCCCGACGTCGGATTCCCCCTGGTACCACAGGGCGCCGCGCAGGGCCAGAGGCGTGAGCGGGGCGATCATGGCGTTCCAGGCCGTGCCGGGCTTCAGGGTGTTCCACGTCTGATAGGGCGTGAACGGATGCGGCCCGTGCCGGGCGGCCTGGTCGGCGGCCCGGATCTCGGCGGCGTCCGCGTCGAGGGCCGGATGACCCCGCTGCGCCGGCAGGGGGATGAACGGCGCGACGCGGCTGCCCCCGTAGGCGGCCTGGATGAGACCGACCGGCACGCCGAGGTCCTGCACGAGCCGCGTGCCGAAGTGGAAGGCGACGGCGGAGAAGCCGCCCCACCCGCCCCGCTGGACGGTGCGGGGCGTGCAGACTGACCAGCGGGGGGTGCCCGCAGCTGGTGGGAAGTGCGCCTGCGGAGTCGGCGCGGACGCCTTGTGGACGAGCAGCAGCCGCAGGCGCGGCTGGTCGGCCAGGGCCAGGGTCCGCTGCGGGTGGTCGGCCATCGTGACGCCGAGTTCCATGTTCGACTGCCCGGCGCACAGCCACACGTCCCCGACGAGGACGTCTCGCCGCTCGAGGCGCTGCCCGGCCCCGCGGACGGTCAGGACGCGGCCCTCGTCACTGGCCGGGAGGGGCGCGAGGTGCAGCGCCCAGCGGCCGTTCTGCTTCACGCGGGCCGCGGCCTCCTGCCCGGCGAAGGTCACGCGCACCTCCTCGCCCGGAGGCCCGAAGCCCCAGACCGCAGCGGGCACGTCCCGCTGCAGGACCATGTGGGTGGTGAAGGCGTCGCCGAGCCGCAGGGCGGGGTGGGCCACCGTGGGGCGGATCACGTCGTGTGCGGGTCCGGCGGAATGGGGGCTGGGGTCAGGATCGGTGTGGTCACGGGGGTCCTCCAGGTGAGGGTCAGGGGGTCGGGGTGGCGGCGTGCAGCCGCGCGTAGTGGCCCTTGAGGCCCATGAGTTCCTCGTGCGTCCCGGCTTCCAGCACCTGTCCGCCGCCGAGCACCAGGATGCGGGTGGCGGTGCGGACGGTGCTGAGGCGGTGCGCGACCACGAACGTCGTGCGGCCCCGCATCAGGTGGGTCAGGGCGCGCTGGATGTGGGCCTCGGATTCGGTATCCAGCGCGCTGGTCGCCTCGTCGAGGATCAGGACGCGCGGGTCGCGGATCAGGGCGCGGGCGATGGCGATCCGCTGCCGCTGCCCGCCCGAGAGGGGCGCGCCGCCCGCACCCACGCGGGCGTCCAGGCCGCCAGGCAGGGCGTCCACGAATGCCTCGGCGTGCGCGTGGCGCAGCGCGTCGCGTACGCGCGCTTCGGGCACGCCGGTCAGGCCGTAGGTCACGTTGTCGCGCACACTCCCGCCGAACATCACGGGGTCCTGCGGGACGACGCTCACGAACCGCCGGTACGAGCGCAGGTCCAGGCTGGCCATGTCATGCCCGTCGAGCGTGATGCGGCCACTGGTGGGGCGCACGAACCCGATCACGAGGTTCAGCAGGGTGCTCTTGCCGCTGCCGCTCGCGCCGACCAGGGCGATCACCTCACCGGGCCGCGCGCTGAACGTCACGTCCGTCACGGCCGCGCCCTCCCCGGGGTAGGTCAAGCCCACGTGTTCGAAGTGGACCTCGCCGCGCACGGTGTCGAGGGACTGCTTGCCGGCGTTGAGTTCCACGTCCGGACTCTGCAGGACTTCACCGATCGACCGCAGGCTGTCCAGGCCCCGGGTGACCTGCGGGGCGACGTTCAGCAGGGCCATCACGCTGCCGGTCAGGGATCCGAAGAACGCCGTGAGCATCACCACGTCCCCGACCGTCAGGGTCAGCGTGCGGGTCGCGTACGCCCACGCCGCCACCATCAGGCACAGCAGGTTGAACACGTTGAAGGTCATCCAGGACACCGCGCCGAACATGGCGTTCGCGGCGTCGAGTTGCAGGCCCGCGTCCCGCACGCGGGAGAACGTGCCGCCCACGCGCGCGACCTCGGTGTCCTCGAGCGCGTGGGCGCGGGTCAGGGGCAGCAGGGTCGTCATCTCCCCCACCCGCGCGGTCATCTGTTCGAGTTCGACCCGGAAGGCGCTGTTGCGGGCGTCCAGCGCGGCGCGCATGCTGCGGATCAGCAGGGCTGTGACCGGCACGGTCAGCAGGAAGAACAGCAGAAAGACCGGGGTGCGCAGGGCCGTGCTGATGACGGCGGTCCCGATCGCCAGCAGCGCGCCCAGACCGCTTTCGAACAGGACGCGCGTCAGGCCCTCGACGGCCTCGGCGTCGCGCAGCACCTTGCTCTGCAGCGCGCCGGGACTCCAGGCCTGCACGCCCCCCAGCGAGAGATGCTGCACGCGCCGGACGACCGCGAACCGCAGGCGGTTTTCGACCGTCCGGGTGGCCCGCGTCAGGGCCCGGACGTAGCCGAAGTTGGTGGGGACATTCAGCATGACCAGGAGCGTCATGCCCAGGCCCACCCCGCCGATCACCGGCAGCGGGTCCGGGCGCGGCAACGCGTCGATGATGCGGGCCGTCGCGACGGGCATCAGCACCGCCGGGCTCGATTTGATCAGGAAGAACGCGGCGGCGACGGCCAGGTTCCCGCGCTCACGGCGGAACAGGAAGGCCATGGTGCGCGCCGGCGGTTCGTCCTGGTAGCGGTGTTCGAGCAGTTCGTCGGCGCGGGGACCGGTCACCGGGGGTCCACCCGCAGCGCGAGGTCCCGCGTGAAGGCCGGGGTGGGCAGGGTGAGCGCGCCGCCTGCGGCGGTCACGGCCTGCGCCGCGAGCCACGCGCCGGTCTGCGGGTCGAACCAGCGGGCGGTGTACGGCCCGTCCTGCAGGCCACGGATGGTCAGCGTGGTGCGCCGCTCCGGGAAGACTGGCGGGGCGCCCTCGCGGTACGTGCCGTCCAGCAGCGCGTCGGTCTGCGCGCGCTGCACGCCGCTGGCGGAGTAGTGGTCACTGACGAGCCACGCCAGCGCCTGCGTGCCGGAGCGCAGGACGCGGGCGGTGACGTCCAGGCTGCGGCTCTGCGCCGTCACGGGCCGCAAAGGAGCCAGCGGGGCGCCCTTCAGGAACGCCGCGAGGGGCGCGTACTCGGTCCAGAGGTTCTGCGAATCGATCAGGGAATCCCACCACCAGTACGAGCCGGGCCCGGCGAAGCCGTAGAAGATAGGCGCCCACACGCCGACGTGGAAGTGCACGCGTTCCAGCGCCGGATCGCCGTCCCCGGCGGCGGCGTACCCGAGTTCGGCGAGCAGCGCGGGCCTGTCCGGCGCGGACGCCTGGAACTGCCGGGCGAGGGACAGCAGTTCGAGGGGCAGGTCCCGCGTGGTGTACAGGTGCGCCTGCGCGAAGTCGACGCTCGCGTCCCGCCACAGGCGCGACTCGCCGCCGCCGCTGAAACTGGAACTGATCGGGTGCCCGTACGGATCGAGGCGGCGCAGCTCGGCGCTCATCTCGGTCATCCAGGGGCGCAGGTCGCCTTCGCTGACCGGGGTGAAGTTCACCTCGTTCCACCATTCCCACGCGAACAGGCTGGTGTACGCCGCGTAACGCGCCGCGAGGTACCGGACGCGCGCCCGGAACAGGGTGCGGGCCCGCTCGTCGGTCACGAACGCGCCGGGCGTGGCGAGCGGGCCGCCGTTCGCGGCGTTGTACGGGTTGTCCTGCCACTCGGCGTTGGTGGTTTCGCTGAACGCCCCGTGGTTGATCAGGCACAGCTGCACCCGGATGCCGCGCGCCTGCGCCAGCCGCAGCACCTCGTCGAGCAGCCACGCCTGCCGCTGCCGGGCCGCGTAGTCGCCCAGGCCGGTGTCGCGCCACTCGATCCCGAACGCCCAGGACGCCATCCAGATGCGGGCGTAGGTGCCGCCGCTGGCGGCGAGCCGGTCGAACCAGCGGGCGTAGTCGGCCAGCACGTCCCCGGTGCTCCAGGCGACGTTCGGGCCGATGGGGACGAAAGGGTGGCCGCGGCGGTCCTCGAAGGTGCGCGGGTGCGCGGCGGAAGTGCGGATGAAGCCGGGCGCGTCGCTCGCAGTGACCGGCACCCGCTGCGGCCCGCTCTGCGCCGCGCCGCTGCGGACCCGCAGGGTGTACGTGCCGGTCTCCTCGGGCGTGAAGCGGGCGTGCCAGCCGCCCTCGTCGGCCGGCGTGCCGTCCGGGGCGTAGGTCACCATCCAGAAGGCAGGCACGCTCAGGGTGCGCCCGGCGGGCGTGGTGACCTCCAGCGTCAAGTCCGCCTGCGCCGGATCGTAGGGGTTGGTGACCTGACCGTCGGTGTCGAGGCGCAGGTCGAGCAGGCCGAACTGCGCGGCGCTGGCGGGCACGTCCCGCAGGGTGAGGGTGGTGAACGGGCGGGCGGCCTGACCCGGCTGCGCCGCCTGAGCGGCGCTGGGCAGGACGGCGCCCGGGGTGGCGAGCAGCGCGCCCAGGAGGAGCGCGCGGGTCACGCGGCGCGCGGCGGGGCGGGTGTGGGCTGAACGGGTCACGCCCCTCAGCCCTTGGTCGCGCCGCTGGAGAGGCCCTGCACGAACTGCCGCTGGAACAGCAGGAACACGGTCACCATCGGGAGGGAGACCAGGAAGGACGCGGCCATCATGGGGCCCGCGCCGCGCGGGTCGTACGTGAGGTTCCCGGCGAGTTTCCCGAGCGCGAGCGGCAGCGTCTGGTGCGCGTCGTCGTTCACGACGAGCAGCGGCCACAGGTAGTTGTTCCACTCGCCCAGCATCACGGGAATGGCGATGGCGGCCAGCGCGGGGCGCAGCAGGGGCAGCACGACGCTCCACCAGATGCGAAGCTCACCGGCGCCGTCGATGCGGGCGGCGTCCACGAGGTCGTCCGGAATCCCGAGGATCGCCTGCCGGAAGAAGAACACGGCAAAGGCCTTGGCGAGTCCGGGGAGGATCAGCGCCTGGTAGGAGTTGATCCACCCGAGGTCACGGACGGTCAGGAAGTTCGGGATGATGGTGACTTCCCAGGGAATCATCATGCTGCCCAGCAGCAGCGCGAACAGCGCGCCCGAGCCGGGGAAGGGCCGCTTGACGAGCACGTACGCGACGAGAGACGCGAGCAGCAGGCTCCCGACGACCGTGATGAGGGTGATGACGACGCTGTTGAGGTAGAACTGCCCGAAGCCGGAGTTCGCGAAGATCTGGAAGACGCCCAGGAATTCCGCGCTGTTCTTCGGCGCGCCGGGCACGGCGTCCGGGTTGAAGAAGTTGTCCAGCGTGAAGGTGTGCACCCACCACGTGGGCGGGTTGCGTACGATTTCCGGGATGGTCTTGAAGGCGTTCGTGGCCATCCAGTAGTAGGGGATCATGACGCTGACGGCCAGCAGGTAGAACGGCAGGCGCAGCAGGGTGCTCAGCAGGGGGTGTTGGCGTTCACCGACCATGGGGTCTCCTCCGGGGGTGGCGTTCAGTCGATGTCGTTGATGCGGCCGAGTTTCAGGTTCAGCAGGGTCAGCGCGAAGAGCATCAGGAACAGGATCCAGGCGAGGGCCGAGGCCATGCCCATCTGCAGGTGCCGGAAGCCCAGGTCGTACAGGTAGACGACGAGTGACAGGCCGCTGTCGAGGATGCCGCCCACGTTGGAGGTGTCACTGAACAGGAAATAGAACGAGAAGAATTCCTGGAACGCGCCGATCATGCTGGTGACCAGCACGAACAGCAGCGTGGGGCGCAGCAGGGGCAGCGTGATCTTCCAGAACCGCTGCCGGGGGTTGGCCCCGTCGATGGCGGCCGCTTCGTAGATGTCGCCGGGGATGGAGCGCAGGCCCGCGACGAACAGGATCATGTTGTAGCCCATCAGGCCCCAGACGCCCAGCGCGATCAGGATCGGCACGGCGTACGCGGGGGCGCCCAGGAAGCGGACGGGGTCGAGGCTCAGCCACTGCCGCAGGGTGTTGATCAGGCCGAAGTCCTCGCTGCTGAACAGCCACTTGAAGACGCTGATCAGGCCGACGCCGCCGGCCACGGACGGCAGGAAGAAGCAGGCGCGCATGATCTGGTCGCTCAGGCGCTGTCCGCCGAACACCAGGGCGAGCAGCAGGCCCAGTGCGGTGCTCAGCAGCGACGTGCCGACCATGTACGCGGCGGTGTTGGTCAGGGCTTTCACGAAGCGGGGGTCGCTCAGCAGGGCGCGGTAATTCCCGGTGCCGACCAGGGTGGGGGTGCTGATGGCGTCGTAATCGGTGAAACTGAGGTAGAGCGAGCGCAGGACCGGCCAGATGGTGAACAGTGCGAACAGGATCAGGAAGGGCAGGGTGAGGCCCAGGGCCGGGGCGTGCTGCGCGAGAAAGCGCCGCACCGGGTGGGCGCGGCGGTATGGGGTCGTCGGCGCGGCGCCCTGGAGGCTGGCGGGCACGTGGTTGGTCATGGGCACCTCGGGGGTGGGGCGGGCGCCGCGTCGTTCCGGCGCCCGCGCCCGGCTTACTTGCCGTACTTGCTGAGGTTGGCGTTCATGGTTTTCGCGGCGTCGTCGAGGGCCGCCTTGGGACTGGCGCCGTTGAAGACGACCTGCTGCACGGCTTTCTGCACGGCGTCGCCACTCTGCTCCCAGCCGGGGCAGTTGGGTGGGCCGTCGGAGTCGCTGAGCTGCCGCATCAGGACGGCTTTCTGATCGGCTGGGAGGTTCACCTGCGTGACGAGGTCCTGCCGGCCGGCGGGCAGCCAGAGCGTGCCGAGTTCGTTGGCGCCCTTGATCATGGCGACGGTGGTGCGGGTGGAGTACAGCTGCTTGATGAAGTCCGCGGCGAGGTCGGGGACTTTGGTGTAACTCATGATGCCGATCAGGCTGCCGCCTTCGAAGGCGGTGCTCTTCCCGGCGGGGCCTTTGGGCAGCATGGTGATGCCCCACTTGCCGGCCAGTTTGGGGCGGCCCGCGCGGATGCTCTGCAGGGACCAGTTGCCGGTCATGCCCAGGGCGTAGTCGCCGTTTTCCAGGCTCTGTTCCATGTCGGGCCAGCCGTCGGTGGGGCCTTTGTACTTGGTGTACAGCTGCGCGTAGTAGGTCAGGGCGGTGACGCCGGCGGGGCTGTTGATGGTCGCCTGGGCGCATTTGGCGTCGTACAGGTTCCCGCCGGCCTGTTTGAGGTAGGGGAAGAAACCGACCCAGCCGGCGTTGCCCCACTGCTGCACGAGGCCCTTGTTGTTGCCGGCCCGGAGTTTGTCGAGGGTGGCGGTCAGTTCTGCCCAGGTGCGGGGCGGGGCGGGCACGAGGTCCTTGCGGTAGTACATGAGCTGGACGGTCAGGTCGTAGGGCAGCGCGTAGACGTTGCCGTCCGTGGCCGTGATGGACTCCAGAATGCCCTTGTTGGCCGTCTTGCGGACCGAGCTGACCAGCGCGGGGTATTTCTCCTGCAGGTTGAGCAGGCCGCCTTTCTTGCCGATCTCGATGCCGTAGGAGAGGTAGCCGGTGATGATGTCGGGTCCAGTGCGGCTGGCGAGCGCGGCGAGGTACTTGGTGAAGGCTTGGTCGCCGGGTACGGCGCGCACCTCGAAGGTGACGTTCGGGTGGTCTTTTTTGTACAGGTCGACGGCGGGCTGCATGATCTTGGGGGTCGTCTCGTCGCCGACCACCCAGATGGTGAGTTTCTCGGCGCTGGCGGGCGTGGCGGTGAGCAGGGCGGTCAGGGTCAGGGCGGCAAACGGTGGGCGCATACGTCCTCCTGGAGGGGGGGGAGCGGCGAAGGCAGCGGCCCCGGGGGTGGTGGGGGCCAGCGCTGTGGTTCCAGCAAAACCAATGTGTTTAGTAAACGTTTTGGAGTGTACCTGTGCGCCCCCGAGGTGTCAACTGGCCTGCCCCGCCCGTCACCGCGCCGCCCGGGAACTGCCGCGGATGACCAGCCGCACCGGCACCACCACCTGCGCGCGTTCACTGGGCCGAGGATGCAGCAGCAGGCGCACGCCCTCGCGGCCCAGCCCCTCTTTGTCCACGGCGACCGTCGTCAGGCCCGGCTGACTGTAACTGGCCGCCGTGATGTCGTCGAAGCCGACCACCGCGACGTCCTCCGGCACCCGCAGGCCCCGCTGCGCGCACTCCTGGATGACGGCCAGCGCCGCGCGGTCGTTGTACGCGAACACCGCGTCTGGACGCGGCGCCATCGACAGCAGCGCCGCCGCCGCCTGCCGGTCCCCCTCCTCTGTGTCCACGAGGCGGCGCACGATGAGTTCGTCCTGCGGGCCGCGCCCAGCGTCGGCCAGCGCCTGCCGGTATCCGTCGACCCGCTGCCGGATGCTGTGGTGCTCGGCCTGCCCGGTCAGCATCGCGACCCGCGCGCGGCCCGTGGCGATCAGGTGCTGCGTCGCCTGGTACGCGCCGGAGACATTGTCGGTGTTGACGCTCGGGAGCCCCGGGGCCACGTGGTCGACCAGAACCACCGGTTTCCCGGCGCGGACGATCTCGGCCAGGACGGCGCTTTCCCAATACCCGGCGCACACCAGCCCGTCCACCTCGAGCAGCTCGATGAGTTCCGCCACGCCGCCCGGCGCGCCCACCTGCGAGTACGTGAAGGCCACCGCCGAGTTGCGGCAGGCCACTTCCACGCCGTGCAGGACGGGGAAGTAGAAGGGGTTGCTCGCGAGGTTGCTGTGGGACTCGTGCAGCAGGAACCCGATGCGCCGGGCCTTGACGGGCCGCAGTTTGCCCAGGTCGTAGCCCATCGCCTGCGCGACCTGCAGCACCCGCACCCGGGTGGATTCGGTCAGGCCCGGCTGGCCCTTCAGGGCGCGGGAGACGGTGCCGACCGACACCTCGGCGCGCGCCGCGATGTCGCGGATGGTGGGGGCCGACGCTAAACGCTGATCGCTGGGCACAGCCTGGACTATACCCGCTGTGCGCCCATGCCGGGCGTCCTGGCGGGCCTGCAGCGCCGGAGGGCGCGGTCGTGGCGGCCGTTTTGACACGGCCCGCGCTGGATGGTACGCTCACCGTTAGTTTACTAAACACAACCGTTCTGGCGCACCATCCGCCCGGTGCGCGCCCCCCGCGGCCCAACCGCGCGTCCTCTCCCCCACCCGCCGGGCCCCCCCACCCGGCCAGGAGTCCTCATGCCCCACAACCCACTCACCACGCGCGCGCCCTTCACCGGCTGGACCCTGCGCGCCCCCGACGCCCCCCACGGCCGCGCCCGCGACTGGCTGGAGGCCACCGTGCCCGGCACCGTCCACGGCGACCTGCTACGCCACGGCCTGATCCCCGATCCCTTCACCGGGCTCAACGAACTTGGCGTCCAGTGGGTCGGCCAGACCGCCTGGACGTACCGCGCCACCTTCACCGTCACGCCCGAGCAACTGCAGTCTCCCCACCTCGACCTGTGCCTGGACGGGCTGGACACCCTCTGCACCGTCCGCCTCAACGGCGCAGTCCTGCTGCGCAGCGACAACATGTTCGTCCCGCACCGCCTGGACGTGACCGCACACGTGCAGCTAGGCGAGAACACCCTCACCCTGCACTTCGAGCCCGCGTTGCCCCACGGCCGCGCCCTGGAAGCCACCCATGGGGCGCGCGCCGTGTGGAACGGCGACCCCAGCCGCGTGTACGTCCGCAAGGCCCAGTATCACTACGGCTGGGACTGGGGCCCGGTGATCCTGACTGCCGGACCGTGGCAGGACGTCACGCTGCACGCCTACCACGCCCGCCTGGACGACGTACACGCGCCGCTGACGGTCGGGCCGGACGGCGCCCGGCTGGACCTGCGCGCCACGCTCGCCGGCACCACCCAGCCCGGCGACCTACTGCGCGTGCACCTGCACGGCCCGGACGGCACGGAGGTCGCGCGCGCCGCACTGGACGCCCACGGCGGACCCCTCCAGACTGACCTGCACGTCCCGGACCCGCAGCTGTGGTGGCCGCGCGGGTACGGCGCGCAGCCCCTGTACACCCTGCACGTCACGCTGGACCGCGGCGGCGTGACCCTGGACACCCTCACGCGCCGCCTGGGCGCCCGCACGGTCGAGTTGCGGCAGGAGCCCGTGGCGGACGAGCCGGGTACCTCCTTCACCTTCGTCGTGAACGGCGTGCCCATCTTCGCGGGCGGCGCCAACTGGATTCCCGAGGACCTGCTGCTCGACCGCGTGACACCCGAACAGTACCGCCACCGGCTGCAGCAGGCCGCCGACGCGAACATGGTCATGATCCGCGTGTGGGGCGGCGGGATCTACGAGCACGACGCCTTCTACGACACCTGCGACGAACTGGGCCTGCTCGTCTGGCAGGACTTCCTGTTCGCCTGCGGGATGTACCCCGCCCACCCGGACTTCCTGGCGAGCGTGCAGGCCGAGGCGCAGGCGGCCGTGCGGCGCCTGCGGCACCACGCCAGCCTCGCGCTGTGGTGCGGGAACAACGAGGACTACCAGATCGCCGAGTCCGTCGGCGCGAGCGGCCCCGGCGGCAATCCCGCCCGCTTCGACGCGCTGGCCATCTACGAACGCCTGCTGCCGGACGTCGTGCGGGCCCTCAGTCCCGACGTGCCGTACTGGCCGGGGAGTCCCTCCGGCGGCGCCGCCTCGCACGACCAGACGATCGGTGACCGCCACACCTGGGAGATCTGGCACGGCGTCATGGCTCCCCACCGCGACTACGGCCGCTACGAGGGCCGCTTCGTGAGCGAATTCGGGCTGCAGGCCCCGCCCAGCCTGCACGTGATCGAGCGCTTCACCCGACCCGAGGACCGCCACGCCGTGTCACGCGTGATGGAACACCACAACAAGGCCGCCGACCCGCAGGGCCGCCCCGACGGCGCCCGCCGCATCGCCGCGTACCTGAGTGACACCTTCGCGCCGCCCCGCGATTTCGGGGAGTACGTGTACGCCACGCGCGCCGTGCAGGCCGACGCGATGACCAGCGCCTACCGCGCCTACCGCGGCCGCTGGGGCCACGCCGGGGCGCGGGCCGTGTCCGGCGCGCTCGTGTGGCAACTCAACGACTGCTGGCCCGTGACGAGCTGGTCCATCATCGACTCCGGCGGTCTACCCAAACCCGCCTACCACGCCATCCGCCGGGAGCTCGCGCCAGTGGCCATCCAGGCCCGGCGCGACGGTGAGCACCTCAGCGCCTGGATCGCCAGCAGCCTGGGTGCGGATCAGCCCGCCCAGGTGCACCTCGACGTCCTGACGCTGGGCGGCGAGCGCCTCCAGACGCACGCGTGGCCCGTGACGGCCGCCGCGAACGCCGTCACGCCCCTCGACCTGGCTGACCTCACGCTGCCCAGCGCAGGTATCGCAGTCCTGCGCCTACTCGTGAGTGGACAGGAACGCAGCCGCGCCGCGCTGTGGCCCGAACCGCTCAAGTACCACGACCTGCCCGACCCGGGCCTCACGGCGACCGTCACGGGGAGCACCCTCACGCTGCGCGCCGAGCGGCCTGCACGCGGCGTCTGGATCGACGCCGGCGCCCACGCCCCACGCGACAACCACCTTGACCTGATGCCCGGCGAGACCGTCACCCTGCCCCTCCCGGCAGACGTCACGGCGGCCAGCGTCACCGTGCGCGCCGCGGGCAGCGGCGCCGTCCAGGCGCAGGACCGGCCCACCCGGCATGAGGCGCCCCCGCACCGGCCCGCCCACGCGTCCCTGAACGCCCCGCCCGTCCTGGTGACCGCCACCGGCAGCGATCAGAGCGCCCCGTGACCCATTACGGCTTCAACGTCCAGTGGATGGTCGCCTGGGAACCCGGGCGGGGGCCCGCCGCGCCGGACCTGCGCGCGCTGGACTTCATGGCCCGGCACGGCTTCAATTTCGTGCGTGTTCCCACCGATTACCGGTTCTGGACGGCGGCGCACGACTACCTGCGGCCCGACGAGCGGGTGTTCGAGCACCTCGACGGGTACCTGCGTGCCTGCCAGGAGCGGGGCCTGCACCTGAGCCTCAACCTGCACCGCGCACCCGGGTACTGCATCAACCGCAACGACCTCGAAATTCACAACCTCTGGACGGACGACATCGCCCAGCAGGGCTTCGTGCACATCTGGCAGACCCTCGCGGTCCGGTACGCCGGCGTGCCGGGCCGCGACCTGAGTTTCGACCTGCTGAACGAACCCCCGGACCCCGGCCAGTACGGCCTGACGCGAGGCGGCCACGCTCACCTGATGCGCCGCGCCGTCGCGGCCGTCCGCGCCGCCGACCCCGCGCGGGCCATCGTGATCGACGGGCTGGGCGGCGGCCACCTCGCCCTGCCGGAACTCGCGGACCTGGGCGTCACGCACAGCGGACGCGGGTACCAGCCCATGAGCGTCTCCCACTGGGGCGCGGACTGGTGGGACGGCTGGCGCGCGGGCGACCCCCACTACCCCGGCACCCGCTACGGCGGGCTCACCTGGGACCGCGAGGCGCTGCGCGACTTCTACGCCCCGTGGCGCGAGGTGCAGGCGACCGGGACGCCCGTGCACATCGGCGAATTCGGCTGCTACCGGGACACGCCGGACGCGGACGCCTTGCGCTGGTTCGGCGACCTGCTCGGCCTGTACCGCGAGTTCGGGTGGGGGTACGCCCTGTGGGAATTCCAGGGACCGTTCGGCATCATCGGGCACGGGCGGCCCGGCGCGCACGTCGAGCGGCAAGGCGGGTACGACGTGGACGTGGCCCTGCTGGACCTGCTCAAGGGCGCCCGCGCCGGATGAGCGGCTGCGCCGTGACGCTCGACATCGGCGGCAGTCACGTCACCGCCGCCCTCGTCGACCGGAGTGCGCGCCACGTCCGCGGGGACACCGCGCGGCTTGACGTGCCCCACACCGCGCCGCTGCCCGACCTGCTCGCCGCCTGGACGCACGTCCTCCGGCAGGTGACGCGCTCGCCCGTCACGCACGTGGGCCTGGCCGTCCCCGGCCCCTTCGACGCCGGAAGCGGCACGTCCCACATGACCCACAAGTTTGCGGCGCTGCGCGGCGTGCCGCTGCGCGACGTCCTGCGGACCCACCTGCGCGGCACGCCTGCCGAGGGCGTCCCCATCCACTTCGGGAACGACGCCGACCTGTTCACCCTCGGGGAGTGGTGGGCGGGCGCGGGCGCGCAGCGCGACACGATCGGCGTGACCCTCGGGACCGGCCTCGGCAGCGGCTTCGTGCGCGCCGGGCAGATCATCACCCGCGGCGCCGGCGTCCCTCCCGGCGGTGAACTGTGGGCCACGCCCTTCCGAGACGGCCTTGCCGAAACCTACGCCAGCGGCGCGGCCGTCACCCACCTCGCCCGGCAGCTGCTGGGCACCGCCCTGAGTGCCCGCGACCTCGCCGCGCTCGACCCGGCCCGCGCCGCGCCGGTCTGGCAGGCCTTCGGCACCGACCTGGCCGGGCTCCTCGCCCCCTGGGCCGCCGCATTTGGCGCGCAGCGACTCGTACTGGGCGGGAACGTCAGCCGCGCCTTCCCCCACTTCGGCCCGGCCCTGCAGGGAGCCCTGCCCAGCGGCGTGCATGCCGCGCAGAGCCGCCACTTCGAACAGGCCGCGCTGCTGGGCGCCGCCCTGCTCGGCGAGGCCTGAACTGGCGCGACCAGGAAACGGATCGTTCAGGAGTTGCTGAGGCGGTTCAGACGGTGGACGCCGCCGTCCAGGCTGCTACCGCCCCCGACGACCTCGCAGGACGGACTCCTGATCGTTGCCAGCCCTGAAACTGGACTGTGCCATTTGCGACGCGCTGGGTCTGGTAGCTTCACGGATGATCGAACTGAAAGCCACCTACACGGCGTCGCCCAACAAGCGCCTCAGCATTCTGGCCACCCCGACCAGACCACTCAGCGGTGCGTGGGCCGACGACCTCGCCGCGCTGAATGACGCCTTCGCGACGCCGGGCAGTCACGAGGTGCGATTCCGCTCGCCTTTCGGATGGATGCAGGGCGTACTGCACGAGAAGAACGCGCTCAGAGACCGCCGACGTGCCTTCGAGGGCTACGTCTGGTTCCAGTCGCCGGCGCCCTCAACCACACCCTGAGCAGACCACCCTGCGGGGCGCTGATCAGACGAGTCTGACACCCGACCTCATACCGCCGAGTGTCCAGAAGGCAGCTCAGCACCTTGAGCCCACTCAGGAGACGTCTGGATCCGGGACACTGGGGCTTCCATCAGCGTCCCGGATCACGGTGCTCAGAACAGCGTCGAGGGTTTCGCGGTGGTCAGGTCTTTGAACAGGAGCGAGCCCCACGGGGTCGAACTGCTGGGGTTGAAGTTGTTGACGAGGTCCAGAGGCACGTCCGCGCCGCTGTTCCCGGACCACGACCAGGCCATGTAACCGTTCACGCGGGCCTTGCTGTCACTCATGACCGTGCCGTAGGCGACGCTGCTGCCCTGGAAGGTGTTGGCAAATTCGCCCACCACGAGGGGGAGTTTGGCGTTCACGAAGGCACTGATGTAGGTGTTGACGCTGCTGGCGGTGGTGTACACGCCGTACATGTGCACGCTGAAGATCGTATTGCGTAGGGGGTCTGCCGTGAACACGGCCGCAGCGTTGTTCCGCATGGTGTTGCTCCAGTCCTGACCCCAGTTGGGCGCGTCGACCATGATCGTGTGGCGAAGGCCGGCGCTGCGCAGGGTCTGGATGGCGGCCTTGGTCTCGGCGGTCCACGCGGCGGTGTTCACGTTGCCGTACGGTTCGTTGCCGATGTTGATGATCACGTGCTTTTCGTTCCCGACGAGGCTGTTCTTCATGCCCACCCAGTAGTTCGCAGCGTGGGCGAGTGTACATGCGCCGGCCTGCTCGCCGTAGCCGGTGGTGTCGTGGACTTCCAGGACGAGGACCAACTTGTTCGTGCGGGCGGCGCTGATCATGTCGTTGATCACGTTGTATTCGGTTTTGGTCCATCGGCACCCGGTGGAGAGCACCATGCGGACGCTGTTGGCGTTCCTGGCTTTCATCTGGCCCATGGCGGCCGACCACTTGTCGGTGTACCACGCATACGGGAAGTTGATGCCCTGGAAGATGAACGGGACGCCGTTCGCGTCGACCAGCTTGCCGTTCGAGACGTACATGCCGGCCGCGGCCTGCGCCTGCAGCGGCGCCGCTGGCGTGCCTGCTGCGCTGGGGGCCGACGCGCAGGCGGGAAGAAGGAGTGCAGTGAGCGTGAGAGCAGACGGGAGAAGGAATCGGAACATGAACACTCCTGAACGTCAGGCGGGGCAGTGCGGAGCACACCGCAGCAGGCTGGCATCTCCCCGCCAGGAGGGAAAACGCAGCCGACCAGCCGGCACAGCGGTATTGACTGCGGCAGACTGGCGCCGCAGCGAAGCAGAAGACGGAGGGTCAGTTCATATTGTTTCATAAACACTCGCTCCGATCAATTGTCCAAAGTTGCGATTTTCTCCTCTCTGGAGAAAGAGTTTCTTGCTATTCGCAAGACAGCTGCGAATCTGCACGCCGGTGTTTACTAATCTAAGGGGATCAAGTGAGCATCTTCTGCCTGTCCTGAAGCGTCGGTGCACAGCCCAATCGGGGACCAGAGGGGACAGGTCAGATCAGGCCCCTCACCCCGCACGGTGACGCCATGAGGCCATGAAGAGCAGACAGAGCCCCAAGGCGGCGCGCCACGCGTTCCCCTTCACCATGCGGTACCCGTCACGGCAGGAAGAACACGCAGCGTGGCGCCGTTGAATGTCCTGGCCTGATGAACGGACCCGCAACCCTCATCAGCCGCTTTCCAATGGTTGCTCATACCTTGATTCGCGTGTGCGCCCTCAAGTGCCGGAGCGTACGGTGGGTCATGGACGACCATCTTCGAGCCCCCCTGAGAGAGACGGAACCATTCGTGGAGGTCGAGGATCATTGGACGCGTCGCCTTGACGAGCCTCGGCGCCAGAAGGTGCGCCAGTTGCAGGTGGGCGGCCGGCAAGTCAGTCCCTACGTGACGCACCGTGACCCGCAGCAATTCTCGATCGTCTGGTGGGACGAGAAGGGCCGGAAAGTGAGCGAATCGAACCCCGGCCCTCACCCCCCGTCGAATGCCCAGGTCTGCGAGATGTTCGATCAGGCGTGCCAGCGACTGGAAGACCCAGTGGCCTGACTGGGGAGCCTGGACGTCCGAACTGACCGGAGTGGGCGTACGGTGAGGGACATGTCCTTAGCGTGGTTGGAGATGAACCGGCAGACACTGCGCCTGCTGGCTGAGGTGTCAGCCCTGCTGGACGAGATTCACGCCTTTCCGTTCTGGGCAGGCCCCTGGACGGGACCGTCGGCACTGCAGGTTCAGTTGGCGCAGACGCTCGTAGAACTGAATCTGGTTGTGGCCAATGCCCAGGTATGCCGGAGAATGATCGAGTTCACGTGGACCTCGGTCCCTCTGGACTTGCCAGAGGCGTTCTACCCTGTGGAGTTCGACGAGACTGCTGTGAATCTACTCTTGGCTGGTGAGCAGCTTCGCGCTTCGATGGTCGTGCTCCTGACCAGGTTCAGAGCGCTGTATGAGCAGTCCAGAGGGGCGATGTGATCCGCCGCCAGAGTGAAGCCACCGGCCGATCAGCGCCAGTGGCGAACGGCTCGGACCTGGAACGAGCCCCCTTTCCACTGAACCCCAGGTCCCGCGATAGACACGCATGACGTGTTTCCTTCGTTCGAGGGGCACGCTCAATACCCGGACCGCCCTGCAGCGGAGCACAGCCCTGGACCTGACGCCTGGGATGGTCGAAACACCGGTTTCTGACGCTCACCGGCGCCTCGCGGCGCCTGTTTGACTGCGGCCCCCAGCCTCTCCCTGGGGTGGGATCTGCCGCAGCGTGCCCTTCCCCAGTTCTGATCCGCCAGCGACGATGTCAGGACAGGCAGCACACGGGTGTCTGGAGGCGCATGTGGCGCCTCCTGCTGGAGCGGTGCGTGTGGCCCCCGCCCGACAGCAGATGCACTGCCAGGCCAAGTGCAAGGGTGCGGTGCGTACCAGACACGTCCAGTGCCACCAAGTGGGCCGTGGATTGAGCAGAATGACGTGTTGTAGCGGTGGATGAACATCCAGATCAGCAGCTTCAGATGCGCTGGCGTGCAGCTGAATGGCCGACTTCGGCGGACCAGGTGAGCCGCCCGCAGGAGCACTGTGCCGCTTGATGTGCTGCGTCCCTCCGATGACGGGCAGGCCGCCCAGCACTACGGACTTGTGGGCCGCAGGCCCCGGGCATCCAGGTCCGGGGTCGGCAGACTTTCCCACAACCCGAAGGACCCCGTTCCGCGCCCCCATGACACAACCCACGGTGCGGCGCGAGTGACCGTCCATGACAAGCCAGCTCCACAGCGGTCTGGTCCGGCCGAGAAAGCCAGCCATAGGAGGGGCGTCGCCCGGTCACGGCTGTCACTGACACACCCGCTGCCCACGCAGGTCACCGTGCCCTGGGGCGTTCCTGCACCAGGATGACACCGGTGGGGCGGTCCAGAGTGAACCCGCCTCCGCTCCGCGCGGCGGCCCAGGTCTGCTCAGGGCGCTGCCAGCAGCGCCGTCACCTCCGGCGCCGGCACCGGCTTGTAGAACAGGTACCCCTGCATGTGCCGGCACCCGCAGTCCAGCAGATGCGCCCGCTCTTCCGCCGTCTCCACGCCCTCAGCGATCAGGTTGAGATTCAACGACAGGCCCAGGTTGATGATGCTGCGCAGCAACGCATCTCGTTGCCTGTCCTGCGACGCGCCCGTCACGAACGACCGGTCGATCTTCAAGGTGTCGAGCGGCAACCGGTGCAGGTAACTCAGGCTGGAGTAGCCGGTCCCGAAGTCATCGAGGGACACGTGGACACCCAGGCCACGCAGCTCGCGCAGCACGGCGTGGACCCGGTCTGGCTCATGCATCAGCACGCCCTCGGTCACCTCCAGTTCCAGGAGGTTCGCGGGGAGCCCCGTGAAGTTCAGGACGTCAAGGACCGTTCCCAGGAACGCGCCCTCCTTGAACTGCAGCGCAGACACGTTGACTGCCACCCGCAGGGGATGTCCGGCGTCCAGCCACGCCCTCCCCTGCTGGCACGCGGCACGCAGCACCCACGTGCCCAGCGCCGGCATGTGCCCGGATTCTTCTGCCACGGGGATGAATACGGCCGGTGAGATCGGGTGTCCGTTCAGCGTCCAGCGCAGCAGGGCCTCCACGCCGATCACCTCGTTCGACCGACCGTCCACTTTCGGCTGATACGCCAGTTCGAACTGTTCCAACGCGACGGCCTGCTGCAGGGCCTGCGCGAGGCGGTGCCGTTCACGCTGCTCAGATTCGAGCGTCTGGTTGAAAAACCGCATGCGGTTGCGTCCGTCGCTCTTGGCGCGGTACATGGCCACGTCGGCATGTCGCATCAGATCTTCCGCCTGCTCACCGTCGTCCGGCGCGACGACCATGCCGATACTCCCCGTTATGCGGATCTCATCGTCATCCAACTGGAAGGGGGCGCGGAGGGCGTCCAGGATCCGCTGCGTGATGAGCTCGGCCTGCATCCCACCGGCCACATCTGGCAGCAGGAGGATGAACTCGTCTCCACCCACCCGGCTGATGGTATCGGACGCCCGGAGTTCAGCCCGGATCCGCTGCCCGACCTGCTGCAGCAGGGCGTCCCCCGCTGAGTGCCCGAGCGTATCGTTGACGTTCTTGAACCCGTCGAGATCGAGGAAGGCCAGGGTGAACTGCTCCCCGGTCCGCTGGTGCAGTTGGATGAGGTGCTGCACGCGGTCCATCAGCAGCGTCCGGTTGGGCAGGCCGGTCAGCGGGTCGTGCTGCGCGAGATACGTCATCCGTTCAGACAGCGCGCGCTTTTCAGTGACGTCATGGAAGACGATGACGCCGCCCATCAGTTCCCCGTCCTCCGAGAAGATCGGCGCGGCCGAATCTTCCACGCTGAAACGGCGGCCATCCCGGGCGACCAGGGTCGCCCCACTGGCCATGCCCTGCACCCGCTGTTCACGCAGCGCCACCCGCAGTGGATTGAGCATGACGCTGTGGGCGTCGTCATGCGTGAGCGGCATGACCGACTCCACGGGCAGACCCATCGCTTCCTCGAGTGTCCAGCCGGTAATGCGCTGCGCGACCGGGTTGAGGAACGTCACCAACCCACCCGGATCGGTCGTGACCACACTGTCCCCGATGGACGTCAGGGTCACGTGCGCCAGTTGCTGCTGCTCCGAGAGGGCCCGCTGCGTTTCGCGCAGGGCCGTGACGTCGACCCCCATCGCGAAGAAGCCGATGACCTCGCCGTCCTGCCAGTCCGGCACGTACTGAATCTGAACGTGCCGCAGCTGTCCGTCCAGTCTGGTGATCCGGCGCTCGAACGTCAGGGTTTCGCCCTGAAGGGCCCGCTCCATCATGGGCCGGTTCATGGCGTACGTGTGGAGCCCGATGATCTCACTGATGTGCCGGCCTGGGAGCAGCCGCGCGTCTTTCCCAAACCAGTCCAGGTAGATGTGGTTCCCGAAGCGGCTGTGCAGGTTCCGGTCCCAGTAGCCGATCATGGCAGGAAGGTGATCAAGGAGCACCTTGAGGTCCTGCTGGGCCCGGGTGCGCTCGTCGATGTCGCGGAGCGTCCCGGTGAGCCGCGCCGGGCGCCCGGCCACCCACTGCGAGACGCGGGCACACAGCGCGCGCCAGCGCCAGCCCTCGTTCGGGAGCCGGTGCCGGTAGTGCACGTCCACCCGCGGACGCTCTCCCGCCAGGTGCTGACGGAAGTGGCGGACCACCTCTGCGCGGTCCTCCGGATGGACCTGCCGGAGCCACGCCCGCCAGGCCACGCGGTCCCCGGCAGCGGTCAGACCGGTCAGGACCTGCCACTGCGGCGAGACCCTCAGTGCGCTGCCACTCAGTGGCCAGTCCCAGATGCCGTCGTCTGTCGCGTCGAGCGCCAGGCGCAGCCGCTCGTACGTGTCGCGCAGTTCCTGCTCACGGGCCTGCCGCTCCGTCACGTCCTGCACCTGCGCGATGTAGAACGCCGGATGCCCGCTGTCCTCAACGGCCATGGTCACGTCCAGTTGCGCCCAGACGAGGTGGCCGTCGCGGTGCACGTACCGTTTGATCATGGTGTACCGCTCGCGCTGCCCGGCGGTCAATTCCGCCAGGAACGTCAGGTCGGCCTGCAGGTCGTCCGGGTGCGTGATCTGCTGGAAGGTCAGACGCAAGAGCTCATCCGCCTGGTACCCGAGCATGCGGCACAGCGGAGGGTTGACCGCCATGAACTGCCCGTCCATCGACACCAGTGCCTTCCCGATCGGGGAGTGCTCGAAGACCGCGTCGAGAATCTGCGTGCGGTACTCGGTCAGTGCGCCGCTGGTGGCTGCCCAGCCCGTTGCGTTCATGGGGTACAGGGTAGCCGTTCCGGAACAGGTCCGTCCCCTGATGACCGGAGCCCTGCAGACCCGTGAGCTGCGTCGCCGGCGGGCCGCCCGCTGGCGTTGGCGTGATCACTGAGCTCGCACGGCCTGAGCTTGGTCCGCCCAAGTGCTGTGTCCCGGATACCGCTCCCCTCCGGAGCGTTTGGCGACAGGTCTTCACAGCAGTGTCCAGTGCTCCTGAAGGGCCGCACATCAGGCCTGGCGGCTGACGTTATTGGCGGCACACTGGGGAAGGCTGCGGCACGTCAGTCGCGCACGTACACACGCAGTTGCTTCAACGCGTCGCTCACCTCATACGAGGTCCAGCGTAGCGTCACGCTCGCGTGCTCCACATCGCTGTCGGTCAGGCCCAGCTTCAACGGGACCGTGCGGCCATCAGGAGTAGTGGCCACGGCGCTCAGGGCGTACACGCCCAGTGGCAGGTCATTGAAGTCCTGACTGTGGTACGGCCAGCCTTGCCCCAATGTGGTGCGCCCTCCACCATTCGGATCGGTGTACGGGTACCCACCGGGAGGGGAGAGCGGGGCAGTCCGGAACGTCATGACCACCGGGCGGCCGACCGTACCGTCAATCAGGTTGCCCTGTGGCGTGAAGGTCAACGTGACGACGCTGTTCTCTGGCGCCGCGGTTCGGATCACTTCGCCGTACCGCTCATTGCAGTACGCCCTGGCGGGCAGCCCGCAGTAACTGAGCTCCACGCTCGCTCCGTAATAATCGTCCCAGTCCTTCCCGCTTCCCGGTTTGCTTCCCGTCAGGCGCCAGCGGAAGTTCAGATTGCCTCCCTCACTGGAATCCACCTCGCTGTTCAGCGTTCCTGACTCGGGGTGCAGCGGCAGGGTGAAGGGCGCGCCGCTCATCGTCCGCTTCACACTGGCTGACGCGTGGTACCGGCCGTCTGGCACGCGGATGGCGTACGTGCCGTCCTGACCGCTGACAGCGGTGAAACTCGTGCGCTGTCCCTGTGTGAACGTCGTGCCCACAATAAACACCTCTGCCCCCGCCAGCGGCCGACCCTGGGTGTCCAGTATCAGCCCGGTCACGAAGCCCCGGCGCGGAGCGGGCGGTTTCATGGCCGCTCCAGGCGCAGTGGGCGCGGGCGTGCGGGTTGGTGCGGCCGCCGCGGTAGGTGCCGCCGGACGCGCCGGGGCGGTAGGGGTCAGGGCTGCCGGGGATGCGCTCTGCGCGGCGAGTTTCAACGTGCACCAGCCCAGAAGGGTCGTGCCGTCACTGTCCGCCCAGATCCCCGACAGGGCGGTCACGCCCTTCGTGAGTTTGAACGCCACGAACCGTCCATCCTCGTCGGTGGCACTCAGTTCTGTGTACGAGTACCCCAGCCCCCCCAGGACCTGCCGGAAACTCCCCTCTAAGCCAGGTACCGAGTTCCACACGACGTACTCACTCTTGACACAACTGCCTCCAGCCTTCGTGGCGACCGTCCGCAGCGCCCCAGCAAACTCGGTCAGTTCCGGCGAACCGGTGACGATCTGCGCGCCATCGATGAAAGCCGCGCTGACCAGGGAGGAGGTTGGTCCTGCCGCCAGGGCCGCGCAGGACAGGGCGAGGGTCAAGGTCATCAGAGTTCGGCGCATCACAACTCCTCCAGGGCAGTGCAGACGAACGGCGGAGCGGAACAGGAGCGCAGCCGACGGTTCTGACTGGACGCCCTCAGCGTAACAAGTTCTCAGGCTGCCATTGAACCTCGCTACCGGACGATGCCCCTCTTCTCTCCAGGAGCCAGCGGCTCGTGGGCCGGTGTGGCGCAACGCTCATAGAATCGACAGCGGCTATCCGCGTGCGGCTCAGGCGCGTCAACTCCGCCTGAGCCGCACGGATCCACTGACGGGGCTCGCCAACCGGCACTTCCTACGCCAGGTCGTACAGTCCTGGGGGACAGAAGGCGGGCCGCTCTCCTTGGCCCTCATTGATATTGACCGGTTCAAGCAGGTCAACGACCGCTGAGGCCACAGCGCTGGGGATCAGGTTATTCAGGCGATCGCGCAGGTCCTGCAGCGGGTGACCTCACCGTCCGGTACGGTGGAGAGCTCAGCACCTGACACTTCGGGAAACTGCCGTGCTGGCGGTTGGAAACGGCATTCCGAGGAGCTGTAGACAGTCACAGAAGACCTCGCCGCCCCACCGCGCCGCTTGACTCAGGATCTGCCACCCGATCCGCGTTACGCTCACGACCGCTCGCCCGCGCTTGTCCTGACGAGGGGCGTGAGTTTCTGTCCGCTGCGCGCCGATCCGCGTCATCCAGGCCAGCGCGATACAGAGCAGGCCAAAGAGCCGAGAGATGCGCTCTGGAGCCGTCATGTGCGTGGCCTCCAGATTCAGCCCGCGAGCTTTCAACGCGGAGAACGCCGATTCAATCGCCCACCTGAGCCGATAGGTCCGCAACACATCCAGGACGGGCAAATCTGAGGCCACGATCACCCTGTCCCCTGCGGGGGACAGGGTGATGACCACGTGCATCCAGCCCCCATAGACCCACGTCCGCTCGAACAGGGTGCGCACCTGTCCCGGTTGCAGCGTCGTGAACAGGTCTCGCACCAGTTCATCCTCGATTCTGGTGTTCTCCCGGATGCGGATACACTGCCGGATGCGTTTCCAGCGCAGGAAC
>CALPYF020000052.1 GCA_943327755.2 Deinococcus hopiensis KR-140
GGGCTCCAGTTCAATCAGCAGCTGGTCGAACTCGGCAGGACTCAACCCCACCAGCCGTTCAAAGGACCGCCCCCTGGATTTCAGCTTCTCAAGCCGCAACACCCTTGAACCTACCGCTCCGACCTCTACTGCGCAACAGGTCTTGAGATGTTCACGCCGGATGAGCGGGCAGCGGTCGAACAGCACCTGGGCTCTCCGCTCGTGACGCTTCAGCGCGCTGTGCAAACTTCTCCGACCGACGCGCTCACGCAGAACCCCCTGTTGACCCTGGAGGACGGCTGGGTGCTGCTGGCACCCCATGCGCTCCTGGCAGCTACGACACGTGCCCTCCTGCGGGACGTTCGGCGGGCCGGGCAAGAGGAAACCTTTGATGTGCAGCACGCGCAGTCTCAGAACCTCCTGACGCGGCGGGCCATGGCCCGCCTGGGGTGCGAGCCTGTCCACTGCGCCGAAGAGTCAGATTCCGCTGACACCCGCTGGTATCTGCTTGACACCGACAAGGTGGTTGGCGTGACCACTCTTGTGCAGCCCGCTGCAGCCGTAGATACGACGCGCCCCTTAGGTGACTGGCATCCCACCCTGCCACCGCAGCCCCCTCAACCCCCGTTCCCTGGGGATGAAGTGAAGGTGCTCCACCTGTTGTTGCTGGGTGACCTTGGGGACGGCTTCCGGCTTCACCTGCCACCGGCATGGTCCCCTCCTCGGGTCCTCGCCATGCGCCCCGACGACCTCGAAACCCTGGCCGCCGCACATCGGAACGACCCAACGCTCCTCTGGCGGTTGCAGCGCAGCCGGGTCGCCTTGCGTCAGCACCTGCGCGTGCGCTTCGACAATCCGACCGATGAACTCGCGCTGCTCAGCAAATGGCACTTTGCCCGGCACTTTCCATTGCCCTATGGCTCGTCCCTCGTCATCAACGGAGATGTCGGTGGAGACTGGCGACGGGCCATTCACGCCCGACGTGACGAACACGCGGTGCTCTGGACCGACGGTCAGACGTTGATTCCGGTTGAACGGGGCGCCCACATGCCCCCGACACTCTACGCACCCCTTGTGCCCATCTGGAGCTTAGAGCACGTGTTCGTGGAGCAGGAGGGACACCTCATCTGGGTACTCGACGGGCGCGGTCACGATCGACGCGCAGCTCCGGGCATTCCAAGCCACCCTGTCAGTGATCCTGACGTGCAAAAGCTGGAGCAGACCCTGCCGTCCTTTGTTCAGGGGGCGGCGGTCTGGTTGACCCACCTGCTGCCACACCTCCATCTGAACGGGGACGTCTTCGGTGAAGGACAGCCAGTCGCCCTCCTGGTCGGCGTGACTGCTCACGGCCCGCCATGCCGTGCCGTCAGTCATGCCCGTGAGCGGGTGATTCACCTGGGACTGGGGCCGCCCTTTCTCACGCTGCTGTCCTACCCGGACAACCGCGCCGAACGCGTCTTGGTCCGGGTTCTCGCTCAATCGCTCCTGAAACTACGTGGTCATGTCGCCACGCCGGCCCTCCTTGACCGTCTCGTCGAGACGGTCGCCCCTTCCGGTGACAAGCGACTGATCATGCACCAGGTGACCGGTGCCAACACCGAACTTGATCCCCGCGGGCTTCTCCCCGTCCGTTACCTTCGACCGGACGATCAGCACGAATGGGCTGTCCAGGCGGGCCGTCACCTGGCCCGCCGCAACCGGTGGGCCCCTGGGCCACTCCCTACTGTCACGTCTCAGGTCGCGATTGCTGCCAACGACTTCCTCTATGCGGAACTTCAGCGGCGCCTGGACGTGCTCGACGGCGAACTGCTCCTGCCATTCCTGCTGGCGCATTATGAAGCCGTCCGGTACGACCAGGCGCACCTCATGACCTCACGGCTCAGCCGTGAACTGACGTTCGGTGCGCAGACCATACCGTTTCACGACGCAGCCGAAAGCACCTCAGTGGCTCTGAGGTTCCTATTGGAACTCATCTCTGCACGCCTGCCGACTGGTTCGGCGCCTCCCAGCCTCACGGGTCTGGATGACCTAATGGGCCTCGCCGTGATGATCACGCATTACGGGCAGGTGGGTGACGCCCTGCAGTACCGCGTGGGGGAGGTCAGTGCTCGCCTGGACGGCGATGGCGCCCTTCTGATGGACGCCAAAGACTACCGGCGTGCCATGCAGAGCCTTCGGGCCCTGGCGCTGCATGAAGGTGCCCAGCGCGCCAATCAGGAGCGGTACGAGAAGGCCGACCTCCCAGACGTTCTATCCGCTCCTGACGTCGGGCCGCCGGAAGACCCGCGTGTGCCGGCCCTTATGAACGAAGCGTGCCATGCCCTGTACGGCCTGACGCTCCAGGAACTCATGCGCTTTATGGATGGCGCGCTCAACATCGGTGACGATCACGAAGGCGGTGTGGTCATGCTGCCCCTACAGGCCTTCATGACCGCCATGCAGGCCGATACCAGCTGGACCGAGGACCGGATCGAACTTGCCCTGAACGCCCTGAGCCTGCAAGAACGGCCGGATTTTCTGACACCTCCTGCTGGATTCGCCCGGTCAGAGGTGCTGCCCTGGCAGTTCAACCGCGCCCTGTCACTTGTCAGACGACCCTTGATTCGTACGACGCTGCATGGCCAGTCGCACGTAGTCTGGGGGAACCGCGCCCTGGCGTCCTCGCAGCATTATTGGATGGAAGACCAGATCCTGATGGGCCGGCTGAACAGGGCCGGACCGGCCATCGATCCGAAGCGAGCTGCCCGAGCCATGCAGACCCTGAACACCCTCAGAGGAGAGACGTTCAACCGGGACGTCGCTGACCAGTTGAGAGAAGCGGGCTTTCACGTGCTGGAGAACGTCGACAGGTTCGGGAAGCTCAAGATGCTGGAAGGTGGCGACGCCCTGGGCGACATTGACGTGCTCGCCTGGTGTCCGCAGCGCCGGAGGATCCTGCTGCTGGAGTGCAAAGCGTACGCCCCGGCACGGACACCCCTGGAATTGCATGCCCACCTGCAGGAGTTCCTCCACGGGAAGCAGCGGCCCGGTAAAGCCCCCGAACGTCCCCTCATGGCTAAACACCTGCGCCGTTCGCAGTTCGTACGGATTCACCTGAGCGATGTCCTAGCGCACCTCGGGGTAGTCGATCAGGGCTTCAAATGGGTCGTTCAGCCCGCCTACGTAATGAGCAACCTGCCGAGTGAGCTCCTGCAGGAGGGAGCACCGTTCCCGGTTCTGCACGTGGACGGCCTGGCAAACTTTGTGAAAGAAAGCAGCGCACAGTCAGGTTGAGGTGGAATGACCAGAAAGATCTAACTCCATATTTGATCAATATGGACTATAAGTCGCTGAAATCTACAGTTGACTCGTGAGCTTCAGGTTCGCTAATCTAATCGAAAGCGCTTGAATACTGACTCCAAAGCGATTTGCCATTACTTTAACGGCTATATCATCATTAATGTCGATAGGATTATCTTTGATATAATTGAGCACGGCTTTTTGTGGCATCAAGATGCAAGAAGCAAACTCATTCGCCTGCCTCTCGGCGAGTGGAATGTGTGCAATCGATTCCTTACTGCGAAAATAAATTGTTGCCGAACCGCGAGAATCAACGAAAACTTCGTCTTCGTTTTCATGCATTAATAGGTGGGCAATTTCGTGAGCTATTGTAAATCTTCTTCTATTTTCATGATTATCCTTGTTAACTAATATCACTTTTTTGGATGATTTGCTTGATGTAAGAAGCATTCCGGAAACGTCGCTGTCTAATTTTTCAATACGAATCGTTGCGCCAAAATTCTTCGCAATCTCTTCGAGATCGGTAGGGATCACCCCTGAGGTAATCTCGTCTGCCTTGCGTTCTATTTTACTCCTCGTCCAGTTACTCGTCATCGTTATCCAGGTACTTATTGATGAGATCTTCGTTCTTGGCCTTCAGTGCGGCTGGATTAAAATCCTGAACGGGGTCCTGTTTAATAAATTCGTCAAGAGGAGGTAGCAAGTAATCAAATGAAACATTAAATGCTGCGCTCAATTTATATAGGCTTGCCAAAGTCAGCTTTTGCCTTCCTGATTCTATGTTGGTGATGGATGTCCTAAGGAGTCCTAGGCGGCTGGCCAGGTCATCTTGGCTCAGACCTGATTGCTTCCGTAGAGCCCTGATCCTGTGCCCAAGTGAGGCATAAAGGCGCGATTCGTCAAGGTTTGGCATACCTTAATCTTGACATTTTGCCAAGAGGAGAGCAACAGAAAAAGGTGGAAAATTCAACATTCCACCTTCATACAACCGACTCATTAAGTAGGGAATGCAAAACCAAAATGTCAATATATCGCACAATAGGTGTTGACAATGCCTCGCCGTTTTCATAGCGTTGGGGAGCCGACTCCGCGTGACATCAGCGCACGCATTTCCAGGAGCTCGATGAGTACGAGGGGACGAACGTGGATGGACACCTGATTCTGCAGAGCGCTATGACGCTGCCTGACTGCACTGTCAACGATCGAGAGTGGTATCTCCGGTATGCGGGCGCAACGGCCTCCAGACCGGACTGGAGGCTTCACCACCACGAGGGAACGCCATGCCTCTGAATGACTCGCGACTGAGGTACTACGACCACAATGTGCTGCGTCTCCCACGGGACAAACGCACCGTATACACGGCGCAGGTCAACCGCTTGGTCGATCGACTTACTGAAAAACTCCACGACCACACGAAGTTCAAAGTGTCCCGTGTTATTAAGGCGGGCTCGTTTGCCAAACACACCATCCTGCGCAAAGCTGAAGGGCGCGAAGTCGACGTCGATCTGGCGTTCTACCTCAGCGGAAAAGCAGTCAGTCAATCCACCTACGAAGGGTTGAGCCAAGATATCTACGACTTGTTGGTCGGCCTCTACCCGACGAAAGGGATCGACGATTTTCAGATTCAGAAGAAAGCCGCTACCGTTCGGTTTGTCGGCACTGGCCTTCACGTCGATGTCGTACCCGTGATCGAGCGCGCCCCCGGAAGCAATGACGGCTATCAGTTCACGACCGATGGACAGAAGATTCTGACGTGCGCCCCTTGCCAACTACAGTTCCTGAAATCCCGCAAGGATCTGGATCCTGACTTCCGCACCCTGATTCGCCTCGCCAAGCAGTGGCGGCATCACCACAGGCTGCCAGGGCTAAAGGGATACAGCATCGAGTTGCTGATGGCGTTTATGTTGGATAGAGAGGGAACTGGCGGCAGTATTGAAACGCGTTTCCGGCACTTTCTGCTCTCCATTGCGCAGGATGAGTTAAAGGAAGTCGTGGCCTTTTCAGAAAACAGCCGCCCACTCGGTCGCTTCACGGACCCTGTCGTGATTCTTGATCCCAGCAACAGTGAGAACAACGTGGCGGCGCGGATTAAAGAAGAAGAACGGCAAGCGATTATTCAACAGGCTCAGAATTCATATGAGGATGCAACGATTGCGAGCGTTGAGGACGACGCGAATCTGTGGAAGGAAGTTTTCGGCCCGCGTTTCCGCGTGGAGGATGCACCATGAGCGCGACCTATACTTCAACCTACACAGTAGTCGACATTGAAAATGTCTTACGT
The DNA here is from genome assembly GCA_943327755.2 of Deinococcus hopiensis KR-140. GTDB lineage: Bacteria > Deinococcota > Deinococci > Deinococcales > Deinococcaceae > Deinococcus > Deinococcus hopiensis_A. The sequence continues at coordinate 5,540 of CALPYF020000052.1, forward strand.
AAATTCAAAACCGATCTGACAATGATCGTCGAAAGTACCCGAGCGATCGATATTCACAGTGCGCAGGACATCGCTGCGGATATCTTGACCCTCGCGAAAGACGGTTACCTTAAAGATGTAGATATCACCTTGATCCACAATGGCAGCGAAGTACGTGCCACTCGATATAGCGTGACCCAGCAAGGGGGCGACCTCATGGCAGGACGACCCGGCGGCGTGACATGGCCCTATCTGCAGGGCGCGTCGTTGAGGATCGTGATCAGGTATACCGCTGCCTGGGAGGCCCTAACAGATCAGTATCGCAGGAGCGTTCGGCAACGGCTCAAGCGTTCTTGGACAACCAGTTATGACGACCTGAGTCACAGCGCTCTGCTGGCCAGTGGGGACCGCAACTTCACGAGCAACGCGTACGGCATGACGCGGAAGGACTACAGCCAATGACCATATCGAGTGTATTTGACCGCGAGACGGCGTTGCCGAACGCCGACCTCAGTGCGCGCAATCTCACGTTGATGGGCTTCCAGACACGATATGACCGCATCCGACGGCAACTCAACCTGCTGCTTCACCTGAGCGACCTACCGCACTGGAGCAAGCAGCATCACGGGAAGCAACTCAAGATCTGCTCTTACGTTGATGATCAATACCCACTCGTCATCTTTCACGGTGATGTGGGCACGGGCAAGACCGTCACTGCAGAAGGCATAGCGAATCAGCTCATCGTGGATGACCATGAAGCGGATGACTCCCTCCTGTATAAACTCAGCACCAGGGTACGCGGTGCTGGCAAGGTTGGGGAGATGGGCACCCTGATCAATCAAGCTTTTGATCAGATAATTCGCTCTGCTAAGCACCGGCGGGCAATTCTTGTCATTGACGAAGGTGATTCCTTAGCAGCTGCTCGGACGCAGGATCACAGCCATCACGAAGACAAAGTGGCTGTGAATACCCTGATTCAACGGATCGACGAACTCAAACAGTACAAAGGCCGCATCCTGGTTATTCTCTGTACCAACCGGCTCAGTGCGCTTGATCCAGCCATCGTACGTCGCGCTGCTGTGGTGGATGCCTTCGACCGGCCGTCGGATGGTGAACGACGCGATCTCTTCATGCGGGACCTGGATGACCTGGGTCTGGGCGAGACCACGCTGGACGCCCTGGTTAAAGCGACGGGTACGGAGGGCCTACATGGCGTGCCCTGGACCTACTCGGATATCCGGTCCCGCCTGTATCCGGCCGCACTCGCACAGGCTTATCCGGAAACTGGCTTAACTATCGAACATCTCTTGAAGGTCGCACGGAACCTCAAACCTTCCCCAGTCCTTGAGGACGACGCATGACCTCGCTCCTCGGCCGCCGCATTCACATCGCTGGCAAGATCAGCGAAGACGCTCAACTTGTGCCCCAAGAGAAGGTCGCCTCGGCCCGCCAATTTGTGAGTGAGCTGGTCAAGGCCCTGTTGAAAGAGGGGGCAACCTTCGTGGTCCCCATCGATTGTGAACCGACCCGACCCAGTGATGGATCGCCACTGCTGTTCGACTGGCTGATTCTGGAGACCATTCGGGACCACCACGCGGTGCTGCGCCCAGCCGCCACCCGCAGAGATCCTCGTCCATTGATTGTGGCTGTGCAGCACCACAAGAATAAAGAGCAGATTCCCACCGATAAATGTCCGATCTGGGATGAACTGAACGACGTTGAAGACCTGGTCTACATCGAGAATGCTGGCCACTGGAATATGGCGAGCAAGCGCATGGATATCCAGGCAGCCCAAGGCGACGTGCTGATCGTTCTGGGGGGGGATGAAGGGGTGCTCTACCTGGCAAACCTCTACCGCGACGCTGGCAAACCTGTGATCCCGCTGAACTTCCCCATTGTGCCCCCGGACAAAGGAGCGCGGCGACTCTTTGACCTGGCGCTGATGCGCACTCAAACTGACAAGTTCTTTCAACTGCCTGACCGAGGCACAGAACACGCTGCCATCAACAAGATTAACCTCCGCGAGAATATGCCGACCACTAAAAAGGTCGAGGAGGTTGTCCGCTTGGTTGGAAGTCTACGAAAACCAATAGCATTCGCAGTTCGCCTGCTGAACGATAAGCATGATGAGTATCAGGCGGTAGACGATTACTTCGAGACAGTGGTCAAGCCTGTTGTCGAAGGTCTCGGGTATGAATTAGTCACCATCAATGGACGAAGAAACGAGCATCCGTTCATCAACCAGGAGATTTTCGAGAACTTGCATCGATCCTCCGTCGTGGTTGTGGATATCACTGGCGAGCGCCCCAATTGCTTTATTGAACTCGGGTATGCCTTAGGACGCGGTCTCCCCGTGATGGTGACTGCGAAAGAGGGTACGCCACTGCCCTTCGATACGGCGCCAGTGCCCACTTGTACGTGGACAGTGACCACCACAGCCACGCAAAAGAAACAGATTTTCAGGGAGTATTGGGAAGCAAACGCGCAGCGCCGCCGAATCGTCGAACCTGATCCACTCGTTCCATGAGGAGCGGCATGCCGCGAGAAGTCTTCATTTCAGTTGATGTCGAAACTGCCGGGCCCATCCCAGGGCGCTACAGCATGCTGACTCTTGGAGCCTGCGTGATTGGTCGGCCAGAGGCTACGTTTGCCGTGCGCTTACAGCCGCAAAGTAACGAGGCGGATCCTGAGGCACTGAGGGTAACAGGCCTCTCGTTAGAAGAATTGGCGCAAACAGGTCTACCCCCCCAAGAAGCAATGGAGAACTTCGCGGAATGGATTGGCGTTCAATCGGAGGGGGACACTCCCGTCTTCGTCGGTCTCAATGCCGCCTTCGACTGGTCATTCGTGAACTACTATTTCTTCACTTACACGGGTCAGAATCCTTTTGGGTTCGCCCCCTTGGATATCAAGTCGATGTTTTACGGTGCCTCCGACTGTACCTGGAGAGACACTCGTTCTAGTCGAATTACAGCGGCGCTCGGAATGAGTAGAAAGGGCACTCATGAAGCGCTCGCTGATGCCCAGTTTCAAGCAGAATTATTTGCGCTCCTGCAGGAACGACGTCCGCCTTTACCTCCTGCGCCAAACTGACGTCGGCGTGACTGGCTCGGGTGTTCCAGGGTGAGGGGTGACCTCTCAACACCTGACACTTTGCGAGAAATGGCGTCCTGAACGCAGTAAGGCATAACAAAGGGCGGTATCTGGGTCTGTGACGATCTCCGATACTGCCCGACTTCATGTTGACACGCTGGCCACCTACCTGCACACTCGCTGGCCTCACCGCCGCACCGACTGGCTGCGTCGGCTTGCCGAAGTCCTTCTGGCTGTCCTCCAATCTGAATCCACACTCCACCGCAAGATCGCGCTTCATCTCCCCAGGTCAGCCACGCTGGAATCGAAGACTCAGACGGTTGCCTGCGTGTTTCACGACGCTTACTGATTCCTGCTTAAATCGATAACGACGCGGTGAAGGGCGTACCCCGGATGAAGGCCAGAGGCAACCCTCTGCGACGGATTCGCTGCCATCCGACTGCCAAGCGCTTTTTCAACGCTGCCACCGATAGCGCGCAGAAGTTCCCCACCACATTCCGCTTGAGATCCGCCCAGATCAATTCAATCGGGTTCAGTTCCGGCGCATACGGCGGCAGGTAGACCAACGACAGGCGTTCGTGCTGCAGCACGAACGCCTGAACGGCTTTTGACCGGTCCGACTACATGTGTTACGGATTTGCGTTCTGTGGAGATCCTGCCATTCCACTGTTGAGCGACCTCACCACTGGCCGACCCTTCTGCGGAGGCTGTCGTCGCTCCACTTAGCGTAGATCCGGGCGGTTTCCAGGACGGAGTGGCCAAGATGCCGGGCGACATCGTCGAGCGAGGCCCCTTCTCGGGTCAGGCGGGTGCCGGCGTAGTGTCTGAGGGCGTGATAGCCCCGGTACGCGACGCCTGCCCGCAGGCAGAGGCGCCGCAGGCGCTCAACGGCGGCAGGATAACTGCCCCCGATCAGCGAGCCCGGCTGTTCGGGGAGACGGTTCAGCGCCCGAATCAGGGTCTCCCCGATGACGACCCGTCGCTGTTTGCCGCCTTTGCCGTGCCGTACCGTGAGTTCCCGCCCGTCCAGGTTGACGTCTACGCGTCGGATGGCCAGCGCTTCACTGATCCGGAGGCCGCCGTGGGCGCACAGCAGGATCAGAGCCTGCATCCGCTCGTCGGCATGCTCTAGGAGGGCCTGCACCTCGTCGTGGGTGTAGGGACTGCGTTTGTCCCACGCGGCCGTTTTCTCCCGCACGGGTTTGACGTCGTTGAACGGGGCGGTCTGTGTGGCGTCGGCCCACCGCAGGGCGGCGTAGAAGAGTCGGACCCCGGCGAGTTGCACGCGGGTGCTCGAGGCACTGAGCCCTTCCGCCTCGACGGTGCGGACGAAGCGGACGCCGTCACTGGAACTGGCCCGCAGGAGGTTGACGGCCTGAGCACCGGCATACGTCAGGTACCGGTTGACCGCCCAGCGGTAGGCCTTGAGGGTGCGGGGGCTGATCGCGGTGCCGCTGGAGCCGTGCAGGGTGAGGTACGCCTCGGTCAATGTCCAGAGGGTGTCCGCGTCCTGATCCCGAACGGCGAGGACAGCCCGACGTCTCCTCTCCTCGGGACTGAGGTCACTCCACGTTTTCGCCCGGTCGAAGGTGGTGGTTCGAAGGACATCAAGGGCGAGGGCCATACCCCATAGATAACATACCTTAACTCTTGGTCCTTTTCAGAGCGTTTGCTGTTCGCGAATCGCAAATAGCGAATAGAGTAGGCATATGCTCAAGCCACAGGATCTCCTGGTGCTCCTCACCCTCCTCCAGTCGGGGTACACCTCACACGCCCGCCTGGCCGCCCGCCTGGGCATGAGCTCCTCCGAAGTGCATGCCGGCCTCAAACGACTCAAGCAGTCCCGGCTGGTCAAAAGCGACGGCTCCCCCATCCGGTCCGCGGTCCGCGACGTTCTCCGCTATGGCGTCCCCTACTTCCTTCCCGCCGTTCGCGGTGAACTCACCCGGGGCATTCCGACCGCCTACGCCGCGCCGCCCCTGAACACCCACATCGTCCAGGGCAGCGACCCGCCACCCGTCTGGCCCGACCCGGAAGGTCCCGTCCGCGGCCAGGCCCTGATCCCCCTCTACCGGTCCGTCCCTTTCGCGGCCCGGCAGGACCCGGCGCTGTACGAGTGGCTCGCGCTGGTCGACGCCCTTCGGGGCGGCAGCACCCGGGAGCGGCAACTGGCGGGCAAGCTCCTGGACGAGCGCCTGCAGACCCCGGTGGCGTCATGAGCAGCGCGTCGAACATCGAGCGGCTTACCGAGACCGTGCGCCGCCTCGGTCCACTTGCCGGGCAGATGGTCTTCGTGGGCGGCAGCACCACGGCCCTCTTCATCACCGACGCGGCGGCCGCTGACATCCGCGAAACGCTGGACATCGACGCGATCGTGGCCACGACCCGCGCCGGGTACGCCCGCCTGACGGAAGCCCTGAACCGTCAGGGCTTCTTCGAGGACACCACCGAGGGCGCTCCGATCTGCCGGTTCCGCAGTGGCGACCTGATTCTCGACGTCATGCCGACCGACGAGCAGGTGCTGGGCTTCAGTAATCCCTGGTATCTCCCGGCCATCGAACACGCGGAGACCCTGAGTCTGACCGGCGGGCTCCAGGTGCGGACCATCACCGCCCCGTACTTCATCGCCACCAAACTGGTCGCCTTCAAAGGACGCGGTGAGGGGGACTACGGGTTGAGCCATGACATCAGTGACGTCGTCTCCGTCCTCGATGGGCGCGCTGAAGTGGTTCAGGAGATCGAGCAGAGCGGCGCCGACGTCCGGGCGTTCCTGGTGCAGTCGGCCCGAACCCTCCTGGCGACGCCGGCCTTCACGGACACCCTCTCCTACCATCTGCTGCCCGACCCAGCGAGTCAGGCCCGGGAAAGTGTGATTCTTGGGCGCTTGCGGCAGATCGGGGCGGTGGAGAAGTTGCGCTGACGGTACCAGTGACTGAAGAGCGAACTGCACTTCAGCGTTGAGTGCTCTGAAGGGAGTGGTCCACCGGTGGGCGGCTCCGATTCATCTCGGCAGCTGCTCAGCCCGCACGGGAGCGGAGAAAACCCCCAGACATCAAGAGAGACCTCTTTCGCTCAGGACAGAATTCCATCGGGCTGTCATTCTTTCATGCCTACTTTCATGATGTATTGAAAGAAAAAATTCATGCATGATTGTTGTCTGTCTGACTGACCAGACGGCATGATGGTCGGCATGACACCCAGAAAGTCTCCTGTCGTGATCAGTGCTGTCATGAAGAAAGGTGGAGCCGGGAAAACCTCCACCATCGTGCCGCTGGCCAGCTTCGCCGCCCAGACCGGAGCGCGCGTGGCCCTGATCGACATGGACAGCACACCCAGTGCCCACCAGTGGTTCACGGCCGCTGAACTGGGCAGTGAGACGTTCGCCTGTGACCGGGTGACGGCAGATGAACTCGATCCGCTCCTGCGGGATATCCGCGAGAGCAACGCCTTCGACTTCGTGTTCATCGACACGCCGCCCGGTGACAAGCACGGCATCGTGCAGGCCATGAGTGAAAGCGACCTCGTGCTGATGCCACTCCACATCGGCTCTGGCGACGTGCCTCAACTGGTCGAGACGTACCACCTGATGCGCCTGCCGCTGCGGGCCAATCCGGACCTGCAGCACCTGGTCGTCGTGAATCATGCGGGCACCATGCCCGCCGTCACGCGCGACACGATCACCGCCATCCAGGGCGAATTGCCGGACGCCCGGATCGCGTCGACCACCATTCCCTACAGCAAGCAGTACGCGCTGGCCAAGGGGACCCGCCCGGACCGCGTGAAGTGGTGGCACTACGACAAGCTGTGGAAGGAGATACAGACCCTGTTGCCGCGGGAGGTGCCGGCGTGAGCAGCATCCGCAAGATGATGGGGCAGGCCGAGCCTGAACAGGAGCCCGGCACGACCCGGGCGGCGCGTCCAGCACCAGTTGCCAGGCCGAGAGAGCAGTCTGGGCCCTCCGTGCCGGACGCACCGCGGCGGTTGAATCTTCCGCCCGTCGCGCCGCCCGAAGAGCGCAAACCGCTGAGTACCCGTGTGAAACCCAGCCTGAAAAAAGTGCTGGAGGACTACACCAAGGAAATCCGGGACGCAGGATTCAATGCCACGCAGGAGATGGTGCTGGATGTGCTTCTGCGGGAACTGCGGGACAGTGACGAGCTGCGCGAGCGGGTGGCGTCGGTGCTCGTCACTGAACTGAAGTGACGGACCGGGAAGGCCCACATTCCCGTGAGGGTGTTCGGACGGACGCCGATGGGAGCCACCACTCCTGACGCCCCGTTGCGCTAGCGATCGACGGTACTCAGGGGGCGCCACTGCACTCGCATTTCCGCGACGGGCCGGTCGAACAGTCCGGCGCCGCGAGTGCCGAACAGCTGCTCCCAGTCGGCCGGGTCGAGCGCCTTGCGCAGCCGCGTGGCGTAGTTCTGCACGAGCGCCGCGCGGTAATGCCCCGCGTCGTAATCGCGCCCGTCCGGGTCGGTCAGGACACTCAGCCCTGCCCCCGCGCGGACGTACAGGTCAACGCGGTCCCCCACCCGGAAGTCCAGCCCGGCCTGCCACGCCGCTTCCAGATGCGCTTCCCTGCGCTGACCGCGCGTCTGCGCGTAGTCGCTTCTCGCCTTGCCGATCCGGACGCGGGTACTCACGTCCCCGTTCGTGACGTCACGCGCCGTCAGTCGGTTCACCGTATCCTCGAACGCCGCCTGCACGCCGGGCACGTCACCCTGCAGCAGGGCCCGCAGCGCCGTTCGCAGGAAGGCCGTGCCGTACCGCTCAGACCGGCTGGATTCGAACGACGCGCCACTGAGGTCCAGCGTGCCGTCGTAGCGGAGCAGCACGTAGTTCTTCACCTGGTGGCTCAGCATGGCCTGCGCGCGGCCGTCGAACTCCAGCGTGATGCCGTCCGGGAGGCCCGCCGAGACTTCGCTGATCAGTTGTCTCTCCTGCGCCTCGCCAGTGTCCTCCCCGGTGCTGAAGTACACGCCGTCGGTGTCCGACTCGATCAACTGCACGCCCCGGTCTTCCAGCGCGCCCGTGACCTGCTGGAGCAGGGCCCGGCCCCGGGCGGTGACGCGGTCGGCGGCGTCCCGGTCCCCCAGCCGTGCGAGCCGCCCGGCGCCGAGGTACCCGTACGCGGCGTTCACGACGAGCTTCATGGCGTCCTGCATCGCGTGGTGCTCCCGGCGCTGTGGGCCACTCAGGGCCGCGTCGCGGGCAGCCCGCTTGTGGGTGAGCCGCTGGGTGGTCAGGTCACTCACGATCCGGTGGAAGACGCCAAGCTCGTCCTGGCGTGGCCCGATGCCTTCGGCGCGGATGATGCTGGGGTACATGCTCGCCACGTCCGCCTTGACGACGTGCCGCAGGACGCCCTCGGCGTGCAGCTGCACGTGCCCGCCCCGGTGTGGTTCGAGGTGCCCCCGTTCCGACGCGGGGAACGGGCGGCCCGCTTCGACGTACGCGCGGATCAGCATGGGTTCGAGCACGCCCTTGGCGGGCCCGGCGCGGGTCAGACGGTGATACGGGCGGGGCGTCAGGCGGGCGAGCGCAAAACTCGGGGCCAGCACGATGCGGGCCAGGTCGTCCACCTCCTGCACGTCCTGCCGCGCGTACTGCCGCACGCGGGCTGGGTGGTCGCGGTAGGTCTGGACGATCTCCGCCCCTTCGAGGTAAACCCGATCCTCTGGGGCGATCCCGAAGTGCCGCGCGGCGGCCTTCAGGCCACTGGACGGCAGGTTCAACCGGCGCACGGCGTCGAGCGTGTCGAGGACCTCCCGCCCCGGGCAGACCCACATCGGCACGCGGCTGCCGTCGTCGACGGTCCAGGGCACGCCGTCTCCGGACCGGCCGAGCCGGAAGGGAATGCCGTGCCGCCGGGCGCGGGCGGCCAGGAACGGCAGGTCGAAGCCGTGGATGAAGTGGTTCTCGATAACGTCCGGGTCACGCTCCTGCACCAGGGCCAGGAAAGCCTCGATGATCTCGGGCTCCTGCGCGGGGCGCCTGGCTTCGAGCAGGGTGTCCAGGCCGCGGTTGTCCCGCACGGCGATCAGGAAGAGGCGGCCCTCGTCAGCGCTCAGGGCGGTGGTTTCGAGGTCGAACTGCAGTCGGACGGGTTGATCGAAGGTCAGGCCCTGGTGATACGTCTGCCCGGTGGTGATGAGGTACTGCTCCGCGTAGCCCACTCGGAGGTACCCATTGAGGTCACCGAGCGCGGGCCTGACCTTCAGGCCGCGGGCGGTGACGGCGCCCCGCTGGATCTCCCCTTCCAGGTGCCGGGGGCTGGGACCGCTCAGGAGATAGCGGTAGGCGCGGGGATCCACCTGGCTGTCCGGGGCGAGGTCCTGGGCATGGTACGCCGCTTCAGGCGGAGCCGGGTCAGTGGAGACCGTGAGCCAGTCCCCGAGGTGGCGGAGGTCGTCCACGGTCCGGGCGTAGATCCAGCCGCGCTGCCGGGTGCGCTGCACGCTCCCCTCACCGGTGACCGGGTCGCGCCGCCAGACGTCCACCGCGCCGTCCGCCGTGGCGTGTACCGAGACGATGCCCGGCAGGGGAGACGTTAGACCTCCCCGCTCCATGCCAGGACCGTCCGGATCGCGTCGTCGTCCGTGCCCAGCGCGGCGAGCTGGGCGGCCGTCACCCGCCCCTGCAGGTACAGTTCGACCGCCTGGTCCTTGACCGCGTCCGGCAGGGTCACTTTCTTGAGGATGAAGCGGGCGGTGTGCAGGCTCCGTTCCTCAGGTTCCGGTGTGGGGGCAGGCACCGGAGCGGCCCTGGACGCCCGGCGCGGCGCCGGGGCGGGCAGCGCATCGACGACCTGGTACTTCTGCGGGTCCCGCAGGATATCGACGAGCAGGCCACTGGCACTCTTAGCGCGGTACCCGGCGGCGAGCAGTTCGTCGAAGCGGCGCACGGCCGATTGGACGGCGTCGGAGCCGTACTCGGCAGCGTACTTCAGGGCCGCACCCTGGGTGATGCGGCGGCTGGTGAGTGCGGCGACCGCTTCCGGCCGCGCGGGGGGACGCTCGGACTGCGCGAACACGTACTGCACCTGCTGGGCCTGGCCTCGCCCGAGATAGTGCACGTCCTGCAGGAACCCGCAGGCGATGAGTCGCCGGTGCGGCGCGTCCAGGGCCCGGCGGATGGTGTCCGGGCGACCGTTGATGCCCAGGCGGGTTGCCCAGGGCAGCAGGGGCGTCTGGTAAAGCATCTGGACCGGACGGTCGATCGGGTGCTTCTCGTCCTCCAACCGGCGGTACAGGGTCCGCGTGAGCGGCTGCGTGAGTTCACGCAGGACGTTCAGATCAACCGGCCGGACATACCCGAGCCGGATGCTGCGCGCCATGTCTGGATCGAGCGTCACCTGAAAGAGCGCCTCGGCGCTCACCGGGAGTTCGTCGAACGCCTGCGGGGATTTGCGGCGGTCGATGACGCGCCAGGTCTGCACGAGGCTCGTGCTCAGGGACTGGAACTGCTCCTCGGTGCGGTCGTACCAGCTGTCCTGAATGGTGTAGGTGCTGTTGCGCAGCCGGGTGAGGCTGGGAATGATCGCGGCGTAGTTGTGCCCCCCGATCGGGAGGGCCGCGAAGGACAGCAACTGATGGGCGGTCACCTGCACGGTGTTGTTCTCCGGGCAGTTGGCCGCGATGTACGCGTTGGTCAGGCCGAAGAGGATGTCGTTGTCCGTGCCGTGCGGGACGACATCGTCGGCACTGGCCACGCAGCGCACGTGAATGGTGACGCCCAGGTGATCGGCGGACGACCATGAGCGTTCCCAGGAGGTGAGCGTGTCCGGAACGCGCGCGGCAGCCAGCACGAGGGACAGGCGGTTGAGGTTGCGCTCCTCGCTGCCACTCGTCCATTCCAGCGTGCTCGTCTTCTTGGCTTTGCGGGACACGGTGCATTCTAGGGGATTGATGGACCGTGCGGTGAGTGGGATGCCGCAGCTTGACCGTTGAGTGTTGTTCAAAATAGCTCAGGACTCACTGATAAAGAATTTGATTTAAAAAAATTGATGTCATCATCAAGGAGTCCAGAAAAACACCGTTCTGGCGCGGGTTTCGACGCCGGATTCCACGAGTCCGCAAGTTCAATTCCACAAGTCCGCAGGTGAAATCGATCCCAATTCCACAGGTCCGCAGGTCGGGCCGAACCAGATTCCACAAGTCCGCAACGGCAATTCCACGAGTCCGCAACGGCTCCCCACCCTGGAATCCACAAGTCCGCAGCAGCACCGCGCGGTGAATCCACAAGTCCGCAGGTGCCCACAGGCTCCGGATTCCACAAGTCCGCAAATTGGATTCCACAAGTCCGCAGGTGAATTTGGTCCCGATTCCACAAGTCCGCAAGTGAATTCAGGCAGAGCGGAGGGCTGCAAATCGACACCTGCGCGGAGCGAGAGCATTGCGGACTTGTGGAATGCCGCCTCGCGTCCTCATCAGTGGTGCGGCGGGACGGTCACGCCCGGACGGGAGGCGCGAACCGGGAAGTTGAGCCAGCCCACAGCTCCCATGCCGGTCACCGAAGCCCGCCTGGGCCCTGCGATCATCAATGAGAGCCACCCGGTCCACCCCGGCGCCATGTGCCTCCCTACCGACTTCCCCACGCCCATTCACCTCCGCCCATGCCTGCCCGTCTCCGACCGGCGCGATAGCAGCACATCCCGTGCCGGGCACGCCCGGCGCCGCGCTGCTGGACGATTCCACCTCGCAGCCAGACTTGATGCCCAGGCCCGTCAGGCCGCTCAAAACCACCGCGGCCTCCGCTCAGACGAGTCCCTGCGGTCCTTCGTCAGACTCGAACAGGCCAGCACACTCACCTGAACAGGTCCGGGCCGCGCGCAGATCAGCGTGCCCAGCCCTCCCGCCCGTGCCATGCTCCAGCATGACCGATGCCGAAACGGCATTCCTCCACCACCTCGAGCACGCCACACTCCGGGTCGCCGCACACGCCGTGCGCCGCGCCTCTGAGCTGTCCTCAGAGGCGCGGCGCATCATCGCCCAGCGTCCCGGCCTCCTCCGGGAAATTACGTTGACCCCCAGGATCGCGGCCGACCTCCCCATCGCAGAACTGTGGGCCGAAGCGATCGAACACGACAGCCACCATGAGCAGGAACTCATTCACCTGCTGCGCTTCATGCCGGAACTCGAGCCCCTCTTCACGTCCCAGCAGGTCGCCCGCTTCGGTTCCGACATTGACCACCTGATCGACATGGCGAGCCACCCCGACCCGCAGACCATCTGGGCACTGTTCCAACACGCCGCGCTCTTTCCCCGAGACCCACATCATGGGTACAGCGCTCCGCCTTGGGACGAGACGTTCACACCAACCTGGGGCGAACCAGAATTCGCGGTGCGTCCCACCACGGAGCAGTGGCGGCGCCTCGCCGACCACCTGCTGATGAATCCCGCGCTTGAATCCGTGAGCCCGTATCCACTGCTGCGCTGGCTCTTCCGACTGCCGGAGCCGCCCGACCCACGGGTGCTGCTGGAGCGGCCCCACCTGCGACTCGCCACCGCGGGGCACTGGTGCACGCCCCCCGCCCTCCGCAGCGCCCTGTTCGAGGAGGCGATGAGCACACTGGACCTGGTCATGCTGAATCGCCTGCTGTTCAGCCGACGCCTGCTGGAGCACGAGCAGGCCGCCGTGCTCCAGGTTGTTCCCCTCGAAACGCGAGCTCGGGTGCTCCAGTATGGAGCCGCCACCCTCCCGCTGTTGGAGAGGCTGGCGGACGACCCGGCCCTCACGCGGGACCTGATTGACCCGGACGGGTCCGGATACGTCGACTTCCATGTGGACGACGTACGGTCCAGCGACCGCCTGGAGTCCACCCTCCTCATCCGCTTCGGCCTTCAGATCAGCTGGGCCATCTCCTGATCAGCGCAGCCGTCCTCCCAGCCTCACCGGTCTTGGTTACTTGAGTACAGTCGAACCTTCGGATATGTCACCGTGTGTCTGCCCGTCGACAGTGAGGTGAACGTTCCGGTCCAGAAACGGCCAGAGCGGCTTCTGGCGCGACAGGGCTGTCGCCGCCTCCCGGGTCATGCGGACCAGGGGCCATGAGGCGGACGTGGTGGACATTGTGGGGTGTGCCAGATTGCCGCTCGGGCGGTCGCCACCTGCACCACGGGGACATCAGCCGCGGCCGCGCCTTGGTGCAAGCGGTACGGGGACGGACGGTTCGCCGCTCGCGGACGCGATCCGGCGGGTGCTCGCCAGTGGCCCGGAGCTGCGCTTCACGGATCACCAGCCGAAACGGCACATCCACGACATCCGCACCTGAACCCTGCGCCCCGGAGGTTCACATGAGCACACCTGACCGATCGAAACTCGTCCAGGACGCCCGCACGACCCTGCAGGCCCTTGACCGCTGCGGCTATGACGGTCCCGCGGGCCCGGTGGACCTGACCGCTCACCTCGCCCGTCTCGAGGCCGGCACGCGGCTCTACACGCCCGCGCAATTTGAAGCCGCGGAGGACCTCCTGGGTCCAAGACTCAACGACACGCGATTCCCTGTCACGCGCGAAACGACGCTCGCGGCTGCGCGGCACCTGCTCGGTGAACACTCCGGACCGGTGTCCGTGCTGAACTTCCCGTCCGCCACGACCCCCGGCGGGGGCTTCCTGACCGGTTCAGCCGCGCAGGAAGAGAGCCTGTGTCGCGCCAGCGCCCTTTATGCCACCCTCGAGCGCTTTCCGGCGTACTGGTCGCCGCCGACCGGACCGTGAAGACATACGAAGCGTTCAAGCAACGGTGTGCGGCCATCCTGAACAGTGCTGACCCACTGCCGCTCGATCCGGACGACGTCAGTCTTGCCAGCCTGCTCAAGCTCGACCATTACGAAGACGATGACGATTCGAGGCCGATGCCGACGCCCTATGGCGTACTCGTGTACCAGAAGAAAGCCATGCCGATCGTGACCTACCTGAGCAGTGGCGTGAAGGTTCCGCCGCGCGTCGCGGACCAGGTCCGGATCCAACTGCGGGAAATCTGGATCGCCTGGAGGGGCCAGTGAAACGGTTGCTGCTGGCCGGCACCGTCTGCCTCCTGGTTGCCTGTCGACCGTCACCCACCACCGACGTCCAAGCCAAAGGAGCGGCCATGAGCCCCGATCAATTGAACCAGACCATCCTGACCCGCCTGCAGGCCCCGGACTTCAAGGAAGTCGACGGCGGCGCGATCTACGGCCTGCAGGGGGGACACTCCCGGCTCTTCGTGACGGCCCTGCCCCGAGACGAGGTCGTCGAGCTCCTCTCGGGGCTGCTGGACGGTCAGGTGACGTCGCAGCCGTGGGCTGAGGATTACGGCCAGGTGCACGGCTCGTTCGCGGTGAAGAGCGATCCCCGGTGGGTGCTGGGCTTGGCCACGAGTGAGATCGCTCCGAAAAAAGAAGATTACGCCGCGTTCCCGGACCTCCTGAAGCAGTACACGACCGAAGTGCTGTACGCCGCGCCTACCGTCGACGAGCCCTGACGCCCCGGCACAACAGAGGGCAGGGCCCGGCACGCGACTGACGTGACCGGGCCCTTCTTCAGGGCCGCGTGACGGCGTACGTCTCTGCCAGGGCGAGCACGTCTTTCGGGTTGAGCACGCCCTTGAACCACACCACCCGGTCCCCGAAGTCACTCGGGTCCACGCCCGCCCGCTCCAGGTTGAGCCGCTCCGAGACGCACACGATCACGTCCGTCCGTCCGGCCTTCCGGAGCAGGTCGAATTTTTTTCTCAAATATTCGGGCCGCCAGTAGCCCACGATCTCCACCAGCACGCTCCGGTCCCCCTGCACCAGGCGGAAGTCCGGCAGGATCACGCCCCCCGGCACCGGCACGAGATCCACCTCACGCTCGAGCGTCCAGGGCGTGTCCAGTTTCGCGAAGCGTTCCGAGAAGCCCGACTCCAGCGCGCTGTCATGTTCCGTCGGCGGCGCGTAGTGACTCACGTACCCGTCCTCACTCGTCAGCTGGAACGACCATTCCGTGTCGCCTGGGTCCACCCAGGCGAGGTCCCTGCGGGGTTTGAGCGTCGCGCTGAGGTCCCACTTCGTGACGTGCAGCAGCGCCGGGAGGAACTTTGCCATGCCCAGCCCGTAGCGGGTGGTCGCGCCGAATAGACTCGTCGGGCCGTCCAGGGTCAGCGTGAAGCCCAGCGCGGCGTCCCCTTCCACGGTGGCCATCAGCCCGAAGAACTTCAGGTACTTCAGGAGCTGCTGGTAGCGCGCCGGTTCGTTCCGGCGCGCGGTGATCACCAGTTCCGTCGCCCGGTAGAGCAGCCCCTGCGCCTGCGCGAGGTCATACCGGTGGATGAGTTCCAGGGGCGCGGGCGGTTCGAACGCCACCAGCGTCTGCTGATCCGGCAGGTCCGCGTACAGCGCGGCCTGCAGGGCCTCCGGAGAGACCGGGGCGTCCGCGCTCAGGGACCGGGCGGCCTGCTCGAGAATCTGGGCGGCCGCCCGGCGACTGGGGACCACCTCCTGCGCGAGCGTGAACACCCGCTCCCGCGCGAGGCCCGGTTCCACCGGGCCGGCCGCCTCGAAGTCCCCCATGTTCGTCAGGAGGTGCGCGAGGCCCCGCAGGATCTTGAAGTCCTGCCGGCCCGCCTCGAGCGCGCGCAACTCCTCATCCAGGTCGGCGCGGCGCTGCCCGACGTTCGCCTCGAACAGCGCGATCAGGCGCGCGGCGAGGTCGAGGTTCTGGGTGGTGGGCTTCAGGCGGCGGGGCTCCACGAGCCCCGCCTTCACGCGGAAGAGCAGCAGGTCAGTCGGCAGCATAGGGGAGGGGAGAGGAGAACTGGAGCATGGGGGTCGGTTCAGCCGGCATTGAGGTCCTGATACAAGTCGGCGATCTCCCGCGCATTCATGCTGCCCGGATACTGTCCGCGGCGCTGCTGGCTGACGCGTTCCTCGCTCGTGCCCTCGGTGATCACTTCGTACAGCACGGCCTGTTTGCCCTCGGCTCGGCGCAGGATCCGCCCGAGCCGCTGGATGTGTTCCCGCTCGGTGGCGGTGCCGGACAGCACCACCGCCACGCTCGCCTCGGGCACGTCCACGCCCTCGTTCAGCACGCGGCTGGTCACCAGGATGCGGTACGTGCCGCTGCGGAACCGGTCGAGGAGCGCCACGCGCTCCTTGACCGGCGTCTGGTGCGTGATGGCGGGAATGAGGAACTCCCGGCTGATGCGGTACACCGTGGCGTTGTCGTCCGTGAAGATCAGCGTCCGCTCCTTCGGGTGGTTCGCGAGGACTTCCTCGAGCACGCGGAGTTTCCCGTCGGTGCCGTACGCCAGGGATTTCGCCTCGCGGTGCGCGAGCATCGCGCGCCGCCCGTGGGGCGTCCCGCTCGCCATGATGAACTGCTTCCAGCCGTCCAGTGACCCGAGTTTGATGCCACTGAGGCGCAGGAAGTCGTTGCGCACCCGGATCAGGTCGTCGTAGCGGCGCTGCTCGAGCTCACTCAGGCGCACGCGGATCACCACGTCCCGGTAATCCGCCAGGGTGTCGCCCGCGAGGTCCTCGGGCGCCACCTGGAAGACCACCGGGCCGATCAGCCGGTCAAGGTCCCGCTCACGGCCGTCGCTGCGTTTGGGCGTGGCGGTCAGCCCGAGGCGGTACGGGGCGATCCCCATCTCCGCGATGACCCGCGTGAAGTCGCTGGGCAGGTGATGGGCCTCGTCGAAGATCTGCAGGGCGTACCGCCCGGCAAGCGCCTCGGCGTGAATGGCGGCGGAATCGTAGGTGCTGACCAGCAGAGGCGTCTCGTCGTGACTGCCGCCCCCGAGCAGCCCCACGGGCGTGTCGGGGAACGCGGCGATGAGGCCGGCGTACCACTGCTGGAGGAGGTCGAGGGTGGGCACGCAGATCAGGGCGCTGCGGGGCGTGTCCCGCAGCGCGAGCTGAGCGACCAGTGTCTTCCCGGCGCCGGTGGGGAGCACGACGACGCCGCGGCGACCGGCGCGTTTCCACGCGCCGAGCGCCTGGGTCTGGTGCGGGTAGGGCGTGACGTCGCGGGCGTACCCGAGCTGCAGGGGTTCAAAGGCAGCGGCACTGTCCTTGAAGGGGAGACCGGCGGCGCGCAGGGCCTCGACGATCTCGCGGTACCGCCCGCCCGGGGCGCGCCAGGACTGACTGCGGTCATCCCACATGAACTGGTCACGGACGGCCTCAGGGGTGTCCTGGGTGACGAGGGTGCCCCGGTCGAGGCGTAGCGTGAACACGAGCGCATGGTAGCGGGGGAGCCGGGGGGAGCGCCGTACCTCACGTCGCGGTTCAGAGCGATCCGAGCCCAGGTGGCTTCCGCCGCCTACTCGTCCGCCGCGACCTGCCAGGGGTCGAGGAGGGTCACGCCGGTGCCCTGAAAGTCCCTCACGTTGCGGGTGACCATGGTCAGGCCGTGGACGAGGGCGGTCGCGGCGATCAGGCCGTCCCGCTGTGGTCTGGGATCGGGGACGTTCAGGGCCGCGCACTGCCGCGCGATGGGCACGGTCACCGGGAGGAGGCGCCCGGCGAAGGCGGGAATCACCTGAGCGTCAAGCCAGGTTCGCAGGAGTGCGCCCTGCGTGGCGTCCCGCCGTTCCTTGAGGAGGACGCCGTGTTCGAGTTCCTGCACGGTGACGACGGAGAGGTACAGCTCGGTGGTCAGGACGCGCCCGGCCCAGCGGGTGACATTCGGGTCGGCGCGGCCGGATTTGACCTTGCGGAGTTCGGAGACGACGTTCGTGTCGAGCAGGTACATTCAGTCGAACTCCGCGGCTTGGGCGTGCCCCTGGGCGGGGGGGAAGTCCACGTCGAGGTCATCGAGGTGCAGGAGGTCGATGATGGACATCTGGCCGCCGAGGAGGGCCTCGTAGGCTTCGATGCTCAGGAGGACGTGGCGGGGGCGGCCGCGTTCGGTGATGAAGACGGGTTCTTCGAGGGCCGCCTGGCGGGCGCGGCTGACCTGCTGGTTGAAGTCTCGTGCGGTGATGGTCGTCATCGTCCCCTCCCTATGTAGTAACAATACTACAATGGGGGTGGTGTTGATGGGCCCACCCGTCCAAGGTCTGCCAGAAGCAGCGCAAGCCCTCGCCGAGACCGACAGCTGACCTCACGCGCTACCCGACGCCCTGTCCCCAGCGACCAGACCGAGAACGTACAGTCGTGTATGGAGCCCCCCACCCCGGCCACGACACCCTTCACCTGTGAGTAGAACCCATCGCTTGACCGTCACCTGCCGCAGGCCCGCCGCTCGGCACGTGAACCCCTGGAGGCCCACCGGGTCGCGGCCCTCCTCGGACTGAACGTGGCCGAACTGGCTGTCCTCATCCGGCATGACCCGGTCGACCTGATGGCCCGCCCGGACAGCCCGGCGGCGCAGGGCGCCCTGCAAGCAACCGAGCAGTTCATGGTGAACCTGCAGGCCTACTTCGGATCCCTGGAGACCAGTCAGCACTGGTTGAGCGCACCGGTTCTGGCAACTTAAGCTCGGTAGGCTGGCGAGCTGTGACTGACCGGAAGCCCGACCGCCACCGTTTTCCCCTAAGCGTCATCGGGTAGTGCTCCAAGTTTGACTTCAAGCGGCGTTACGAGCGTTCGCCGATGAGGTGAGTGTAGACCAGGGCGTGGCGTAGCCGAGCGCCGAATGACGGCGCTCGTGGTTGTACCACCGGTGAAAGTCCGGCATGGCCGCCCGTACATCGGCCATCGAGTGCCAGTCGTGGCGGAACGCGAACTGGTATTTGTACGTCCGGTTGAGGCGTTCGAGAATCCCAGTGCCGCCCGGTTGGGACACCTTGCAGCGGACCCAGCGGCCATACGTCAAGCAGGCTTGCTGAAAGAGGTCGCTGGTGAAATCGCTACCCCCATCGCTCTGCACCAGGATGTGCTCCGCGATCCCCTGAGCGCGGAGCACAGTGATCGCCTCGTCGAGCGTCCATTTTGCAAGGTGCATCGACAGGCTCCGCACCACACAGCTGGCCAGCACCACCCGTGATGGAACGTCCAGCACGAAGTAGGTCCAGCAGACCCCGTCGGAGAGCGACAGCCGTGTCGCATCAATCTGCACCCGTCGACCTTCCGGCCAGTCCTGTGGTGCGGAAACCTTCGGGGAAGGTTTCCGGGTCTTCCGAGGTTGAGATGGGTGAAGGTGCAATTCGCCGAGGGCGACGCGGATCTTGTGCAATCCAATCTCTTCACCCTGAGCTTTGAGTTCGTGGTACAGCAACCGATACCCGGCGGTTGGGTGGTGCAGGGCGACCTGCCGGATTTTCTCCTGTACTTCATCCCGCTGCTGCTGACGGGCACAGCGCGCAGGCGCGCTGTGCTGATGATCCCGTAGGCGCCAGTACGGCACGCTGGCGTACTGCGCGAAGCGCCGGAGACTCAACTGGGGTTGGCTCTGCCAGAGGATGAGCAGGTCGTCCAGCGTCAGAGCCGTCGCACTTTTCGCGCGATATCGAGCTCCAGTTCCTTTTCCGCCAGGATGCGCTTCAGACGATCGTTCTCCCGTTCCACCTGCGTGATTCCATGATCGTGTCGATCTCCGGCGAGGCGGGCACGGCCCGCCTCAAGGAACTGGGTTTTCCACGTATGGATCAGGCTTTCGTTCACGCCATGCTGCCGGGCTGCTTCGGCGACTCCGAGTTCACCTCGGAGCACGCTCAGGACGATGGCTTCCTTCAGGTCAGTGCTCCAGGTTTTTCGCTGTTTTCCCATGGTGATCTCCAGTGTGCTCGTCCCTCTCTTCGAAAGGGTCAGATTCTGGAAGTCATCCCTGGAGCACTACC
>CALPYF020000053.1 GCA_943327755.2 Deinococcus hopiensis KR-140
CCCGGCCATGAGCCTCGTGCGGTACGGCGCGGAGCGGCTGTGCCATGCCCTGCGGTGGAATCTCCCCGAGTTACCCGCACTGATCAGGCTGCTGAGCACGCCATTTCACGCGCCAGGCGCGACTTGAAGGCAAGATGTCCGGTACAGAGCCTGGGAACCGTGCGAGGTCGGTGCAGTTCTTCAGGGTCTCTCTCAGGCTGAACATGATCTGACGCCCTACCTGATCTCCTGGGGCGAGAATAGTACGCCGCAGGCCACGCACCATCTGGCCGCCTACGTCTTGTCGGAAGCCGAGGGGCTGGTGAAGGGCGAGTTGCTGGGAGCCTACTGGACCGATCACTCAGCGCAGGCGAAACAGGTGATGCAGTGGCTGTTGGACGGACGGCAGCAGGCTCGCCTTGAGGCCGCAGCGCAGGCTCAGGTTGAGGATTCAGGGCGCGAGCGACTGGAAATGGCCGGGTACACCCTGTCCGTCGTGAGGAATTGATCGAGCGGGTGTGCGTTCAGCTGGTGTCGGCCAGCCACGCCTGGATGTGCGTGACGGCCTCCTGAACGGCGTCGGTACGGCTGGACATGCGCGCGGAGTGTACCAGCGCCCACACGGACGAAGACGGGACCGACGAAACCGCGCCCCCCGGTTCACACGGGGGGCGCGCTGCCGGGTGCTGGTTTCAGCGGCCGACGCTGTAGCGGACGGTGTCGCTCGTCCAGTTCTGCTGTGGGACGGGCTGCTCGACGGGGTTCACGACGATGCTCAGCGCCTGCGCGAGGCCCGCCTGGGTCTTGGGCTGCACGGTGGCGAAGGTCTCGCCCTGGCGGTAGCTGCTGAGCTGGTCGAGGTTCAGCGGGGTGCGGCTGGCGATCACGAGGACCTTGTTGATGCCGCGCGGGCCGCTGATGTTGAACACGAAGTTGTCACCCTGGGCCGGGAAGGTGCGGGTCTGCCCGGCGCGGACGTAGGCGCTGCTGCTCAGGCGGTTGGGGAGGATCTGGTCGGTGGTGCCGTCGGGGTTGATGTTGAACAGGTAGACGTACGCGTCCTCGTTCACGGTCGTGCTGATGCTGATGCGGTCGCCGACGCGGTACACGGGGGTGCGGTCGCCGCTGGTGTCGCGGTCCACCCAGACCTTCACGCTCAGGTCGGTGGGGACGGGGTTCACGATGATGCTCTGCGCGCTCAGCTTGGGCGCGGCGAGGGCAGGGGTGGCGGCACCGAGGATGGAAGCGGTCAGGGCGAGCAGCAGGGCGGGCTTCTTCATGGGGGACTCCAGGGGACGGGCCGGATCTCCGCCGCGCGGTGATTCTCGCCGTGCGGGAGTGCGTGGAGGCCGGGGGTGTTGTCCTGCCCTGAATGGTAAGGAAGGTCACCTGACGGGCGGTGAAGGCAGGCTGACTCAACATGAGCTGGAACGTGATCTGGCTCATGATCGGCTGATCAGAAATGGGACTGCCGGGGCAGGGGACAGCGGTTTCCAGTTGCATTGAAGGGCCAACACCACGCCCTTCAATTCCACTTCCAACCGCTGCCGTTGTCAGGTGCTCGCTCTGCGGCGCAGCTCTTCGAGTCCGCTCGTTCAGGAGTATCGAAGGTGCCCTTCAATACTCCTGAATTCTGCTGTGAGACAGCAGAAGCGGCCCGCCGGATCGCTCCGGGGACCGCTGGGTCTGGCAGGGATACTAGGATTCGAACCTAGACAAACAGATCCAAAATCTGTTGTGCTGCCATTACACCATATCCCTGTACTGCTGCCGAAACATGCGTTTCAGGCGGGTACGAGTATAGGGGTGCCCGGCGCCGCAGGTCAAGATACGGGTGTGGGCGCCGCCTCGATGACGGTCAGGCCCGCGAACTTCAGCAGCAGCCGCTTCTGGCCCACGCCGGGGAAGTACAGCAGCACCTCGCGCCGCTCGCCCTGATGGAAGCCCTGCATGAACACGCCCTCGCCGAACTTCGGGTGCCGCAGCCGCAGCGGCTGGGTGGTGCTCACCGCGCGTTGCAGTTCGCGGCTGGGGATGCCCAGGCGGGCGCTGACCTCCGGCAGGGACAGGCCGTGCAGGTCCAGCAGTTCGCGTGCCTGCGTGGGCCAGCTGGGCGGCAGTGCCGGAACGTCCGGCAGCGGCGCGCTGTCGGGCAGGATGGGCGGGAGGTCGTCCGCGTCGGGCAGCGGGCCCTCGGCGGGGCGGACGGTCAGGCCCGGGACGCTCTGGAGGAACGCGCGCGTGGCGAGCTTGTCGGTGGGGCGCCGCTCGCCGCTGGGCAGCGTGGGCGAGAAGCAGCGGCTGACCGCGATGCACTCGAAGCACCCCTGCGCCTGCTGACAGCACGCCTTGCTCGTCAGGTCCAGCGCCCGCTGGAGCAGGTCGTCCATGTGCTCGAACGCCCGGCGGGCCACGCCCAGGCCGCCCAGCCAGTCGTCGTACAGGAAGAAATACGTGTCGCGCCCCTCGCGGAACGCGCCCGCCAGATCGTTCTCGTCGCACGCCACGCGTTCGGGCGTGACCTTCTGCAGCAGGTGCTTGAGGGTGTGCGCCACGGCGGTGGGCCGCTCGGTGGCGCGCGGGTCCACGCCGACCTCCAGCGCGCTCGTGCGGAACGGCGGCAGTTCGGTGGGCTGCTCGTAGAGGTGCTCGGAGAGCTTGTGGTCCTGCATGCGGTCCTGGATGCGGCCCCCGCAGCGGGCGCAGCTGCGCTCGGTCTCGCCCGGCTCGCGGTCGCAGCCGACGCAGACCCGCTCGAACACCTGCCGGAGCATCTGGTACCCGGTGTAGCGCCGCCGGATGACGACCTCGCCGTGCCGGAAGGCCAGCGGGCCGCGCCGCTCCCACTCGCCCATGCGGGCCGGGGTGACCTCGATGGCGTACAGGCCGCGCGTGAAGAGGTTCGCGGCGTCGTGCTTCTCGACCAGGATGGCAGTGCCCGCCGGGTGCTCCTCCCAGCGCAGCACCTTGTACCCCTGCCCGTCCAGCGTGAACACCGCGCCCTCGTGCTTCTCGGTCAGGGCGTAGTGCTGACTGGGGCTCTCCAGCGGGGCGTCCAGCGCCCGCACGCCCAGCCGTTCCCACTCGGCGGCCTCGACCACCGCGAACTTCAGGCTGCCCTCGCCGCGCAGGTTCCAGTAGCGCGGGCTGGGTTGCGCCTCGTGAGGTTCCGGCAGCCCGGCAGCGTGGAACTCGTCGTTCGCGCGCGCCGCGTGCCGGGGCGACAGGTACGGGTTGTGCGCCTCCACGACCGCCTTCTCGATCGGGCCGGTCAGCAGTTCCAGGAAGTTCCCCGCGTTGCTGTAGAACGCGTCCGCCGGTTGCGGCACGCCCTGCTCGTTCAGCGCCGGGAGGTACAGCACCAGCCCCGGCGCGATCCGCCCCGCCCGCCCCGCCATCTGCCGGAACGCCATGCGGCTCCCGGGGTACCCGTCGATGATCACGACCTCCAGATCCCCGATGTCCACCCCGGCCTCCAGCGCGTTCGTGGCGAACATCACCCCGCTCCGGGCGCGGCGGAACTCGGACAGGCGGCCCTCGCGGTCACTCGTACCCGCCATGTACAGGTGCGCCCGGCGCGCGTACTGCGGCTGCGCCCGGTACGTGGAGTACAGCCGCGCCGCCCGCGACCGCCCCCGGAAGAACGCCAGCACCTTCAGGTCGTACCGCTCGCTGGCGTCCATCACCGCGTTCCAGAAGCGCCTCGGCTGGCCCCTGTGGTCGGCCAGCACGAACCGCTTGCCGTGCCGCGCCGCGCCGGACTCGCTGACCTCCACAGCCTCCACGCCCGTCAGTTCCCGCGCGAACTCCGCCGGGTTCCCGATCGTCGCGGTGCTCAGGATCACCTGCGGGTCCGCGCCCAGCGCCCGCGCCAGGGCCAGCAGGCGGCGCAGCATGCCCGCCACCTCGCTCCCGAACCCGCCCCGGTACGTGTGCGCCTCGTCCAGCACCAGGAACGAGAGGTTGCGCAGGAACTCGCGCACGCCCGGCTGCGTCAGCGACCAGTGCAGCTTGTCCGGCGTGGCCGTCACCATCCGCACGCCGGGTCGGAACACCGCCGACCCCTGCGCGCTGCCCTGGAACGCCGCCACCTCCCACGGGAACCCCCCGCGCTCCTGGAAGGCCAGCAGCTTGTCCCGCTGATCCTGCCCCAGCGCCACGAGCGGGTATACGAACAGCGCCGTCGCGCGCGGGTCCCGTTCCAGCCGGTCGAACACGCCGGGGAAGAACGCGCCCGTCTTGCCGCTCGCGGTGGGCGTCGTGATGATCACGTGCTCGCCCGCGCGCATCAGTTCGTACGTGCGCGCCTGATGCGCGAACACCTCCGGAAACCCGAAGCCCCGCGTGACCGCGTCGCTCCAGCCCAGCCCCGACGCCGCCACCGTCCGCGCGTCCTGCGGCCACTCCTCGTGCAGGCGCGTCGCCCCGCTCCCCAGCGTGTCCCGCAGGAACCCCTCCAGACGGGCGAAGGGAGAGCGGGCGGGCAGCATCCCCACAGTCTAGAGCCGCGTGGGCACGGGCAAGAGGGAAACGCGTCACGGTGTCCATCCGGTCACGCCGCGCCGCCCCCGCAGGGTAGACTGAACGGCAGTTCATGACGATCCCCGACCCGCCCACCGTGTTTGTCGTGACGTCCCAGGAGGCCCGCGCGCAGGCGCTGGTGCCCCTGCTGCCGCGCGTGAACGTCGTCCACGCGCCCAGCGCCGAATTCCTGATGCGCGAGTCGCACGTCACCATCCCCGACGTGGTCCTGCTGTACACCGACACCCCAGGCGTGCCGCTGCACCAGGTGCTCCCCATGCTCCGCCAGCGCGCCGAACTGGGCGGCACCCACTGGCTGGCCGTCGGTTCGCAGGGGCTGGGCGAGATGCTCAGCGCGGGGGTGGACGCCCTGATCAGCGACGCCACGCCCCCCGAGGCGCTGGCGCTGCAGGTCCGCGCGCTGCTGGGCCGCGCGCAACAGTTCCGTGACACGCTGGGCCGCGTCGCCACCCTGCAACGCCGCATGGACACCTGGGAACACGAGGAACGCGTCCGCGACCAGCTGGTGCACATGCTCGTCCACGACCTGAAAAATCCCATCGCGGCCGTCATGGGCCTGCTGGAGATCGTGCAGGACGACCCTCGCGTGCCCGAGGACAACCGCGAACTGCTGAAAGTCGCCCGGGACGAGACCCAGCACCTGCTGCATCTCACGGTGAACATGCTCGACGTGCGCAAGATCCAGGCGGGCAAGATGAACCTGCGGCGCGAACTGATGTTCACCCCCATGTTCCGCGAGGTCGTGGAACTCGCCCGCGGGGACGTCGGCAGCGGCCTGCGCGACCGGCACGTGCGCGTCGAGGTCGAACCCGACCTGAGCCCCGCCAGCGTCGACCCGGAAATCCTGCGCCGTGTCCTCGCCAACCTGATCAGCAACGCCCTGAAACACACCACCACCGGCGGCCTCGTCGCCATCGGCGTCAAGAGCACGCCCGACGCCGTGCAGGTCACCGTCCGCGACGACGGCGAGGGCATTCCCGCCGAGGACATCCCCAACCTGTTCGCCGCGTTCGAGCAGTCCCGCCTGACCCTGCACGGCCGCTTCGACACCGGCATGGGCCTCGCCTTCTGCAAACTGGCCGTCGAGGAACACGGCGGGCAGATCTGGGTCGAATCCGAACGCGGCAAGGGCGCAGCGTTCTACTTCACGCTGCCGCTGGCGCAGGACGCCGAGGACGACGACTTCGTCGAACTGATCTGACCCCGCTCCCCTCCCGCCCGGGGCAGTGGGGCCGGGTAGGGGAGGTACTTGTGACGGACGACCCGGCCAGTGGGGGTCGTCTTCACCTGTTCCCATGATCCTCACGGGATCGTCAGGCGACACCAGTGGGACGGAGGCGGCAGGGCACCGTCCTGCTGCGCCTCCCCGCAGACATGCCCACCCGACATGAGAGGGAAAGCGAAAAACTTCGCACCACAGGCCACAGTTCAGTAAGTTTTATGTGAGTTCATTTTTCCTATGTTTGGACATCGAAGCTCCGGGCACTGACCCTGCTCGCGTCCCACAGGAGGAACACAGATGGATCACGAGATGCTGCACCACACCTGGGCGGGTTCATACATCGTCCTCTCATACGCGATCGCCACCCTGGCGTCGTACATGTCACTGGAACTCGCTGGCCGCGCCGGCCGCGTCTTCAACAGCGCCGCCAGCCGCTTCTGGCTCGTCGCGCAGGCCCTGGTCCTCGGGTACGGCATCTGGGCCATGCACTTCGTCGGCATGATGGCCTTCCAGGTGAACGCCGCCACCAGCCTGAACTACCCCCTGACGATCCTCTCCGGACTGATCGCCGTGGCCTTCGTGTACCCCGCCCTGCGCGTCCTGCACAGCGGCACCTTCACCCTGGGCCGCCTGAGCGTCGCGGGCGTCATCGCCGGCACCGGCATCGTTGCCATGCACTACAGCGGCATGGCCGCCTACCGCATGCCCGGCACCGAGATCCAGCTCAACGTCGTCGCGCTGATCGCTTCCGTGCTCATCGCCGTCGGGGCCAGCATGGCCGCGCTGTTCCTGTTCCACACCATCGTCAGCGACTGGGCGACCCGGCAGACCCGCGCGCGCCTCACGGCCCTCAAGGCCGGCGCGGCGGCCGTCATGGGCGTCGCCATCACCGGCATGCACTACACCGGCATGGCCGCCCTGAAGTACAAGGTGGCCGACGAGATGAAAGTCGGGATCGCTGCCGACGGGATCGACACCACCCTGCTCGCGCTGGTGATCGGCGTCGTCTCCTTCCTGCTGCTGGGTCTGGCCCTGACGAGCGTCCTCATGGACGCTGGCCGCGGCGGCGACCTGGACGACCTGGACTTCGGCAGCGCCGCCGACTGAGTCCGGCCGCCCCCACTGACCCACCTCCACACGCCCCGCCGGCCTTCCCCGGCCCAGAAAGGACCCCCCTCATGGCACGAATCCTGATTGTTGATGACTCCCCCGCCGACCTGAAATTCATGGAAGCCGCGCTGAAAAGCACCCCCCACAGCGTCACCGCGCTGAACGATCCCGCCCAGGTGGAGGCAGTGGCCGATCAGCTGCGCCCGGACCTGCTGCTGGTCGACGTCGTGATGCCCGGCCGCAACGGCTACGAGGTCGTGCGCGGCCTGCGCCGCCAGCCCGGCATGGAAGCCCTGAAGGTCGTGTTCGTGTCCAGCAAGGGCACCGAGACCGACGTGAAGTGGGGCCTGCGCCAGGGCGCAGACGACTACATCGTCAAGCCCTACAGCCCCGAGCAGGTGCTCGGCGTCGTCAGCCGGCTGATCGGCTGATGCCCGACGCGCTGCTCGTCCGCGTGCAGGACACCCGGCTGGCCCTGCCCCTCTCGGGCGAGCAGACCATCGCGGAGGTCGGGCCGGTCGCGCCGCTGCCGCACGGCGAACCGCTGCTGCGCGGCCTGACCACCGTGCAGGGCCGCGCCGTGCCGCTGCTGCACCTCGCGCCGCTGCTCGGCCACCCGGACGCGCCCACCCCGCCCCTGATGGTGCTGACCAGCCTCGAAGGCGAGCGCGTAGCCCTCCTGATCGACGAAGTCTACGGCGTGACCAGCGTGCCCACCCCGCCCCCCGGCGCGGGGCTGCTGCTCGACGTTCCCGGCGGACCGCTGCTCAACCCGGCCGCCCTGATCCGCGACCTGCGCGAACACCTCGCCAGCTGACCCCACCCCACCTACCCCCTGCCCGGAGGCCCACCCATGCAACTCCAGTTCCAGACCGCCCGCCTGAACCGCGCCAACCGCTCCCGCACCGCCCAGCGTATCGGCTGGCTGGGGCAGCTGCGCGTGGGCCAGAAACTCTCCCTGGCCGCCTTCGCGTTCGCCATTCCGCTCACCGTGCTCGTCAGCACGCTGCTCGTGCAGCAGCAGAGCGACATCAGCTTCACGCAGCGCGAACTGAACGGCCTGGAGCAGTTCGCGCCGCTGCGCGACATCAACTCGAACCTCGCAGGCTTCGTGACGACCGCGCTGCGTGGCGATCAGGTCGGCGCGGAGAAATCGGCCGCGGCCGTTGACCGCGCCATCGACCAGCTCGAGGCGCAGGTCGGCCCGGAGTACCGCGAGCGCGTCCAGTCCCTGCGGCGCGACTGGAAGACGCTGCCCGACTCAATCGGCACGCAGCCCGACCTGGCGATCCTGCAGACGTACGCGCAGCTGCTCAACAGCTACCAGCGGGACCTGAGCGAGGATCTCCTGACCCAGTCGGGCCTGATGCTCGACCCGGTCGCCGGGTCCTTCCACGCCATGGAAGCCACGCTGCGCGTCCTGCCGCGCCTCTCGACCGGCCTGAACCTCGCCGCGCTGACCGCCGAAGCGGGGCGCCGTGAGCCCGGCGACGACTCGGCGTACCTGAGCGTGCTGCGCGACCTGAACGTCACGCTGCAAGAAGCGCTCGCGTCGTACAACTCCAGCGTCGACCGCGTCATGCGCGCCGATCCGGCCGCCGGTAAGGTCCTGAGCGAAGCCGCGCAGAAACTCAGCGACGCCGTCACGCCCGCCCTGGCTGACGTGGGCGGCGCCATCGAGGCCGGCAACCTGAACAGCATGGACCTGCAGGGCATCCAGAACGGCGCGCTGCTGCAGGTGGGTTCGGCGTACAACACCGGCGTCAAGACCCTCCAGGGGCAGCTGCAGGCCCGCAAGGACGCCACCGAACGCCAGCGCCTGCTGTCCCTGCTGGGCATCATCGCCGCGCTGGTCATCGCGTTCACCCTCCTGATCCGCCTGTCGCGCGCCATCGTCAAACCGCTGGGCGAACTGACCCGCGCCAGCCGCGCGGTGTCCAGCGGCGACCTGAACGTGCAGGTACCCGTCCAGACCCGCGACGAGCTGGGCTACATGGCCCACACCTTCAACAGCGCCACCACCCAGCTGCGCGTCAACGAAGAGAAGAACGTCAACGAGCGCGAGGAAGCCGCCAAACTCCAGAACAACATCGGTTCGTTCCTGGACGTCACCATGGACATCGCCGGCGGCGACCTGACCCGCCGCGGCGTGGTGACCGAGGACGTGCTGGGGAACGTCGTGGACTCGATCAACCTGATGGTCGACGAGCTGGGCGAGGTGCTCGGGGAAGTGCAGAAGGCCTCGGTGTCCGTGACGGACGCCAGCCGCGACATGCTGCGTACCACCGACCAGATCGTGCAGGGCGCCGACACCACCACCCAGGAGACCCGCCGCGTGGCCGATCAGGTGCGCGCCGTGACCGACGGCTTCCGCGAGATGGCCGAAGCCGCCCAGCAGAGCGCCGAGTCCGCCCGTCAGGCGCTGGAAGCCTCCCAGCAGGGCCGCGAGGCCGTGCTCGGGACGCTCGACGGCATGCAGAACATCCGCCGCGAGGTGCAGGGCGTGGCCCGGCGCATCAAGACCCTCGGGGAACGCTCGCTGGAAATTCAGGAGATCGTCGACACCATCTCCCGCCTGTCCAGCCAGACCAACCTGCTGGCACTGAACGCCTCCATTGAGGCGGCCGGTGCAGGCGCCGCCGGCAGCCGCTTCGCGATCGTCGCAGACGAAGTGCGTAAACTCGCGGACTCCTCCGCGCAGGCCACCGCGCGCATCGCCAGCCTGATCCGCACGGTGCAGCTGGAAATCACGGAAGTGGTCACCAGCGTGGAAGACAACACCCGCGAGGTGGAGCAGGGCTACCGCGTCGCTGCCGTCGCCGGGGAACGCATCGAGCAGCTGGGGAAACTGGCCGCCGAGTCCGCACAGTTCGCCGAGCGCATCAACGCGGCCACCACCGAACAGGTGCGCAGCGTCGAGCAGGTGAGCGAGGCCGTGCAGCAGATCGGTCAGGTCGCCGAGAGCTCCAACGAGAGCGTTGAGCAGGGCCGCGCCGCCGCCCGCCGCCTGCAGCACCTCGCGCAGAACCTGCTCCAGAGCCTCTCGCGCTTCAAGCTGCCCAGCTGAGCCCCTCCCGCGCCCTCAAGGAGCCGATGTGACGTCCCTCACCCCCCCGGCCATGGATCCGGAACTCACCGCCACCTACCTGCAAGACGCCCGGAGCGTCGCCGCCGGGCTGGAGGACGCCACTGTCGACCTGTGGGTTCCGGATCAACGACCCCATGCGCTGGACACCCTGTGGGTGCTCAGCCACCGCCTGCACGGCACCGCCGGTCTGTACGGGCACCCGCAGACCGCCGCGCTGGCCGCGCTGCTCGAACGCCTGATGGAAGGGCGCGCGCACCTGAACACCGACGAGGCCGTGCCGGTCCTCACGGCCATCCTGGAACGCGCCGGCACCAGCCTGCGTCACGCCCTGACCCGCATCGAGCAGGGCCAGAGCGAGGGCGACGTGGGCCTGATGTTCGCCGACCTGGGCGGCCCCGCGCAGGTCACGGAACTGCTGCGCACCCAGCCGTTCCAGCTGCAGGCCCGGCAGGCCAGCCGCGACGAGCAGGACGAGCTGCCGTTCGCGGTGGTCAACGCCGCCATCTGGGAAGACTTCGGCCCGGAAGCGGCCGAACTGACCGCCACGCTGCGCGCCGGTCTGCACAGCGACACCCCGGACCTGACCGCACTCTTCCGCGCCGCGCACACCCTGAAGGGCAGCAGCGCCATGGTGGGCCTGAGTGACATGGCCGAGGTCGGGCACGCCATGGAGGACCTGCTGGGCGCCGCCCGGGAGGACGCCGTGACCCTCGACCGGGCGCTGCCCCTGATCGACGACGGCCTGAACGTCGTGGAACTGGTGCTCGCCCACGCCGAGGGGCAGGTGCGCGAGGCCCCGCAGACCCGCATCCAGGGGTACCGCGCCGCCGTGAGCGCCCTGCTCAGCGGTCAGGACCCGGCCGCGCTGCTGCCCACCCCCGAGGTGAACGCCGCGCCGCTGCCCGAAACGCGCCTGAGTGTCCGCGTGGACAGCGCCCGCCTGGACGGTATGCTGGACGACGTGGCCGGACTGGTCGCCGCGCGCGCCCGCCTGAACGGCCTGCTGCTGCGCCAGCAGCAGATCGCCGCCAGCCTGGACGCCGCGCACGAACGCGTGCAGCGCACCGTGCGCGACTTCGAGGAACGCTACCTGAACCCCAACCTGACCCCCGGCGGGGCCAGCGCGGGCGTGCCGCTCGACCGCCTGGGCGGCCCCACTCCCGCCCGGCCCGCCGACCTGGGCCTGCAAGACCGCCTGGCGGACTTTGGGGCGCTGGAACTCGACAGTTACGACGACCTGAACATTCTGGCGCGCGCCGTGACCGAGCTGAGCGCCGACCTGGTCGAGGTGCGGGCCCAGACCGCACAGGCCATCGGCTCGCTGGGCGACGAACTGACCGGCCTGGAGAAACTGACCCGGCAGCTGCGCGGCGAACTCAGCCGCGCCCGACTGGTCGCCCTGGACCGCGTGACCGCCCCGCTGCACCGCTGGGCCGGGCGCCGCGACGACCTGAAGCTGACCGTGCACGGCGAGGACAGTCTGATCGACGCGCAGTACGCCGCGCCGCTCGGCCAGGCGCTGCTGCACCTGCTGACGAACGCCGCTGTCCACGGCGCCCAGAGCCCCGAGGAGCGCGCCGCTCAGGGCAAGAAGGCGCTGCTGCAGGTCGGCGTGGAGGCCCACGTGGCCGACGGTCACCTGCACGTCACGGTGCGTGACGACGGGCGCGGCCTGAACTACGAGGCGCTGCGCCAGCGCGCCCTGCAGGCCGGGCACCTGAGCGCCGGGGAACTGAGCCGCATGACCGACGCGCAGACCGCGCAGCTGGTGTTCCTGCCCGGCCTGAGCACCGCCGCGCAGGTCACACAGGAAGCCGGGCGTGGCGTCGGCATGGACGCCGTGCGCGACACGATCACCCGCCTGGGTGGCCGCGTGAGCATCAGCAGCGTGCCGGGGCAGGGCACCGCCACCACCCTGCACGTCCCGGTGGCGCAGCAGATCGCCGACGTGCTTGTGCTGCGCGCCGGGACGCAGCGCGTCGCGGTGCTCGCCACGCAGGTGCAGGGCATGAGCGTGCTGGACGACCAGGGCCCCGCCCCGGACGGCAGCGTCGACCTGAACGTCCTGTGGGGCGAGACGCCCGCCGAGCAGCGCTACGTGGCCCGACTGGCCCTCCCCGAGGACGAGGGCGGTACCCTGCACCTGATCGTGGACGAATTCCAGAACCTGCAGGAAATCGTGCTCCGCCCGGCCGGGAACCTCCTGAGCCCCCTGGAGTACCTCAGCGGCATGACCACCCTGAACGACGAGCACGGGCAGGCCTACCCGGTCGCGGTCCTCAACCCGTCCGGCCTGCGCCGCGCCCGCCCCGCCCGGCGGGACCGGCAGGTGGCCGCCGCCGCCCACAGCGCGGGCCGCATCCTGCTGGTCGACGACAGCCTCAGCGTGCGCCGCCACGTGGGGCGCAGCCTGGAACGTTTCGGGTATCAGGTCGCCACCGCCAGCGACGGTCAGGAGGCCCTGGAACGCCTGCTGGCCGGCGAGCAGGCCGACCTGCTCCTGAGCGACCTGGAAATGCCGCGCATGAACGGCTTCGAACTGCTGCGCGCCGTGCGGTCCAGCCCCGCCCACACCCAGCTGCCCGTGGTGATCATGACCACCCGCGCCGGGGAGAAGCACCAGCAGCTCGCCATGGAACTCGGCGCGAACGACTACCTCGCCAAACCGGCCGAGGAACGCCTGCTGCACCGCCGCCTGGACGCGCTGCTCGCCGGGGTGCAGGCATGACCTCGGGCGACGGGGCCGCCTGCCTGGTGGTCTCGCCCCACCTGTCACGCGCCCTGTCGCACGCCGCCCTGATCGAGGCGGCCGGCTGGAGCGCCACGACCGCCGCCGGGGGCCTGCACGCCCTGACCCAGATCGAGCGGGAACGTCCAGCCCTGGTCACCATCGATCCGGCCCTGGAAGACCTGAGCCCCGCCGACCTGCACGAGATCCTGCGGGACGACCCGGCCACCGCGCAGACGGTCGTCCTGATCCCCGGCGCGCAGCGGCCCGCCCGTTACGGCGGCCCGTTCGATGTGTCCACCCCCGCCGGCATGAGTGCGCCCGCCGCCCTGGCCCTGGCCCTGCAGACCCTGGACGCCCAGGCCGCGCCGCGCTGGAACGACCCGGAGGGCGCGGCCCTGAGCGGCGAGTTGAGCACCCTACCCCTGACCGATATCCTGCTGTGCGCGCAGGAACTGCAGCTGTCGGGCCTGCTGCTGATTCACCTGGGCGCGCAGCCCGCCCACCTGGTGCTGCGGCGCGGCGAGATCATCGACGCCGAATGCGGCGAGCGCACCGCCCCGCAGGCGGTGACGCACCTGCTCGCCAGCCGCGTGCCCGGCGACTACCGGTTCCACCTGATGCCCCCGGAGCCTCTCGGCGAATACCCGCGCGGCGTGACGGTCCCCACCGCCCGCCTGCTGATGGAAGCGGCCGTGCAAGAAGACCACGCCGCCGCCGATTCCTCTCATACCGCCCTGGAGGCCTCATGAATCCTGCTGACATCCATCCCCCCATCACCGTTCTGGTCGTGGACGACTCCGTGAGCGTCCGCAAGGCCCTGGAACGCATCCTGGCCCCCCAGGGCTACCAGATCCGCATGGCCGACAGCGCCGAGAACGCCCTGGAGAGCCTCGAACCCCTTCCGGACCTGGTGCTGGCCGACATCCTGATGCCCGGCATGAGCGGCCTGGAACTGACCCGCATCATGACCGACCGCGGCCTGAACGTGCCCGTGATGCTCATGAGCGGCATCGTGGACGAGGTCACGCAGCGCGACGCGCAGGCTGCCGGTGCGCGCGGCGTGCTGCGTAAGCCTTTCACGCCCGCCGAGCTGCTGCCCGCCATCGCGCCGCAGGTGCAGGTCGCCCTGGACGCCCGCGCCGAGCGCGGCGGCCACAGCCCGGCCGCGGCGCCTGCGGCCAGCGCGGCCCCTGCGGCGGTGCCGGCCAGCCCAGAGCCGGTGCCGTCCGCCCCGGCCAGTGCAGCCCCCGTTCAGGGTGCGCCCGCCTCCGGCCCCCTGGCGGGCCTGAACGTCGTGAGCGGCGTGGAGGGCGCCGTGCTGTACAGCGCCGACGGTGACCGCGTCGCGCAGTTCGGGCCGGACCTGCCCGAGAGCTTCGCCATGTACGCCCGCTTCCTGGTCACGGCCGCCGCGACCGCCAGCCACCACCTGGACCGCGGTGATCTGGGCAGCATCCTGCTCAGCTACGCCGGGCAGACCCTGCTGCTCACCCCGCACCGCGACGGTCAGCTCGTCACGCTGCTGCGCAGCGGGGACGCGGCGCCGGCCGTGACGCGCTGGCAGGCCGCGCAGCTGAACTGATCTGCCGCGTGAGGCGAGTGGGTCACCCGGCGCGTTCCGGGTGGCCCACTCGCCGTCTGGCTGGGGGGCGGGCAGGGCGCGCTGCGTGAACGGACGCCCGGTGGTGCCCGGCGGGGCCCGGCCCTAAACTGCGCGCATGACCTCCTCGCAGACGGCGCGGCTGCGGCGGCGCAACGCCCTGTGGCAGCGCCTGCGCCTCGAACCGCCCGGCACCCCGGCCTTCGAGGACGCGCTGCGCGCCCTGATGGACCTGACCGGCTGGGATCGGCCTCGACTGCTGGCGGGACTGGGTCTGCCGGCCCAGGGTGAACCGGAGACGTCCCGTGAGCAGTGAGGTGATCCCGTTCGACTGGGGCCGGATGTTCCTGGGCGACGTGCCGCCCCTGTTCCTGCTCGAGATCGTCTTCCGCACGACCGTGATCTTCCTGTGGCTGCTGCTGCTGCTGCGCCTGACCGGGAAGCGGGGACTGGCGCAGCTGAGCCCGCTGGAACTGGCGATCGTGATCGCGCTGGGCTCCGCGGCGGGCGACCCGATGTTCTACCCGGAGGTGCCGCTGCTGCACGCCATGCTGGTGCTGGCGCTCGTCGTGGGCTTGCAGCACCTGCTGACGCGGCTGGTCATCCGCAGCGAGCACGTCGAGACCTTCATTGAGGGTGTGCCGGTGGAACTCGTGCGGGACGGCGCCATGCGGGGTGACGCGCTGCGGCGCGCGAACCTCAGCCGGGAGGATCTGTTCGAGCGGCTGCGCGCGCAGGGGGTGCGGCAGCTGGGCGAGGTGCAGCGCGCGTACTTCGAGCAGGACGGCAACCTGACCGTGTTCACCCACGCGCAGGACGCCCCGCCCGGCCTGCCGGTCGTGCCGCCGTGGGATCTGGAACCGCCGCGCGTGCTGCGTCCGGGTGAAGCGGTGAGCGGCCCGGTCGCCTGCCTCGCCTGTGGGGACGTGCGCCGCGACCACGGCGGGCAGGTCAGTGCCGGCCAGCTGGACCGCTGCGCGTGCGGCAGCGAGCAGTTCACCCCGGCCACCACGGATCCGCTGGCCCCGGGTGGGCTGGAGGCGGCCCCGGAGGGCCCGCAGGACGGTGGGGGACGCGGGGCCCGGTCCGGCGCTGGATCGTCCTGAAGTCGGGCCCGGGCTGACCGGCGCCCGGGTGGGCCTGGACCCAGCGGTCAGTCTGCGGCCCGGGTGAAGGTCAGGCGCAGGGTGGTCAGCCCGAATCCGGCGCGGCGGATGTTGCGTTCGCTGGCGCTGCCGGGCGTGGCGAACACGCTGGCGAGCACCGCGCCCTGCGCGTGGGCGGCGTGGAGGCGCGCGGCGAGCAGCGCGGTCTGCGCGCCCAGGCCCCGGCGGCCGGGCAGGGTGGAGGTGCCGAACAGCGCCGCGACGCCTGCCGTGAGGCTCAGCGCGGCGGTTCCGGCAACCTGCCCGTCCACCTGCGCCTGATACAGCCCCGTGCCGGGCAGGTGCGCCACGACCCGCATGACGGCCTCGCTGCCGGGGCCGAAGCCCTGGGCGGAGAGGGCCGCCCAGCCGTCCGGGTCGTTGCTGCGGCGCACGTCCAGGGTGGGGGCCGGGGGGAGGTCGCGCAGGTCGTGCGTGTAGGCGTGCAGGACGTACGTCAGGGTGTAGCCCCGCGCGGTCAGGAGGGGCAGGGCCTCGTTCACGCTGGGGGCGAGGAGGTGCAGCGTGGCGGGCGTGTCGTGCGCGGCACTGAACACCTCGAAGGCCCGCAGGTCCGCTTCCGTGAGCGGCGCGCTCCCGTCATGCCACGCGCTGTTCAGCGGCAGGCCCGGGCCGTGGTGCGCGGCGACCAGCGGGCCGAATTCGGCGCGGGTGCCGCCCCGCCCGTGGGCCGCCGCCTCGGACTGCGCGAGCTGCCAAATGGGGTCGTTCATGAGGGCCAGCCTAGCGGCTGCGGGGGGCGGCGGGGGGAGTCCCTTAGGCCAGCCTTGACCTTGTGACGCACCCCCCCGTCGCCGGGCGGGGGGCGGGTGAACGATGGGTCATGATCGCCTTCCACCCTCACCTGTTCGTCCGCATCGTGGAACTCAATGGGCCGCGCGCACCCATGCCCCGGCCCCTGTCCAGCGGCTTCAGCGAGGGCCGCGCGTACCGCGTGCTGGGCGTGTACAACCCGTCCGAGTCGTCGGACGCGTACTTCATCCTCCCGAACGACCGGGACGAGATGTGGTTCATCTGCCAGCGGCACCTGCGCTTCGCGGGCCTGCACGACACGTCCGCGCATCACCTCGACCTGCCGGACCTGCACGCGACCGCTGCCGACTGACGGCCGCCGACTGACCGGGGGCGCCGTAGCGAAGTGGATTAAACGGGTCAGGTCTCCAGTGCCCCGGCTGCCGTTACCCTGGGGCACATGACTGTGCCTGCCTCCTCCCGTGCGTTCGTGTCCTTGGTCGGCGCGGGTCCCGGCGACGCCGGACTGCTGACCCTGCGGGGCCGCGAGGCGCTGGAGCAGGCCGAGGTGGTGCTGTTCGACTACCTCGCCAACCCGGACCTGCTGCGCTTCGCCCCGCAGGCCGAGACGATCTACGTGGGCAAGAAGGGCTTTTCCGAGTACATCCGCCAGGAGCAGATCAACGACCTGCTGGTGCAGAAAGCGCTGGGGGACGGTGGGCGGCGCGTGGTGCGCCTGAAGGGCGGGGACGTGTTCGTGTTCGGCCGCGGCGGCGAGGAGGCCGAGGCGTGCGTGCAGGCCGGAATTCCCTTCGAGGTGGTGCCCGGCGTGAGCAGCGCCCTGGCCGTGCCCGCCTACGCCGGGATTCCCGTCACGCACCGCGATCTGGCGCAGTCGTTCGCGGTCCTGACCGGGAACACCCGGGGTGGCGGCGCGCACTACGGGCGGCTGTCGGGGGTGGACACGCTGGTGCTGCTGATGGGCGTGCGGAACTTAGGCCAGATCGCCGCCGAACTGATCGAGGCGGGCCGCGCGCCCGGGACGCCCGCCGCGACCATCCAGTGGGGGACCACGCCGCAGCAGCGCAGCGTGACCGGCACCCTGGCGACCATCGCCGCGCGGGTGCGCGAGGCGGGCCTGGAAGCCCCGGCGGTGACGGTGGTGGGCGAGGTGGTGCGCCTGCACGACCCGCTGCAGTGGTTCCAGGCGGCGCAGGGGGCGCGCGGGCCGCTGGCGGGGCAGACGGTCGCCGTGACCCGCACCCGCGTCGGGGCCAGCGACCTGTCCGAGCGGCTGCGCGCGCGGGGCGCGAGCGTGCTGGAGGTCCCGCTGATCCGCTTCGCGCCGACCTCGCAGCCGGAGGCGCTGCACGCCCGCCTGCGCGACCTGAGCGGCGTGGCGTGGCTGCTGCTGACCAGCAACCAGGCGGTCGCGGCGCTGTTCGAGCACCTGGACGCGCTGGGTCTGGACGCCCGGCACCTCGCGGGCACGCGGCTGGCGGCGGTGGGCCCCAGCACGGCCCGCTCGCTGGCCGAACGGGGTCTGCGTGCGGACTTCGTGCCCAGCGTGGCGGGCGCGCGGCACCTGGGCGCGCAGATTCCCGCCACGCCGGACGGCGGGACGCTGCTGCACCTCACCTCGCAGCTGGCCGAGGATCACCTGGAACGCACCCTGGCCGCGCGCGGTCTGCCGTACGGGCGGGCGGAACTGTACCGCACCGAACCCGCCCGGCCCGACGACCTGAGCATGGACCGCCTGCGCGGCGCGGCCGTGGTGACCCTGGCGTCCGGCAGCGCCGCGCGGCACCTGGCGGCCCTGGCCGGGACGGACTTCCGGGTGGCGGCGATGGGCGAGCAGACGGCCGACGCGGCGCGCGAGGCGGGCTTCACGCGCGTGACGGTGGCGGCCGTGCCGACGCTGGACGCCCTGGCCGACGCGGCCGAGGCGACCCTGCGGGCGGGGGCGGGGGAGGAGCGGCCCACGGGCGTTCCGGCGTCCCGCAGCCAGTGACGGTTCTGCGCTGGAATGGCGTCCCAGTCGTCTTTCTTACCGATCGGTCGGGGACGGCTGCCCCGCGCCCGGCGCGCTATGCTGCGCCACGTGAGTTTCCTCCCAGCCTTCCTTGATCTTCGCGGCGTGCGCGTCGTCGTGGTCGGCGGGGGAGAGGTCGCGCTGCGCCGCACCCGCATCCTGCTGGACGCCGGGGCGCAGGTGCAGGTCGTCGCGCCCGAGCAGCACCCGGACCTCGCGGCGCTGCCCGTGACGGCCCTGACCCGCCACTACCGGCGCGGCGACCTGAGCGGCGCGGCGCTGGTCGTCGCCGCCACCGGCTCCGCCGACGTGAACGGCGCCGTCGTGCGGGACGCCCGCGCGCAGGGTTCCCTGGTGAACGACGCCGGGGACGCCACCCGCGGTAACTGGCGCTTCCCCGCGCAGGCGCAGCGCTCGGGCGTGCAGGTCGCCGTGACCAGCGGGCGGGAACTTCCGCTGCTGGCCCAGGCGATTGCCGAACGCGCCGCAGCCCTGCTGCCCGACGAGGCCACCCTGGACGGCTGGACCGCCCGGCGCGAGATCGCCCTGACCCAGCCCGAAGCCGTGCGGACCGTCAGCCTGGACGCCCTGCGCCGCAACATCCGCCAGTCCGTGGGGCTCGCGTGACGCTCGCCTGCCCCACCGCGCACGCCCTGCTGACCCGCACGGGCACGCACGTCCCGCAGGCGCTGGATTTCGTGGTCGTCGGCCTGAACCACCAGACCGCCCCCGTCGAGGTCCGCGAACGCGCCGCCGTGCGCGCCGGGCACGAGGGCACCCTCCTGTCGCACCTGTGCGGCTACGCGCAGGAGGTCATGCTGCTCGCCACCTGCAACCGCACCGAGGTGTACATGGCGGGCGTCAGCGGCGACCCCCGCGCCGCCTTCGAGGGCGCCTGGGGTCAGGACCTCGGCGAGCACCTGTACGTCCACACCGGCGAGGCCGCCGTCACGCACCTGTACCGCGTCGCCGCGGGCCTCGACAGCCTCGTCATCGGCGAGACGCAGATCCAGGGGCAGGTCAAACGCGCCTGGATGGACGCCCGCGAACGCGGCCTGACCGGCACCACCCTGAACAAGGTCGCGCAGGGCGCCCTGGCCGCCGGGAAACGCGTGCGCTTCGAGACCGGCATGAGCGACAAGATCGTCAGCGTGTCCAGCGCCGCCGTGGAACTCGCGCACTCGGCGCTGGGCAGCCTCGCAGGCCGCACCGCGCTGATCATCGGCGCGGGCGAGACCGCCGAACTGACCCTCACGCACCTGCGCGCCGCTGGCGTCGAGGACGTCATCGTCGTGAATCGCACCGTGGAACGCGCCCGGCAGCTCGCCGAGAAACTGGGGGGGCGCCCCTGCGCCGCTGACTACCTTGAGGAAGTCCTGCCCGAGGCCGACGTCCTGATCGCCTCCAGCGGCGCGCCCCACTACGTCCTGGGCGCCGAGGGGGTCAACGCCGCGCTGCGCCAGCGTCCGGGCCGCCCGATGTTCCTCATCGACATCAGCGTGCCGCGCATTCTGAACCCCGACATCGCCGGAGTGCCCGGCGCGCACCTGCACAACCTCGACGACCTGACCGGCATCGTGGCCCGCAACATGCAGAGCCGCCGCGCCGCGCTGCCGCACGCGAACGCCATCGTGCGCGACGCCGCCGCCGACCTGAGCCGCTGGCACCTGACCCGGCAGGCCCGGCAGCGCGAACTGGCCCTCGCCAGCGACTGACCCCGACCGGCCCCCGGCCCGCTCCTGAACGGCGGGCCGGGGGCTGTCGTCCAAGAGCGGGTAGCCCGGGCACAGAGGAAACGTAGGCACAGGCCAGGAAAAACCGCCCCGATGGGGGCGGCCTCGCACCTGGAGGAGTGCTGCGCTCAGGGCTGGCTGGGCGGGGTGACCGGCGCCGGGGTTACGGGCTCGGTCGGGGCAGGCTCACCGGGGGCCGGTTCGCTGGGCGCGGGTTCGGCCGGTGCGGGCTCGGTCGGCGCCGCGTCCGTCGGGGCGGGTGCAGGGGCGGCGTCGGCGGGGGCCGTCTCTGCCGGAGCTGTGTCGGTGGCCGGGGCCGCGTCGGGTGCGGGCGTCTCGGCGGCGGGGGCGGCCGGGGTGCTCTCGCTCTCGGGCAGGCGGGCCAACGCCACGACCGTCAGGCCCATGCTGCTCTTCTGCGTCAGCTGGAACTGCTGGTCATCCTTCGTCAGGGTCAGCGTGGTCACGCCCGCCGCGTCGGCGGTGGGGGCCGCACCCTCGGCGGCCTGATAGCCCTCGGCGACCAGGGCCTGCGCGGTGCGGGCCAGGGCGTCCTCGGCGTCGCCCTTGTAGATCAGGGCCTCGCCCAGCACGGTCGGGACGGTCTTCAGGACTTCCTCGCCGTCCAGTTTCGGGACGGTCACGCTGCCGGCGGCCGGCAGGCTGCTGGGCAGGGCGTCACCAGCCGGGGCGGCGTCGGCCGGCGCTGCTTCGGCCGGGGCTGTGGTGGCTGGCGCGGCGTCCGTCGGGGCCGCGTCAGCAGGCGCCGCGTCCGTGGGGGCCGTCTCGGCGGGGGTCGCGTCGGTGGGCGCCGTTTCAGCCGGCGTGGTCGGCGTGGGGGCCGCAGGCGCGGGTTCAGTGGTGACGGGTTCGGTGGTGACGGGCGCCGGGGCGGGCGGCATGACCGGATCGGCGGTCTGGGCCAGCGCCGCGGGGGCAGCCAGCAGGCTCAGCGTGAGCAGACCCAGCAGGGGGCGGCGCAGGGCGGGACGGGGGGCATTCTCTTGACGCATGGAGCACCTCTTTCAGGGTCGCGCGGCCTCTGCGGGCCGGGCGGGGAGAAGTGAACGACCGCTCTGGGCTGTTCCTGCTTCCCACCTTGCGGGGCGAAGCTGCGCGTTCCCTGGGGGCACGCTCAAGGCCGCGCCGGATGTCCGCTCAGGCGCGGCGCACGCGGCGTTCATGGGATTCAGAGGCACGTCACCGCCCCCTCACCCCGCGGGTCGGCCCGGTCCCCCACGGTGGGGGAGCCGTGACCCGCCGGTAGCAGACCCGCGCCCGGCCGGGCATGAGACCGCGCTCTCACGCGGCGCGGCGTGCAGGACGGCGTCTGGGGCCGGATGGTGAGGGCCGCCGGTCAGGAACCGCGCAGGCAGGCGGCCCGCTCGGCCTGCGGGCGGCGGCTGCACGCGCGGGCCTCCTCGATGAAGGTGGGCAGGTGCCCGTCCACCCGCGCCAGGAGGGCCTGGAAGTCCGGGACCATGGTCGCGTAGGCCGCCACAGCACCCAGCGTCGCGTTGTTCACGCCCCGCGCGAAGAAGGCGTCGTAGCCCGCGTACCCGCCCCAGGACGCCTTCAGCGTCGCGTACCGGGTGTTCATGTCCGCCAGGATCGACGCCTTGTGCGCGCGCCGGTCGGCTTCCGTCAGGCCGGACGTGGCGTACAGCGCCTCCAGCCGCGCGCGGGTGTCCAGCAGCAGCGCCTCGAACCCCGACTGCCGCTCCTGCGCCAGCCGGTCCTGTTCGCGTAGCTCCGGCGTGCCGTGCGCGGCCAGCCAGCGGCGCATCCCCTCTTCCTCCACCGCCGTGGCGTACGACTCGTTAAAGACCGTGTCGCCCGGCACGTACAGGCTCGGGTGGGACAGCTCGTGGATGATCGTGCGGATCAGCGTCGCGTCCGGGTAGGTCAGCATGGTGGACAGCAGCGGGTCTTTCAGGTACCCCAGCGTGGAGTACGCGCTGACGCCGCCCACGTTCACGTCCCGGCCCGCCGCGCGCCGCGCCTGCGCGTCCGAGAGCGCCGCCGCCTCGCTGAAGTACCCCCGGTACCCCACGCAGCCCGCCACCGGGAAACACGACGTGTCCAGCGTCACGCTGAACTCCGGCGCGGAAAACACGTTCCACACCACGAACGGTCGCCCCACGTCCACGTACTTCACAAAAGACCCGTGGTCCGGCAGGCCCAGCCCACCCGCCGCCTCCGGCGCGACCGCGAAGGCCCGCACATCCGACGCCAGTTGCAGGCGCCGCCGCACGCCCGCCGGGGTGCCCGGATCGGCCAGGACGTCCGCCAGGGGCCGCGCGCGGCGCAGCAGATCCAGCTGCCCGCCCGCCGCCTGCGACAGGTACTGCACGTCCGCGCACCCGCTCAGC
Source organism: Deinococcus hopiensis KR-140 (assembly GCA_943327755.2). Lineage (GTDB taxonomy): Bacteria > Deinococcota > Deinococci > Deinococcales > Deinococcaceae > Deinococcus > Deinococcus hopiensis_A. The sequence continues at coordinate 22,308 of CALPYF020000053.1, forward strand.
AGCGCCCCACCCGCCACGAGCGCCGCCGCCACCCACACCCTGCGTTTCATGACGCGCAGTCTAGCCGGGGCGGCGGAACCCGGGGAGGGTCAGGGCAGCGTGTTCCCGGCCGCGATCAGCAGGCCGTACCATTCCTCGCGCGTCAGGGTGACGTCCGCCGCGCGCAGGCAGTCCGCCAGACGCTCCGGGGTGGTCGTGCCGGTCACCGGCTGCATCCGCGCCGGGTGACGCAGCAGCCACGCCATGGCGACCGTCGTGCTGCTCACGCCGTACTTTGCGGCCAGTTCGTCCAGTTTCGCGTTCAGCGCGGGGAACTTCGCGTGCCCGATGAACACCCCCTCGAAGAACCCGAATTGGAAAGGCGACCACGGCTGAACCGTGATGTCATGCAGGCGGCAGTAGTCCAGCACGCCCCCGTCGCGGTTCACGGCCTCGGCGTTTTCCATGTTCACGTTCAGGCCGCTCGTGATCATCGTGGCGTTCGTGATGCTCAGCTGCAGCTGGTTCGCCACCAGCGGCTGACGTACGTACTTCTTCAGCAGCTCGATCTGGCGGGGGTGCTGGTTCGACACGCCGAAGTGCCGCACCTTGCCCTCCTGCTCCAGCTGATCGAACGCGGCGGCGACCTCCTCGGGTTCCACGAGCGCGTCCGGCCGGTGCAGCAGCAGCACGTCCAGGTACTCGGTCCGCAGCCGCTTCAGGATGCCGTCCACCGACGCCAAGATGTGCTCGCGCGAGAAATCGAAGGTCTGGAGGTCGGGGCGGATGCCGCACTTGGACTGGAGGATCAGGCCCTCGCGGACGCTGGAGGTCATGCCGACCGCGTCCGCGAAGACCTCCTCGCTGCGGCCCGCGCCGTAGATGTCGGCGTGATCGAAGAAGTTCGCGCCGTGCTCCAGCGCCGTCCCGATCAGCCGCGACGCGGCTCCCCGTTCCATTCCGTCGATGCGCATGCAGCCCACCGCGACCACCGGCACCATCAGCTCACTTCCGCCCAGCTTCTGAGTTCGCATGCCCCCATGCTATCTGAAAGGATTCAGAGGGCGGGAGGAGGCCCCACCTGAAGATCACCTCAGGGCACCCCCAGCCTCCCGTGAAGCCCGCGTCACCCCCCGCGCCCGGCGCCCCCCGTACGCTCGGGGTATGCCCGGCACTCTGAACGACCTCGCGCGGCTCATGCGCGGCCTCGACCTCTGCCTCCTGACGACCACCACCGCGTACGGCCACCTCGGCTCGCGCCCCATGAGCAACAACGGCGAGGTCGATTACGACGGCACCAGCCACTTCTTCACCTGGGCGGACAGCCGCGCCGCGCAGGACATCGCGAAGAACAAGAACGTCCAGCTGGGCTTCCAGTCCGGCAAGCCCTTCCTGTTCATCGCCGTGCAGGGCGACGCGACCCTCACCACCCACCGCCCCACCATGGCCCCCCACTGGCAGGACCAGCTGACCCAGTGGTTCAAAGACGGCCTGGACACCCCCGGCCTGACCATGATCACCGTCAAGGCCCGCCGCGTGAACTGGTGGGGCGAGGAAGAAGGCGAACTGGAACTGAGTTGATCAGCCCGCCCCGTCCGCCCACCCCTCCGCATCCGCCCACACCGCCATGAATTGCGCGGGAGTCCAGCCCACCAGATCCGACACCTGCCCGTCCCCGACCTCCACCACCCGCTGCACGCCATCGGCACGCCGGGCGATGTCCACCGAGAAGAACGGCGAGGCGATCCGCCCGGTTACCTCCCGCACCAGATCCGGCACGTCGGAACCGTCCGCGCTGTACGCCCGCCCCGCGCGCACGAAGAACCGCACCTCCGACGCCGGGTCCAATTCCTCGACACGACGCACGCACACCCCGCCCTCGACCTGCCCCCGGAAGTGCGCCATGCGCGCCAGCAGCTCCCCGATCTGATCAGGCCGCGTGATGCGGCTGCCCGCGCCGGTCTTCAGGGACTTCACGAAGTCCTTCACGAAAAACCCGTCCCAGCCCAGTCGCTCCAGTTGCGGTGCAAGATCGTGCAGGTACGTGAAACATACCGTCTCCGGCGTCACGTCCACCAGCAGCGGCGCCCAGCGCGGCAGGTGATGCGCCGCCAGATACGCTTCCGGCGACGTCAGCACCCGCGCGCCCGCCGCCTCCACCGCGCCCACGAACGCCCGGTACCCCGCCCCGTCCAGCATCCAGCCCCGGTACAGCACCGTCTCGCCGGGCATCAGGGCCGGGCGGAACACCCGGTCCCCCTCGAACGCCAAGGTGGACACGCCCCACCCATGCGCCGCGAACGCCGCCGCCTGATCCACGAACGCCCCGTCCGGCTGCCGCACCTGAAAGTAATCCGCCGGGAACACCACCCGCATCGTCATACCCGGCAGTGTAGGGCGCCGTCAGCTGCGCCCTGAACGCCCCACTTCCCCCTGTTGGGGGTGCGTGAGTTAGCCGTGAAAATTGCGTGAATACCGCTTTTCGTTGAACTATTCTGAAGAGGTCAGCACCAGCTTGACATCGCACCCCTGACCCCCGCGTCAGCTTGGGACGCCATGACCTTTGCCCTGTAATCCGGTCACCTCGGGCAAAGCGAGCGAGTGGTGAGACCGCCCCAGAGGAGGACACGCATGAACGTCCGACACTCCCTGGTCAACCTGATCGCCCTTCTGAGCCTCGCCGCGTGCAGCCAGGCACCCACCCCGGCGCAACACCCGCCGCCACCACAACTCCCACCCTGAAAGCGCAGGATCTCGTTCAGACGAAGATGCCGGTCGGCACAGTAGGGAGCCCGACTTTCGTCGCAGGTGATTCAACCACCATCCGGTACTACATCCAGCCCACGAACGGGGACGGCGCAAAGGACTGTAATGTCAGCCCGCTCTGTACCGGACATCTTGCCTTCAAGTCGCGCCTGGCGCGTGAAATGGCGTGCTCAGCAGCCTGATCAGTGCGGGTAACTCGGGGAGATTCCACCGCAGGGCATGGCACAGCCGCTCCGCGCCGTACCGCACGAGGCTCATGGCCGC
>CALPYF020000054.1 GCA_943327755.2 Deinococcus hopiensis KR-140
GACACGAATTACACCCTGCTCACGGGCGCGCCCATCACCGCCACGAGCTACGCCGCGACCGGCCTGACCAACGGCGCGGCCTACACCTTCAAGGTCGTCAGCGTGAACGCCGCCGGCACCGAGAGCGCCCCCGTCACCACCACGGCCACCCCCACCGCCGCGCCGGTCGCCAGCCGCACCGGAGACTTCCGCGAGGACAGCATCTACTTCGTGATCACCTCGCGCTTCAACGACGGCGACGCCAGCAACAACGTCGCCTGCTGGGACGACGCGCAGGCCGGCAATCCCGCCAGCGACACCTGCTGGCGCGGCGACTTCAAGGGCCTGATCGACAAGCTCGACTACATCAAGGCGCTGGGCTTCAGCGCCGTGTGGATCACCCCGGTCGCCAAGAACGCCAGCGGCTACGACTACCACGGCTACCACGCCATCAACCACCGCGAGGTCGACCCCCGGTACCTGTCGAGCGGCGTGACCTTCAAGACCCTGATCGACGAGGTCCACAAGCGCGGCATGAAGATCGTGCAGGACATCGTCCTGAACCACACCAGCAACTTCGGCGAAGAGAACCTCTTCCCGCTGTTCAAGAAAGACCCCACCAGACCCGACACGGCGCAGAACCTGCTGAACATCGCGCCCAGCGGCGTGCTCCCGGCCAACTACGCCACGCTGACCCCCGCGCAGCAGTACCAGGCGCGCATCACCGCCATGAAAAGCGCCGCCACCGACCGGTCCGGCATCTACCACCACGAGGCGTCCCTGTCCTGGGAAGGCTACACCGTGCAGACCGGCCAGATCGCCGGGGACTGCGTCGACCTCAACACCGAGAACCCCGCCGTCTCGACCTACCTGGTCAACGCCTACAACCAGTACATCGACCTGGGCGTGGACGCCTTCCGCATCGACACCGTCAAGCACATCTCCCGCCTGACCTTCAACAAGGTCTTCAATGACGCCTTCAAGGCGCGCGGCGGCAAGAACTTCTTCCTGTTCGGTGAGGTCGCCACCCGCTACCGGCAGGTGTGGAACAACGGCCTGCCCCCCGTCTCGGCCCCCTTCTACACCTGGAAAGACCGCGCCCCGTACCCCTGGAGCAGCACCGACCGGACCGTGAACGAGGCCGCGACCCTGCAGAACTGGAACGACAACCTGAGTGTCGCGGCGCAGCCCAGCAGCGCCAACCACCTGCTGAGCGGCAACACCTACCACGCGCCCGACACCAGCCTGGCCAGCGGCCTGAACGTCATCGACTTCCCCATGCACTGGAATTTCGCCAGTGCCCGCGACGCCTTCAACGTCGCGCTCGGCGGGGACAGCACCTACAACGACGCCACCTGGAACGTCACGTACGTCGACAGCCACGACTACGCCCCCGACGGCGCGCCGGAAAACCAGCGGTTCGCCCTCGGGCAGGACGTCTGGGCCGAAAACCTCAGCCTGATGTTCACCTTCCGCGGCATTCCCACGCTGTTCTACGGCAGCGAGACCGAATTCCAGAAGGGCAAGGTGATCGACCCCGGCCCGAACGCGCCGCTGAGCACCACCGGCCGCGCGTACTACGGCGCGGCGCTGCAGGGCACCGTCACCACCACCGGCTTCGGGAAGTACAGCGGCGCGACCGGCACGCTCGCGCAGACGCTCGACGCGCCCCTGGCGCAGCACATCCGGCAACTGAACCTGATCCGCCGCGCCGTTCCCGCCCTGCAAAAAGGGCAGTACAGCACGCAGGACGTCACCGGCAGCGCCATGGCCTTCAAACGCCGCTACACCGACGCGACCACGGACTCGTTCGCGCTCGTGGCGCTCTCCGGAGACGCCACCTTCACCAACGTCCCGAACGGCACCTACGTCGACGCCGTCACCGGCGACACCCGCGCCGTCACCGGCGGCACCCTGAGCCTCAGCGCGCCCGGCCGGGGCAACCTGCGCGTGTACGTCCTGAGCACCCCGCAGACGCCCGCTCCCGGCAAACTCGTGGACCGCAGCGCCCTGACGTACCTCAAGTGAAGGCTGGACGGGCGCGGCTGGGGCGTCCGGTCCGGACCGGTCACCAGTGGGCAGGCCGGACGGGGGGTGCAGAACCACATGGCCCCGTGTCGCCCCGGCGGGGCCACCGGTCAGGGCGGGGGCTGCGTGTCCTGCGCCCCCAGCACCCGCCGCTCGAATTCCGCAGGGTCCAGCGGCCGGGCGAGGTGGAAGCCCTGCCCCAGGCGGCAACCCAGGCCGATCAGCAACTGGCGCTGCGCGGCCGTCTCGATCCCCCCGGCCACGATGTCCATCGAGAGGGACCGGGCCAGCGTCACGACGCTGCGCAGCAGCGCTTCCCGCCGGCTGTCGCCCTCGAGTTCCCATACGAACGCCCGGTCCAGTTTCAGGACGTGAAATTCCAGCGTGTGGAGCGTCGCCAGACTGGAGTGCCCGGTGCCGAAATCGTCCAGCGCGAGCCGGACGCCCAGAGCGCGGAGCTCCTCGCACTGCTGCCGGGTCCGTTGCACGTCCCGCATGACGGTGCTTTCCGTGATTTCCAGCTGCAGCAGGCTGGGCGCCAGCTGATGGGCCGCCAGCGCGGCGCGCGTCACCTGCGCGAAATCGGAGTGCAGGAACTGCAGCGGACTGACGTTCACGGAGACCCGGACGTCCGACCCGGCGCGCCGCCACGCGGCCGCCTGCCGCACCGCCTCGTTCAGCACCCACGCGCCCAGCTGCAGGATCTGCCCGGTCTCCTCGGCCACCGCGATGAATTCCGCCGGCGAGACCGGACCCAACGCGGCGCTGTGCCAGCGGGCCAGCGCTTCGGCCGCCACGAGCCGCCCGTCTTCCAGGGTCTGGATGGGCTGGTACTGCAGGTGGAGCCCGCCGCGTTCGAGCGCGCCGCGCAGTTCCACACTGACCGCGTGCCGCCGCGTCCGCTGCTGGAGCAGCGCCGCATCGAAGCGGCGCACGGCGTTGCGGCCTTCGCCCTTGGCCCGGTACATCGCCAGGTCCGCGTTGCGCAGCAGCTGCCCGGTCGTGTCCCCGTCGGCGGGGGCCAGCGTGACCCCCACACTCGCGGTCAGGTGCAGGTCGTACCCACACGTGGTGATCAGGCCGCTGAGCAGGTGCCGGAACTGCTCGGACCGTTCAGCGGCCTCCTGCGCGTCCTGCACGCGCAGCAGCACCCCGAATTCGTCCCCGCTCAGGCGCGCGGCCACCTCCCGGGGGCCGATCAGGGTGTTCAGGTGTCCGGCAACGATCCTCAGCACCTCGTCCCCGACCTGATGGCCCAGCGCGTCATTGATGTCCTTGAAGTGATCCAGGTCGAGCAGGAGCACGGCCAGCAGGTCGCGCTCCTGTGCCGCGCCGCGCAGCGCCGCCCCGATCTGGGCGGCGAAGGTGCGCCGGTTGGGGAGGCCCGTCAGGTCGTCATGGGCAGCCAGCCGCTCCAGTTCGGCCTGCAACGTGACCTGCGCCGTGACGTCCTGCACGGACATGACGGCCTGACGGCCCTGATCCCGGGCAGCGGGCAGGGGCGCCGCGCTGACCGACCACCACGTGACGCGCCCGCCCTGCGGGTAACCCACCACCTCGCGGTGGATCCGTTCGCCCTGGACGGCGCGGCGGGTGGGGAGCTCCGCCCGCGTCAGGGGGCGTCCGTCACGGCTGAGCAGGGGCAGCGCCGACAGCGGGCGGCCCTCCTGACCGTGCAGCAGGTGCCGGGCGTTGTCGTTGAGCAGCGTCCCGGGACCGTTCTCACTGAGCAGGACGACGCCGTCTTGCAGCGCCTCGACAATCGAGTGGGCGTGCGTCTCGCGTTCCGCGAGTTCCCGCAGCACCTCGGCCCGCTGGACGGCCGCGCCGAACAGGACTGCCAGTTCACCCAGGCGGGCCGGGCGCGGGTCGGCGGGAGCGAGGGGGCCGGGCAGCGTGAGGAGCAGCGCCGCGGTCCACTCGCTCTGCGTGGGCAGTGCCAGGACGTGGGTGCCGGGCTGCCCGGGCACCGCCCGCAGCGTTCCCGGCCAGCGCCGCGCGTGGTCGGGGAGGACCGGGGGGACGCTGCCCACCGGCGTTCCCCAGTGCGCCAGGACCTCGCACGGCCCGTCCTGTGGGGGGCAGCTCAGCAGCACCACCTGCTCGGCGCGCGTCAGGTGCGCCGCTTCCGCCACCACCAGCGACAGCAGGGGTCGGGGCTGCAGCGGCTGCGCGAGCGCCTTGATCAGGCGGCGGCGGTCGGCGACGATCTGGGTGCGTTCCTGGTCCTCCGTGACGTCCTGCACGACGCCCATCAGGGTGGGCGCGTCCCGGTCGGCCGACTGGATCCGGATGACGTCCGACACCACCGCGCGGTACGCGCCGTCTGCCCGGCGCACCCGCGCCCGCAGCCGGAAGGCCCGGCCGCGCGACTCGCCCCGCCGGATCTGCCCCTGGAGCCCGGCGCGGTCGTCCGGGTGAATGGCGTCCAGCCAGCCGAAGCCCAGCGTCTGCGCGTCGGACTGCCCGGTGTAGGCACTCCAGGTGGGCTGACGCTCCGTGATCCACAGGTTGGCGTCCGACGTCCACGTGAAGGCGCTGGTGGCTTCGGTGAGCAGGCGGTAGCGCAGTTCATTGCGCTGCGCCTGCTCGAACAGCCGGGCGCGCTGAATCGCCTGCGCGCAGTGGGTGGCGAGCGTGGTCAGGAACGTCCGCTCCAGCTGATCGAAGCGCCGGGGCTGCTCGTAGCTGAACGCCAGGACGCCCAGCACCGGTCCGCCCCCGACCTGAAGGGGCAGGCAGGTCAGGCTGCGGAACTCGGTCCGGTCGTGCAGGTCCCGGAAGCGGCGCCGGGCGTCCTCACTGCTGAGGAAGAGTGGTTCCCCCGTCCGGTAGGTGTGCGCGAGCGGGACGTCCAAGTCGACGGAGAACTGGGCCCAGCGCCGCATCAGGGGCTCGTCATACCCCACGTGCTGCGTGACCGTCAGGGTGCGGGCGGCCGCGCTGGCCAGCGTCACGACGCCGCCGGAGCGGCCCCAGTCGCTCCGGCCCCCCTGAAGCACCGCCCGGGCGACCTCATCCGGCACAGTGGCGGCGTTCAGCAGGGCGTTGAGGGCCAGGAGCCGCTCCTGATACTGCGCGGCCCGTTTCTGCTCGGTCACGTCCCGGAAGAGCACGCCGACGCCCCCGGGGACCGGCAGGACGCGCAGGTGCGTCCACAGGTCCAGGGGTGGGGCGTAGTCCTCGACCTCCACCTCCGTCCGCCCGGTCATGGCCTGGCGGTAGGGCGCCCCGAACCGCTCGGCGGCGTCGGGGTACACCTCCCAGATCACGCGCCCGAGCAGGTCCTCGGCGCGGCGCCCGAGGATCCGCAGGGCAGCGGGGTTGAGGTACACGTACCGCCACTCGTGATTGAGCGCGAGGTACCCGTCGGAGATGAAATCCAGAAAAGGCGGCGGGGGCGGACGAACCTGTTCAGTCATAGTGCGCTCCGACTGCCGACATTGATGCTGTGGACGCAAGGTAACACGGCCAGGAGGTGCGCGGCCGCGCAGGTGCGGGCCACCCCGGCCGGGCGGGCCAGTGCGGCCCCACCCTGGGCGCGGTGGCGGTCCGGAACCCGGGCGGCCGGAGGCTCGCGGCGGCCCTCCTTCATCGTTGGGCTCCCCCGGGGCTCAGCCCGGCAGCGGAAGACCTCATCCTCTACCATGACGTATGTCCCTTCGGCCCCGTCCGCCGAACCTGCGCGCCGTGGTGTACGGCGTGCTGGCCGTCGTAGCGGGGGTCGGGGGGACCTCGAACCTGCTGCTGATGCGCGAAACTGGACGCATTCAGCGGGAGGTCAAGTTGGTCAGCACGCTTACCCGGCAGAGTCTGCTCGTCGAGCAGATGGCCCGGCAGGCGTGGCACCTGAGCAGTCCGGAGTCGGCGGCGTCGGCCCGCACGAAGTTGCGGCGGCAGCTGGTGCAGTTGCGGGACGGGCAGCGGGCCACCGCGCAGCTCCTGGAGCTCATGGCGCGGGACGGCGCGCCGGTGGCCGACCGTCACCTGAACACGCACCTGACGGCCTACGCCGGGGTGGCGCAGCGACTGGCCCGCCCGGCCGAACTGCCCGCGGCGCGGCGCGAGGCGGAGATCCGCTGGCTCGACCAGCAGGCGTCAGGACCGCTGGGCGCCGCCCTGCAGTCGGCCCGTCAGGCGGTCGAGGCGCAGAGCGCGGCCCGCTCACGCCACCTCACGACCTTCACCTGGTACCGCCCCCTGATCGTGCTCACGCTCCTGCTGTTCCTGGCCGTCCTGGTCTTCCGGCCGCTGGAAAAGCGGATTCAGCGGGTGCAGGAGGAACTCGTCCGGGAGCGGGATTTCGCGCAGCAGGTCATGACCACCGTGGCGCAGGGCCTGTCCGTGACCGACGCGGCCGGCCGGTTCGAGTACGTCAATCCCGCGTACGCGCAGCTGCTGGGCGACACCGCCGACAACCTGATCGGACGCACACCCTTTGACGTCACCTTCGAGGACGAACATGGGCAGCTCCGGGCCGTGCGCGCGCAGCGGGAACGGGGCCGGATCAGCACGTACGAGACCCGGCTGCGACGCACCGACGGGCAGGCCGTCCCGGTGCTCATCACGGGCTCACCCCGCCGGTCGGGCGCGCCGTGGGGCGGCACGATCGCCGCCATCACGGACCTGACCGAGCACAAGGCGACGGAACAGACCATCCGGACCCTCGCGGCCCTGTCCCACAGCCTGGAACTCGAGCGCACGCCCACCGGTGTGGCCGAACGGGCCCTTCAGGTGCTCTCGGACGCGGTCGATCTGGCGTGGCTGGTGCTGTACGTCCGTGAGGATCAGCTGTTCCGGCCGGTCTTCGCGTCGAGCGGCATGCCGCCAGCCCTCTGGGCGCGCCTGCAGGAGGGCCTGCCAGCGGGACAGGGCCGGATCTGGGACACCCTCGGTGGCCAGGCGGTGTACCTGGAGGCGTCGTCCCGCCCGGACTACCAGGCGCTGGGGGTGGGCAGCGTGGCGCTGATTCCCCTGGTGCGGTCCACGGGCACCGTCACCCAGGTGCTCTGCGCGTTCCGGCAGGGTGACCTCCAGGGCTGGACGGACCGGGAACGCCTGCTGCTCGACACGGCCGCCCGTTCGGTCGCCGCGGCGCTCGAACGGGCCGAGCTGTATCAGGACGCGCAGCACAGCGCCGCGTACGCCGAGACGCTCCTGGCGGTCTCTGCCCTGACGGAAAGTCCAGCGCCGCCGCTCGACATCGCCCGGCAGACGCTGGCCCTCCTGGCACCGGCCCTGCAGTTGAGTCAGGGCAGCGTGCTGCTCGTGCAGGGCCCGCACGTCGAGGCGATCACCGCCTGGCGCCGGTCACTGGCGGTCGAGGCGCTGCGAGCTCAGCTCACGGACCGTGACCGGCAGGTCCTGCACGGCGTCACGCAGCAGGTCATCCAGTCCGGAGACGCCCTGTATGTGCACGACTACCCGGCGCAGCCCGGCGCCATCCCGGCCCTCGTGGCGGGCGGCCTGCGGAGCGCCGCGTGGATTCCCGTGGCGGCAGTCCGGGACACCCATTTTCTGTTCGTCATCACGCGCTTTCACCATGACCGGGCCTGGCCGGCCCAGGATCAGGCGCTGATTCACGCCGCCGCCCGGATGGTCCGCGTGACATTTGAACGGCAGGCACACCTGCAGCAGCTGGAGACCGTGGCGCTCACCGACGCCCTCACGGGGCTCGGGAACCGGCGGGCCATGGATCAGGCCCTGCAGGCGTGGACCGCTGGACCACACCAGGTATTCGGGCTCCTCATGATCGACCTGGACGGCCTCAAGGAGGTGAACGACACCCTCGGGCACGACTGGGGGGACCACCTGCTGCGCGCGTTCGGGCACGCGCTCCGCACGCACGTCCGCCCGCAGGATCAGGTCTTCCGGCCCAGTGGAGACGAGTTCGTGGTCGTGCTGCCCGACGCCCACGCCGCGCAGGCGCCGGAGATCCTTGCGCGCGTGGGGCAGGCGACCCGGCAGGTGCAGGCCGTCACCGAGCTGCAGGACTGCGGCGCCAGTGCGGGACTGGCCTGGAGCCACGAGGCCCGGTCCCCATCCACCCTGCTGAAGCTGGCGGACGAGCGGATGTACCAGGACAAGCGGCGCCGGAAGCCCGGCCGGGCAGACACCTGACGGGTATGGCGGGCAGCCCGGCGCCGACCAGGGCCGTCAGGCTGGGCACAGGGTCGCCCGTGACGTCAGTGGCCCGGAGTGAAACCAGCTCGGTGGGCCCGGCGCGACGGGCGCTGGATAGGCGACTCCCACAGGGCAGGGTCGGCAGGTGGGCCGACACGGTGGTCCCTGCGACCAACCGGCAGGCACAACTTTTCTATATTGAACGGTATGACCGACGGCGCCCTCCCGACCCACCCACCGGTGCCGCCTCCGTCCTCCCAGATCGTGCCAGAAGCCCTGCTCACCTTCGTGCGCTTCACGGAGGCCGCCAGTCACGCGAGTGACGTCGCCTCGCTGGCCGACATCGCGCTCACCACCCTGCAGGACGTGCTGCCCGGCAGCAGCGGCGTGCTGTACACCCGCACCGACGCCCGCTGGCATCCGCTGCGCTGGACGGCCGACCTCACGCCGGACCGCCTCGCCCTGATCGGGCAGGGACTGCCGCTCGGGACGCCCCTGCTGACCCGGCTGCAGCAGGCCAGCGAGGCGGTCTTCGTGAACGGCGGGTGCGCGTCCCTGCCGGCCGACGTCCAGGCCGCCTTTCCGGCCGTCGCGGCGTATCCGGTGCATCAGGAGGGTGAACTCTGCGCGGTCCTGGCCGTGGCGCTGCGGGACGCGTCCCGCTGGACGCCCACGCAGGAGGCGCTGATCCGCGCCCTCGGCCGCAGCTTCGCGCTGCTGTACGGGCGCGTCACGGCCGCCGAGGAGCTGCGCCGGCAGCGCACCCTGGCCGAAGGCCGGGAGCACATCCTGAACGTGCTCGCCCGGCTCACGGCGGATTTCACGGCGGCCCCCGACGACTGCGCCCTGATCGAACAGGTGCAGACCGAGGTCCTGCGCCTGCTGCCCGCCGGCCACGCCGCCTACTGGGAGCCGGACGGCGCCCGCTGGCAGCTGCGCGTGCATGTCAACGACGTCGGCCACGCCGAACTGATGGCCCTGATGCGGGCCGGCATGCCGCAGGGCGAGACCCCCACCCTGGACGTGCCCTGGACCACGGGCCGTCCCCTCTACCAGAGTGCGTACCCCGCAGGCCGCGACGTGGCGGCTGACATGACCAGGCACATCCACGCGATCGCCGCCCTGCCGGTCGGTCAGGGCAGCGCCCGCCGGGGCGTCATCAACTTCACGACCTTCGCCCCGCACGACTGGAGCAAGGTCGATCAGGCGCTGCTCGAAACGCTGGCCCAGGGCCTGGGCCTCGCCCTGGAACGCGGATCCCACCTGCGGCAACTCGACGAGGAGCGGGCCAGCCTGGCCGCGTTCGCGGCCTTCACCGAGGCGGTCGGGACCGAGCGCGACCACCTCCGGCTGGCGCGCCAGGCCGTCCACCTGCTGACCACCACCCTGCCCGGCCTGAGCGGGACGTTCTACACCCGCAGCGCCGAGCAGTGGGTGGCGCAGGTCTGGTCGGACGACATCGACCCGGAGGTGCTGGCCCAGCTCCGGGCCGGGGTTTCCGTTCTGGCGCCCGATTTCGCGCGCGCCGCGCAGTCGGGTCAGGTCGTCTTCGCCGACGACTGGGACGCGGCCGGCAACGACCTGCCCGAGGCCGGGATGTACCAGACCGCCGCGTTCATTCCCCTGGTGATCGAGGGGAACACGCAGCAGCTCCTGGCCGCCGGGCTGCGGCACCGACGCACGTTCACCGAGCGGGAACGCGGCGTCATCCGGGCCGTGGCGCAGGGACTGACCCTGGCGCTCGAGCGGTCCACGAGTGTCGCCACGCTGGCGGCCCGCAGCGCGCAGGTGGAGCGCGCCAACCAGGACCTGGCGGCACTGAACGAGGAACTCGAGGCGTTCACCTACAGCGCCTCGCATGACCTGCGCACGCCCGTGAGGCACATCCAGGGCTTCGTGGACGTGGCCCTGCGGGCCCTGGAACAGGACCAGCCGCAGAAAGCGCAGCAGAAACTGACCGTGGTCAGGGGCGCGGCCGGGCGCCTGACCACGATGATCGACGCCATGCTCACGCTGTCCCGCCTGGGCCGCCAGCCCCTGCACCGGGCGCCCTGCGCGCTCGGCGCCCTGGTCAGCCGCGCGCAGCAGGACGCCCAGCAGGCCTTCCCGGCGCAGGCCGTGCAGTGGGACGTGGCCCCCCTGCCGACCGTCTGGGGCGACCCGGCCCTCCTGCTGCAGGCCCTGACGCACCTGCTGTCGAACGCCGTGAAATTCAGCCAGGGCGACGGGCCCGCCCGGATCCGCGTGTGGGCCGAGGCGCAGCCCGGACAGGTGTGCGTGTCCGTTCAGGATCAGGGCGTGGGGTTCGACATGGCGTACGCCGGGCGGCTCTTCGGGGCGTTTCAGCGGCTCCACCCCCAGCCGGACTTTGCGGGGACGGGGGTCGGGCTGGCCGCGGCCCGGCGCATCGTCATGCGGCACGGCGGCCGCATCTGGGCGCAGGGGACGCCCGGGCACGGCGCGACCTTCTCCTTCACCCTGCCGCTGGCCGACTCGGCGTCAGAGCTCGGGTCGGCAGCGCATTGACTGGCGTGACGGCGAGGATGGCTGCCCCGCGCGGGTGGGCACCGTCAAGGATTTGTGAGAGAGGAGGCGCTAGCGTGCCACCATGCAGCTAGGGCCCTGGCGTTCGCCGGATGGAGGCAGCACTGAGCGCCGCACGCGGACGCGGTTCAGCCTCCTGATCCTCGGCGTGACCCTGGCGCAGGTCGTCATGGCCTTCAGAGCCGTCCAGCAGGGACTGCCCGGACTGGAGGTGCAGACGCTGACCGGGGCCGCGTTCACGCTGATCCTGGCGCTGGTCCTGGTGTGCACCCGCGCCCCCTGGCCCCTGGTTCAGGGCGCCGGCCTGACGGCCGGGTACACGTGGCTGATGACGTCCATGATCCTGGTCGGGCGCGGCGAGGTGGAGCCGCCCACAGTCTTTATCGGCTCCCTGGTCATGGCGACCTTCGCGTTCATGTGGCTGCCGCCCACCACCGCGGTCCTGCTGGCCGCGCTCGGCTACGCGGCGCTGTGGCTGCCGGTCATGGGCCCGCCGGACGTCCCGGCCCTGCTGGCCCTCGCGGTGGTGACCAGTCAGCTGTGGTACCTCAGCGCGCATGGCCGGACCGTGCAGCAGGAGCGCATTCGCAGCGACCTGCTGGCGCAGATGGCGTTCACGGATCCCCTGACGGGCCTGCTGAACCGGCGGTCGACGGCTGAGCGGCTGGAGGCCCTGATGACGACCACGGGGGCCGGGGCGGAGGGCGTGGCCCTGGTGCTGCTGGACATCGACCATTTCAAACGCATCAACGATCAGCTGGGACACCTGCGCGGGGACGAGGTGCTCGTCGCGGTGGCCGGCAGTCTGGTGGGAGACGGGAACGAGGTGCTGGTGGCGTCGCGGTGGGGTGGGGAGGAGTTTCTGGTGGTGTGCGCGGCGCCGTCGAGAGCAGCGGCGGTGCGCGCGGCCGAGGAGCTGCTGGCGCGGGTGCGTGCCCTGACGCTGCCGGGATTTCCCCGGGTGACGGTGAGTGGTGGACTGGCGACGTTCGACGAGGCCCTGACGGTTGCGCAGCTGCTGGCGCTGGCAGACGCGCGGATGTACCTCGCCAAGGACCGGGGCCGCGACCAGCTGGTCAGTGAGGACACGTCCGTCGGGCGCAGCGCGTAGCGTTGGCGGCGCTCAGCCTTCAAGAAGACCGGGCCGAGTCCCCGGCCCCCGGTGGACGGGTGACCGGGCGAAACGGGAACGGGCGCCTGGTCGTCAGACACCCGGGCTCAGACCCCGCGTCACCGGATGCCCGGGAGGCAGGGCTGGGTCGGCCCGCCCCTAGACAGGGCGGACGCCTGCCCTGGACTCCCCTCAGCGGTACCGGGCCAGGTCACCGGTGACGCGGTACGCCTTGCCCTGACTGTCCTGGAAGGCCAGGGTGAACTGGCCCGTGGTGGGCAGGTTCGCCCCGCGGAAGGCGTACGTGACGACGCCCAGGTTCCGGAAGGTGGCGCGCCCGCTGGGCAGGGTGAAGTTGTCCACGTAGGGCCCGTCGATGACGGGCGTGGCCGTGAAGGTGCGGGTCCCGACCTGCAAGGTGGCGGGCCGGAAGAAGTCGAGGTAGCTGCGCTCGCGCTGAGTGGGGGGCGTGACGGGGGTGGTGCGGTAGGCCAGCTGCCACTGCTCGCCCTCCTCATCCACGGCGAAGGGGCTGTGGGTGTAGACGCGGAAACTCAGGGTGTTCGCCACCTGCCGGGCCAGCGCGGTGGCCTGAGCGGCGCTGAGCGGCTGGGCTTCCAGGTGGGACAGGTACGCCTCGTACTGCACCTTCTCGAACGGGGTGCTGAGGACCACGCCGTCCACCTCGGGGGAGTCGGGGCGCAGGATCACGTCGGCGTTGAACTGCCGCAGCAGGTACGTGCCGAGCTGGTACCCGGCGTCGGTGACGTTCATGGCGGCGCCGGCCGCCCGGGCCTGCTCGACCTGCGCCGCGCTCAGGGTGAGGGTCACGGCCGCCGGCGTGCTCCACGCGCCCAGCAGGATCAGGCTGGCAAGGGCGAGCCGGTTCATCTGAGGGTGTAGATCGCGACGCGGCCCGTGACGTTCTTGCCGCTGACGGCGCCCTTGGAGGTGTTCCCGGCAATCACCGCGAAGTACTGCTGTCCGCCGACCGTGTACGTCGAGACGCCGCCGCCGATGAGGGCGCCGTCGATGTTGTCCTTGAACAGCACCTTCCCGCTGCGGGAGTCCAGGGCGAAGAAGGTGCCGTCCATGGCGCCGCCCAGCGTGAGGTTCCCGCCGGTGGTCGTGACGCCGCCGACGATGCGGACGCCCGGGGTGCTGTAGCGCCAGCGTTCCTGTCCGGTGGCCGCGTCGAAGGCCACGGCGTTGCCGATGGCCTTGCCCGCCGGGTCGAGCTGCATGGAGCCGCCGAAGAACAGCTGGCCCTTGATCAGGCGCACCTCGCCGAGCTTCACGACGCCGCACCAGTCGACGGTGGGGACGACCAGGGTGTTGTTCAGCTGGTCGAAGGACGGCCCGGACCACTGCGTGCCCGCCGAGTAGTTCGGGCAGATGTTCAGGCCCGCGCGGGTGGTGGGTTTCTCCTGGTTGGTGACCTTGATGGTCGCCTGCTTGAACACCTGGTTCTTGGCGGTCTCGTTGTAACTGAACAGCCACCCGGCCTTCGTGGCGACCGCCATGCGCTTCTGGCCGTTCACGTCGTACAGGACGGGCGCGGCGGCCGTGTCGTAGTCCTTGTCGTCGTTGCGGATCTGCTGGTAGTGATGGTCGTACGCGCCGGTCTCGGCGTTCAGGGCCACGACGCTGTTCGTGAAGAGGTTGTCGCCGGGGCGGTACTGCGCGGCGAAGTCCGGGGCGGGGTTGCCGACCGAGACGTACAGCAGGCCGGTGGCCGCGTCGATGGTGTAGCTCGTCCAGGTGCTGCCGCCGCCCGTGGCGGTCGAGTCGGCCTTCTGCCAGGTGTTCGCGCCGTACTGCGAACCGGTCGGGATCAGGTCGAACGTCCAGGCTTTCTTGCCGGTCTTCGCGTCGAAGGCGTACATGTGCGCCTTGATGCCCCAGTCGGCGCCGGCCTCCCCGATGTAGACCCTGCCGTTGTAGACGACGGGGGCGGCCGACAGGAAGTACCCCACGCTGGAGTCCGCGACCTTCGTGTCCCACAGGGGCTTGCCGGTCCCGGCGTCCAGGGCGATCAGGTGCGCGTCGGGCGTGCCGCGGTAGATCACGCCGTCGGCGATGGCCACGCCGCGGTTGGTGGTCAGGACGGACGTGCCCGCCGGCTTGTACTTGTGCACCCACAGAGGCTTGCAGGTGGCGGCGTCGATGGCGAACGTGCGGTACATCTGCGTGAAGAACAGCACGCCCTTGTACATCTGCGGGGTGGCCTGGAAGCCGCCGTCGTCCTTGGTGTCGAAGGTGCACACGCGGCGCAGGCCGCTGACGTTGTCCGCGTTGACCTGATCCAGCGGGGAGTACCGCTGGCCCATGTAGCCCTTGTTGTACATCAGCCAGGAATCGGTGGCCTGGTCGGCGGTGTTCAGTTCCTCCTGGCTGGGTCCAGAGACGGCCAGGGCCGGGGAGAGCAGAGCGGAGAGCAGGAGACTCGCGGCGCACAGATGTTGCTTCATGGTTCCCTCCGGGGGGACGGCAGTCGTGCCGTGAGACAGGACAGCCCTGCCGGTCACGGACGTGACCGGATGCGGGCGCAGGCAGAGCCCTGGCTTTACTTCTTGAAGGTGCCGGTCTTCAGGGCGCCGGCGGTCAGGGGTTTGGCGCCGGGCTTGAAGCCGTTTTTCTGGAGGACGTACGCCACGAGGTTCAGGTACTCGGCGGGTTTGAGGCTGCCGGGTTTGGTCTGCGGCATGGTGCTGGTCATGATGAAATGGAAGTCGTCAAGCGAGTTGGCCGCCCATTTCTTCAGGAATTCAGGGCCGGCCAGTTTGGGCGCGCCGCCGTTGTTCAGGGCGGCGCCGTGGCAGGCGGCGCACTGCGCCTTGTAGACTTTCGCGCCCGCGTCCGCCTGCGCCTTGGTGAAGGCGGGGGGCGCGGCGAGGGCGGCACTGGCCGCCAGGCTAATCAGGAGGGCAACGGACTGGGCTGGACGGGGCATCGGGACTCCTTGGGGTCATCAGGGGCAGGATCAGGCGGGTGACCTCCTGAACGGCGTCGTCCACGGTGGTCTGCGCTGTGTGCAGCCGCGCCAGGAAGAAGCGTTCCGTCAGGCCCACGTAGGCTTGAGCGAGACTTTCCGCGGGGATGTCGGTGTTGATCAGGCCGCGCGTCTGCGCGTCCTGGAAGGTGCGGGTGTAGATCTGAATGAACGGTTCGTAGCGGTCCGGATTCTTGTTGTTCTCCTCCAGCACCAGTCGGGTCAGTTCCGGGTCATCCATCAGCAGGGCGTAGAGGTTGTGCAGACCGGTCTGCAGGCGTTCGCGAAGGGTGCTCGTGCCGGGTTCGGCGAGGATGTGGGCAGCGGCGTCCCACCAGGTTTCCAGCGTGCCGGTGATGATCGATTCGAAGGCGGCTTCCTTGCTGGGCCAGGTGCGGTAGAACGTGGGTTGCGTGAGCTGCGCCGCCGCGACGATGGAACTGACCTTGGTGCCGTGCAGACCGTGCCGCGCAAATTCACGAATGGCCGCGGCGCGCAGCCGCTGGGTGTTCAGCAGGTGCCGTCTGGTCTGTGGGTGGAGAGCAGAGCCTGAGCGCCCGATACTCCTCAACCTCCTTTCAACTGTGTGTATGAGTATGGTAGGAGCGTGTAGATGTACTCTCAAGTCCGGTTTGAGTACGTTGAGGACACTGGTCCCGACCACTGCGGCGCATTCCGGTCATCCGCCTGGGTACACGGGCCACCGGTTGCTGAAGGAGCTGGAGCCATGACATGTTCGGGCCCTGGGCAGTGCTGAGCGACAGGAGAACCCCAGAGAACCGAGGTCCATTGCTGCCCAGGACCGCTCCGCGAGGTCGAGCGACGCGTTGACCCGTCTCCAGCCACCCCCTGACGCGCGTCCGTGCCCCTTCTCGGCACGCGGTAGCGTTCCGCTCTGGACTTCCTCTTCCGGTATGCGGCGCCTGATGTGGTCGTTCAATCAGGACCGGAGGATGAGGAGGATACGGCTGGCGGGTGCAGCTGCACGCCGCAGGGTCAGCGCGGCACGTGGGCGAAGTGCGCGGGCCTTCCTGCCGATCGACAGCCGACTGGCCCGCACCCGCACGGGCTCGGGAAAACGTCTGCCCGTCCGTCGGGCACGGCGCCACATCGACCCTCGACGCCATGTACGGTGCGATTCCATCCTGAGGTGCTGAAGGTCACGGTGTCGCTCAGGGTGTGTTTCACACCCGCCTGCCGTCACCGGCCTTCGCTCGGCTCAGCAACAGCACCGTCCCGTTCAGAGATTCGGTTCGGCCGCGCTGTCCACCAGGTGGTGCCCCCCGGTCACCTGGAGAATGGTATCGACCGTCTGGTCCACGGTCAGTCCAGTGGAATCGATCACGTGCCATCCGGATTTCGAATGATGGTCCAGGTCGCGGTCAACCGCCGTGATCGCCTGTGCCAGCGTGCCCTGGAAACTTACGCCGTCTGTGCCACGCTGCGCCAGGCGACTCAGCGTCTCGGTGAGGTGAGGACGCAGTAGGATCCGGTGGAACTCGGGCCCCAGGACGCGGGCGTAGTCCGCGTCCGGCTCCTGGCCGAACCAGAAGTCGTCCAGTGCGACTGCCATGCCCCCAAGCGCGTACGTCCGGGCCATGAGGGCCGCGGCCTCGTGGGCGAGGGTCAACTGCGCCAGAAGTTCGGTACTGACATCGAAACTCATGTCCGCGAGCCCCGAAACCACCATGTGCCGCACCTCGTCCACTGGAATGTGGACGCCACGCGGGTAGCGGCGCATGAGGGCCCGCGCAACCGTACTTTTCCCGGCGGCCGGCGCCCCCATGATCAGAAACACGCGACTCATGCCCTGAGCTTACTCAGTTCAGGCTGAAGGATCGATCCCAGGGGCAGCGGCGTGGCCGGCACACCCACTGCCGGGGTCCAGGCACCGCACCTGTTCCGCCGCCCTTGACTGACCGGTTCCCGAACGCCTGTGCATGGTCTGGCGACGCGTGCCATGGGCAGCGCTGGGTCAGAGGAAGGGGCGCCTTCCCTGCGGGACTGGACCCGTGGGGCCCGCACCTTGCCCTGCGGTCGCCATCGGCGCGGCCTGGTCAGCGTGTCGGTCTGCAGGTGCAGGCGGGAGGCCGTTGCCGCGCCGGCCGTGGCCTCCCCCTGGAGCGCTCATACCTGAATGTCCGTCGGCCCTGCGGGGCGCTCGGCGAAGCGCTCGTACCGCAGGGGGGTCACGTCGATGAACGGCGGTTCGCCCACGGCCTCCTGCGCGGTCACCCGGGCGATCGCCGCGGCGTGCATCACGCCGTGCCCGGAGAACCCGCACGCGTTGAGCCAGCCCTCAGCGCCCGGCATGCGCCCCACGATGGCCTGATGGTCCGGCGTGACCTCGTAGTACCCCCACCAGCTGGCCTGCCGGTCGAGCGTGGCGGCCTCCAGCCACGGAAAGCGGGCCAGGGCGGCTTCCAGGGTGGGTTCCAGCCACGCCCAGTTCAGGCCTTCCCGCCACCCCACATCGGTGGCGTCCGCCCGGCCCACGATCAGCCGCTCGCCCTCGGAGCGCAGCCACACGCCACTGCCCAGGTCGAAGATCATCGGCAGGGGCCGCGGGAGGTGCAGTGGGCCCGTGGCGTACACCATGCGCCGGGCGGGCCGCACGGGAATGTCCAGTCCGGCCAGCGCGCCCACCTCGCCGGCCCACGCGCCGCTCGCATTGACGATCAGGGGCGCCTCGACTGACCCGGCACGGGTGTCCAGGTGCCACCTGCCGCCCGCGTGGCGGATGCCGGTCACGGCGGTGTCCAGCAGGAACCGCGCGCCGGCTTCACGGGCGCGCGCGACGTAGGCCATGGTCAGCCCGTGGGCGTCCACGTGGCCGTCCGTGGGGCAGAAGGTGCAGCCGCCCAGGCCGGCTTGCACGAACCCGGCGTGCACCTGCGCCTCCCCGGGCGTCAGCACGTCCGTCGGCACGCCCAGCCGGCGCTGCAGCGCCACGCCGCGCTGATGGGCGGGCCACTGCTCGTCCGGCACGAGCAGCAGGTAGCCGCCCGGGCGGTACCCGGAGTCCGGCATTCCCGCGTACTCCTCGATGCTGCTCTTCGACAGGAGGATGTTCGTTTCGGTCGTGAACTGCGCGCGGACGCCCGCCGCGCTCTTCCCGGTCGAGCCGCCCGCGGGACTGCCCTGCTCCAGCACCACGGTCCGCAGGCCCCGCTGCGCCAGTCGCCACGCGCAGGCCGCGCCGACAATGCCCGCCCCGATGACCGCCACGTCCCAGGAGGCGCGCGCCCTCACGCGGGTTCCGCCCCGACCACCGGGAAGCCGGACACAGGGAAGGTATCCACGTTCGCGGAGCGCTGCTGCACCAGAACGCCGCCGTCCACCGAGATGAACTGACCGGTGATGTACGCCGCGTCATCCGACGCGAGGAACAGAGCCGCGCCCGTCATGTCCTCCGCCACGCCGTAGCGGCCCAGCGGCACGGTCTGTTCCCGCACGCGCAGGTCCGGTTCGGTCAGGCCGTACGTGTTGATGAAGCCCGGCACCACCCCGTTCACGCGGATGCCGTACGGCGCGAGGTCCAGCGCCATGGCGCGCGTCATGGCCTCGATGCCGCCCTTGGTCGCGTCGTACGCGACGTTGCCGCGGTGCGCGCGGGTCGCGCCGCCTGAGGACGTGCTGATGATCACGCCCCGTCGCCGCCGGGCCATGACGCGCGCGGCGCGGTGCGAACACAGGAAGACACTCCTGAGGTTCACCTGAATGATGCGGTCCCACCAGCTCTCGTCCGCCTCCAGGAAGTGCCGGGTGGTGTCGATCAGGCCCGCGTTGTTGTACAGCACGTCCACCGGACCGAGGGTCTCCTCGGTCCACGTGAACAGGGCGTCCACCTGGGCGGCGTCCGAGACGTCGGCCGGTACGGCCAGGGCGCGCCCGCCCGAGTCCTCGATGCGGGTCACGACCGCCTGCACGTCCCCGGCCTTGATGTCGTTGACGGCCACCAGGGCCCCTTCACGCGCGAAGCGTTCTGCCACGGCGCGGCCGATGCCGCCGCCAGCGCCCGTGACGAGCACGACGCGGCCTGAGAAGCGCTGGGAATCGGTGTGGGTCATGGAGTCTCCTTGGAGGGTAGGTGCAGGCTGCGAGCGGATCGCCGGGATGCAGTGATGTGGGTCGGGGCGCGGTGCCTGACCGGCACCGAACAGGGAGGAGCGGACCGGCAGCGCTGCAGGGCGGGTGTGGAGGCGGCTAGGGGAAGTCTCTGGGTGGTCTGGTGCCCTGCATTGTCGCGCGGGACGTCAGCGGCTGTCTTGACTCTTTGACCAGGTCTTCCTGCGGAATTCGGCACAGGCCAGTCGGGACGGTCCAGGGTGGTTGGCCGCGGGGTTTCAAGCGCGCCACCAGGAATCCTGGCGGGCGGAGCGCCAGCCCCCTCCACGTCATCCTGTGCTGAATTCCGCAGGACCGGCGGATGAATCCATCAAGGCGTGGCCGGGCACAGGCGGAAGACTGCTGGCAGGCCCCACGCCCTGATGGTCCACGCGCACCCGGAGCCCGCATCCTTCTGCTCCGCCCAGATGCGGGACGCCGCGCAGGCCCTCCAGGCGCAGGGATGCACGGTCGAGATCAGCGACCTGCACGCCATGAACGGGAACCCGGTGCTGGGCCGGCATGACTTCCGGCATGAGCTGACTGGTCACTTCAAACCGCAGGCGGAGCAGGTCAAGGCCATCCAGCAGGGCACCTTCGCGCCGGACGTGGCAGCCGAGATCGACAAGGTCCTGCGGGCCGACCTGCTGGTGTTCTTCTTCCCGATGTGGTGGTTCTCCCTGCCCGCCCTGCTCAAAGGCTGGGTGGACCGCGTCTTGGCCATGGGCGCCGCGTATGGCGGCCGTTTCGAGTCCGGGGACTTCCGGGGCCGCCAGGCCACGCTGCTCTTCACCACCGGCAGCCCAGCCGACATGTTCGGTCCGGGCGCGCGGGACGGTGAACTGGACGTCATCCTGTTTCACATCCGGCACGGCCTGTTTCACTTCGTCGGCTCCTCCGTCCTGGCGCCCGTCGTGAGTTTCAGCCCGGTGCGCCACATGCCGCAGGAGCGCGCGGCGCAACTGCGGCCGGGTCCCGAGGGCCGAGAAGGCTTCGGGACCCGGCCTGTCCTGACCTGGACGACGGGAGCGGGCGCCTGACCCGGGACGTTCAGCACCGTGTGGCACAGTGGGTCCATGGACGACCCCCGGGAATGGCTGCGCCCCGCGCCCGACGGCAGCTGGCCCCTGGAAATCCTGCTCGACGGCTCGCCTGACCTGATCTTTTTCGTCAAGGATTTCGAGGGGCGGTACGTCAGCGTCAACGACACTCTGCGGCGCCGCAGCGGCGCCCCGCACAAACAGGCCGTGCTGGGCCGCACCGCTGCCGAGGTCTTCACCGGAGAACCGGGACGCCGCTTCAACGAGCAGGACATGCAGGCCGTCCGGGACGGCCGGGAACTCCGGGACGTCCTGGAAATGTACTTCGGTCCGCAGGGCGAACCCCACTGGTGCCTGACGCACAAGATGCCGCTGCGCAACAGTGCCGGGGACGTGGTGGGCCTGATCGGCCTGTCGCGGGACGTGCCCGCCGGCATCGAGCGGCACGAGGACTTCGCGCGGGTGGCGCAGGCCCTGCGGTACATGTACGGGCATTACGATTAGCCGCTGCGCATACCGGATCTGGCGGCGCGCGCGGGCCTGTCCGCCGACAGTTTCGAGCGGCTGATGCGCCGCGTGTGCCACCTCACGCCCCAGCAACTGCTGATCAAGATCCGGCTGGACGCCGCGGTGCGCCTGCTGCGCGACCCGGCCCTGTCCATCTCTGCCGTCGCGCATGCCTGCGGGTACAGCGACCACAGCGCCTTCACCCGGAAGTTCCGTTCGGTCACCGGCATCAGTCCCCAGCGGTACAGGGAGCGGACGCCGCCGTCACGCACCGCCTGAGCCTCGCGGAGGGCCCGCACACCTACAAGACCTTCACAAGCACGAGCACGGCATCCAAGGTGCCTTCGACCTCTGGGCGTATGCCGGCGATCACGCGCCGGTCCATACCCCCACTGACGATCAGCCAGAGAAGCCACATCAAAGCTGCTGGACCCTGGACGACCGGGAGAGGGCAGACCGGAGAGCGCTGCAGTGGCTGGATGAGCCTTGTTTGATGTGCTGGTCCTGATCACGGCTGCCGAACTGCTGGATACCGCCGCGGGGTCGGCTGGCCTGGCCCGGGCTTACCCTCTTGCGGTCTATGTCACCGTGCTGGGCGAGAGGCGCAGCGCAGCCCATTCCCGCAAGCTTAAACATATGAATGGATGCTCAGGTATACTCGCCCCATGGCCGCCCGCCCCCAGGTTCCCCTCCCTGAGACGCCCCAGGCCCTCACGTACTTCGTGGCGGGCATGGACTGCGCCAACTGCGTCGCCAAAGTCGAGCGCATGGTCGGTACCCTCCCCGGCACCGAGGGCGTCAGGACCAGCTTCACCCGACAGACCCTGACCCTGGAACTCGACGAGCACCAGACCTCCCGCGCCACGCTGGAAAAAAATCTGAAAGCCCTCGGGTACACGCCCTCCCTGCTCCGCCCGGTCCGGGTGGCCACCGCCCCGGCCCACCCGGCCCCCGACCCCGCTGGACAGGACCACGCCCGACCCGACCCCGTGGACCATGAGCACGCGGGGCACACCCATGAGGTCGCCCCCGCCGGGACGCCCTGGTACCGCACCGGGCAGGGCCGCCTGGTCCTCAGTTCCGGCGTGCTGCTGCTCGCCGCCTGGCTCTTCGGGTTCACCGAACCCCGCTTCGCGGCCGCCGGGTACGTCGCCGCGACCCTTCTCGGCGTCTGGCCGCTGGCCAGGAAAGCCGCCGCCAGTGCCCGCCTCGGCGACCCCTTCAGCATCAACATGCTCGTCAGTCTCGCCGCGATCGGCGCCGTCGCCATCGGCGAAGCGCCCGAAGGGGCGGTCGTGGTGTTCTTCTTCGCTGTCGGCGAACTGCTCGAAGGGGTCGCGGCCGGGAAAGCCCGCGCGGGCATCCAGGCCCTCGCCGCCTTGGCGCCCAGAACGGCGCTTCTGGTGGAGGGCGCGGGCACCCGCGAAGTTCCCGCCGATGCCCTCCAGGTCGGGCAGACCGTCCAGGTCAATCCTGGCGCGCGCGTCCCGGCCGACGGCACGGTCCTCACGGGCACCTCCAGCCTCGACGACAGCCCGGTCACCGGCGAGAGCGTGCCCGTTGTCAAAAGCGCCGGGGATACCGTATTCGCCGGGAGCATCAACACCGACGGCACCCTGACCATTCAGGTCGACAGGGCCGCGAGGGACAACACCATTGCCCGCATCATCCACCTGATCGAAGAGGCCGAGAGCCGCAAGGCCCCCACCGCCCGCTTCATTGACCGCTTCAGTCGCCTGTACACCCCAGGCGTCGTCCTCGTGTCCGCCCTGGTCGCCCTGATTCCGCCCCTCGCGTTCGGCGGCGCGTGGCACGACTGGCTGTACAGGGGCATCAGCCTGCTCCTCATCGGCTGCCCCTGCGCGCTGGTGCTGAGCGTCCCCGCCTCCATCACCAGCGCCCTGAGTGCCGGCACCCGCCGCGGCCTGCTGATCAAGGGGGGCGGCGCCCTGGAGACCATCGGCAGCGTGAGGACCGTCGCGTTCGACAAGACCGGCACGCTCACCGCCGGGAAGCCCACGGTGACGGACGTGCTCAGCCTGGGGCCCGACCGTGCGGAGGTGCTGCGGCTGGCGGCGGCCGTGGAGTCCGGCAGCAGCCATCCGCTCGCCCGCGCCATCCTGCAGGCGGCCCAGGCGAGTCAGGTCAGCGTGCCTGCGGCCACGGACGCCCAGGCGCTCCCGGGGAAGGGGGCGGCCGCCACGGTCGAGGGCCGCCTGCTCAGCGTCACCTCCCCCCGGCACGCCGCGACCTTGACCTCCCTTGATCCGGAGGTGAGCCGCGCCATCACCGCCTTCGAGGAGCAGGGCCGCACCGCTGTCGTGCTTCTCGAAGGCTCCGCGCCCCTGGGCATCATGGCCATCCGCGACGAGCCCCGCCCGGACGCCCGCGCCGCGTTGGCCCGGCTGCAGGACCTAGGTGTGAAGACCGTCATGCTGACAGGCGACAATGCCCGGACCGGTCAGGCCATCGCCCGTGACCTGGGACTGGACGTGCAGGCCGAACTGCTTCCTGAAGACAAGCTGCGCCTGATCGCGGCACTCAAAGCGCAGGGCGGCGTGGCGATGGTCGGGGACGGCATCAACGACGCCCCAGCGCTGGTCCAGGCCGACGTGGGGATCGCCATGGGGGGCGGCACGGACGTCGCCCTGGAAACGGCGGACGTCGCCCTGCTGCAGGAGCGGGTGACCGGCGTGGCGGATCTGATCGCCCTCTCGCGCGCCACGATGGGCAACATCAAGGTCAACATCGCCTTCGCGCTGGGCCTCAAGGCCATCTTCCTCGTCACGACCCTGCTCGGCTACACCAACCTGTGGATGGCGATCCTGGCCGATACGGGCGCCACGGCCCTCGTCACCGCGAACGCGCTGCGGCTGCTGCTCTGGACGGGTCGAGCCGCACCTGAGCCCGTTGCTGCCACGCCCACGCCGAGCACGACATAACCTCACCCCAGCCAGGTCTCACGCCGGGCACCACGGTCCCTACCTCACGAACGCGCGGGGTTCACCGGATCAGCCGTGCGTGGCGGCCTGCAAGAGGCAGCGCCGCAGGAATGCTGAGACGGTTCCTGCCCTCTGAAGTGCGGGCATACAGGACGCGAAGCTCCGGTGGAAACCGCAGAACGCCGCGACGCGCGTGGAGTGGGGGCAGGGGAGACCGGTACACTGCGGGGATGGCCGCCATTCCCGCTGAAGACACCTGTGACGTGAACTGCGTGCATCCAGAGGCCGTCGCAGCCGCCCGGGCCACCCTGCCGGATGAGGCGTGCGTCGAGCGGGCCACGACCTTCCTGAAGCTGGTGGGTGATTCCACCCGCCTCAAGATCCTCAGTGCGCTGACCAGCAGTGAACTGTGTGTCTGCGACCTCGCCGCCGTGATCGGACTGAGTGAGAGTGCCACCAGCCATCAACTGCGCCTCCTGCGAACCGGCCGGGTCGTGACGTCCCGCAAGGAGGGCCGCGTGGTGTATTACCGCCTGCTTGATCATCACGTCACCACCCTGATCGCCAACGCCCTCGATCACGCCCGCGAGTAACAGAGGTTCTGACATTGCCCACACCGGCCGTGAGCCTCACGAGCCTGTCTGGTGGCGCCCACGGATCAGGGGCAATACGCCTCCTGAAAGGGCGCCCGTGTCCAAGTAGCCGTGATGCACTGGCAGAACAGCGAGTGACCTCGTGCAGTCAGGCACGTCGGCTGGCGGGTCGGAGGGGCAGAGAGCACGTGCGGACGCCACTCGGGGCAATATCGTGTTGTCCCTGCCGTCCTCACAAACGACTGTGAAAGAAGCGCGCGTGGGCGCTGACCGACCAGTGAGTGCTGTCAATTCCGGAAGAGGGCATTGTCCGACTTGAGCCAGGGGCGGGCAGCGCCGTGAAGCAGACGGTCATCACCTTGACAGGGTGGTGCAGGACGCGTAGGGTTATAGGCCTGCTGTTTGCCTGGCATGCAGCAGGTCTGTGGTGCAGGTGGCCTCCGGGCCGGTCTGTCCGCGCCGCTCAGGGCCTCCGTTGGAGGGTCCGACGTGCGTGTACCACGCTCAAGAACCATGAGCATGGTGTTGACAAGATAAAGCCCAGCAGATAGACTTCTTCAGTCGCCGAACCGGAGCCCCGCTCCGAAGACCGCGCACCGGAACGCCAGTTCCGCGAAGCATGACAACGGAAGATGCTTGAGAAGCACAGGCCAGCTCGACAGGGCTGAGTGAGCGGCACGCCCCCCGGTGTGCTCCAGACTCACGAAAACGATCGAGACCTTCGGGTGGAGATCACAAA
>CALPYF020000055.1 GCA_943327755.2 Deinococcus hopiensis KR-140
CGCTGACGCCGGTGTCACTCTTGTACTCGGCGAACATCTTGCTGTAGAGGGGGTAGGGGAAGCTGGCCCCGGCGCCCGTCAGGCTGGACTGCGCGCTGGCGGTGGTCGCGACGAGGGCGGCGGCGAGGATGAAGGTCTTCTTCATGCCGCGCAGTCTGCGGCGCGATTGTCAGCGCCGCGTCACGTCCCGGCCGGAGTTCCTGGTGGCATTCTCCGGAGAAAATCATCCACAGTCCCCCCCGGGGGGAACGCCGGTACGCCCCGGGGGTCAGCAGAAGAACGAGTCCCCTGGGCGGTCGTCGCCAGCGACCTCCGGAGGAACCATCCGGAGCAGGGGCGGTCCGGCGCAGCAGGGGGACAGAGGCCTTGCCGGCAGCTGGATCACGGCGTATGCTGGCTTCATACCCCCCGGGGGGGGATAGGAGACCAGATGAGTCAGACGATTGAGCTGGGGGTGGGCGGCATGACCTGCGCGAACTGCTCGGCGCGGGTGGAACGCAGCCTGAAGAAGGTGGGCGGCGTGCAGGCCGCCGCCGTGAACCTCGCCACCGAACGGGCCACCGTGACCTTCGATCCTGCGCAGGTCAGCCCGCAGGCGCTCGTGGCGACCGTCCGGGACGCCGGATACGAACCGCTGACACAGGAGACCGAATTCGCCGTGGGCGGCATGACCTGCGCGAACTGCTCGGCGCGGGTGGAACGCGCCCTGAAACGCGCCCCCGGCGTCCTGACCGCCAGCGTGAACCTCGCCACCGAGCGGGCCAGCGTCGCGTATCTCCCGGCCCTCACCACGCCGGACACCCTGCACGCGGTGGTCACGGACGCCGGATACAGCGTGCCTCAACCTGCGGCCGCTGCTGGCGACCCGACGGACGCCGATCCCCAGCAGGACGCCCGCGCCGCCGAAACGGCCGCGCTGCGCCGGGACGTGAGCTTCAGCGCACTGTTCGCCCTCCCCCTGTTCCTGATCGCCATGCTGCCCATGGTGATCATGCCGCTGCATATGGCCCTGATGGGCGCCGTGGGTGAGCGCGCCCTGAACGTGCTGATGCTGCTGCTGGCCGCGCCCGTGCAGTTCGGGCCCGGGCGGCGGTTCTACCGGCAGGGCTGGGCGGCGCTGCGGCACCGCAGCCCGGACATGAACACGCTGGTCATGATCGGCACGACCGCCGCGTTCGGGTACAGCCTGCTCGTGACGCTCGCGCCGCAGCTGTTCCCGACTGGCACCCGGCACGTGTACTTCGAGGCGTCCGGCGTGGTGATCACGCTGGTGCTGCTCGGCAAGTACTTCGAATCGGTCGCCAAGGGCCGGTCCAGCAACGCGATGCGCGCCCTGCTGAACCTCCAGCCGCCGGTCGCACACGTCCTGCGGGGCGGAGCCGAGACGGACGTGCCGCTGGCGGCGCTGCGGGTCGGGGACACGCTGCTCGTGAAACCCGGCGAGAAGATCCCGGTGGACGGCGTCGTGGAACGCGGCTCGTCGTTCGTGGACGAGAGCATGCTGACCGGCGAGAGCGTCCCGGTGCTCAAGGAGGCGGGCGCGGCGCTGACCGGCGGCACCCTCAACGGACGCGGCGCGCTGCACTACCGCGCCGAGCGCGTCGGGGCCGACACGGCGCTGGCCGGGATCATCCGGCTGGTCGAGCGGGCGCAGGGCAGCAAACCCCCCATCCAGGGTCTCGCGGACCGGGTGGTCGCGGTGTTCGTGCCGGTCGTGCTGGTCATCGCGGCCGTGACGTTCCTGGCGTGGCTGCTGCTGGGCGGGCCGGACGCGCTGGGCCGCGCGCTGGTCAGCACCGTGGCGGTCCTGATCATCGCCTGCCCCTGCGCGATGGGACTGGCGACCCCCACCAGCGTGATGGTCGGCACGGGCCGCGCGGCAGAACTGGGCGTGCTGTTCCGCAGCGGCGCGGCGCTCGAGGGCCTGCAGAGCGCGCAGGTCGTGGCGCTGGACAAGACCGGCACCCTGACGCTGGGCCGCCCGGCGCTGGGCGAGGTGCGGCCACTGGCTCCCTTCACGCGTGGGCAGGTGCTGGCCCTGGTGGGCGCGGTCGAGGCGGGCAGTGAGCATCCGGTCGCCCGCGCGCTCGTGGACGCGGCCCGCGCCGGGGGCCAGCCCCTGCCGGACGCGACAGGCGTGCAGGCCGTGCCGGGCTTCGGCGTCGAGGGCACGGTGGACGGGCGGCGCGTGCAGGTGGGTGCCGGGCGCTTCATGACGCGGCTGGGCGTGGACACGGCCGCGCTGGACGCCGAGGCTCAGGCGCTGGCGGACGCCGGGCACACCCCCATGTTCGCCGCCGTGGATGGACAACTGGCGGCGCTGCTCACGGCGGTCGATCCGGTGAAACCCGGCACGCCCGAGGCGGTGCGGGCCCTCCAGGCCGCCGGGCTGCGGGTCGTGATGGTGACCGGGGACGACCGCCGCACCGCGCAGGCCGTCGCCCGCACGCTGGGCATCACGGACGTCCGGGCCGAGGTGCTCCCGGAGGACAAGCAGCGGGTCGTGCAGGACCTCCAGGCCGGGGGTCAGCGCGTGGCGTTCGTCGGGGACGGCATCAACGACGCCCCGGCGCTGGCGCAGGCGGACGTGGGCGTCGCCATCGGGACCGGCACGGACGTCGCCGCCGAGAGCGCGGACGTGATCCTGATGAGCGGGGACCTGCGGGGCGTGCCCACCGCGCGCACCCTGAGCCGCGCGACCCTGGCGAACATCCGCCTGAACCTGCTGTGGGCCTTCGGCTACAACGTGCTGCTGATTCCGGTGGCGGCGGGCGCGCTGTTCCCGCTGCTGGGCTGGCAGCTCAGCCCGGTGCTGGCCGCCGCCGCGATGGGCGTCTCCAGCGTGCTCGTCCTCAGCAACGCGCTGCGCCTGCGGAGCTTCCGGGCACCCCTCGCCCACTGACGGCACCAGACTCAGCAGACAGGGCCACGGGATCGTCTCCCGTGGCCCTGTCTGTGGTGCAGGATCAGCGGTCGTCCGCGTGTTTGTGCTGGTACATGCGGGTGTCCGCGATACGCAGGGCGTGGGTGGGACTGCGGGTGTCGGCGGGCACGCAGGCGGTGCCCAGCGCGGCGGTCACCGGGAACCCGCGCGCCTGCGTGGCGGCGACGGCCCGTTCGGTCAGGGCGCGCAGCCGTCCGGGCCCGTCGTCCTCCCCTGGCCCCCCCTGGTCGATCAGGGCGTACTCGTCGCCGCCCAGCCGGAAGGCCAGCGTGGGGCCGGCCTGAAGTTCCCGCGCGAAGGTGCGCAGCAGGTCGTCGCCACTGGCGTGGCCCCGCTCGTCGTTCACGCGTTTCATGCCGTTCAGGTCGATGACGCCCAGCGTGAACGCCTGACCGTCAAGGGCGTGCAGCTGCTCGTCGAGGGCGCGGCGGTTGCCCAGGCCGGTCAGGGCGTCCGTGCGGGCCTGCCGCTCGAGGTGCTGCATGGTGGCGGCGCGTTCCAGCGCGATGTCCACGCTGCGGGCGGCAGCGATCAGCAGCTGCCGCTCCTGCTCCGTCCACACGGCCGGTTCGTCCTGCCGGGTGAGCAGCAGCACGAAGGGCCCCTGTCCGTCCGGGTCACCCAGGGCCAGCCAGGCGGCGCTGCGCACCCCGGCGGTCAGGAGGCTGGGCACGGCGCCGCTCACCTGGGTGTAATCGTCCTGGAAGATGTGCGCGCGGGTCAGCCAGGGAGCGGTGAAGGCCGGTTCAAGCGTCAGGCGGCCGCGCAGGACAGCGCCCAGGTGAGTGTCACGCGCGGCGGCGTGGTCCGTCAGCACCTGCAGTTCACCGCCTTGCAGGCGCAGCAGGCCGCTCCAGTCGACCCGCATGCGGCGGTGCAGGATCGCCGCGGCGGCCGCCGCAGTCTCTTCCGGGGTGGCGGCGTCGGCTGTCAGCGCGTGGATCTCAGCCATGGAGGCCGTGAACTGCAGGGCCTGATCCAACTGCGCGGTCAGCACGTCGCGGGTGACGCTGTCCATGAGGGCCTGCGCCAGCTCGGCGAGCAGGGCCTGATCGGGACCACTCAGCGTAGGGCCGTCCACGCGCAGCGTGCCGACGATGTGCCCCCCCGGTCCGGCCAGGGCGGCCTGCGTCCCCCCGGCGGACGTTTCGGTCTGCACCGACAGCGTCCGCCCGGGGAAGAGCCGGCGGGCCAGTGTCAGGGGCCGCGCCACGGCCGCGGGGACCGGCGTGGCGCCGAGCAGGTGCTGGCACAGCAGGTCCAGCCGCGCGTCGCGCGGGACAGCCGGGGCGTTCATCGGCTGACCGTGACGGCCACAGGCAGGGTCCACAGGACTGGGCGGGCGGGCACGACTGACCGGGTCAGCGGGCGGGCCGGGTCAGTCAGGCCGGGCCGGGGGCTGAGATGGGGGGCTCGGGCAAGGGGCGAACGGTTCATGCCCTGGCAGCGTATGGACTGCGGCCGGGCGGATGGTGGGGGCTGTTTGACCAAATCCTGAGTGATCAGGGGCAGGGGGTGGGCGCCGGCTGGCGTCTGCCCCCGTCCGGGGAGGTGCGGGGTGGGGCCTCCCCGGGGCGCGTTCTGTCCGCTTCAGGAAGCGGGGGCGTGTGGGACCGGCTGTGGGGGGCAGCGCACGGAATCGCGTTCGATGAGCAGGGTGGGCACGGTGATGTGCCGCGCTGGTTTCTGACCCTCGATGGCGCTCAGCAGGGCGTCCAGGGCCTGCCGGGCGACCTCGGCGTAGTTGTGGCTGACGCTGGTCAGGGGCGGCGCGACGACCTGGGCCACGAAGATGTCGTCGAATCCCACGATGGACATCTCTCCGGGGACGTTCAGGCCGCGTTCGTGCGCGACGGCCATGGCGCCGGCCGCCACGAGGTCGTTCACGCACAGGCAGGCGGTGGGCGGGTCGCGGCCGTCGAGGAGTTCGGTCATGGCCGCGCGGCCCGCGTCGATGGTCAGGCCGCTGAGCTGCGTCCAGTGGGGAGGGGCGTCGGGGTGGTGCTCGCGGTACAGGTCGAGCTTCTCCACGCTGGTGGTGACGTCCAGCTGGCCGCCCAGGAAGGCGACGCGGGTGTGGCCGTGCGAATGAAGCAGTTCCAGCAGGTCGCGGGTACCCCCACGTTCGTCGGCGCGGACGCTGGCGGCCAGCGGCGCGCCGGGCACGTCCCCGTTGACCGCCACGATGGGAAGCCGCTCGGCGATGTCGTGCAGGGCGCGCAGGGCGTCCGGGTCGGGGGACGGGTCGTTGGCGAGGCCGCCGAGGTACAGCAGGCCGTCGACCTGACGCTCGGTCAGGGCGTGCAGGTAGGTGAGTTCCATGTCGCGGGTGCTGACGGTGTTGCCCAGGATCATGGTGTAGCCGCGTTCGAACGCACCGATCTCCAGTTGCAAGAAGAGCTGGCTGAAGAAGGGGTTGCCGATGTCCGGCAGGATGCACCCGATGGTCTTGGAGCGTTGGTGATAGAGGGTCTGGGCGATGCGGTTGGGACGGAAGCGCAGTTCGCGCATGGCCTGCTCGACACGTTCGCGCAGCACCTCGTTGACGGTGTTGTGGCCGTTGAGGACGCGGGAGACGGTGGCGACGGAGACCTGGGCGCGCTGGGCAATGTCGTAGATGGTTGGGGCTTTCTTGCGGATGGTGTTCCCCCCTTGCGAAACCGGTTACTCAAATGTATGCTCCAGATGTATCACAAGTAAACCCGTCCATATGGACACAGGCGCCCGCCGCAGCGCCCACCCGATTCACACCTCGTCCTGCACGGTGTCCACGTCACTTCACTGTCATTCAGAAACCGGTTACTACAGTCTGAAGTCGGCGTGCGTCACCATGCGGCAACCGGTTACCCGCCTCGTCCCTCCAGGAGACGCCATGAAGAAACTTGCCCTGCTGACCACCCTCTCCCTCGCCAGCGCCGCCTCCGCGCAGAGCCTCTCCGGCACCGTGACCGTCTGGTCCTGGGACGCCGCCGCCAAGGCGCTGGAAAGCAC
Organism: Deinococcus hopiensis KR-140; assembly: GCA_943327755.2. Taxonomy (GTDB): domain Bacteria; phylum Deinococcota; class Deinococci; order Deinococcales; family Deinococcaceae; genus Deinococcus; species Deinococcus hopiensis_A. Next base: position 5,936 of record CALPYF020000055.1, read on the forward strand.
CATCCCCAGCTTCAACAAGAAGTACCCCAACGTGAAAGTCAACGTCGTCGACCTGGGCAACCAGAACGTCTACGACCGCGGCCTGGCCGGCTGCGCGGCGGGCGGCGCCGACATGCCCGACGTGTACTCCATCGAGAACAACGAGGCCGAAGTCTTCTGGGCGCGTTTCCCCGACTGCTTCACCGACCTGAACACCCTGGGCGCCGCCAAGTACGCCAAATCCTTCCCCGCCTTCAAGTGGACGGAACTGACCGTCGGCAACAAGCGCTACGCCATGCCCTGGGATTCCGGCCCCGTCGTGATCTTCTACCGCCGCGACCTGTACCAGCAGGCGGGTGTCAACCCGACCGCCATCAAGACCTGGGACGACTTCATCGCCGCGGGCAAAAAGGTCAACGCGAAGTTCGGCGGCAAGGTCAAGATGGGCGCCATCGGCAACGGCCAGGACGACGAGTGGTTCCGCATGCTCGCCAACCAGAACGGCTGCTTCTACTTCGACAACACCGCCACGCAGATCACCATCGCCAAGAGCGGTTGCGTGCAGGCGCTGGACACCGTCAAGAAGCTCTTCGCCAATGACGTCGTCATGACCAGCGACTGGGGCGGCCAGATCACCGCCTTCAAGGCCAACCGCCTGGCGAGCGCCATGTTCGGCGCGTGGTACGAGGGCACCATCCGCACGAACGCCGCCGACCAGTCCGGCAAGTGGGGCGTGTACCCCATGCCCGCCAGCAAGGCCGGCGGCGTGCGCGCCAGCAACCTGGGCGGCTCGGCCCTGGCGCTGCCCAGCAGCAGCAAGAACAAGGCCGCCGCGTACGCCTTCATGGAAAACGCCCTGGCCACCACGAACGGTCAGGTCACCATGCTCAAGAGCCAGGGACTGGTGCCCAGCCTCCTGACCGCCAGCAAGGACGCCTACGTCAACCAGAAGCAGCCCTACTGGGGCAACCAGACCGTCTGGAAGACCATCCTCGACACGCTGGGCGACGTGCCCGCCGCGCGCGGCACCCAGTACTTCCAGGACGCCCGTCAGGTCATGATCGTCGTGCAGGCCGACTACATCAAGGGCAAGTACAAGACCGCCCAGGACGCCCTGAACGACGCGGCGAAGAAGATCAGCGCCGCCACCGGCCTGCCCGTCGCGAAGTGAGCCCCGTGCGGGCGGCGGCCCGCTGACGCGCCGCCCGCAGGCTCCCTCCGCAGCTCAACTTCGCCGCCTCCAGGGCCGGAAGCGCGCCGCCACACCCGGCGACCGCGAATCCGGCCCCCACTTGTTCCAGTGAGGACCCCATGACGACCGTGCCCCCCCCTGCACCACCCCGGCGCCGCCCGCGCGTGCCGCTGGCTCCGTACCTGTTCATCCTGCCGTACCTGCTGATCTTCGCGACGTTCTGGGCGTGGCCGATCGTGAGTTCCTTCCTGATGAGCTTCAAGGATTCCCGCCTGGGCGCGGCGGCCGGCTACGGCCTGAGCAACTGGCAGCGCCTGCTGACCGACGAATTCTTCCGCACCGCGCTGAAAAACACCGTGATCATCCTGGTGATCCAGGTGCCGCTGATGCTGTCGCTCGCCACCACGCTGGCGGTCGCGCTCAACAGCCGCCTGCTGCGCGCGCGTGGGCTCTTCCGCTTCGCGTTCTTCGCGCCGCTGGTGGTGGGGACCGTGGCGTACTCGGCGGTGTTCCGCCTGCTGTTCAACGGTGAATTCGGCATCGTGAACCGCGCCCTGACGGGTGTGGGCCTGCCCGAGGTGGACTGGCTGAACCAGCCCGTCCCCGCCATGGCCGTGATCATCCTGGCGATGACCTGGCGCTGGACGGGCTACAACGCGATCATCCTCCTCGCGGGGCTCCAGGGCATTCCCGAGGACGTGTACGAGGCGGCCGCCATCGACGGCGCGACGCCCTGGCAGCAGTTCTGGAAGATGACCCTGCCGCTGCTGCGGCCCACGCTGCTGTTCTGCCTGGTGCTGAGCGTGATCGGCACGCTGCAACTGTTCACCGAGCCCGCCCTGATCACGAACAGCGGGCCCGGCAACGCCACCATGACGCTGGGCACGTACCTGTACCAGCAGGGTTTCCGCTCGTTCAACTTCGGGTACGCGAGTGCCATCGCCTACGCCGTGGCGGCGCTGGCGGCCATCTTCAGCTTCGCGCAGCTGCGCCTGTTCGGGAGGGACTCATGACCACGCTGGAATCCACGCCGCCCGTCACGCGGCCCTCGCGCGGTAAAGCCGCCCGCGACCGCACGAGCGCCATCTGGCTGCATGTGGCCCTCATTCCGCTGGCGCTGCTGTTCCTGGCGCCGCTGTGGATGATGCTGGTGTTCGCCACGCACCCGGAAACGGCGATCTTCAGCCCCAACCCGCCCCTGTGGTTCGGCGGGGCGTTCAAGGAGAACTTCGACGGGCTGCAGGCCGACACGAACTTCATCCGGGCGCTGGGCAACAGCACCGTGATCTCGGTGGCGTACACGCTGCTGAGCATGCTGCTGACCAGCCTCGCGGGCTTCGCGTTCGCGAAGTACAACTTCCCGGGCCGCAACATCCTGTTCGGGCTGATTCTGGCCACGCTGACCATCCCGACCTTCGTGACGATCATCCCGCAGTTCATCTTGGTCGCCCGGGATCTGAAGATGAGCAACACCTTCCAGGCGGTGATCCTGCCGACCCTGGCGAACACCATCGGGATCTTCTACATGCGTCAGGCGTTCCAGACGGTGCCGGACGATCTGCTGGCCGCCGCGCGCATCGACGGCGCGAGCGAGCCGCGCATCTTCTGGCAGATCGCGCTGCCGGTCGTGCGCCCCGCACTGGCCGCCCTGGCGATCCTGCTGTTCCTGGCGAGCTGGAACGACTACCTGTGGCCGCTGATCGTGCTGACGCAGAAGGACAGCTACACCATGCCAGTCGCGCTGGGAACCCTGGTGGGCCTGACCCGCGTGTCGTGGGGCGGCATCATGGTGGGCACCGCGATCGCCACCGTCCCGTTCCTGGCCCTGTTCCTGGCGCTGCAACGTCACTTCGTGGCGGGCATCGCGGGCGGCGCGGTCAAGGACTGAGATGCCCCACTTCGATCTGGGCGCGCTCGCGTACGGCGCCGACTACAACCCCGAGCAGTGGCCGCGCGAGGTCTGGCGGGAGGACGTCCGCCTGATGCAGGAAGCGGGCGTGAACCTCGTGTCGCTGGGCATCTTCTCCTGGGCGCAGCTCGAACCGCGCGAAGGGGAGTTCGAGTTCGGCTGGCTGGACGAGATCATGGACCTGCTGCACGAGGGGGGCGTGCGGGTGAACCTCGCCACGGCGACCGCCTCTCCTCCACCCTGGCTGTCGCTGGCCTACCCGGACTCCCGCCCGGTCACCGTGGACGGCGTGCGGCTGGAGGTCGGCGCGCGGCAGCTGTACTGCCCCAGCGACCCGCACTACCGCGCACTCAGCGTCCGGCTGGCCCGCAAGGTCGCCGAGCGCTACGGGACCCACCCGGCGCTGCGGCTGTGGCACGTGAACAACGAGTACGGCTGCCACATCGACCAGTGTTACTGCGCGCAGTGCGCCGCGCGCTTCCGCGAGTGGCTGCGGGCGCGCTACGGGTCGCTGATTGAGCTGAACCGCGCCTGGGGCACCGCCTTCTGGTCGCAGCGCTACGGCGACTGGGCCGAGGTGCAGCCGCCCCGCCGCGCGCCCAGCTTCCCGAATCCCAGCCAGGGCCTCGACTGGCGGCGCTTCTCCAGCGACAACATCCTCGAACTGCACCGCGCGGAGGTCGAGGTGCTGCGCGAGGTCACGCCGGACGTGCCGGTCACCACGAACTTCCTGGGGTTCCTGCCGGGCCTGGATTACTTCCGCTGGGCGCAGGAGGAGGACGTCGCCGCCGTGGACGTCTACCCCGACCCGGCGGGCGCGGCCCCGCACCTGGAGGCGGGCATGGTGTTCGACCTGACGCGCTCCCTGCGCGGCGGGCAGCGCTGGCTGCTGATGGAGCAGGCGACGAGCGCCGTGAACTGGCGCGAACGCAACGCCCCCAAACGCCCGGGCCTGATGCGCGCCCTGAGCCTGCAGGCCCTGGCGCGCGGCGCGGACGGCATCCAGTTCTTCCAGTGGCGGCAGTCCGTGGCGGGCGCCGAGAAGTACCACAGCGCCCTGGTCGGCCACGTCCCCCCCGAACGCTCACGGGTGTGGCGGGAGGCGCGCGACCTCGGTCAGGAGCTGAGGGGGATGGACTTCCTGCGCGGCGCGCGTGTGAAGGCGGACGTGGCGGTCATGTTCGACTGGCACTCCTGGTGGGCGCTGTCTCAGGCCAGCCAGCCCGCCGTGACGCCGCTGCTGCCCGTGGTGGGCGCGTGGTACGCGGCACTGCGGTCTCTGGGCGTGAACGTGGACTTCGTGCACCCGGAAGCCGACCTGAGCGGCTACCGCGCCGTGACCCTCCCGCAGCAGTACCTCCTGACGCCAGACGCGGCGCAGGGCATCCGCGCGTTCGTGCAAGGCGGCGGGACGCTCGTCATGGGGCCGTACAGCGGCATCGTAGACGGCGACGATCACGTCATGCCCGGCGGGTACCCGGGCCTCCTGCAGGACGTGCTGGGCGCCTGGGTGGAGGAATGGGCGCCCCTCCAGACCGGCGAGGCGCGTGAGGTCCGCTGGGCCGACGGCCGCGTCACCCCCGTCCACGAATGGACCGAGGCGCTGCACGCCGACGGCGCGGAGGTGCTCGCCACGTACGAGGCGGACTTCATCGCCGGGCAGCCCGCCGTGACCTGCCACGTCTTCGGGCAGGGCCACGCGTATTACCTCTCTACCCGGCCGGACGCGGCGGCCCTGACGGACCTGCTGCGCGGCGCCCTGCACGGGGCTGGTGTGGCCACCGCCGATCTGCCCGACGGCCTGGACGTGACCCTCAGCGACGTGCCGGATGGGCGCCTGCTGCACCTGATCCACTTCGGCCAGCAGGCCGTGACCGTGCAGGTCCCGCAGGCGTCGGACGCCCAGAGCGGCCAGCCGCGCACCCAGGTGACCATCCAACCGCTGGAGGCCGCGCTGCTGCGCGTGCCAGCCGACTTCACCCTGACGGCCATCCAGGTCGCGCCCACTCAGCCCACGCTGACCTGAATGTCCGGAAGCCGCCCGGCCCGCTCTCCTGACAGAGCGGGCCGGGCGGTCTCAGCTGCGGGCAGCTGGCTTCAGCCCAGCGCACTCTGGCCGGTCAGGTGCCGTCCGATGATCAGGGTGTGAATGTCGTGCGTGCCTTCGTAGGTGTCCACGGTTTCGAGGTTCAGCATGTGGCGGATCACCGGGTACTCGGTCGTGATGCCGTTCCCGCCGTGCAGTTCACGCGCCAGCCGGGCGCCCTGCAGAGCCACGCGGACGTTGTTGCGCTTGGCGTAGCTGACCTGCGCGTAGTTCATGCGTCCGGCGTCCTTCAGCGTGCCCAGGCGCCACGCCAGCAGCAGGCCCAAGCTGTGGTCGGTCGCCATGCGGGCCAGTTTGTCCTGCACGAGCTGCCGCGCCGCGATGGGCTGCCCGAAGGTCACGCGGCTGCCCGTGTAGTCCAGCGTCGCCTGCAGCACGGCCTCCAGGGCGCCCATCGCGCCCCACGCGATCCCGAAGCGCGCGGACGTCAGGCACGACAGCGGACTTTTCAGGCCCGCGCTGCCGGGCAGCAGGTTCGCGGCAGGAATGCGGCAGTCGTCCAGCACGATCTCACCGGTGACGCTGGCGCGCAGGCTCTGCTTGCGGTGGATCTTCGGGGCGCTGAATCCCGGAGTGTCGGTCGGCACGATGAAGCCCCGCACGACGCCCTCGTCGTCCTTGGCCCACACGACGGCCACGTCCGCCTCGGGGCTGTTCGTGATCCACATCTTGGCGCCGTTCAGGACGAACTCGCTGCCGTCACGGCGGGCGCGGGTGCGCATCGCGCCGGGATCACTCCCGCCGTCCGGTTCGGTCAGTCCGAAACAGCCGATCAGTTCGCCACTCGCCAGACCCGGCAGCCAGCGTTCACGCTGCTCCTCGCTGCCGAAGGCATGGATGGGATGCATGACGAGACTGCCCTGCACGCTCGCCGCGCTGCGCAGCCCGCTGTCCACGCGTTCCAGCTCGTACATCATCGCGCCGTACGCGCTGTATGACGCGCCCGCCCCGCCGTACGTCTCGGGGGTGGTGGGCCCCAGCAGGCCCATCTGCCCAAAGCGGCGCATGACGTCCCGCACGGGCAGCGACCCCGCGTCCCACCAGTCGGCCACCTGCGGGAGCAGTTCGGCCTCGCAGAAGGCGCGCACACTGTCGCGGATCAGGCGTTCCTCGGGCGAGAGGAGGTCATGCACGGCGAATTCATCGAACATGGTTGTTGATACCACAGCGCCGCTCAGTTCACGTTACGGGTGCTGACGTTCAGGCGGTGGAAACCGTCGGCCGGCGTGTAGACCAGGGCGCCGTTGGTGACGTTCACGGTGCGCAGGCGGATCGTCACGAGCCGCTGGGCGCTGTCGTACGCGAAGGGCGGATCGCTGCCGATGGCGGCCTCGTCGCTGATCAGGTTGCGGCCGATGACCGTGGTGTACGCACTGACCGCGTCCGGCACGAGCTGCGCCGCGCCGCAGGTCCCGGCAGCCGGGACGGGCCGGGACGGGTTCTGCAGGCGGATCTCCATCAGGCCGGACGCGGCCGCGTCCAGGGTGGTGGACGCGGCGCCTTTCAGGGTGCTGTCCAGGGTGCTGCGGGGCACGTACCGGTACACGTTCAGCGTCCAGCCGACGATCCGGCCCGGTTCGGTGGCTGGCGTGGTCGCGCAGGCGGCCGCGCCCCGCTCGTCCTCCACGACGGGAATCAGTAGCGCGAGGCACGCGGCGCTGCCACTCGGGTCGCAGCTGCTCAGGGTGCCAGCCGCGCTGCCGTCGGGTAGCTGCGTGCCGGACGGGGCGACCCCGGCGGCGGCGCGCAGCTGGTCCCCCAGGTAGCCCGACAGGTCGTTCAGGGTCTGCAGGCGCTGGGCCGCGCCACTCTGGGCGCTGGCGTAGGTGCTGGTGCTCTGCTGGAACTGGAAGATGACCAGCATCAGGATGGCCAGGATGGACATGCCGATCAGCAGTTCGATCAGCGTGAAGCCCGAGGTGCGGGTCACAGTTTCCCCAGGTTCGGATTGGCGACCGTCAGGGAAAAGCTGCTGCTGCGCCCGCTGGCCGAGCAGTTCAGGGTGACGGTACGGCTGACCCGCAGGGTGGTGTCCACCGCGCTGTAGCGCTGGCTCTCGCTGGTGGTGCAGGTCACGCCCGGCGTGGCGGTCGGGGCGGGCAGGGCGCTGCTGAAATTGTTCTTGAGCTGCGAGCGCACCTGCTCGAAGTAGGCGCGGGCGGCCAGCACCGTGGTCTGCTGCTGCGCCGAGGCGCGGTTCACGCCGGCCAGTCCGGGCAGCAGCGCCCCGATGGCGACGATGATGAGCCCCAGGATGGCGATGGCGACCAGCAGCTCAACCAGGGTAAAGCCCTGTGACCCCTTCACTTCACGATCACCTTCCCCATCAGGCTGACCACGCTGACCGTGCGGAACAGGGCGGGGCGGCGGGTGGAGCGCACCACGATCTGCACCGGCGTGCTGGGTGCGGCGGAGCCGCTGGGCACCTGGATGGTCCCGAAAGGCGGCTGGAAGGTCACGCTGCGCGCGTCGTCCGTGGTCGCCGACGGCAGGGGGATGGTCACGCCCCGGCTGACGACACTGGTCCCCCCGGCCGTGGTGCTGAAGGTGCGCAGGATGCCCGTGCGGGCCGCGCTGCGGGTGGCCTGCAGTTCGGTGGCCACCAGACCGGCGGCGCGGTCGAGTTCGGTGCGGGTGATCCATGCCTGGTAGGACGGCGCGGCGATGGCCAGCAGGATGCCCAGCACGGCCAGCACCACGAGCAGTTCCAGCGCCGTGAACCCCCGGGCGTTCACCGCTGCCTCCAGGTGCCCTGTTCGAGGCTCAGGACGTACTTGCCGGCGCCGGCGGTGACGTCCAGCAGCACCGTCGGGTCGTATTTGACCTTGCGCCCCGTCCCGTTGAACTTGGTGTCGGTGCCGTCGGTCCCGACGACCTTCATGCCGGTGGTGTCGGTGATGCTGCCCTCCACGACGATCGCCCCGCACAGGCCCAGGTTGCCCTGAATGCTGAGATTGCCGCGGACGTAGATCACACCTTTCATGTCGCACTCGTCCGCCTGGTTCTGGTTGATGGTCAGGTCGCCGTCGACGATCAGGATGCCGGTCCCGCGCAGCTTCTCGTTGTTCAGGTTCACGCTGCCGCCACTGCTCGTCAGCCAGGTCAGGCCGTTGAGGCTCGCCGCTTCCCGGTCGAAGTTCGCCACCGGGATGACGGTCGCCATGGATTTCAGTTCGGCGGGCGTGCGGCCGAAGGTCTTGATGAACATGGCGTCGTTCATGGGGCTGGGGGCGTAGGTGTTGGCGGAGGTGCCGGTGATCAGCCCGCCGATCAGGCTGTCGGTGGAGCACTTCTTGGTCCCCAGCACGTCGATGATGCAGTCGTTGAAGTCGCCGCTGGTCACGACGGCGTTGGTGGACTTGGTCACGGCGGCCCCCTGGCGCAGATCCGGCGTGCTGGGCAGCCAGGCGCTGATGGCGACCGTGGTGCTGCTGCTGCCGGGGCTGGCATCGGCCGTCACGACGGCGGTGTACGTGACGGCGCCGACCTTCACCGCCACCTTGTCACCCTTGATGAAGGATTCGCTGGCGCGCAGCGTCAGGCTGCCGGGGGCGGCGCTGATCACGCCGTTCATCACGTAGTCCAGCTGCGTTTCGGCCTTGGGCATGTAGGGGCTGAACGACCCGCTGCTGGCGGGCACCTGCACCGCCTCGAGCGAAAGGACGCCGCTGACGTTGGTGGTCACGCGGAAGGTGCCGGTCTGCCTGGGAATCGCCAGGTCGCCGTTCGCGTTGCTGGCCAGGGGTAACTGCACGTAGTCACCCGACTTCAGGTTGGACATCCGGCGGGTCTGGTTGGCGTCGCCGCCCAGGGCGACCTGCACCACGCTGCCGGCACTGACCGGCGCGACGGCGGCGGTGCTGCGCACGAAGTTGCTGAAGAGCCCGTACCCGTCCGGGAGGCTGACAGGCAGCACGGCACCCTCAATGCTGGCGTTGCCACCGATGTCCACGCCGGGGTAGGAGAGCACGGCGGAGGGCACGTTCAGGGGGGGCAGATCCAGTCGCTTGAGTTTGTACTGCTGGAGGATGCGGCTGGTGGCGCCGCGGGTGGTGGCACTGGCCTCGATGTCCATGGTGACGATGTTGCTGCCGGACATCTGGAGCCCGGCGAGTTTCAGCTGCACGCCGTTGCCGCTGGGGTAGGTGGTGAGCCACTGCTTGGTGGTGCAGGACAGCTGCGTCAGCGCGTTGCTGTTGACGCAGCTGGCGGGCACGCTCCCCAGGAACTGCCCGTTGTCCTGCGCCCAGACGAGGAAGTCTGCCAGTGCGCTCTCACCCTGGAGCGCAGACGCGAACGTCTGGGAGTCGTCACTCACGCTGCGGCGGCTGCCCAGTGCGAACTGCGTGGTGATCGTGAGCACGCCCACGAGGACGACGGCAGTCATGAGGACCGAGATGAGGGCGGTGCCTTGTTCACGGGAAGTGAGCATGATGGACTCCTGTGGATGGCTGAGCGGCGTGACGCTGCGTTGCCACCGATGGTCTCATCCGCCCTCATGGCGTGCCATCCCCCGATCCGGTATTCAGTGTGAGAAACCTGACCAGAGGGGGCAGAAGTGAGGGAAATCCTTCATTGGAGGCGCGCCAGCACGCCGTTCAACGGTGCACGCACAGCCCAATGGGCCGGGCACCCCTTACCCCGCTGCACACTGGTCCGGGACAGCCACGGAGCAGCACCGTGATCTGAGCGGTCCGGGACAGAGCCCGGTCCCCGGTCGTCCATTCCGTCAGGGCAGCTCAGGCGCTGTCGTGGACGCGCACGCCGGCGTCCTCGAAGGCGCAGCGGGCGACGGGTCCGGCGTGGTCGGTGACCCAGTCCTGCACCTGGTTCAGGGTGGCGAAGGTGGCGAAGCCGGTGGGGCCCCATTTGCTGTGATCGGCGATGAGGACGGTGCGCGTGGCCTGGGTCATGATGGCGGCTTTCTGCTGGGCCTCGATGAGGTTGCTGTTCGTCAGGCCGCGGGTGGGGTCGATGCTGGTGCAGCCGACGAGGAAGAGGTCGTAGCGGTAGCGGCGGATGGTGTCCAGGGCGTCGGGGCCGGTGAGGCTGTACGTGCTGCCGTAGAGTTCGCCGCCGACGACGTAGAGGGGGCATTCGCCGTTGAGTTCGTAGGCGACGTCGATGCCGTGGGTGACGACGCGCAGGGTGCGGGTCAGGTGCGGGGTGCGTTTCAGGGCGTGGGCGACGGCCTGGGCGGTGGTGCCCGCGTCGAGGTAGAGGGTCTGGCCGGGCTGGATGAGGTTCAGGGCGGTCTGGGCGAGGCGGGTTTTGGCGTCCTGGTGGAGCTGCTGCCGGTCCGCGTACTGCTGGTCCTGGCTGGCGAGGGCCGCGCCGCCGTGGAGTTTGCGGATCAGGCCGCGGCTGGCGAGCAGGTCGAGGTCGCGGCGGGTGGTGGCGCCGCTGACGCCGAGCGCTTCGGTCAGGGCGGTGGTGCGCATCCGGCCGTGGCGGGAGAGCAGGTCGAGGATGCGCTGGAGGCGGTCCTCCGCGAGGGGGGCGTTCATCTCTGCTCATGGTAGCGCGTGGGGTGTGGGGGGCGTGTGGGTGGGTTTCTGCCGTGGTGGTGGGGGTGTCCAGGCAAGGGTGACCTGGGCACTTGATGGTCAGCGCCATGTCAACTATGATCGAAATTGCTCAAAATTGATCACGATTCGTCAGGAATCGGCAGGCGAGCGGGTGGCTGTCCCGCTCTCCGCACAGGAGAAGCAACCATGATCAACCTCCCCCGCTCACTGATCCGCCTCGGCGCGCAGGCCAGCAGCAAACAGGCCGCCATCGAACAGGTCGCCGCGCTGCTGGCCGACGCCGGGAACGTCGACCTCGCCTACCTGGGCGGCATGCTCGCCCGTGAAGGTCAGGCGAACACCTACCTGGGCAGCGGCATCGCCATCCCGCACGGCACGCCCGACACCCGCCACCTCATCCGCCGGACCGGCATCGCCGTGCTGCAACTCCCGCAGGGCGTCGCCTGGGGCGAGGGCGGCGAGACCGTGCGCCTCGTGGTGGGGATCGCGGCGGCCAGCGACGAGCACCTCGACATCCTGCGCCGCCTGACCCGCGTGCTGGCCGACGACGCGCTGGTCGAGCAGCTCTCGACGACCGCCGACGCGGCCCTGGTGCAGCGCGCCCTGACCGGCGAGGCCACCACCGAGGAAAGCGCCGCGCCCGCCAGTGGCCCGGACCTGCCCTTCAGCGCGCAGGTCACGCTGCCCAACCCGCTGGGCATGCACGCCCGCCCGGGCACCATGCTCGCCAATCTGGTGCGCCGCCTGGGCGCGCGCGTGCGCGTCGAGCATGGCGGGCAGAGTGCGGACGCGCTGCGCCTGATGGAACTGCTCAGCCTGGGCGTCAAGCGCGGCAGCGTCCTGACGGTGCGGGCGGACAGCGAGGCCGCGCTGGGCGCCGTGACCGACGCGATCCGCGCCGGGCTGGGCGACGACCTGAGCCTGGCCGCTCCGGCCGCGCCCGTGCGGCGCGAGGCCGACTGGCGCCCCACGCAGGTCGGCGCGACCATTGAGGGCGTTCCCGCCAGCGACGGCCTGGTGATCGGCGAGACCCGCGTGTACCGCCCGGCCGAACTGCACGTCACCGACCAGCCCGGCGAGGCCGCCGCGCAGGCGCAGGTGCTGGACGACGCGCTGAACGCCGCCGCCGCCGAACTGGACGGCCTGATCGGGCAGCAGACCCGGGCGGGGCACGCGGACCGCGCCGCGATCTTCCGCGCGCACCGTGAACTCCTGACCGACGAGGGCACCGTGCAGGACGCCGTGAACCTCGTTCTGGACGGTCACGGCGCCGCCTGGGCGTACCAGCGGGCCAGCGGCGAGCGCATCGCGCAATTGCAGAAACTCGACGATCCGACCCTCGCCGCGCGGGCCGCCGACCTGGGCGATGTGCAGCGCCGCGTGCTGCGCCACCTGCTCGGCCTGGGCGAGGACCACCTGGAGGGCGCCGCCCCCGCGATCCTGCTCGCGCCGGACCTGACGCCCAGCGACACCGCGCGCTTCAGCGAGGGGAGCCTGCTGGGCTTCGTGACCGCGCAGGGGGGCCCGACCAGCCACACCGCGATCATCGCGCGCGGGCTGGGCCTGCCCGCCGTGGTCGCCGCTGGCAGCGGGCTGCTGGACATCCCGGATGGCACCCCCGCCATCCTCGACGGGCAGGCGGGTGCCCTGTATTTGAACCCGTCGGCGGCGGACGTGCAGGCCGCCCGCGCCCGGCAGGGGCAACTGCAGGCTGAACTGGACCGCGCCCGCGCCGACCGGCACCGCCCCGGCGCGACCCGCGACGGCGCCCGCGTGGAGATCGCCGCGAACATCAACCGCGCCGCCGCCGCGCCCGGCGCACTCGACGCCGGGGCCGAGGGCGTGGGCCTGATGCGCACCGAGTTCCTGTTCCTCGAACGCGACAGCGTGCCCACCGAGGACGAGCAGGAACGCGAGTACCGCGCCATGACCGAGGCCCTGGGCGAGCGCACCCTGATCATCCGCACGCTGGACATCGGCGGGGACAAGGACGTGCCATACCTGGGCCTGGAACGCGAGGACAACTCCTTCCTGGGTCTGCGCGGCATCCGGTTGTGCTTCGAGCGCCCGGACCTGTTCCTGCCGCAGCTGCGCGCGATCGTCCGCGTCGCGAAGGATCACCCGAACGTGCACGTCATGTTCCCGATGATCAGCACCCTGGAGGACTTCCGCCGCGCCCGTGCGCTGCTGGACGACGTGCGCGCCGAGCTGGACGCGCCGCGCATCCCGCTGGGCGTGATGATCGAGGTACCGTCCGCCGCGCTGCTGGCCCCTCAGCTGGCGCCCGAGGTGGACTTCTTCAGCGTCGGCACGAACGACCTCACGCAGTACACCCTGGCCATGGACCGCCTGCACCCGCAGCTGGCCCGCCAGACCGACGCGATGCACCCGGCCGTGCTGCAACTCGTGGCGCTGACCGTGCGGGCCGCCGACGCGCACGGGAAGTGGGTGGGCGTGTGTGGCGGCGCCGCCGGGGACGAGGTCGGCGCGCTGATCCTGACCGGGCTGGGCGTGAAGGAACTGTCGGTGAGCGCCCCGCAGATCCCGGCCGTGAAAGCGGCGCTGCGTGGGCATGACCTCGCCACCCTGCGCGATCTGGCCGAACGCGCCCTGGCGCAGCCCGACGCGGCGAGCGTGCGCGCCCTGGCCCGCACCCTGAGTGCCGGCGAGGTCCGCGCGTGAGCGTCACGCCGCGCGTCCTGACCGTCACCCTGAACCCCGCGCTGGACCTGACCGTGCAGGCGGGCGGCTGGCAGCGGGGCGAGGTGAACGCCGCGCAGGGCGCGCAGCAGGACGCGGGCGGCAAGGGTGTGAACGTGGCGTCCATCCTGGCCGACTGGGGCGCCCCGGTGGCCGCGACCGGCCTGCTGGGCCGCGACAATGCCGCCCCGTTCGAGACGCTGTTCCGCGACAAGGGCGTCAGCGACGAGTTCGTGCGGGTGCCCGGCGCGACCCGCGTGGGCCTGAAACTAGTCGACCCAGCGCGCGGCGACACCACCGACCTGAACCTGCCGGGCCTGACCGTCAGCGCCCGCGCGCTGGCGCACCTGCAGGCCACGCTGCGCTCGCAGCCCGCCGGGGTGGAGGTCGTGGCGCTGTGCGGGAGCCTCCCGCCGGGCGTCCACGCGAGCTTCTACGCCGATGAGGTCGCCCGCCTGCGCGAGCAGGGACGCTTCGTGGCACTGGACACCAGCGGCGAGGCCCTGCGCGCCGCGCTGACCGCCGACACGCTGCCTCAGCTGATCAAACCGAACATCCACGAGCTGGAGGCCGCGCTGGGGCGTCCCCTGACCACCGAAGCCGAGGTCCTGGCCGCCGCGCGCGAACTGATCCGCCGGGGCGCCGAGCTGGTCGCCGTGTCGCAGGGCGAACGGGGGGCCCTGCTCGTAACCGCGCAGGAGGCGCTGTTCGCCCGCCCGCCGCGCGTGACCGTGCAGAGCACCGTCGGCGCCGGGGACGCGATGGTCGCCGGACTGATCAGCGCCCGCCTGGACGGCCTGAAACTCCAGGATGCCGCCCGGCGCGCCACGGCCTTCAGCGCGGGCAGCATCACCCGCTTGGGCGCGCACCTGCCCCCCCGCGCGGACCTGGACGCCCTGGCCGCGCAGGTGCAGATCGAACCTGCCGGGTCCCTGACCGCCTGACCCCTACCCCTCACAACCCACTCTCAGGAGAACATATGGCTCAGATTGTCGCTGTCACGGCCTGCCCCACCGGCATCGCCCACACCTTCATGGCCGCCGAGTCGCTGCGGCGCGCCGCCGCCCAGGCCGGGCACACCCTGCACGTCGAGACGCAGGGCAGCGTCGGCACGGAAGGCACCCTGACCGCCGCGCAGATCGCGCAGGCGGACCTGGTGATCCTCGCCACCGACGTCGCCGTGGACGAATCCCGCTTCGCCGGGAAGACCATCGTGCGCGCGGGGACGCAGGACGCCATCCGTGATCCGGGCGCGCTGCTGGCCCGCGCCGGAAGCGCCGGGGCGCCCGCCGCCGGGCCGCTGCACGTCGTGGGCATCACCGCCTGCCCCACCGGCATCGCGCATACCTTCATGGCCGCCGAGGGCCTGGAAGGCGGCGCGAGGAAACTCGGCTACACCGCGAAGATCGAGACGCAGGGCAGCGTCGGCGCCGGGAACACCCTGACGCCCGACGACATCGCCCGCGCGGACCTGGTGGTCATCGCGGCGGACACGAACGTGGACCTCAGCCGCTTCACCGGCAAGCGCGTGTACGTGACCGGCACGAAGCCCGCCATCAAGGACGGCGCGGCCGTCATCACGGCGGCGCAGGCGCAGGCGGCCGTGCACGGCGTGACGGCGGCGGGCGGCGCGGACGCCAGCAGTCCCGACTACGTCGCGCAGGCCGCCGCCGCGAAAGCCGCGAAGAACGCCGGCACGCCCGCCTTCTACAAGCACCTGATGACCGGCGTGTCGCACATGCTGCCCTTCGTGGTCGCCGGCGGCCTGCTCATCGCGCTGGCCTTCGCGATCGGGTCGTTCCAGTTCGGGGACCAGGGCATCTTCATCTACGAGGACAAGTACGCCGGGACGCTCGGCAACACCCTCTTCAAGATCGGCGCGAACGGCGCGTTCGGGCTGTTCGTCCCGGTGCTTGCCGGGTACATCGCGTTCTCCATCGCCGACCGGCCCGGCCTCGCGCCCGGCATGATCGGCGGCTTCCTCGCAGGCCTGACCGGCAGCGGCTTCCTCGGCGGGATCATCGCGGGCTTCCTGGCCGGGTACCTCGTGCTGTGGCTGACCCGCGCCATCAAACTGCCCCGCACGCTCGAAGGCCTCAAACCCACCCTGATCCTCCCGCTGCTGGGGACGCTGGGCGTGGGCCTCCTGATGATGTTCGTGGTGGGCAAGCCCGTCGCGGCGGCCCTGACCGGCCTGACCGCCTGGCTGCAGGGTCTGGGCAACACCAGCGCGGCGCTGCTGGGCGCGCTGCTGGGCGGCATGATGGCCTTCGACATGGGCGGCCCGATCAACAAGGCCGCGTACACCTTCAGCACCGGCCTGCTGGGCGCCAAGGTCTACGGCCCGATCGCCGCGACCATGGCCGCCGGGATGACCCCGCCCCTGGCGCTGTTCCTGGCGACCCTGGTCTTCAGGAACCGCTTCACGAAGGACGAGGTGGAGGCCGGGAAGGCGGCGGGCGTACTGGGCATCTCGTTCATCACCGAGGGCGCTATCCCCTTCGCGGCGCGTGATCCGCTGCGCGTGATTCCCAGCCTGATGGCGGGCAGCGCGGTCGCCGGGGCGATCAGCATGGCCGCCGGGTGCCTGCTGCGCGCCCCGCACGGTGGGATCTTCGTGCTGTTCATCCCGAACGCCGTCACGAACCTCCCCATGTACGTCGCCGCGATCGTGGCGGGCACCGTGGTCAGCACCCTGATGCTGGGCATCCTGAAAAAACCCCTCGGTGAGGATGGCCTGCCGCTGAATGCGGCGCGCACGCCGGTCGCGACCGACTGAGTTCCGTTGCCTGACGGGCCGCCGTGACCTCTACGTCACGGCGGCCCTCGCTGTTCAGGTGCAGCAGGACGGGGAAGGAGTTCAGGTTGGTGGGCCGTGCAGGAGGGTGCGGGCCGTCACCTCGTCGATGACCAGGGTGGTCATGAGTTCCCCGGCCAGTGCCGCGCGCAGCGCCTGCACCTTGCCCAGGCCGCTGACCACGCAGATCGCGTGCTGGGCACGCCGGATGAGACCCAGGTCCGGGCCGCTGCTGCGGGCGTTGATGGGCAGGCCCGCGTAGCTGCCGTCCTCGCGGAAGAACACGGTGGCGATATCCCCTGCGACGTCCTGACCGTGCAGGGCGTGCAGGTCCGCGTCGTCGAGGTACCCGGCGGCGTACACGTGGCTGGGCACCTGCGCGCTGGCGGCCCCGACCGAGTAGAGCAGCACGTCGGCGCGCTCCTGCAACTCCAGGACGTGCCGGACGCTGCGTTCGCGCCACATGGCGGCGCGGGTGGCCGGGTCGTCGAAGAAGGTCGGGACCGGGAACAGGTGGGCGCGCGCGCCGTAGTTCGCGGCGAAGCGGGTGATGGTGTCGGTCACGAAGCCGCTCATGAAATCCAGGGCGTTGGCGCTGCCGTTGAGCTGCACGAACTGGAGGTTGGTGACCGGGCGGGGCGTGAGGGCGCGCGAGACGGCGTCGAGGGTGGTGCCCCAGGCGAGGCCGACGGTCTGACCGGGCCGCAGGACCTGCCCGAGCAGGCGGGCGGCGGCCACTGCGACCCGGTCCAGCCAGACGCTCTCGGGACTGCCGGGCGGGACGCTGACGACCTGGGGGTGCAGGAAGGGGTAACGGGCGCGCAGCTGCGCCTCCAGGCTCTGCGGCTGGGCCTGCGGGTCGTGGATGCGGATCTCGACGAGGCCGGTGCGGCGGGCCAGCG
>CALPYF020000056.1 GCA_943327755.2 Deinococcus hopiensis KR-140
AGAAGAGGAAAAAGGACGTTGCAAACGGCTTTGGTTAAATCGTTTGGGTACGCAGCTTGCGGCGTGAGCGACCCACCTCCGACCTCTGCCGTGCACGGACGTTACTCCTGGGAGGGACCTGCGCCAGCACATTTTTCAGACGCACTTTATGACCATGGACTGCAGGCGGCCGCCCACCTCAGGAAGCCAGGAACAGCGCTGGCCATCTTCGCGTTGCGGTGGGGGGCGCATGCCCACGGAACGTTGCGGGACGCGGCGCGCGAAGCGGGGGTGCCGTACCTGCTGCATCCGGCGGGGCTCAATCCGAATCAGGTGGCCTGGCAGGTGATGCGGCAAGTCAGTGACACCCTGACTGCTCAGGTCAGAGCGTAAAAATGTTGGGCAGCTGCTGGGCCTGAAGCCGCTGGAAGAGGGCCTGGGCCCCCAGGGTGACGGCACGCGGCACTTGGTCTGCCGGGATCAACAGGGGGGTGTGCTCGCCGCTGGTGGGGTCCGTCAGATGGACCCAGTGCCCCTCTTCAATGCCCGAAGATGCCAGGTAAGTTGCCGGCGCCTTGCTGGGCATGGGGTGGACGTACTGCTGCAGGAAAGGCAGGCAGGTCTCGGCGTCGAGGTCCAGAACGACGGTGCTGTCAGCCGGGGCGTGGTGCGGCAGGGTGATGCTGTTCCGGTAGTACGTCAGGCCGGGCAGGCGTTGGACGCCGAGCGTTTGCCCCTCGTACTGATACTGGCCGTTAATGCGCCGCTCCATGGCGTGGGTGGCGTCCACGTCGCCAGGGTGGCGGTGACGGTCGAAGATCTCCCCGTAGAAGGTCAGGGCGCCGGTGATGCCTGAAATCTGCCCAGTCGCCAGGAACACCATGTGCTTGAAATGCAGGGCCTCCCGGAGGGTCAGGCCGTCGCGGTCAATGGTTGACGCCCCGCGGCTCAGGTCCTGCTGCCCGAAGCCCAGATGGGCCAGCGTACTCACGGCCCGCTCAACCATGTCTGGTGTCGCGTCCGCATGCACCTGCACCAGCACGCGCAGCATGTAGTGGGGTTCGTGCACTGGAGTGATCGGGCGCCCTGCGGGAACCAGCGCCTCGTAAGCCACAGCAGGCCGGTGACCAGTGCCCGTTGTCGAGGGCAGGATCTTGAGCCACTGCTTCTTGACCAGGTCCGCTAGAGTGCGGCCTGTGGCGCGGGCGTTGCGGCCAAGGGCGCTGCCCACAGCCTCGGCGGCGTAAGGGCCAGGCCCGTTCTCGTAGATATGCAGCCACACCAGCTTTTCGCCGTCGTTGCCCTGTTTGATGACTTCTGGAAGCTGATGCATGCTGTCTCCCCTTCTATGTGTACTAATAGTACATATTTGATGGGGGCCGATCAATCCCCCATCGAGCAGGCAATTAGGGCTACCTCAGACCGTTACGGCCCAGTATGCTGAAACCATCCCATGAGCCTTGTTTTCTGCCTCCCACCAATGCCCGTCACCCGTGACGGTGCTGGTCACAGGGTATGGCGGGTGCTGCTATGACCGCCAAACGTCTTCCCACAGAGACAGCCGGTGATCTCCTCTCCACTGCACTCAGCCGCGGCGGCACACAAGCCGTATCTCTGCAGTTCGAAGAGCTGACGCTGAACACCACAGTCATGGTGTCTGACACGAGGATTTGTGGGGTGCAGAGCCCCTTCGTACCGCAGTGGAGCGCCTCTCTGCAACACGGCGGTGTCACGCCAGAGATGTTGGACGCCGCACGTGTGGGTGCACAGACCCCCCATGATCTCGTTCGCAATCTGATGCAGAGCGGGCACCTCACCGAAGAGCGGCTGGCTCACCTGCTGGAATTACGTACCAAGATGGCCTTTGTGCCGATCGTGCTCCGGTCGGCGACGGCGCAGACCTCGCCTCAGGCGCCGGCCTCCTGGATCTCCCAGGTGGATGGACAGGCCCTGGTGCGGGATGCGGAGGCCAGTGCACGCCAGCTGTGTGACGACGCGCGCAGTATCAAGCCCAGCGACCACCTTGAAGTCATGCCCCAAATCAGCGGCATAGAGAACCGTTCGACTGATGGTGTACTGCGTCAAGGTGCCATTGACGGCCTGACGCTGGCGGAGAGCGGCAGGCGCGGGCATCTGAGCTGGGATGTGGTGGCCCGGGAGGCTGCAGGTCTGATTCGTCGGGGCGTGGCCCGTATTGCTGCGCCACACGGCACCTTCCCGGTCCGGCATCTCCGGGCCGGCGATCAGGCCCCTGATTTTCTGCTGCCCTCCCTGCAGGGGCCACCAGTGGCCCTCAGTCAGTTCAGAGGCAAGCGCGTGTGGCTGATGATGCACCGCATGTCCAACTGCACTCACTGCAATCCACATCACCGCACGGTAATGCAGATGCAGGAGCAGATGGAGGCCGCTGGCGTGGCCGTCGTCGAGGTGTGGGCGACGACGGTGGATAAGCTCCAGAGAACTGTTGGTCGCACCCAACCCACCTTCCCCGTCCTCTGCGATGAAACGGCTTCGATACACCGCCAGTACGGGCTGGACCGGTCGCTTAAGCGCCTGATTGACCTGCGAAATTATGACCTGATCAAGGAAGGCTTCAGGATGATGGGTCCCCGAGGCTGGATCTCAGAAGGGCAGATGTTCCTGGTCCCAGCGGAGTTCCTGATCAACGAAGACGGACAGATTGAAGCGGCCCACTACAACGAGTACATGGCGGAATTTCTGACCATGGATACTGTGTTGCAGTGGGCACGGCGCGGCAGCTGACCCTACAATCATTGAAGCGGTCCGACTGTGGACCAGTCAGTTGGAGGCAGCTTTGACGGTGTATAGCCAGATGGCAGGTGTAAGGCGGCTCGAACGCGAGCGGCTTTATGCAGCCTTCGAGGACCCGTTTGCACCGCCGCACCTGGCCCTGGAAGCCCCCAGTGGATACGGAAAGAGCACGCTGCTTCAACAGCTGGCCAACCGGCACCCCTCCCTGCTGATCGACCTGAGCGAACTGGACGGCACCGCCCGGGGCATCGCCTGGGCACTCGTGGATGAGGTGGCCGCACTCGCCCCCCATACAGCCGGGGCGCTCACACGTCTATTGGAGCGCAGCGAAGGGCCAGTACCTGCGCGGGCGTTTGCAGCGGGTCTCGCAACGGCCGGTCCCCTGCTGGTGATGATTGACCGGGCCGATCACAGCGGTTCGGACGCTCAGCAGTGGGTGAGCCTGCTGATGGAACGGTTGGCAGATACCCAGCGGCTCATTCTCGCGGGGCGCGTCTTGGACGCCTTTGAACTCTCGTATCAGGTTGCAGAAGGACGCCTGCGCATTCTGGACATGGACACCTTGGCCTTCACGCGTGATGAAGCCCTGTCCCTTGCGGAGCAGCGAGGGACGACCCTGACAGAGGCCGAACACCTGAACGGCTGGCCGCTGGGGATCGGCCTCCTGACGGCCCACAACAGCCCCATCACGCCGCAGGACCTGGTACGCCGGCAGTTGCAGCTGCTGCCAGCTCTGGTGCGGTCCGCCCTGCCAGAGTTGGCCGTGATCAGTGTGTGGGACGAGCACTGTGCCCAGGACGTTCCGTCACTCCCCATCAACTGGCTGAGCGAGGCCCAGAGGGCCGGTTTGCCTCTGCGTTCGCTCGGTGGCGGCCGCTTCGCACCGCATCCCCTTTTGCGCGCGCTCCTGACGGAAGATCTGCGCCGGTTCCCGGAACGCTGGACGCTGGCCCACCGCAGCGCTGCATGTCGAGCAGTGGACAGTGGCCTGCTGACTGACGCGCTGGATCACCTGCTGGCGATCGGCGACACCGAGGCTATTGTTCAGTTGACTGAGCGGCACGTTCCAGGCCTGATGGACCGCGGCCTCTACGCTCAGGCCACGGCGTTCCTGGACCGGATTCCTGCCGGCGTCTTGCCGCCTCCACTGGCCCTGACCTACGGGATGGCCCTGGTTGAAACCCGGTGTACATCACGCGGTCTGGATCTCTTGCAGCACGTTTCAGGCCAGTTGCCAGACAGTGCTCTGTCCAATCTCCTGGCGGCCTACAACGCCTATATTCGTGCAGACTTCCAGGCGCAGCTTTCAGCGTCCACAGCCGCACTGGACAGTCCAGCGGGCTTGTCCGACCTCATGGTCATGCAGATGCACGGCACGCGGATTCACGCTCTGGCCAACCTCGGCCGCCACGAGGAGGCCCAGCGTGAGGCTGAGGAGGCCTGCCGCCTAGCCAGAGTGCAGGGACCGGCAGAGAGCCTGGCCTACGTGCTCTTCGCATGGGCTTTTGCGGCGCAGCGGGCCGGTCATTTCCGCAAGGCGGTCGAACTGCTTGAGGAGTCGCTGACCATCTACCGCCAACTGCGCATGCACGCCAAGACGCTGGGTCCCGTCATGCTCCTGGCCGACGTGGTGCTGGACACTGGAGATGATGCCCGAGCCGCGCAGCTGCTGGATCAGGCCATTGAAATCGCCGAGCAAGAACAGTCGCGGTGGATGGGGTGCTTGCAACAAACGCGAGGCCGCCAGCTGCTGCTGCAGGGTGAGCTGAGAGAGGCCGCGGCCGCCTTCGAATGTGCAATTTCAGCCGCCCGTGAAGCCCAGCGGCCAGACCGCATTTTTATGTCGCACTGCCTGCTGGCGGATACGCACACCAAGTTGGGTGAGCACGACCGGGCCAGGGAGTCACTGAAGACCGCAAGCGCCATTAATTCTGGCCATCAGGGTTGGAAGGATGTGCCGGAGTACAACGCGCTCCTGGCGTTCGAGCATGGGCATCTCGCCTTCGCGCAGGGTGACGACGAGGACGCCCGAACCTGGCTCGAAGTGGCGTCCTGGTACAACGGCCTTTCTGGGGTCCGGGCCCACGCATACCTCACGGAATTGGCGCGCAAGCGCGGCGAATTGACGGAGAACCACGCCGCCACCTTGGCCTCTCGAATGCGAGGCTTCGGTGAGGGCCACACCCCGGCCGCGTGGGACGTCGACGAACTGGGCACGCTCTACCAGTGTTTCGTGCGCCGCAACTGGTCTGCCACGGCGTTTGCGCCTTGGGCAAAATCCGTCAAGAACGTCACCTCCACCCGTATTGAACTCTCTGGACAATTGATCGGTGGCCCAGTCATCCGGGTTGAGCACCGGCCCCTCACGCTGGAAGGTCGTCAGTCCCGGTTGCTCACCGCACTCCTGGTGCGGGGCCCGCAGTCCAAGGACGAGTTGCGCCAGGCTGTGTTCGGAGATGATGACAAGGACGTCCGCGACCCGCTGAAGCATATTCGGCGAAAGTTGCGAGCGGTCACGGCGGTTGAGGAACCGCTGCCATACAATCCGGAGAGCGGCGTCTACTCGCTCGCCGATGAGCTGGAGCCCGTGCTGGACACGCAACGTCTGGAGCGCGCCATCACCCTGGGCGACGTGGCGACCGTGACTGCGCTCCTGCCTGTCCCCGCAACGGTGCTGCCTCACATGGACGGCGACTGGATTGAGGATCTGCGCGAGGCCGTGCACCCCGTCATGCTGCAGGGTTACCTGCTCTTGGGTCAGGATGCCCAAAGCCGAGGGGACAACGAGACCGCACTCACTGCGTTTGAAGCGGCGCTGGACCTAGTGGACAACGGCAGTGATCTGGATGCGGTGCTGGGACGGATTGAGCGTGTTCTTGAAGATCAGCAGGTGGGAGACGCGGCCGCCCGGTTGATGGCCTACCGGGTGCGTGCGCTTGGCAACCTATAGCAGTGGTCGGTACAGCACGGCCGTCGTGGCGGCGCTGTAAGGGCCTGAGCCCAAGAGTGTGCTTTCCAGCTGCACGGTCTTCGCGTCTGAGAGGATCGGTTCCAGGTCCGCTGGGCTGGTGTAGGTCTGGCACATCAGGAGTAAGTGGCCCTGAGCGTCGCGCCAGTAGGAGGCGTGATCGTACAGCACGTGCCGGGTGTCCTGCAGGCCGTGCCGCTCCAGCAGGGCATACACCCGGTCCCTCAGTCGTCTGCGCTCTTGCCGGTCATTGAACTCATCCCGCTTGAGGCCGTAGGTGGCCATAAATTCATTATCCCGGGCCACCGTAGCGTCGGGATGATCAAAGGTTTGCGCCAAGTCCTGCGCGGCGGCGATCGCTGCATGCAGCACCTGATGGCGGGACGGGTGAAGGCTCCAGTCCACGTCGAGCGACAGATCCAGAAGTGAATTGATCCGCCAACCCAGGTCCTGGGCTAGGATGCCGCTCTCTATGTCACTCCAGCGCTCGCCTGTGAGGAAATTAGGGGGCGTCTCCAGAGCTTCCCCGTTGCGTGCCACCCACAGCTCACAGGTCTCGCCATGGCAACGGCTGTAGCGTGCCACGTACTGTGCAGCGAGTGTGTTGAGTGAAGCCTCAGATGGCAGCATGAATGCGTCTCTCATTATTGTGGATAGCAGTCCAGCGCACAACTTGATTCAGGGTACTTCTGGGTGCCTCACGTCCATTCTAAGCCACGGTCATGATGAACGCGGTTCGCAGGTTCGCGTCCCCTATCTTTAGCCGAGCCGCTGCGAGTTTCCGAAGGTAGTGGGAGGCAAGAGGGGCATGCTCCTCTTGCCTCTGGATGCCTCAGGGGGGTTTGTAAGGTAGCTCCATGACCAGCAGCGCGGCTTCCATGAACCAGTTTCGTCCCCTCCGCCGCCACTCGCACGGGCTTGCGCAGCGCGCGGCCGCCACTGCGCCAATGATCAGCGATGTGCCGCACGCGGGCTTACTCCTGGCACCAGCCGCGCAGCGAGGCCTGGCGATGATGGATGACGGCACCCTGGCCATGTGCCTCACGGTGCAGGGCATGAATGCTGACGCGGGAGCTGAGGCGCTGGAAGCACAGGCGGACCTCGTGACGAACTTGCTGTATGACATTGGCGAACTCTCAGGGCGCCTGGTCGTCGTTGCAGGCCGAGGTCAGAGTCAGGCTTATCTGGTGCTGCACCTGAAGGCTGGTCATCTGACCCCTGACGGTCGCGTGCGCGAAGCCGTGCGCCTGCGTGATGTGGTAGTCAACGGCCTCAATGGTCCTGACGTGCGGTTTGTGCCGTCGAGTACGCAGGCGTGCCAGCTGCTTGCGAGCCAATACCCCAAGGTGGACATGCTGGACGGCGCCCTCGAAGACGTGGAAGGGACTCACTGGTCCACGCTGACGATGACGGGCGCCCCGTATGTCTCAACAGCCGGCATGTTGCGCCCGGCGCTCGACTTCCTGAATCAGGAGGACCTGTCCTATCTCGTGATGGATTTCAGGGGCCGGGCCAAATCCTCAGAGGCGCGTTTCGGTGTGACGGTGGTGGTGAATGCCAGTACAGCAGAACCCGTCCGGCAGTACCTGGAGGACGTGCTGGGCGCGACGTTCAAGATGAGCAGGCTTGAGCACGCTGCGGCGGTGATGGAACGTGCGGCGCCTTTCGTGCAGGGGAAGCTCGAACGTCATGGGGTGCTCAAGCAGAACGTGGCCGACTTCCTGACCTTCTGAGAATGAATACATACACTTTGGAATCATTAGCGGCCCTGAGCCGCTTTTTTCCATATATAGGAAAAACTTGCAATTTCTAGAGGCGCGCGCCACACTGTACTCATGACCCAGGTGTCCACCCCTCAAGTTGCCTCTGCCATGCAAGCCGTCCTCAGCGCTGCCAGCAAACGGCAACCTGCGGAACTTCACCTGTCGTTTCTCGCGCCCGAGTTCAACACCAAGCTGCAGATCTGCGAGGGTCAGATCACCGGCATCATCAGTGCCCTCGCACCCCACTGGAGCACGCTGCTGCGCAGCAAGGACGTCCCCGCAACAGCCATCACGCAGGCTCATCAGGACGGCCAGAGCGTGCCCGACACTCTGGAACTCCTGATCAGGCGGCGGTACCTGTCCATGGACGAGATGGACGCCCTGGCACACGAGCGGGTGCTGTCCGCACTGGTCCCCCTGGCCGGCCGACATGCCAGCGTGCAACTGCATCTGCCCAAAGCCCTGTCCCACAAGCGTTTCCTGGGCAGCAGTGACGCTCAGGACGGCGTGCATGCGGCCGCGCAGTATGCCGCTACCCTGCGCGAGCACGAGTCGGCCATGACACCTGCAGACCGCTTTGTGGCGACCCCACTGGCCTCCAAAATCGAGCCCGAAGGCGGACCGGTGGACCTGGTGTACCGCGCGGCCCTCCGGGGGCTGACGCTGGGTCAGATTGCACAGCGGGTCCCCATGCGCTGGGATCTCCTGGTGCGGACCATCAGCTACCTGATCGGCCTGGGCGCTCTGCGGTCGCTGGCCCATGACGTCGAGCACAATGTCTCACCGAAGCTCCAGGTGGGTCAGATGGCACCTGACTTCATCCTCCCAGACCTGCACGGCGGCGAGCTGCGCCTGAGTTCCCTGCGCGGCCAGCGCGTGTGGCTGACCTTCAATCGTCAGAGCACGTGCGCCCTGTGCAACCCGCACCACGCGCAGATCATCACCATGGCCGACGAGATGAAGCGCCGCGGGGTGCAGATCCTCTCGATCTGGGGCAGCACCCTGGAAGACCTGAAGGAAGGCATCGGCCGCCAGCACCCGCCCTACCCCGTTCTGGCTGATCCCAACGACGAAACCTATGATCAGTACGGCCTGACGCACAGTGTGGCGGGGACCCTGGACATGCGTAACCTGAGTACCATCGTGCAGGGCTTCAAGATGATGGGCACCAAGGCCCTGAAATCCGATGGCGAGCTGATGAGGATGCCTGCCGAGTTGCTGATCGACGCGGACGGCCGGATCGCCGTGGCCCACTACAACTCGTTCGGTTCAGATTGGCTCCCTTTCGAGCGCGTGCTGGAGTGGGCCCCCGCCCCGAAAGCATGAAATCGGTCGAGGAGTACCGCAACCGGCTGCTGAATCTGCTGAAGCGGGCCGGGCACAGCGAGGCGGACGCGCAGCGCGTGGCCACCCATCTGGTGCACCAGCAGGAGACTGTCGCGCCCGGTGCGCAGTACGCCGGCCTATGGCCAGAGGATCTGGGCAGCCTCTGGGACCGAGCCTCGGTGCACGGCCGTCGCCGCCTGGTGCTGGAGATCGTGGCCGATGAGGGAACCGAGAATGTCACGGTCAACGTGCTGGAGGTCAGCGACCGGCCGCAGGTGGTGCAGGGCCCACGCAGGCGGCTCACGCCTCTCCCGCAGCGCCTGGACGCCTTGCCTTCCGGCTTTGGACAGGACGCCTGATGCTGCCACGTCCGACAGAACTGCCTGCTGTCCCCCTGGAACTCGCGCTGCTGCTTCTGGTTCTTACCTGCGCGCTGTTCCTGAAGAAGTCTCGGCGAACCCATCCGCTGGCCGTGGCGTGCGCGCTGCTGACGGTCCATGCCGGTGGTCTGGCCCTCTCTTCTCAGGGGCTGTTCGGCGACCAGAGCCAGGTCGCGCAGGTACGGTCAGGCCAATAACAGGATCAACAGGGAGGGGGAGGTCCCTCTCTTCTTTTTTCTCTTTTTACATGTTTGTATGTAAGTCTGTAAACATATGCCCCGTTGGGGCAGGCCGTCCAGGGGAATGCCTGCGGCACCAGGGCACCTGAGCAGCGGCGTTCCTCACGTCACGCCGCAGGTGCCCTTTTCCCCTTCCCGTCCCCGTCACCGTCTGGAAGCTGGGCGGTGCAGGGCGCCGCGGTTCTGGGCGCAACAGATCCGCAGCACACCACGTGGCGCGGCCCATTCCGGCCCAGGGGCCGGGATTCGGCCCGAACAGCGGGCCGAAGGGCACAGCAAACAGCGGTGTCCTAGCCGGACGGGCATCAGCCGGGGAAAAATGTCAGAAGGGCGCCGACATCTTTTCCCCGGCTGCGCCGAAAGGATAGGCAGGGCCTCAGCCCCCAGGGAAGCTGTCAAACCCGGCCAGAGGGCGGCCGGGTTGCGGCTTGGGGCCGACATGCGGCCCCGCTTGACAGCAGCAACAGCTGAGGCAGGGGGAAGGGCTGAAGCGCAGCAGACGAGAAGGGACGGGCGCAGCCAGGGCGGCCACCGGGCGCCGCAGGAGCGGCACACGCGCGCCCGGAGGGGGCGCGGTGTGAAGGACGCTGGTGCAGCAGGGACGAGGGAAGGGGGGCGGTGGGCTGAGGAACTGTCAGTCCCTCAGTTTTGTTGTGTGTGTGGGTGTTTTCCTTGACAGTGTACACGAAACAGTGTACACTGTAGTTACCCCAGACAGAGGGGAAAGGAGCGCCACTTGAACTACTTCCAGAGCGTCACCACCGCCGACGAACTCAAAACGCTGTACCGCCAGCTGTGCAAGCAGTACCACCCAGACAAGGGCGGCAGCACTGAGCAAATGCAGGAGATCAACAACCAGTACGAGGCGACCATGAAGCGCCTCCTCAGCGGCAAGCCTGACGATTCTTACGGCGAAGGGAAGTTCTACCGCAGCCGCGAGCAAGAAACCGAAGTGGAAGCCGCCGTGCGCGCCGCCGTCGAAGCCGTGGCCCACCTGGACGGGATCGAGCTGGAAATCATCGGCGCGTGGGTGTGGCTGAGCGGTGACACGAAGACCCACAAGGACACGATCAAGGCCGCTGGGTACTGGTGGATGAACAAGAAGAAGATGTGGGCTTTCAAGGGCAAGCCCAGCAACGGGCGCGGCAACACCACGATGGAGGAGATGCGCGAGCGGTACGGCTCAGAACGGGTCTACACCGGCCCCCGCCGCCTGAGCGCCTGACCCCCGCCCCCGTGGCCCAGGGCAACCCCTGGGCCGCATCTCCCCCATGCCCGCCAAGGAGGCCCCCATGTCCGTACTCGTGAACCGCGCCGAAGAAATAAAAGCCCTGATGCGTTCTGCTGAGATTCTGTTTCCTGTTGAGGTTGGGGCACCTGTCGAGCCGTCTATTTTCGAGCGGCTCCACATCGCCAACCACCGCGCCTATGCCATCAGTTACGACCGGCGCGACCTTACGGCAGAAGAGATCCAGGACATTCGCGCGTCTTACGCTCAGGCAGAGGCGACCGCCGACCGTTACGACCCGGCCCAGCTGCTGGACCAGTTGCGCACGCTGCAGTACAACTGCCAAAGCAACGGCGGCACCTACACCGTTGAGGACGAGGACGAAGCCGCCCGGCGCCGGCTGGTGGTCTCTGTGGCGCTGGAGGCCATGGGCGTTGGCGGCCCTTTCGTGCGGCTGGCCGAGTTCGGCCACATGCGCCGCCCCACGCTGGAGACGTTCGAGATCACGAGCCGCGACCACAGCCAGGGGCACCGCAGCGGGGTCTACCTGATCGACGGCAAGTCCCACCCGCTCGAAGGTTTCACCACAGAGCACCCGGTTGCCGCGTTTGAAGCGCTCTGGGCGCTGCACGACGCCTGCGCGGCCCATTGGGCCGTTGAGTATGAAAAGGCGCTTGAATCCCAGGCCAAAAGACTTGGTGTGATTTAGGCCGCAGCCACCTCAGCGCCACCCATCCCGGGTGGCGTTTTTGCTGTCTGAGTCGGTCAAAAGCATTGACGTTGTACACAAAACAGTGTACACTGTAGTTACCCCAGACAGAGGGGAAAGGAGCGTTAAGAATGAAACGAACAGCGGCAGAACGGGGCAGGATGGGCGGCACGGCCACGGCCACACGGCACGGGGCGGTGCACATGGAGGCCATCGGGCGAGCAGGCTTCTGGGCGACGGTCGAGCGCCACTATGGCGGAGACCACCAGCTCTATATGCAGGCCCTGAGGGACCGGCAGGCGAGGGGGCAGCCAGACCCCGCGCTGGGGTGCCAGGTCAAGCGCGTGACGAACTAAACCCCTCACGCCGCGCCGCTGAGAAGGCGGCGCGGCCCCTGCCCTGGAGGCCCTGCCGATGTGGACCCTGTACGACCCCCCCGAAGAGGACCGCGACCAGACCCCCGAGCCGGACAGCCCCGAGCTGCTGG
Source organism: Deinococcus hopiensis KR-140 (assembly GCA_943327755.2). Taxonomy (GTDB): domain Bacteria; phylum Deinococcota; class Deinococci; order Deinococcales; family Deinococcaceae; genus Deinococcus; species Deinococcus hopiensis_A. The sequence goes on from CALPYF020000056.1 coordinate 11,852, forward strand.
CCGCGCCGGACGCGCCGCACCTAAGCGGCTGCCCCAGCTGCGCCGCGCGCCTGCACGACGACTGCGGGTGCGAGCCGTGAGCAAGTACCCCCAGACGCGCGAGGAGTACCGCGCCGCCATCATGTTTCAGATTTACCAGCTCGTGCAGGCCGTCGAAGCCGACGACCCCGGCGAGCACAACAACACGCAGTGGGTCGCGCGGAACCTGCACAACGACGTGCGCGAGTATTTCAACGCCGACCGCTGGCGCCCCCGCCCCATCTATGACGGCATCCGCGCCCGTGTGCCGCTCGACACCCCTCTCTCCCTGTTGATCACCTACCACCGCGAACACGACCACGACAACACGCGGTTTGTGCAGGGCCGACTGGTGGAGATCAGCCCCGTCTATCAGCCCAGGGACGGCGCCACCTTCAAGATCATTCCCAAGGGGTGCCGCAATCCGCGCACGTACTCGTACCACGCCGGTTGGGGTGCAAGTCTCACGATCTGGCCGGGGCATGTGCCGCAGACCGGCAAAGCCGGGGTGAAGCCACTCTATGACCACGAGGCCCCGCGTTAAGTCCAGTACACTCCCCAAAAGAAAGCCCCGCCCCCTGTGGGCGGGACTGCTCACCCCAGACAGAGGGAAAGGGAGCAGAGGGGAGTATATGGCACAGAAGGCAGGAAAGAAAAAGACCCTGGCCGAGTGGCGGGAGGAACGGGGCGTGACGGTCCAGGCCCTGGCTGACGCTCTGGGAACGACACGCGGACGCATGGGCGACTATTTGCAGGGCCGCTTAGAGCCGAGCGTGACTCGCGCTCAGAAAATTGTCGAGGTGCTGAATATCACCGTGGACGATGTGGCCTGGGTGGAAAAGGCCAAAGTGTCCAGGCCCGCACCACCTAAGAAGGCGGATGCGAAAAAGGACGGTCAACATACAGGGGCCGCAGCCCCTCAAGAGGACGCTGAGGGGTCTTCCTGAGCCTCCCAGCGCCTTGTATGTTTTCCGCAAGTTCTTAGAGTTTTCCGCCACTTTTCTCCTCTGTCGAGTCCAGGCTAAAAACCTATACGCGGTAAAACCTTGACCAGCGCGGTAAATCCGGCTGGTTTTCTCTTGCCCGCCTACTTGCGTAAAATAGTAATTTTACGCTATAATCTAAATGTGCCCCAGACAGAGGCCAAAGGAGCGTACCGAATGACCGCAGCCCAGACCCTGACCGAAGCCCCCGCCACCCTGCGCCTCGCCCCCACTCCCACCGCCGAAGTCGTGCAGCTGCCCTGGACCGCCCTGCGCCGCAGTGGCTTTAACCCCCGCCGCGAGTTCGACCCGCAGGCCCTGTTCCAGCTGGCGACCGACATTCATCACAAGGGCGTGCTGCAAAACCTCGTGGTGCGCCCCCACCCCACCGAGGCAGGCGCCTACGAAATCGCCGCAGGTGAGCGCCGCTTCCGCGCCGTGGGCCTGCTGGTCGAAGGGCTGGAACTGGTGGACGACCAGGGCGGAGCCAGCGACGTGCTGCGCGTGCCCGAGGGCTACACGGTGCCCTGCCGCGTGCAGGAGATGACGGACCCTCAACTGCTGGAAATCGCCGTTACCGAGAACTTCCAGCGCGAGGACGTGACCCCGCTGGAGGAGGCGGATGGATTTTCGCAGCTGGTGGGCCTGGGCATGAAGCCGGATGAAATCGCGGTGCGGAGCGGGCGGGATGTGCGGCTGGTTGAGCAGCGCCTGACGCTGGCCTCTGGTCTGGGCAAAGAGGCCCGCAAGCTGCTGACCGAGGGCAAGATCAACGTGGCGCAGGCCCAGGTGATCGCGCAGACCACCGGGGAACTGAAAAAGCATCTGGTGAAGCTGGTCAAGGACAACCCGCGCCAGTACAGTGCGGAACAGCTTCGCAAGCTGACCACTGAGGGCCGCATTCTGGTGAGTGACGCCTTGTTCGATGCGGAGGCGTCGGGGCTGCTGATCGTCGAGGATCTGTGGGGCATCACCCCCGCGTACTTCAAAGACACCCAGGCGGCGCAGGCGCGGCAACTGGCCGCCATCGAGGCGCAGGCCCAGCAGGACCGCGACAGTGGGAAGTGGGCGTTCGTCGAGATCGTGCAGGCTGACTACGTTCAGAGCGTGCCCTGGCGCGAGTACGACACCTACGGCCCGGAGCATCTGCGCGGCGTGCTGTATCTGCACAGCCCCAGTGGGCAGATGCAGCGTCATGAGCGGGTGGTGCGGAAAGCGGACGCCCAGGCCGCACAGAAGGCCCAGCAGAGCGCCGAGCGGGCCACAGCGGCGCAGGCACGCGCCCAGACGCCCCCCGAGGACCGCCCGGTGAAGGACGCCGCGCACCGGGTCGGCCAGGAGGCCCGCGCCCGCGTGCTGTGGGGCCAGTTGGTCAACGACCCTCAGCGGTGCCTCGCGCTGACCGTGCAGGGCCTGTTTGAGACGGCCAGTGAGGTCAAGGTCAAGGTGGACGTGGCCCCCAGCCTGCAAGCCCCCCTGCCGGAAGTCGTGGCAGTGGTGGAGCACTGGACAAAGGCGCGCCCCGATCTGTTCCAGAGCCACAAGGTGGGCACGATGGTCAACCGGGTGTTTGGGCCGAAGCTGCACGCCGCGCTGATGGAGCTGTGCACGGATGACCTGCTGAGCCTGCTGGCGTATCACATGCACGACGCGCTGCACCACTGGTACGGGACGGCGCCCAGCGCGCGCCCCGGCGAGCTGGCCGTGTATGTGGCGGCGCAGACGGGCGCGGACGTGCGGCTGAGCCAGGAGTGGGAGGTCACAGAGGAGTTCCTGAGCGCCTACACCATCCCGCAGCTGACGGCCCTGGTAGCGACGATGCCCAGGGACGCCCAGCCGAGCATTGCGTCGGGCGTGAGCAAGAAAGAACTGATAGGGCGCATTGTGGAGGTGGCACCGAAGCTCAGGGAAGCCGGGTGGGTGCCGGACGTGGTGACGTTCAGCCGCTAAACGAGCCAGGGGGCGCCGGGCGCCCCCACCAACCCCAGGAGAGGACGCACCATGAATCAAGATGAGAAAAATCCATTTATGGACGCTCTGCAATCCCTGTTTGAGCAGTCGGGGCACAGTGCTGCCGATGCGCACCGGCTGGCGCTGGAGACGATGGATCGGCAGCGCACTGTGAGTCCTGGGGTGTCGTTCGGCGGATTGCATTCGGAGCGCATCGGCCAGCTGTGGGAGCAGGCGCAGCGCACCGGCACCCGGCAACTGCTGCTGGAGATCACGGCAGAAGGGGCCAACCGGGACGAGTATCACGGGCAGGTACGGGTCCGCGTGATCAGGTCGCAGCGGTGGGACGAGTACGAACGAGCGGCGCACAAGGCCGCCGAGCGGCTGACGAACTGAGATGACCACCCCCCCGAACCTGAACGGAACCCCCCGCCCTGCTGAGCAGCATTCCCCAGCGCCAGGAAGTGACATCGCCCGCTTCCTGGCACAGGTTGAGGCCACCCGTACAGCATCCCTGACCGCACAGGAGCGCCGCGACGCCCTGCACCGCATCGCAGAGCGCCAAGAGCAACTGGAGCGCGAACTGCTGGACCTCACCGCAATTCGCCGGGGCCATGAGCTGGCCCTGAATCTGCCGACCTTCAATTGAGGACTTCATGACCCACCTGAGTGACCGCCTATCCCCCGCCCTGCTGACCGGTTTGCACGCCCTTCTGTCGGATCAACAGGGGGGCGCGTCGTGACCGGGGCCGGTAGCTTGCACGCGCCTGTGGCAGCGTTCGAGGCGTACCTGTCCCGGGAAGAGGGCCTGAGCCCCGCGACCGCCCGGCAGTACAGGCTGGACGTGACTGCGCTGGCCACGTGGCTGGGTGCTGAGCGCCCCATGGTGCAGGCGTGGGAGAAGGTGGGGGCGCGGGAACTGCGCGCGTACTTCCAGGTGCACCAGGCCGCCCCCGCGAGAACGCGGCGGCTCATCAGTTCCTGGAAGAAGTTCTGGCGGTACCTTGCGGACGTCGAGCACCTGGAGCTGCAGAACGGCCCGGCAGAACTGAAATCGCCGAAGCTGCCCGCGCGGCTGCCGAAGGCACTGACGACCGCGGAGGTCTCCCGACTCCTGACGGCCGCGAAGAATCAGAGCAGTCCGGACAAGGCCCTGCGGGACTGGACGCTGCTGGCCTTCCTGTACGGCACGGGGTGCCGGATCTCCGAAGTGCTGCAGTTGACCTTAGAAGCAGTAGAGGTGGACGAGGACCAGGTGCCGGTGGCCATCCGCGTGATCGGGAAGGGCGACAAGGAGCGCCAAGTGTACCTGAGCCCCACGGCGCAGCGGGCCCTGCAGGGCTGGCTGAAGGTGCGCCGGAAAGCTGGAGCGCCGGCAGGGCCATACGTGTTTACGCCTCTCAAGGGTGCTGGTGCGGGGCAGCCATTCCCGGTGCGCACCATCGAACAGGCGACGCGTCGGGCAGGGGAGCGGGCAGGTCTGAGGCCGGAGCAGAGCACGCCCCACAAGTTGCGGCACAGCCACGCGACAGCGTTGGTGGAAGCGGGGCGACCAATCGAAGAGGTGCAGGAAGTCCTAGGACATGCCAGCATTGCTACTACACAGATTTATACACGGGTGAATCGGAACAGATTAAAAGCAGCGGCCGCAAGCCTGCCAGATGTGTTTGAATGATATACCTTTCACCCTCTGCACCTGACACTTTGCGAGAAATGGCGTCCTGAACGCAGTGCGGTACAACAAAGGGCGGTATCTGGGTCTGTGACGATCCCCGATCCTGCCCGACTTCATGCTGACACGTTGGCCACCTACCTGCACACCCGCTGGCCTCACCGCCGTGCGGACGCGCTCCGTCGGCTTGCCGAAGTCCTTCTGGCTGTCCTCCCATCTGAATCCACACTCCACCGCAAGCTCGCGCTTTATCTCCCCAGATCAGCCACGCTGGAATCGAAGACTCGGACGGTGGCCTGCGTGTTTCACGACGTTCAGCTCACGCCGCAGGACGTCTGTGACGTCCTGCTTCCCTTGCTTCCCGACGGCAAGTTCATCCTGATCATGGACCGCACCACGTGGCATTACGACCAGACGCCGCTGAACATCCTCGTCTTGGGCGTCCTCCTCGGGGGCGCGGTGATTCCCCTCGTCTGGTCGATTCTGCCGTATCAAGGCAACAGTTGCACTGCTGTCCGGATCCTCCTGATCGCCCAGCTCCTCAAGGTGATGCCAGCCCGGCGATGGGCGGTGTTGATCGCGGACCGGGAGTTCGTGGGGCGCGAGTGGTGCTCATTTCTGCGCTGGAAACGCATCCGGCACTGTATCCGCATTCGGGAGAACACCAGAATCGAGGATGAACTGGCGCGAGACCTTTTCACGACGCTCTAACCGGGCCAGGTGCGCACCCTGTTCGAGCGGACGTGAGTGTATGGGGGCTGGATGCACATGGTCATCACCCTGTCCCCCGCGGGTACAGGGTAATCGTGGCATCAGATTTGCCGGTGCTGGACGTGTTGCGGACCTATCGGCTCAGGTGGGCGATTGAATCTGCGTTCTTCGCGTTGAAAGCTCGCGGGCTGCATCTGGAGGCCACACACATGACGGCTCCAGAGCGAATCTCTCGGCTCTTTGGCCTGCTCTGTATCACGCTCGCTTGGATGACGTGGATCGGCGCGCAGCGGACAGAGAATCATGCCCCTCGGCGGGACAAGCGCGGGCGAGCGGTCGTGAGCGTGACGCGGGTCGGGTGGCAGCTCCCGAGTTAAGCGGCGCGGTGGGGCGGCGAGGTCCTCTGGGACTGTCTGCGGCTTCTCGGAATGCCGTTCCCAACCGCTAGGACGTCAGTTTCCCGAAGTGTCAGGTGTTGAGCGGTAAGTCGAAGTACCTCAATAGATTTACACCGATTTCAGTAGTTGAGCGGCATACTGATCCCATCCATGTCCATCATCCCCGACGCTTTTATCCAGAAGTACGCCACCACTAGGCTCAATGAGCGGGGCGGCGCGCAACTCCACTTTGTTGACCTGTGCGATCTCTTGCAGGTGCCGAGGCCCACGGGTGGCGAGGAGTACCGTTTCGAGAAGCCCGTCCTGAAGGTGGCCGGGGGTAAGGGCTTTGCCGACGTGTACGCCGAGGGCCGGTTCGGCTGGGAGTACAAGGGCAAGGGTGCGGACCTGAACAAGGCGTATCAGCAACTCCTATCATACCGGGAAGACCTGCGCAACCCCCCGCTGCTGATCGTGTGTGATATGCAGACCATCGAGTTGCACACCAACTTCACGGGTACCCAGAAAAGCGTTGTCAGATGGACGCTGGACGATCTCCGGGACGGCCAGCGCCGCGAGCAGCTGCGCCGGGTCTGGCTGGACCCTGCATCGTTCAACCCGTCGCACCGTATTGAGCTGGCGACGGTGGCCGCCGTCGATTCTCTGGCGAAAGTCAGTGAGGCGCTGAAGGCCAGGGGCGAAACCCCGGAGCTTGTAGCCCACTTCCTCGTGCGGACCATGTTCACCCTCTTCGCCGAGGACGCCGAGCTGATTCCCCGCGAGACCTTCAAGCGTCTGTTGGAGGCTGCGAAAAAGCACCCCGAAGACTTCAAGGAGATGTGCGAGGAACTGTTCGCGGCCATGAAGGTCGGCAAGAAGACTGTTGTGGGGCGCATTCCGTACATCAACGGCGGGGTGTTCGACGACACCACCGCCCCGATGCTGACGGGAGAGGAAGTCAACCGCCTGTACGACGCATCAAGGCGAGACTGGCGGCAAGTGGACCCCACCATCTTCGGCACGCTGTTCGAGACGGTGATCGATCCCGGTAAGCGGTGGCAACTGGGAGCGCACTACACCCCGCTGGTAGACATTCTGGACGTGGTGGAACCGGTCATCATGCGGCCCCTGCGGATGGAGTGGGAGGCACTGCGCGCCAGCCTCAAGCCCCTGATGGCCGAGATTGAGGAGGCCCGTCAGCAGGAAGGGGGTGGGCTGTATGCTGAGGGCGCACTGGGACAGGCCCAGACTGATGAAGCGGTGAGTCGGCTCACCGCCTTTCAAGACCGCCTTGCCGCCGTCAGGGTACTTGATCCCGCGATGGGTTCGGGGAATTTTTTGTACGTCACCATGCGGCTGTTGCTGGACTTGGAGGCCGAGGTCAGGGAGACCATTCGCACCGTGACCCTGAACGTGCCGCCCGCGCCGAAGGTCAGCCCCCGGCAGATGCTGGGCATGGAGGTCAACCCCTACGCCCATGAGATCGCAGGCATGGTGCTGTGGATCGGCTACCTCCAGTGGATGCGCGAACACCACGAGCCGTTCAAGGTGTCCCCCGTGCTGGACAAGCTGCCGGAGTTGCTGCATCAGGACGCGGTGTACGACGCAGAGAGACAGACTCTCAGAGAGTGGCCGGAGGCGGAGTTCATCGTGGGCAACCCGCCCTTCGTGGGGAACACCCGGATGCGCCAGTCTCTGGGGCATGATTACACCGAGGCGCTGCGCGGGGCCTATGAAGGGCGGGTGCCGGGATTTGCGGACTTCGTGACGTACTGGTTTGAGAAAGCGCGCCAGAACATCGAGGAGGGCAAGACCAAAAGGGCCGGATTGATCAGTACCAACAGCATCCGTGGCGGAGCCAATGCAGCCGTGCTGGATCGAATTTTGGCGACCGGGGGCATCTTCATGGCTTGGCCGGACCGGGCTTGGATTCAGGATGGGGCCGCCGTGCGGGTGAGCATCGTGGGGTTTGACGACGGCACTCAGCAGACACGGACGGTGCTGACTCACGCGGGGGACGGCAGTGACCCGCAGCGGCGCACCACCAACGCGCAGGTGGTGGACGTGATTCGCGCGGACCTGACCAGCGGGGCCGACTTGCGGCAGGCCAGACGCCTCAAGGAGAACGCTGGGAAGTCCTTTGAGGGCGTCAAACCGAGCGGAAAATTTGATCTTCCCGGTCAGATGGCCAGGGAGTGGCTGGACCTGCCTAACCCCAGTGGAGTCAGCAACCGAGAAGTCCTCAAGCCCTACATCAGCGGGGATGACGTCAATGACCGCAGCATGGACCGGTGGTTGATCGATTTCAACCAGATGTCCCTGGAAGAGGCCGAGCAATACCGCAGGCCCATGCAATACGTCGTCGAACACGTCAAACCCCTGCGCGAGACCAATAACCGGGCGTCGATCCGTGAGAAATGGTGGATTCATGGTGAATCCAGACCTGCGCTGCGCCGGGCTATTGCGCCTCTTGAACAGTTTATCGTCACGACGATTCATGCCAAGCACCGGTTTTTCACCTGGCTGACTCCAGAAAAAATCCCGAACAATGCCTTGACCATTCTGGCGTTTGATGATGACTTTCATTTTGGCGTTTTGAACAGCGCCGTCCACACCATCTGGGCCGGCGCGTTAGGAAGCTCGCTTGAGGACCGTCCACGCTACACCGCCTCCACTACCTTTGAGACTTTCCCCTTTCCCCGGCCCACGCCGGAGCAGCAAGCGGCCATCGAAGGGGCCGCCCGCTTCCTGCAGGAAAGCCGGACATTCCTCGGCAACAAAGACGCCCCGGGGCGCAGCGCGGGGGTGAAGTTGGGCCTCACGGAGATGTACAACCTGCTCGCGGAGTACCGCGCGACGAGAGCCGAGAAGATCACTGGCATAGCCACCCTGGATGATGCCCACACCCTGCTCGATGGGGCTGTAGCCGCTGCATATGGTTGGGCCTGGCCGCTGCCCGAGGACGAACTCTTGGACAAGATTCTGGAACTCAACCTGACAAGGGCGAAGGAAGAGGCCTGAGATGCCGCTGATCATCTTTCTTGACACCAATGCCTTATGGAGGAAGAATCTCGCCCTTAGCGATGAACTCCGGCTAATTTCTGAGCATGCAAAGAAATACGACATCAGGCTGACCATCAGTCGTGTGGCGTGCCTGGAACTGGAGAACCAGGGCAAAAGACAGGTCCGATATGTAAAACAGTTTTACTCCGAGTGGCGAGATGTTTTCAGTAGGCAGATGTCCACAAGGGAAGAAATTTTTGAACTAGCTGCCTATTCCTCAGAAGAATACGTGTATAGGCCGCTTCAAAATATGGGTGTTGAAATTGTTGAAAATAGTGCGGATGATATTTATGTTGCTATTAATGCTATGTATCAGGGGCTAAAACCATCCAAAAAAATAGAGCAAGTAGCAGTTTTAGGAAATAAACACAAGAAGGGCAAAATTACTCCTTATGATACAAATTATGTTGATTTCAAATATGATGAAAACGGCATCAAAGATGTTTTTATCTGGCGCAGCGCCGTGTCAATGCTGAACAGTGACCCCGAGAACGAGCTGGCACTGATCACTGACAACAAAACTGATTTCTGCTCCGATAAAAATCCAAGACAAATTCACGTCGATCTGGCTGCTGATCTGGAGGGGGCATCGATCGAGAGGGTGGTTGTTTTCTCTGACATGGAGGATTTCCTAGAACATCACGTTGGATTCATCGACAACTTTAATATTTACGCCGCCAAAATGTTCGAGTATTCCGATTTTAACGTGCTGGCATCGGACCTTACCAACGATTACAGCGAGTATGAGCTGATCAGGGCAGAGAAATTTTCGGTTGCGGAAGTCGAGGGAATCTACCGCTTTACGGCCGTGATCAACCTAGTTTTCAAACGTATAGAAGACGACGGACCAACAGACCGCCCCGCCGAGGAATGGGAAATGGTCACGCTGGTCCGCGTCTCCCGGAAAGCAGAAGGGACGGGCGCGGAAGTCTACGAAGTGGAACTGGTGCAGGCCATGGATGAGACCGTCGCTACCGGCCAGGGCTGGACGTGGCCGGTGGAAGGGGACGGGCGGCTCAAGAAGTTGCGGGCTCTAAAGCTGGCGCGAGCCACAGCGGAAGCAGCGGTTGCCCAGTCGGTTCAAGTGTGAGCAGTACGGATTCCGTCTGTCTCGCTGACAATCCGGAGATTAGACGGATTGTCAACTCCACGGGTTGTGGCAAGTTGTTGCGGGGTAGGTGGCTGGAACTATGCCCGACAGGAGACGCCCTGCGGCTGTGAGAGCCAGTCCCGCACCTTCCAGACGTGATCGGTCAGCCCGATGGTCATGGCCGGTGTGCGCTGGAGATACAGCTGACGTCCCTTTGGGACGTCAAGCTGCCTCCGCAAACCTCATTGAACTCGGCACCAGTTGTAGATCCCCTGCACCAGATGAGCCAGGCTCTCCCGGTGAATCCTCAGCCTCGCGAACGCGAGGCTTTTCCTCGCCAGGTGCGGGTTCATCCGCCGTGCCGTGGCATTCTGACGCTTCACAGCCGAGGTGTTGGGCTTGTGGTACCCCAACCGGTGTAACTCCTCGTTCACGCGAACCTGAGTGCCAGCCGCGATCTCGGTGCGCACTTTCACGACGCGCTTCCCGGAATACTCCTTGATGATTCGGACATGGGCCGCTGAACGCGGGATCCGGTAGGCGGTCTTCGGGAATCGACCACGCGATCCCTGTCTCGCAGGCCGATACGGCCTGCCGAACACCTCAGGAAACAACGTCTGGTACGACAGAAACCCATCGGTGAACAGCACGAGTCCATGTGGATCGGTGAGCCGGTCTCGAGCACGCACGAGGAGCGACTGGGCCAGGGTAGCGGTGCGCTCGCCGACCTCGCCCTGGATCAGGAACGTGCTGCTGGTATCGATGACGGTCGCGTCCCACACGGACTCCTTCTTGCGCCCGACGAATCCGTAGCGTTCGTCCGCTTGAATGCTCGTGACCTTCAGGTCACGAGCATTCGGGTCGTGGAGGTGTCGCGCGTGGGTTCCTGCAACGCGGACGATGCGCGCGACCGTGGTGCGGTGACAGCCGACCAGGTGGCCCGTGGTGACGAAGCTGTTGCCGTGGGTGACACGGTGTCAACGGTGTCCTGGGAGCAGCGGGCGTTCCAGTAGGGCGTGCCTTTGAGTTCACTGAATTCCGCACTGCACACGGTGCACTTGAGGAGTCGTCGGCGGTGAGGGCCGTATCGTCTGCGGAGCTTGATGGTGCCGTGTTGCGCGTGATGCTGGGCTGGACAGGCGGGGTTCTGACA
>CALPYF020000057.1 GCA_943327755.2 Deinococcus hopiensis KR-140
GGATCAGGTGACGGGATTCGTGACGTCCACGGAGGGGCTGGAGAGCACGGCCGCGCAGCCGTTCCCAGCGGCGGAGCTGCCCCGGCACGCCGGGGCGCTGATTCTGGACGTGCGGAACAAGACCGAACACCAGGCGGGGGCGATTCCGGAGGCGCAGCAACTGCATGCCGGTCGCCTGGCGTGGCAGGTGGACGCGCTGCCGCGGGATCAGGAGATCGTGGTGCACTGCCAGGGGGGCGCGCGGAGCGCGGCGGCCGCGAGCTTCCTGCGCGCCCGGGGCTTCCAGGTCAGTGAACTCGCCGGCGGCTACGACGCCTACACCCGCGAACGCGACGCGCAGCTCGTCTCACCCGCATAAATCCAGAAGGCACGCGGCTTCACGCCGCGTGCCGCCCCGGCCTCCCAGGAGCATCCCATGACCTACACCGACCTCTTTTCGAATGAACTGGACGCGCAGCGCCGCGCAGGCGCCGCCCTGATCGACGTGCGCGAACCCGACGAGTACGCCCAGGGCCACGTCCCCGGCGCGATCAACCTCCCCCTCTCCGAACTCCAGGGTCGCGAGGCCGAGGTACCCGACGGCGCCGTCCTGATCTGCGCCAGCGGCAACCGCTCCTCACAGGCCGCCGCGTACCTCGCCGCGCAGGGTCACCAGCACCTGAAGAACCTGATGGGCGGCACCTTCGGGTGGATGCGCGAGGGCCGCGACCTGGTGACCGGCGACCGGCCATGATCCTCGCCTGGATCGGCGCGGCCTTGATCGGCCTGAGCCTCGGGCTGCTCGGGTCGGGCGGCAGCATCCTCACCGTGCCCGTACTCGTCTACCTCGTGGGTGAACCGGACAAACTCGCCATCGCCGAGAGCCTCGCCATCGTGGGCGGCATCAGCCTCTTCGGGGCCATTCCCTACGCCCTGAAACGCCAGATCGACTGGCGCAGCGTTCTGTACTTCGGGGTGCCCGGCGTGACCGGCACGTACCTGGGCGCCGCGCTCAGCGTGTACCTCAGCGGCGTCGTGCAACTGACGCTCTTCGCCGCCGTGATGCTCCTCGCGTCCATCATGATGTTCCGCCCCGCCGCAGCGGCCGCCGGTCCGGCCCACGCCCGCTCGCCGCTGAAGATCGCCGCCGAGGGACTCGGCGTGGGCGTCCTCACCGGACTGGTCGGGGTGGGCGGCGGCTTCCTGATCATCCCGGCCCTGGTGCTCCTCGGCGGGCTGCCCATGAGTCTCGCGGTGGGCACCAGCCTGCTGATCATCGCCGCCAAGAGCTTCGCCGGGTTCTACAAGTACCTGCATGTCCTGCAGGAGCAGAACCTCGCGGTGCACTGGAACCTGATCCTGATCTTCACCGTGATCGGCATCACCGGGAGCTTCCTGGGCGCCCGCGTCGGCAAGAACGTGTCCAACGACGCCCTGAAACGCGGCTTCGCGTCCTTCCTGGTCGTGATGGGCCTGTACGTCCTCGCCACGAACGTTCCCAAGGTCCTCAACCCGCCACCTGCGGTCGAGAGCCGCGCCCACTGACCCGACCCCGTCTGCGCAGCGGCGAGGCCGGACCGGCCTCGCCGCTGCTTGATCCCAGGGGGCTGCACCCCGCTTCCCGACAGGTCGCGCGACGATCCACTTCACGCCACTCCATTCCACTGAATTCGTTTCACTGAACGTCTCATACGGATTCCGTTTGTTTCGCTGACAATCCGGAACCTCACCGGATTGCCAGCTCCACGTCCGGAACCCGCTTTTCTCCCACTCGCTCTGCTCGGATTGAACGGCTTTGTCAGCCATTCAATCAGAATCCGTCTCATCCGAGGTGACCATGACTGACCTGCTCGACCTTCTGCGTTCCCCCTGGCCCTGGTGGGTCGGCGGCCCCCTGATCGGCCTGACCGTCCCGCTCCTGCTCTGGATCGGCAACAAGGGCTTCGGCATCTCCGCCAACCTGCGTCACGCCTGCGCCGTCCTGCTCCCTGACGCCGCCAAACCCAGTTTCTTCCGCTACAACTGGCGCGCCGAGCGGTGGAACCTGACCTTCGCCGCCGGACTGATCCTGGGCGGCACGCTGGCCGGCCTGATCCTCGCCAATCCAGAACCCACCCGCCTGAGTGCAGCGGGCGCCGCGTCCGTGAACGCACTCGGCGTGCAGGTTCGCCCCGGCCTGGTCCCGGCTGAACTGACCGACCTCTCGAACCCTGGCGTGTGGCTGCTGCTGGGCGTGTCAGGCCTGCTGGTCGGGTTCGGCACGCGCTACGGTGGCGGCTGCACCAGCGGGCACGCCATCACCGGCCTGAGTACCCTGCAGGCGCCCAGTCTGATCGCGACCGTGTCCTTCTTCGCCGGGGGGATCCTCAGCGCGAACCTGCTGCTGCCCGCGTTCATGGCGGTGGTCCGGTGAGCGCCGGGACCCGCATTCCCGGCGTGACGGACGCGCCGGTCACCCGGGCGGCAGGTGGACTGCTCGTGTACCTGATGATGGGCGTGTACTTCGGGGTGGTGCTGATCAAGTCCGAGGCGGCCAGCTGGTACCGCATTCAGGAGATGTTCCGCTTCGAGTCGGTCCACATGTACGGCCTGATCGGCTCGGCGGTGCTGACCGGACTGCTGACCACGTGGCTGCTGCGGCGCAGTGGCGCGCGCAGCCTGGACGGGCAGACCATCACGGTGACACCGAAGGAACGCGGCTGGGCGCGCTACGTGCTGGGCGGCGCGACGTTCGGGATCGGCTGGGGCCTGGCGGGCGTGTGCCCCGGGCCGATCTTCACGCTGCTCGGCGCGGGTGTGTGGCCGATGCTGGTCGTGCTGACCTTCGCCCTGCTCGGCACGTGGCTGTACGGGGCGCTCCGCAAACACCTGCCTCACTGATGACCAGTAGACCCCCTGCACTGAGGAGACAACATGTATACACATATCGTGGTGACGACGGAAGGATCCCACATCGATCACGCTGCGGTGCGGCACGCGGCGGGACTCACCCGGGCCCTGGGGGCCAGACTCACCCTGCTGCACATCGTGCCGGACGCCCATGAGGTGCTCAGCGCCGACACGGACCTGAGTGTCAGCCCACAGGAGTTGGAACGCGCCTGGTTTCAGGAGGGGGAGCGGGCACTGGCAGAAGGGACCGTGGACGCCGCCTGCAGTCGGCTGAGTGCCGTTCAGCGCGCCGCCGGTCACCGCAGTGTGGCCCGGGCGATTCTCGAGGAGTGCGCGGCACTCGGCGGCGACCTGCTGGTCATGGCCACCCACGGCCGCAGCGGCTGGCAGCGGCTGATGCAGGGCAGCGTGGCAGAGGACGTCGTCCATCACGCCCACATGCCAGTCCTGCTGGTGCATCAGGGTACGGCCTGATGGATCCGGCGCAGGTGCGTGCGCATGGGAACGTCACGAACGCGCTCATTCACCTGTACCGGGCGGAAGTCGGGAAGATGACGGCCTACCGGCAACGGCTGGACATCACGACCAACTGGTCTGTGGTGACCACGACCGGCCTGGCCTCGTTCGCTCTGGGCAACCCGGCGAACAGCCACGTGACGTTCCTGTTTGCCATGTTCCTCAACTACTATTTCCTGCGTCTGGAAGCGCGCCGGTTCCGGACGTACGACGTGGCGAGGCAGCGGGTACGGATGATGGAGCAGCATTTCTACCCGGATATGCTCGAACTTGGAGGCGACGGTGCCTGGCACCAGGCGTTGCTGGCGGAACTCGCCCGGCCGCGCAGTGAGATGGGCCGGTATCACGCGCTGGGCTGGCGTCTGAACCGCAATTACCTGTGGTTGTACGCGGCCGTCCTGCTGGCGTGGCTGGCGAAACTGGATCTGGGTCTTCCTGCGGGCGCGCCGTCAGCGCGGGCTCTGGTGGACGCGGCCGCGATCGGCCGGCTGTCCGGCGCCGCGGTGATGACGGTCGTGGGATCGTTCTATGCGGCCCTCGTGGGGCTGGGTCTCTGGGCGGCGTGGCAGTTCCCGCTTGAAGAAGGGTGACGTGCACGGAGTGAACTGTGTGGTTCATCCAGTGCGGCACACCACCGTCGCATACCCTACGGGGGTATCTTTCTCGTTTTTCAGGAGGCATCATGAACCTGCTCCCCGCCCTCTTCGTTCCGGCCCTGCTCATGGGCTGCGCGCCGCGCGCGGCCACGTACACGACCGTTTCTGTCCAGGACCTGCGGGCCGCGCAGGAGAAGGGCGAGTACGTCCTGGACGTCCGCACGGCCGCTGAATACAAAGAAGGGCATGTCCCCGGCGCGGCTTTGCTGCCCCTGGCGGACCTGGGGACCCGCATGAACGAGGTGCCGAAGGACCGGCCGGTGTACGTCATCTGCCGCAGCGGCAACCGCAGCGCCCAGGCCAGCGCGCAGCTCGTGAAAGCCGGGTACACCCGGGTCTTCAACGTGGACGGCGGCATGAACGCCTGGACGTCAGCCGGGTACCCCGTCAGCCGGTGAGGTGAGTGCGATGACCTCAGGTGAACTTCCCCAGACCCCAGACGACAAGCGGCGCATCCTCAACCGCCTGCGCCGTCTCAAAGGGCAGGTGCGTGGCCTGCACCGCATGGTGGAAGAAGGCCGGGAGTGCCAGGAGATCCTGACCGTCCTCAGCGGGGTCCGTCACGCCCTCGACGCAGCTGGCGACGTCATCCTGCAGGACTACCTGACCGGGTGCGCTGCGGGCGACGAACCCCGCTCCGTTCCCGACATCATCAGAGCCGTTCGCCTCCTGCGCTGAGCCTGCTCCCCGGGACACGACTCGTTCAGGACATTCTCACCTGACTCGCACGCTATCGTTCCTGTGATGTCACGTGCGTCCAGCAGCCAGCTCGCTCCGGCCCCTGCCGTGACGCGCTGGCTGCTGGCCGTGCTGACCCTCATCGCAGCCGTCATGCACCTGACCCGCAGCCCCGAGGCAGGCGGACTGGGCCTGACCCTGGGGACGCTGCCCCTGGGCACCCTGACCCAGGCGGCCACCAGAGCCGGACACGTCCACGAGGCCGCGGCGGAGACCCCTGTCCACGTACACGCGGCGGGCGTCCCCTGCGACCCACCCGCCCCCCGGACAGCGGAGGCGGGGCCAGCGCATGCCGATGGACACGCCCTGACGGACGCCGCACCGAACGCCCCGCCGCACCACGCGCACGGCGACACCCACTGCCCGTTCTGCCTGACGGCCGGCTTCGCGCTGGCTGCTGCCGACGGGCCCCGCGTCGGCCCACGGGCCCAGCGCGCTCCTCACGTGACCACCCGCACTGCCGGGCCGGTCACGTTTGCGCTGCGGCATGCGGACGCCCGCGCGCCACCGCTGGCCTGACCCGGCGACAGGCCGCTTCCCTCACGCTGCGCCCCGGCGGACCAGACGCCCCCTGACCGGTACAAGGCGTGGGTCTGCCCCGCACCGGCCAGCCTGGAGGTCACGGCCCATCCCAGGTGATCAACCCTGAACAGAACTCACTGGTCTCCGCGCCAGTTTGGTCCTGCTTCCCGGCTGCGTTGCGCGCTCCTCGCCCGCGACATCTCCGAACAGACGCTGAACGCGCCCTGCTCTGCAACTTCCCTGCCCCTTCCCGCACCCAGGCCGCTGACGTCGACGCTGCTGACGAATGCATTCACGTCACCGCGCCCCCGATTCACACTCATCCCTCCAAGGAGTTCATCATGCGCACCCTGATCCGACTGACGGCCCTGACCGCTGCCCTGACCGGCACCACCCTCGCCGCGCCCTTCGCCCTGAACCTGAACGTCCTGAACGGCGACCGGCCCTTCACCGGCCAGCTCACCACCCAGGCCGGACAGGTCGTCACCACCACCCTCTGGCAGCTGTACATCAGCAACGTCGCCCTCGTCAGAGACGACGGCACCGAACTGCCTGTGCCCGGCCTCACCCTGCTCCAGCTGGGCGGCACGAACCCCACCCAGAACGTCCCGGTCCTCAAAGCTGACGTGCCGGCCGGGACGTACCGGGGCGTGCGCTTCGACGTGGGCGTCCCGCGCGCCCTGAACCACCTGGACGCCAGCACCCAGCAGGCCCCGCTGGGCCTGGACGTCGGCATGTTCTGGGCGTGGAACCCCGGGTACATCTTCAGCCGCTTCGAAGGCAAGGCGCAGGTGGGCGGTCAGACCCGCGACGTGGCCCTGCACATGGGAGCCGACACCCGCCGCCTGACCGTGAGTCTGGGTGACCCCATGAAGCCCGGCACGATCCAGATCAAGGACAGCGGCGCGCCCGTGACGGTGAACCTGAACGCCGCGCGGATGGTCGCTGCCGGGGTGGGCACCGAGAAGTTCGACCTGAGCGACGCCAAGTACACGCAGGTGCACGGCGGCCCGGTGGCCGATCAGCTCTACCTGAACCTGGGTACGGCGTTCAGCCTGGCGGGCACGGCACCCACGGCAGGCATGAGCATGCCCGGCCAGAAGTAAGTCGGGAACTGAACAGTTCCAGTCATTCGCCCTCATCCGGGTGGAGCGCGGCGCTCCACCCACCCTCCAGGAGACGCCCCATGAAGACCCTGATCCGTTCCGCCCTGACCCTGACCGCCGCCGTTCTGATCTCCGTCGCGAGTGCCCACGCGACCGTCCGCACCGAAACGGGCCTGTCGGAGAGCAAGGTGGGCGCCAGTGAGACGTACCGCCTGAACGTCCCCACCGAGAAGGAGATCGCCACCACCCAGATCCGCCTCGTGGTGCCCGCCGGGGTCGTGATCAGCCGCTTCCAGGTCACGCCCGGCTTCACGCGCACCGTGAAGAAGGACGCCGCTGGCCTCGTGACCGAGATCGTCTGGACGGGCCGCGTGGCGCCCATGGAGTACGCCCGCTTCTTCTTCCAGGCGAAGAACCCGGCGGCGGCGGGTGAGGTCGTGTGGAAGATCTACCAGACGTACAGCGACGGCAGCGTCGTCGCGTGGGACGACACGAACCCCGCCGAGGGCCCGGCCAGCAAGACCACCGTCAAGTAACCCGCACTCCGGGGCAGGCCCCGGCCTGCCCCGACCTGAGGTGCCCCATGAAGATCCTGATGCTCCTGACTGCCCTGACGCTCTCCACGGCGACCGCGCACACGGCCGTGTCCTCCATCACGCCGGCCCTGAACGCCGTGGTGGCCGCGCCCAGAGCCGTGCAACTCAAGTTCAGCGAGCCCATCGAACTGCGCTTCAGTACGTTCCGGGTGATGGCCATCCCGGCCGGGCAGAGCGTGGAGGCCGCTGCGAAGCTGGCGCTGGCGGAGAAGGCCGACTCGGGCCGACTGGTGAGCCGGCCACTGAGTGCTGCCACCACGGCCGCGCAACTGAGCATCGCGCTGAAAGCGAACCTGAAGTCCGGCCAGTACGTGATCGCCTGGAAGATCCTCTCGGAGGACGGGCATCCCGTCACCGGGCAGAGCACCTTCCGCGTGAAGTGAGCTGGGCCGCGTGAGTGCGCTCCTGAATGGCCTGGGTTTCGCTGGACTCGTCCTGCTGCTGGGTGGCGCGTTCACCCGCACCTGGTTGACCCCAGGTGCGCCGCGCCTGCGTTGGCTGGCCACCGGCCTGGCCTTGCTCCTGTTCGGCTGGGGCGGTCAGGTCCTCGTGACGCTCACGACACTGGGCTTCATGGCGCCCGCAGACGCCCTGGCGTACCTGACCACGACCACCACCGGGCGCAGCATGCTCCTCGGCGTCATCGGCGCGCTGATCCTGCTGGCCGCTGAGACAGGCGGGTGGCCCTGGCCCGCGAGCCTGGGCAGCGCTCTGCTGCTCGCCTGGGGTGCGGCCGGCGTGGGGCACGGCGCCGGGCATGGAAGCTGGGTGCGGGGCCTGCACGCCGCGCACGCCCTGGCGATGTCGGTGTGGCTGGGCGGCGTCCTGGCCCTGCTGCGCGCCCGGCCCCTGAGCACGGCGCTGGCGCGGCGCTTCACCCCGGTCGCCCTGGGCAGCGTCCTCGTGCTGACCGTCACGGGACTGCTGATGGCGGGCGAGCACCTGACGGGCCCGGCGCAGTGGCTGGGTAGCCTGTACGGGCAGGTGCTGCTGGTCAAACTCGCGCTCGTGGCGCTGGCCCTCGGGGCGGCCGCGCTCGTGCGCCGGGCCTTCGCGGCGCGCCATCCGCAGGTGCGCCTGACGCTGGCGCGGGAGGCCCTGCTGCTCGGGGCGGTGCTGGGTGTCACGGCCGTCCTGACCACCCAGTCGCCGCCCCAGATGACCCATCCCTCTCATGGAGGTCAACCATGAAAGTCTCCGCCGCTGCGCTGCTGATCCTCACCACGGCCGCCGCTGCCAGCTCGGCCCTCGCGCCCCTTCCTCCCGGTCCACCCTCGAACCCGACCACAGCTGAGAAGGTCGCGCTGGGCCGCGCCCTGTTCTTCGACCCCATCCTCAGCCGGGACCGCACGGTGTCCTGCGCGTCCTGTCACGACCCCGCGCGGGCCTTCACGGCCCCACAGGCGGTCAGTCCGGGCGTGCAGGGACGACTGGGCAGACGCAACGCCATGACCCTCGTCAACGTCGGTGACCGCCGGGCCCTCACCTGGGCGGGCGCCTCCCCGAACCTGGAGGTGCAGGCCATGATTCCCCTGCAGGATCACGCGGAACTCGACATGACCCCCGACCTGCTCCGCGAGCGCCTCACGGCAGACCCGGTGTACGCCGCGCAGTTCCGCGCGGCGTTCGGGGAGGCGCCCACGGTCCAGCGCCTCGTGCAGGCCCTCGCGGCGTTCCAGCGCACGCTGACCAGCCGCGGCAGTCCCGTTGACCGGTACCAGGCGGGGGACGGCGCGGCCCTGAGTGCCGCGCAGGTGCGCGGCCTGGACCTGTTCTTCGACAAGGCCGAGTGTTTCCACTGCCACACCGGGCGGGACTTCACGGACGGACTGGCGCACAACAACGCCATGCGGGTGTTCAACCCGGACCTCGGGCTGGCCGACCGGACCGAGCAGGAGAGCGACGTGGGCCGCTTCGTGACCCCCACCCTGCGGAACGTCGCGCTGACCGGTCCGTACCTGCACGACGGGAGCCGCGCGACCCTGCGGGAGCTGTTGGAGACGTACAACGACGGCGGGGAACCCAACCCGAACGCGGATCCGCTGATCCACCCGCTGGGCCTGACGGACGCGGAGCTGGATGACCTGGAGGCGTTCCTGCACGCTCTGACGGATGAGAGCATCGCGCGGAATCCGGCGTTCCGCCCGGAGCGGCCGTGAGGCGCGCCCTGACCACGCTGCTGGTCCTGTGGAGCCTGACGGGGCCAGGTGGAGCGGGGGCGCACGAGACGCAGTCGGCCGGGGCGGTGCAGGTGACGTTTGCGACAGACGCGGAGGACACCCTCAGCACGCAGGGCCCGACGCTGCTGCGGTTCACGCTCACGAAGAATGGCGCGGCGTTGCCGGGCTGCCGGTGCCGCGTGCTGGTGTACAGCGGCGTGCCGTCGGCGCGGGTGGCGCCGCTCATGGACGTGCGGCTGGAGGCGCTGCAGCAGGGCGCGGTGAGCGTAGCGGTACCGCAGGTGGCGGCGGGGGCGTACACGGTGGTGCTGGATGGGCGGCCGGTCACGTTTGGCGACTTCGATGCGTTCCGCCTGCGGTATACCCTGGCGGCCCCTTGATGGCCTCAGCGCGTGTGTGGCACCAGCGCCGCACCTCAGCGGTTGATCCGTGCTCCCTCAGCTGGGCATCCCGTACGGTGTGGGTGGAAGGTGCTCAGAGCCCAGGTCCTTTCGAATGGCGGCCAGCCTGACACGACCATCGGCCATTGAATCTCTTGTCCTATACCGCGCCCTTCGGGCCGCCCGAGCCGCGCTGCACCAAGGCCCTGCCCTATAGTGCGCGCATGCCGGACAACGCAAGCTTCCTGCTTCCCTCCGCCCGAGCAGTGCATTGCGGATGACCACAACGAAATACACCCAGATGGCGCGCGCGGCTCGTCCACACCTCCTGGAGCTGATGAGCACCAGGGCGAAGTGGGCCGATGACGAACTGCGCGCTGCCCTTCGCCTTGAAGGCCCGGTGCTCCAGACGGTACTCCTGGAGCTGACCGCGGAGGGTTTGATTCGGCGACGGTTCGTGCCGACGACCCCTCGAGCGGTCTACAGTGTCAACGATCCTGCAGCCCGCGTGAATGAACACCGGACCCTCTCTCCGGTGCAGCACCGCACGTACACCTACCTCCTGGGACGCAGGGAAACACTGGTCACTGTCGCTGCTGCCCTGCGGCTCCCCAAAGAGCAGGTGGCGGAGACCCTGGCCGTCCTTGACGATTGGAATCTCATCAGGTGCGCGTTCGTGGGTCACCTTGCCGTCTTCTCGCGGACAGACGCTTGACTGAACTGAAGGGCGGCGCTCGGTCGCGCTGCACGCAGGCCGTCAGTCATAGACCTGCATCTCGGCCGTGTGAGGCAAGGCACCGTCCGGGTGTACGAGGCAGGTGAGGGCGTCGTACAGATCCCGTCCTACTGACGGTGGCCACACTTCTGGGTGTGACTTGCCCTGGCCAGATGGACAGGAAGCAAGTCAACTGGCGACTTCCGCCACGAGGGTCCAGCCGCGCATCCTCCTCCCATGACGCCTCCCGTGGTCTTTCCACACAGCTGGCAGCTGGCTGGACGGGGACATCCTGCGGGGCACCAGGCCGGCCGCTGGCGCTGGGTTCTGGCGCTACTCCCCCTGCTCGTGGCCTGGGCCGCGCTGCGCCCACCCGACCCGAACCGGGCCATGATGACCCGCGCTCTGGACCACTGTGTCTCGGCAGTGGCCACTCAACCCGGCCTGGACGGGTCCCGCCTGATCCCGTCCAGTCGAGTCACGCAGCGCGGCCACACGACCCTTGACTTCAGCGCCCAGCGCAGCAGCCCGCAGGGCTGGAACGCGGGCGAACTCATCCGGATCCGGTGCACCGAACACGCTGGACAGACCAGCCTTGACGTCCTGTCCGGCACCGCGCCGTGAGCACTGGCTGTCAATGCTGACCCGCACGAATCACCTCCGGCGAACCGCGCGGCGTCACGTGACACAGTATCCAGGGCGCGCCCTGGTGACTGGCGTCGCGGCCCTCATTGCCCTGGGTACCGCTGGCCTGCTCTGGCCAGGCGCTCAAGGGCCCGTGCCCCTGCAGTGGGTGGACGCGCTCCTGCTGGCCACCAGTGCCGTGTGCACCACGGGGCTCAGCAGCGTCAACGTCGCGGAAGTGCTGAGCCCGGCGGGCCAGGTGTGGCTGACCCTTCTGATTGAGGTCGGGGCCCTCGCGCTGCTGGCGCTCGCATTCGGGTTTGTGAGCCTGGGTCGCCAGGGCGCCGCGGCCCGCGTGGGCGCCGCCGCGGAGTTGGGACTGGGCGCCGGGCAGAACCTCCGCGGCCTTCTGCGGCGGGTCGTGCGGCTGGCGCTGGTGATTCAACTGGTGGGCCTGCTGCTGCTGCTCCCGGACATGGTTGCCCTTGAGGGCTGGGGGCAGGGCAGCCGGTATGCCCTGATGCACTCGGTCATGGCCTTCGGCAACGCGGGGTTCGGACTCTGGCCGGATGGGGTCGCTCGCCTGTCGGCGCCAGCCCTCCTGACCCTCAGGGCGCTTGTCGGTCTGGGCGGCCTGGGCTTCGTCACCCTCCACGAACTGGGCGATCAGGTGCACGCGCGCCGGGCAGGCCTGCGCCCGGCGCGCCTGTCCACGCTGAGTCGCGTGGGCCTGCGCATGACGGCGTTCCTGCTGCTGCTGGGCTGGGTGGGCTTCGCGCTGCTGGAATGGAACCGGCCCGGCACGCTGGGGGCCTTGCCCTGGTCGGGCCGGCTGCTGCACGCCGCCTTTCAGCCGACCGTCGCGCGTTCAGCGGGCTTCGCCACCCTGGATTACGGCACCCTGGCGGCGCCGACCCTGCTGCTGCTGATGGGGCTGATGTTCGTGGGCGGCAATCCTGGCTCGACGGCCGGTGGGATCAAGACCACCACTGCGGCCGTGCTGGTCGCGGCCACCCGCGCGGGACTGCGCCGGCGGCAGGACCCCGAGCTGGCCGGGCGGCGGATCGGCTCGGCCACGCTGACCCGCGCGTTGACGGTGGTCACACTGGGCGTGGTGAGCGTGGTGACCGGCACGTTCGCCCTGATGCTGACGGAAGGCGATCAGGACCGAACGATCGCGCTGGCCTTCGAGGCGGTGAGTGCCTTCACGACCGCTGGATTGAGCGTCAATCTGACGCCGCAGCTGTCCTCCGCAGGCAAACTGGTGCTGGTGGTGCTGATGTTCCTGGGCCGCGTGGGGTTTTTATCCCTGCTGCTGGCCTTCCGGCCGACGAAACCCGCGCTGGTCCGACTGCCTGAAGAGCGCGACCTGACCGTGGGCTGAGATGGAGTTCAGCCGGGCACGAGACAGCGGTGGACACCCAGCTCAACTGACATCCTGCAGAGTTTGAAGAGGCGCTTCAGGGCGAGCTTTCGGACGTCAGCCAATGGGGATCGCCGCATTGGCACGCACCGGACAGAGACCCATGCCTCCCTCGGCGGGACAAGCGCAGGCGCGCGGTGGGGCAGCGAGCGAGGTCTTCTCGGATCGTCTGCGATCCCTCGGAAGACCGTTCCCGACCACTCGCACGTCAGTTTCCCGAAGTGTCAGGTCCTGAGACCGCACGCAGCGTCTCCCCCGAGCAGCTGCGCTCCATCCAATAGCCGATGGTCCCGGATTGCAGGGCCGCTTACAGGATAAGCGCGATGTTCATGATCCTGACTCTCACAAGCGGCGCGCCGCCCCGGCGCAGACTTCACAGCGTTCCCGGCAGCCGCGCTCCAGCACGCTCCCGGCAGCATTGGAGCCCCTATGACTGCACGTACCCTGATCCTGTCCGCCCTGCTGCTCGCGCCCTCCTCCTTCGCCGCCGCGCAGTCCAAACCCGTCAATCAGATGACCACCCTGACGCACACGGGGACCAGTGACCGCGTGAAGAGCACCCAGGCGCTCCAGGCCACGCTGACTGAACTGCAGGCCCTGTCGCTCCAGACCAAGCAGGCCCACTGGAACGTCAGTGGCGCGCTGTACTACCCGCTGCACGAGTTGCTTCAGGAGCACTATGACGGCATGGCCAAGTACGCCGACGACGTGGCCGAGCGGATGCTGGCGGTCGGGAGCAGCTCGGACGGCCGCGCGCCGGTGATCGTCGGGAGCAGCAACCTGCCGGAGATCCCGGGGGGCTTCATTGACGACGCGCGGGTGCTGAACTTCTTCACGCAGCAGTACGCGACTGTGGCGCAGCGCGTGTTCAAGCGGATCAAGGACGTCGAGGACGCGGATCCCACCACCTCGAACCTGCTGCAGGAAGTGGAAGCGGCGCTGGAGAAATACCAGTGGCAGATGCGCGCACACCTGCAGCCGACCAACACGGACGCTAACAGCGGCGCCAGCCTGAACGGTGGCGCGCCCGTGCTCAACGGCGGAAAATAAGTTCTCGTTTTCCGCTCAGCCCCCGGCGGCCACGCCGGGGGCGACCTGTTGTCTGGCGTTGGAGAAGTGACCGGTCGAGGCGACCCATGGCGGTGACGCGCCTCGTGTGTCGGGGGTGCATGTCCTCCTGGGAGATGCGCTGCTTCCCTTGACAGCATGTTGTAGTTCTACTGGAGCCGGCGTACCAGCCAAATTGGCTCCGCAACGATCCAGGCTACTTGAGCTGGCCAGGAGCACATGAGCGTCCCGTCACGCTCGGTGCTGGACGCCCTGACGGTACCGGACACCCGTCCAGAAGCGGACGAAGTCCTTGATCTGGACCAGGAACTGCGAGAATTCCCGCTGCTTGACCAAGTAGGAACTGACGATCAGGTCATACGTCCGGTCGATATCTTCAGGGCGGTCCGATGTCGTCAGCATCACCACCGGCAGGTGCCGGAGTGCAGCGTCTCCTCGAATCGCCGCGAGCAACTCGCAGCCATTCATGCCGGGCATGTTGACATTCAGCAGAATCACGTCGCACAGGGCGGGGTGGGCATGCTGAGGGCGGAGCCAGGCGAGCGCCCCGATGCCGTCCTGGATGATCTTCACGTTCACCTGTGGGATGTGGCAGTCGAGGGCTTCCTGTGCAAGCAGGCAGTCAGCAGGATTGTCGTCAATCAGGAGTGCCTGAAGGGGGCGCAACGCAGCTTGGGCAGGCATCACCCTGCAGATTCGCACCTGCACCACCCTGTCCCTCCTCCAGAGAGAACACTCAAGAATCGTTGAACATTCATTCAGGTCACAACCAAGCATGCCCGCAGGTCTGAGTCCAGCCGGCATACTGCCTGGGATGGAACCGCTCCGCCTTCTGCTGATCGACGACCACATCGCCGAGATCCTGCTCGTCGAAGCGATGCTGGAAGGATCGGCAGAACCGGTTGAACTGACCAGTATCCGCACCGGGGGCGCCGCCCTGGCCTATCTGGAGGGCAGCGCCTCTCTCCCCCACCTGATCGTGCTCGACCTGAATCTGCCGGGTATGTCAGGCCTGGAGGTCCTCCGGGCACTCCGGGCTTCCGTGAGATGGCACGATCTCCCCGTGATCATTCGCAGTGGCAGTCAAAATCCTGTCGATCGGCAGTCGGCAGCGGATGCCGGCGCGAGCGGATACTTGACCAAACCCGCGCTCTTCGAAGCGCTCGAAGCGCAGCTGCGTGAGCTACTCGGGCAGTGGCAGCACCTGAGAAGTGGCACGCAGCGTGCCCAGCTGGCCACCGCCGGGTAAGGAGGCGTTCTGCGCAAACTCGTGTACTACATCGCCAGCAGTCTCGATGGGTTCATCGCCGGCAAGGGGCGTTCGACGCGTTCCCGGTGAGCGACACGTACATCCAGCACATCGCGACGCACCTTCCGGAAACACTGCCGGCTCATATCCGCACCGCACTGGGGGTGCCCGGAGCCCCCAGGCGGTTCGATACGGTGCTGATGGGCCACGCCACGTACGAACCAGCTCGCCTCGCCCAGATCACCAGTCCGTACGCCCCACTTCGGCAGTACGTCTTCAGTCGCCACCTGCCACCCTCGACCGACCCGGCCGTCACCGTGGTGACCGGAGATCCGGTTCCTGTGGTGCAGCGGCTGAAAGCCGAGTCGACGGACCGTGACATCTGGTTGTGTGGCGGTGGGGATCTGGCCGCTCAACTCATCGGTGAGATCGACGAGGTGGTGATCAAACTCAATCCAGTCGTGCTGGGGCAGGGTGTGCCGCTGTTCCGTGGACTCCCGGCAGCGCACCACTTCGTGTATGCGGGACAGGAAGTGCATGACGGCGGCGTCCTCTGGGTGACCTACACCGCTGCCAAACACGCTGTGGCCGTGGAACGCGGCTGAGCTGCCGTCCACGGTCGGATCGACTTGAGACGACGCTTCAATACCGTACCTACGTGAGACCGCGAGGCTCAGGAAGTACTCCGGCGTTCCTGCTTCAGCCTTCGGCGCGACCCCACTGCCCATGGGGCCAACACGGGCTGCCACTTTAGCCTGCGGGACCTGAGCGAAGACCGTCAGGAGCCTGTGCCCCTGTGCGGAGCCCGTCCTGCTGCGTCACTCACCACAACAAATTGACCTCCACCGTGGAGTTGTCACCCACCTCCTTTCCGTTCGCTGCTCCCCTCTTCCTGTGGGACCTCAAGGCCTTGACACGCGCCTTATGCTCCGCCGCCCAGTCCGGAGACGGCCCGCGCGATCAGGAATGCCGCCCCCGACGCCGCCGCCCCCACCAGCATCGTCTGGGCCGCGCTGCGCCACACCGGCGCCCCAGTGAAGCGACCCTTCAGCGCCCCAAAGACAAAGAGGGCCATCAGGGTCAACACCACCGACACGAGTAGCGCGCTGTTCAACGGCAGTCGGAATGCATAGGGTGCCAGGGGCACCACGCCGCCCGCGATATACGCCAGCCCGATCGTCAGCGCCGATTGCAGCGCCCGTTTCGGGTCAGGTTCCGTCAGTCCGAGCTCCTCTTTCATCATGAAATCGACCCAGGTGTCCGGACGACTGATGATCGCCTGGGTGGCCGCCTCGACGGCCGCGCCGTCCAGTCCGTACGCCCGGAAGACCTCCCGCACCTCCTCGACTTCCATCTCCCTCTTCTCGGTGATCTCCCGAACTTCCCGCGCGCGCTCGGCCACGTAAGACTCGTGCTCGCTGCGCGCGGCGAGGTACCCGCCCAGGCCCATGGCGATGCTGCCCGCCGCCATTTCTGCAATTCCAGCAATCAACACCACGTGACCGCTGGCCACCGCGCCCGACAGACCCGCTGCCAGGGCGAAGGGGACAGTCAGACCGTCACTCATGCCGATCACGATGTCCCGGACCCGTTCGGATCCGGTGAAATGCAGTTCCTTGTGGCTGATCACGGCTCGGTACATGAGGACTCCCTTGCGCGACCGCAGGGGGCGCACCGTCTCAGCGTGGAGAACTTCAACGCCCCGCAGATGAGCTGAACTCAGTGATAGCTTCACGTGACAACGGGCAAGTGCCCCGCCGCGTTCTCCGTGGAGCAGGTTGCTCCACGTTCCCGGGTCAGCAGGTGGACGCCTGTCAGACGGCGGCCTGCAGCGTCAACTGGAGTGTCGCCCCGTCAGGCCTGCACCGGTAGGGCCGCCTGCCCCCGAATCCATCTGCCGCGGGGCGGCAGACGATCGGAACCCTCCGTGTGGGCGCATCACACCGCGCGAACTGCCGCAGGTGACCGCAGGGCGGCGACGCCGAGCACCACGAACGCCGCTTCCGAGATCAGGGCCCAGATCCCGCTCACTTCCGCCCAGTTGCCGATGTCACCGGTGGCGTGTGGCAGGCCGGTGGTCCGGGTCAGCACGAACCCGATGATGGCGCCGAGCGAGATGACGATCCCCAGGACGTACCCGCGGCGCCAGTGGCTGGACAGGAGCCACGCGCCGGCCGCGGCGCAGCCTGCCACCAGCAGGATGTACGCCCAGCCGAGGTACGCTGTCTCCCCCAGCTTGTCTGGAATGTCAACGAAGTGAATCCAGGCCGTGATGGCCAGCAGCGCCAGGCCAAGCAGGTGCAGCGACGGGGAGCGGTTGGCTTCGGGGGATCGATTCGTCATGAACGTAGCCTGAGACCCAAAGGTAAAATCCCGGTATACCCGGCGCGCACCAATCCTGAAGGGCAGCCTCAGAGGGCGTCTGTCCAGTAGCCGCGCCCTGTTCAGCCGTACGGTATACCGGCGTTTTACCTTCACGGCGCAGGGTGGCGACCATGACCCCTTGGCCTCCCCTGTCCCTGCGCGCCCTCCTGCGCCTGATGCTGGGCGTCCTGCTGCCCCTACTGATTGTCGGGTACCTCGCCGAGGACGTCTTCGAGCAGCAGCGCTTCACCTTCGAGACGCCACTCCTGATCTGGATTCACGCGCAGGCCGGTTCTGCCCTGACGCAGACCAGCGTTGCCCTGAACACCATCGGCGGTCCCGTCGTGATGGGCGGCGTCTTCGTGCTGGTCGTGCTGGGCCTGTGGCTCACGGCTCGCCGTCCACAGGCCATCTTCGCTGCGGTAGGTCTGGGCAGCGCCGTTGGGGTGGCGCTGGTGATGAAGCTCGTCTTTCACCGCCCCCGGCCAGCACTGTGGCCCCGGCTGATCACCGAGAGCGGCGCGTCATTCCCGAGTGGGCACTCCACCACGGCCGCCGCCCTCGTCACGTGCCTGGTCCTGCTGCTGTGGCGCACTCCCTGGCGCTGGCCAACCCTGATCTTGGGCAGCCTGTACGCCTTGCTGATGGGTTCCAGCCGCCTGGTGCTCGGCGTGCATTACCCCACCGACGTACTGGCCGGATGGCTGACCGGTCTGAGCCTGGTGCTGGGGGTGTACCACCTGCGCAGCTCTGCCCTGAGACACGTTTCCGTGGGTAGCGCGTGATGGGCAGTGGCCGGGCTCGCCACCCCGACTGTCATGATCCTGTTGTGCCTACGCTTTGGGAGATCCTATGCGCGTCCTGATCGTTGAAGATGATCCCCATATTGCCGAGCTGCTCCGCGACGGCCTGACCGAGGACGGCTACGACTGCGACCTCGCCCGCAGCGCCGCAGAAGGGGCGGAACTGGCCCGGCTCTTCCCGTACAGCCTGCTGCTCCTCGACGTCATGCTGCCGGAGGGGATCGACGCCGGGTACCACCTCGGTCAGCAGCTCCGGGAGGAGGGGATCACCGCGCTCATGATGTACCTCACGGCGCGCGGGACCGTCGAGGACCGCGTCGAGGGTCTGGAGGCCGGCGGGGACGACTACCTCGTTAAACCGTTCGCGTTCAGGGAACTGCGCGCCCGCATCCGGGCGCTGCTGCGGCGGGCCGGCGGCAGCGCGCAGAACGCCTTGACCCTCCCGAACGGCTGGGTGATGGATCTGGGCGGGCGGGAACTGCACCGCGCGGGCGTCCGGGTGGACCTGACCCGGCGGGAGTTCGCGCTGCTGGAACTGCTGGCCCTGCACCCGGAGCGGGCCTTCACGCGGGATGAGATCATCGGGCGCCTGTGGAGTGGGGACGCGTGCGTGGAGCCGAAAGTCATTGACGTGTACGTGAGTACCGTCCGCCGCAAGACCGAGGACCGCCTGATCGAGAC
Organism: Deinococcus hopiensis KR-140; assembly: GCA_943327755.2. Taxonomy (GTDB): domain Bacteria; phylum Deinococcota; class Deinococci; order Deinococcales; family Deinococcaceae; genus Deinococcus; species Deinococcus hopiensis_A. The sequence continues at coordinate 18,490 of CALPYF020000057.1, forward strand.
GCTGCGGGGCACCGGGTACCGCCTGGGCCGCGCGTGACACATCTGCTTCAGCGCCTGAGTCTGCGGGTCAAACTGACGCTGGGCTACGCGCTGGTGTTCAGCGTGATCCTGCTGCTCGGCGGCGCCGGGATCTGGCTCGCCACGGAGAGGGCTGTCTTGCGCGCGTTGGACGTGTCACTGCAGAACACGCTCGTGGTCGCGCAGGGGAGCCTGGAAGCCGACAGTGGCCCGGCAAGGTTCACGGATGAGCTCCAACCCGGAGGTGCCGTCACGGTGCTGCTCCTGCGCGCTGACGGTACGGTCGTCTCCCGCGTCGGTCGTCCCGGACCGGAGGCACCCGGCGCGGTTCGCACCGGGTTCCGGACCGTGCAGGGGGAACGGTCACTCACGGAGCCGGTAAGCGGCGGACTGTACCTGCGCGTGTCCCAGCCGGTGGCCCCAACCTGGGAGTTCCTGGAGACCCTGGCGCGCATCCTCCTCCTGGGCAGCGCGGGGATGGTCGTCCTGGCCTGCGTGGCGGGCTACTGGCTGGCGCACCGGGCCTTGCGGCCGGTCGACGAGGTGGCCCGCACGGCCCACAGCATCGCCGAGCGTGGGGATTACGCCGAGCGGGTCACGCCTGCGCCCGGACACGACGAGATGGCGCGCCTGACGGACACGGTCAACCGGATGCTCGACCGCCTCTCAGGGACCATCGAGCGGGAAAAACAGTTCGCCCGGATTGCCGCGCATGAGCTGCGTACGCCGCTCACCACACTCAAGGGCCGCCTGGAGTTGACGCTGGAGAGGCCCCGCAGCGCGCCGGAGTACGCGCGGGCGCTGGAGGGCATGGCGGGGCGCGTGGAGGCCCTGAATGCCCTCACCGAGAGCCTGCTGGCCCTGGCCCGCACGGACGCCCCGGTGCAGCTGACGCGGGTGGACCTGGGGAGCGCCGCGTTGAGTGTCAGTGAGACCTTCGAAGACGCCGCGCATCTGCACGGCCGAACCCTGCACCTGGACGTGCAGGAGCGCTGGGTTCTGGCCGAGCGCGATGGGGTGGAGCGGGTCATCAGCAACCTGCTCGACAACGCCCTGAAGTACGGGGCCGCTGGCCCCGTATACCTGCGCGTGTCCGGCATGACCCTCGCGGTGCAGAATCAGGGGCCGGGACCGAGGGCCGACGACTGGGCGCAGCTACAGCTGCCCTTCGAGCGGGGGGCGGGGCAGCAGGCCACCAGCGGAAGTGGGTTGGGTCTGGCGCTCGTCGCGGCGCTGGCGCGCCGCTGGCACGCGCAGGTGCAGCCGGAGTGGCAGGTCGGCACGTTCACGGTGTCCATCACGTTCCCAGCTGAGGCTGCCGCATCCAGTGGCAGCCCGACCGGACAACTCAGGCGATGAC
>CALPYF020000058.1 GCA_943327755.2 Deinococcus hopiensis KR-140
AGAAGAGGAAAAAGGACGTTGCAAACGGCTTTGGTTAAATCGTTTGGGTACGCAGCTTGCGGCGTGAGCGACCCACCTCCGACCTCTGCCGTGCACGGACGTTACTCCTGGGAGGGACCTGCGCCAGCACATTTTTCAGACGCACTTTAACCTCGGCGGAGCCGAAGAAGCTCAGCAGGTCGCTTGATTCTCAAGCGACCTGCTGCATCACTTCTCGCCAGCGGCGAAGTGTCTCGGTCTGGTTGCGTCTTCGAAGATCGGCGGAAACGGTTGTCCGGGTGTGGCGGTGAAGGTTCGAGACTCGGGCATGCAGGGCCAGGAATTCTTGCGTTCTCTGTCGTGGTTTGAATCCCAGTTGACTTCGCTGCTGTTGCCGTGTGGGTCGATGCGACTGCTCGACCAAGTTGTTGCACCGGGCCGCGGACACGACCTGGACGTGCTCCACGCCGTGGAGCACGGGAAGTGCCCGAATGGCGGTGCCATAGCTCCAGAGCTTGTCAGTGTGAATGGCCTGCGGTACGTCGTATTCCCCGAGCAGGCGGACGAAAAAGGATCTGGCCGCTCGGGTGTCGCGATGTTCCTGAAGCAGGATGTCCAGCACAGCTCCATCGTCATCCACCGCCCTCCAGCGCCAATGCTTCTGTCCACCGACCTCGACGTATACCTCGTCTAAATACCATCGGGAACCCCGTCGGGGTTCCCGATGGCGCAGCTCCTCACTGAGGAGGGGGGCGAACTTGATGTTCCATTGCCGCAGCGTTTCGTGACTCACCACGATGCCGCGCTCGTGAAGCAGTTCCTGAACATCACGCTGGCTGATGGGGAAGCGGTGGTACAGCCGCAGAGCGTAGCCGATCACGCTGAGGGGAAAACGGTGACGGTAGGGCTTCCGGTCAGTCACAGCTCACCAGCCTCCTGACGCACCGTTGACGAAGTCGCCGTGAACTTGAGAAGTATGAAGAAAATCCTGATGACCGCCCTGCTGCTCAGCGCCTCGGCGTCCGCGGCCAAACTGCAGGTGTACCCCTACGACGGTGCCCAGTTCGTGCCCGGTCAGCACTTCGATCTGCGAATCGAGGCCGAGGATGTCAAGGACTTCAAAGACGCCGTGATCACCCTCGACGGCAAGGCCGTCACCGGGCTCGTCAAGACGACCAGCAAGGACACCAGCGTCGAGTGGACCGTGCGCGCCCAGAGCCTCGGCGTCGGCACGCACACGCTGAGCGTGACCTTCACCGACGCGGGCGGTCCGGTCACGAAAACCGCGAAGTGGACCGTCGCCGCGACCCGTCCGGAAGGCTTCCAGTCACTCTTCTACAAGCCCAAGGCCAAGAACGTGATTCTGTTCATCGCCGACGGTCTGGGCTGGAACACCGTGAACGCCGCCAAACTGGTCGCGTACCCCTATAACCCCGCCAACGGTACCCCGACCGGGAAGCTCGCCATGGAAACGGGCCTGTCGAGCATGGCCACCGTCACCACCAGCAGCTTCGACAGCGCCCTGGCTGACAGCGCCAACACCGCCAGCAGCATCGCCACCGGCCAGAAGATCCAGGTCAACGCCCTGAACGTCTACCCGGACAACACGGCCGACACGCTGGACAACCCGCGCGTGGAAACCATCACTGCCATGCTCAAGCGCAGCATGGGCAAGAGTGTCGGCCTGGTCTCCAGCGCGTTCGGAACCGACGCGACGCCCGCCGCGTTCGCGTCCTACACCCGCCGCCGCGGCGACTACCAGGCGATTGCCGACCAGTACTTCAAGGGGGACGTCAAACCCGACGTGCTGCTCATCGGCGGCAGCCGTGACTTCATTCCCAGCACGGCCCCCGGCAGCCGCCGCAAGGACACCACCGACTGGATCGACGGCAGCCAGAAACTCGGCTATCAGTTCGTCAGCACCCGCACCGAACTGAACGCCGCCACCGGCAGCAAACTCTTCGGGCTGTTCAACATCGACAACATTCCCAGCTACCTGGACCGCGCGCAGTACAAAGGCAAAGAGACGCTGGGCGACTTCACCGACATGCCCTTCCTGTGGGACAGCACCAAGAAAGCCGTCGAGACCCTCGACAAGAACCCGAACGGCTTTTTCCTGATGGTCGAGGCGGGCATGGTCGACAAGTACGAGCACCCGCTGGACTGGCAGCGCGCCGTGTGGGACGTCCTGGAGCTGGATAAGGCCGTCGCGTGGGCCAAGGATTACGCCAAGACCCACCCGGACACCCTGATTCTCGTCACGGCCGACCACGCCCACTCCCTGAGCGTGTACGGCGGGTACGACGCCACCAAGGGCCCGGGCAAGCGCGAAGCGGTCGGCGTGTACGAGAAGGCCGGCTTCCCCACCTACGGCGATCAGCGTGACGCCAACGGCTTCCCGCTGCCCGAGACGAGCCGCACGTACGCGGTGGGCTTCGCCGCCACGCCCGACTACTGCGAAACGTACCTGGGCCGCCCCCAGTTCCTGGATCCCACGGTCAGCAACGGCAAGACCGGCGCGGAGGCGGGCTTCGTGCCGAACCCCAAAATCTGCGCTGAAGGGGCCGTGCAGCGCATCGGGAACCTCGACCCCGCCAGCGCGCAGGGCGTGCACACCGCCGATCCCCTGCCCCTGTTCGCCTTCGGGCCCGGCGCGGAGAACTTCAGCGGTGTGATCGACCAGACCGAGATCTTCTTCGGGATTGCCCGCGCCATGGGCCTCGACGCCCGCACGAACAAGTAACGCCTTGGAGGCCGCGTGCGCGGCCCCCACCTGACCCTGCCTCCCGATCTGCGGCGGCAGGGGCTTCGCTTCCCTCCCGGAGGACGCATGAACCGCCGAACCATCCTCAAACTGCTGGGCGCCGCGCCCGTCTCCTGGTGGCTGAACCGCGCCAGCGCGCAGGCGACCGCCACCGTCAAATTCAGTGAACTGTACGGCCGCGTGACCGTGCGCGGCGTGGAATACAGCAGCAAACTCAAGGCGCTCAGCGGTCAGAAGGTCACCATGAGCGGCTACATGGCCCCGCCGCTGAAACCCAAACTGGATTTCTTCGTGCTGACCCGCGAACCCATGGCCACCTGCCCGTTCTGCACCACCGCCGCCGACTGGCCCGCCGACATCGTGCTCGTGATCATGCCGGACGGCAAGGAACTCGAGCCGTCCGTGCGGGGACTCACCGTCACCGGGCGCCTCGACGTCGGTGTCAAGAAAGACGACGAGACGGGCTTTGTCAGCCTCGTGCGCCTCTACGCGGACCGGGTGCAGTCCGCTTGACCCCCGCACCCCTGACCGGTGAGGGCCTGCGGGTCCAGCACGCCCGGGAGGTCACGCTGGCCTACCCGGCCTTCGCCTGGCCCGCCGGCACGCACCTCGCCGTGACCGGCCCGAGCGGGACCGGGAAGACGTCCCTGCTCAACGTGCTCGCGGGGCTCCTCCGGCCCCAGTCGGGCCGCGTCACGTACGGCGACCTGATCCTGACGGACCTGAGGGAAGCGCAGCGGGACGCGTTCCGCCGCCGGCACGTCGGATACGTCTTTCAGGATTTCCACCTCATGCCGGGGCTGACCGTACTGGAAAACGTGGAGTTGGCCCTGCGCGTCGCGGGAACGGCTCGGGCTGCCGAGCGGGCGCGCGACGCCCTGACCCGACTCGACCTGGGCGCGCGCCTGAGGCACCGCCCGGCGCAGCTGTCCACCGGGGAGCGGCAGCGGGTGGCCATCGCGCGCGCCGTCGCGCACCGGCCCGGCCTGCTGCTGGTTGACGAGCCCACCGCGCACCTGGACCGCGACCGGGCGGCGGCCGCCATGACCCTGCTGCGGGAGGCGGCCGGTGACCTGGGCGCCACCCTGATCGTCGTCACGCACGACGAGGCGATGGCCGCCAGCTTGCCGCTGCGGTATCACGTCACGCCGGTGCCCGCGTGAGCCTGGCCCTCTGGACGGCCCTGCGCACCCTCCGGCACCGCCTGGGCACCCTGCTCATCACCGCCGTGGCGGTGGCCCTGGCCACGGCCACGGCGCTTGTCGTGCCTCTGGTCACCCGGCAGGTCGAGCGGGGCGCGCAGGACGCCGCGCAGGTCTTCGATCTTCTTGTCACCGCGCCCGGCAGCGGCACGCAGGCCGTCATGTCGACCCTCTTCTACCTGGACGTCCCGATCGGCAACATGCCCCACCGGGTCTATCAGAACCTGCGGCAGCTGCCCGGCACGCGGCGGGCCGTTCCCATTGCCCTGGGGGACAACTTCGCGGGCTTTCCCATCGTGGGCACCACCGCCGCGTTTTTCGACCAGCGGCTCAAGCCGACGCTGCCGCCTTACTTCCGATTGGCGCAGGGACGCGTCTTCTCGAAGTCGCATGACGCCGTGATCGGCGCGCGCGTCGCGCGTGACGCCGCCCTCCAGGTCGGCCGGACCTTCACAGGCGCGCACGGCGTGGAGACCGGGCCGCACGAGGACGACGCTGGGCACCGGGAGCCGTACACGGTCACGGGCGTGCTGGCCCCCACCGGTGGACCCATCGACCGGGCGGTGCTGACCCCCATCGACACGGTCTGGGCGGTGCACGGGCCGCAGGCCGCTCAGGCGCGGGCGGTGACGGCCGTGCTGTACTCCGCGGAGAACCTCGCGGGGATCTACACGGCCGCGCAGCGTGTGAATGCGGGCAAGGACGCCATGGCGGTCTTCCCGGGACAGGTGTTCGCGCAGGCCCGGGACACGCTGATGCAGGGGCAGGCCGCGTACGCGGGGCTGTCCGTGCTCGTGCTGGGCATCGCGGCATTGACCGTGGCCCTGAGCGTGTACACGTCCAGCCTGGAACGCCAGCGCGCCGTGGCCCTGCTGCGCGCCCTGGGAGCCGGGCGCGGCGCGGTGTTCACGCTGGTTCTGCTCGAGACAGGCCTGACCGTCACGGCTGGCGTGCTGCTGGGACTGGCGCTGGCTCTGCTGGTCAGCAGCGTCGGGGGCAGCGTGCTGGGCGGGCGGCTCGGGTTTACCCTGGCGCCCCCGGTGCTCACCTGGGCGCTGGCGTCCCGCGCCCTGCTGCTGATTCCGCTGGGCCTGATCACCGCCCTTCCGCACGCCCTGCAGTCCAGCCGCGTCAGTCCGCTCAAGCATCTGTGACGTCGGGTGAGGCCGCCCTGACACTGCCAGAACCTGTGACTCGGCCATACCAGCTACCCTGGGCTCCATGAGTGTAACCGCGTTTGCCGAGGCCCTCACAGTCCGTTTCCCTGCGATGGCCGCGCCCCTACGCGGCCCGGTCAGCACAGCCGACCTGCAGGTCCTCCAGACGGCTGTGGAAGTCCCACTGCCCTCCGAGGTTCAGGACGTCTACGCCACCGTGGACGGCCAGGACGGCATCCTGCCGGGCGTCCTGCTGGGCCTGACGTGGCTTCCCGCGCGCCGCGCCGCTCAGGAGCACGGCACCTGGATGGATCTCGCGCAGGACGACCCCACCCTCGTCAGTGAACCGGCCGGGGCGATCCAGGCGGTCACCTTCCACCACCACTGGGTGCCGCTTGCCGTGGACGGGTCCGGTAACGGGCTGGCGATCGACCTCGCCCCCGGAACAACGGGCATCGCCGGGCAGGTCATCACGTATGGCCCGGACGAGACCACGCGGCGCGTGGTCTCCCAATCCGTGAGTGCCCTGCTGCACTGGGCAGCGACGGCAGTGCAGCGGGGGGACGTGGAGGTGAGGGGCGATGAGGTCACCTACCGGGGTTACGGCTCGTTCCTGGACGCCGTACGCGAGGTGAGCCTTCCGCTGTCCTGAGGCTGTCCTGTAGGTTACACGCAGCCTTTGCTGATCAGCCAGTTCACGATTTGCTGGCGGGACGTGGTGCCGTTCGGGCCGCCGTACGGGGCGTTGTCGAAGGTGCGGGTCATCACCTCGCCGTTGAGTTTGAGTTCGAGAGTCCAGCTGCTCGGCGTGTTCGTGCCCGCGTTCGGGTACGTCACCCGCGCGAGGTACGTAAGGCTGCTCTTCGTCAGGGGGCTGCACTTCGCGGTCTGGTTCTCGATCTGCGCGTAGTTCCCACGGTTGAAGTTCTGCTCCTGCGGCGCCATGTTCGCCCGGCGGCCCCACCCGCCGAGCTGGCTGCCGACGAGGTGCCCGCCGTCGTACCCGTCGGGGTTGTCGAGGTTGCCGACGGTGCTCTGACAGGTGGTGTCGCGCGTGGCGGCCGTGATGGGCGGCAGGTAGCGGTAGGCGCTGCGGGGGCGGCCCTCGGCGTCGATGTAGTAGTACCCACCGTTGATGGAGTGCCAGGTGTTCAGGTCCGCCCCGGTGAAGCGGGTGGGGCAGCCGTCGGCGAGTTGTGCCTGCAACTCGGTGTGGGCCTGGAAGCCCATGCCGTACCGGGCGAAGAACGCGGCGGCCTGCTCGGGCGTGAGGTCGCGGGTGGCTTCGCTGAGGGCGACCTCCCCGCCGACGGCGCGGATCAGGGCGTCGTAGGGGTCAGCGGCGGGGGTAGGGGCGACGGAGCAGGCGGCCAGGAGGGCCGGGACGAGCAGCAAGGCGTATTTCATAGCGGTATTCAGAGAATCACTGGACTGTGATGGTGACGTCAATTCAGTTCGGTGGGATTCGGCGAGCACCGCCTCCAACGGGTTCTGCCTTTCGCAGACCAAAAGACCGATCCCGCGCCGGATGTCCATCTGAGGTGAAGTTGTTTGAGCTGGCCGCGCAGTGCCCGAACCGGACGCTCGAGACAGGGGGCAGCCAGCGTTCTGATGGGCGTCGTTCAGAGTCCCGCTGAGGTGGCGCTGCCGGACAGAAAAAAATGTGACGTCCGCCAAGCCACTCAGCGTCACAATCATGCGTCGACGCTCCTGCACTCAGGGACGACCGGTCAGGCGGTCCTGAAGAAACCGCCGCCGGTCTGTCCCGATCGCTCCGCTCTGAGACCTGCCCCTCAGGGGTGCGGGGCCAGCGCCACGCCCCGGAAGGCCGTATTCACGCTGGCGGTCGCCAGGACGGTGGGGGCGCCACTCAGCGTGCCAGTCGTGCCTGCCGCGTCGGTCAGACTCAAGAGCCGCGTGGCTGTCGTGGCGAAGAGTGTTACGGTTCCACTGCTGGTGACGCCCGTCAGGCCCCGGACGGCTTCACCGCCTCCAGCGGCGACCGTACCTCTGGCCGTCCAGCTGGCGCCGTCAAAGCTGTACTTCTGAATTCCGCCCGTGTTCGCTGTGTCGTCAGCGACATATACGGTATCCACAGCGGTCTGGCCAGTACCGAGTTTCGTGAAATAGAAGGCGTAGGGACTGCCGGTCGTCGGGAAGCCGGGGAGGTTGGTGATGGTCTGCCCGGCGCCGGTGGGGGAACCGACACCTACGGCGCCCAGACGCATGGCGCTGCCGCTGCTGGTCGTGACGTACAACTGCCCTGCGAAGAGGTTGACCTGCCGCAGGTTGACGGCGGTGGCACTCAGCTGGGTGCTGGTGGTGCTGCCCAGTGTGGTGACGCGCACGCCGCCCGCGCCGCCCGTCACGTAGAGGGTCTGCCCGTCTGGACTGGTGGCGCTGCGGACGTTATTGCTGCTGGCCGCGTCCGTCAACGCAGTGGAGGTATCCACCTGGCCTGAGGCGTCCACCCGGCCGATGACGCGGGGGACGCTGGAGGCGGCCGTGCTGGACACACTGGCTGTGCCCGCTGCGGCGCCGTACCCGGCGACGAGCAGGTAGCGGCCGTCGGCAGAGCGGGACAGCAGGCCCTCTGAGGTGGCCGTGCCGCTGGCCACCAGAGCAGCGTTCAGGCCGTTTGGCGCCGTTGGCATGGCCCAGCTGCCCAGCAGCGCGCCAGTGTCCGTCTTGAACGTATCGAGGAAGACGGCGGTGCCCACTCCACTGAGTGCCGCGGCGCCCGTACCAACGCGGTAAATCACCACGTTCGGTACGGGCGCCGGGGGCTGGACGGTGAGCGTGACCGCGTTGGACGTGCGGCTCAGGGCGCCGTCGGTGGCGGTGACACTGACGCTGTACGCACCTGCGGCCAGGGTACCTGGCACCGTCAGGGTGAGGGTGCCGCCGGTCACGCTGCCCGTCACGCCAGCTGGAGAACTGTTCACCGTGAAGGTGGGCGCGCCGCTGTACCCGTTGCTCGGCGTCAGCGTGAGGGGCGCCGACGCCACGCCCCCCGCGCCGGCTGTGACGACGGCCGGGCTGGGCGTACCCAGGCTCAGCGTGAAGTCAGGCGCGCCCGTCACCGTCAGCGTCGCGGGCGCGCTGGTCACGGGCGCGCTGCCATACCCGGCGCTGGCGGTGAGTGTCACGCCAGCCGATCCCGGGGTCACGCCAGTCGCTACACCAGTTACAGGATTGACGGTGGCGCGCCCCGGATCGGTGCTGGCATAACGCAGGGTCACGGGACAGTTGGCGGGCGTGGTGGTGACGGTGGCGGCGTAGGCCTGCGCCGCACCCACAACGACTGTCGCCGCGGCCGGCGTCAGGCTGACCGCGTTGACCACGCACGGCTGAGCGGCACCCAGGATGACCGTGTCACTGCGGAACTTCTGCCAGAGCGGGTCAGCGTCCTTGGCGATCACCCCATTGGCGTAGTACACCGTGTCACCGTTGTCCGACAGGACCTGTATGGAGCGGCCGTCCGCCGCGGCCGACCTGAGGTCCACGCCAGGCAGGTCCACGAGACTCTCGAGGCTCCCGCCACTGTCAGCCGCCAGGGCACTGAGGTCATTGCGGTACTGCGCCGGGTCGGATCGGTCGCCACTCCAGGAATACAGGGCGAAGTTGCCGCCTGCACTGGCGGGTCCAGCCAGGATCAGGCAGCCCTGATCCGTGCACTTCAATTCACGGATACCGCGCCCGCCCAGGTCCAGCAGGATCGGCGCGTCAAAAGTGGCCTGCGTGGCCACCCCGGTCACCAGCGCCTCGAAGTTCGTCACAGGCACGATCAGGGCCGCGCGCCGCTCGGCCGGCGGCTCGTTGGGCGCGCGGAACCCCAGGTACGCCGTGGCGCTGCCCGGCGCGAAGCTCAGACCCTCAATGTTGAAGCCGGACCCGTCGGCCGCTTCGGGAATGACCCCTACGCCAGCACTGGCCTCCAGACCCAGGAACTTGGGACCCAGACCGTGCGCGCCGGCGTTGTCCCAGGCGATCAGGTCGGAGCGCAGGTGATCGTACGCGCCCACGAAACTCAGGGTGCTGGCCGCGCCCTGGCCGCTGAGGTCCGTGGCGAACAGGCGGTACCGGTTGACGCGGAGCTTGCCGCTCTTGTTGTTGCTGTGCGACGCCAGCCAGTACAGCCGCTGCCCGCGGCGGGCACTGGCCTCCAGGTCCAGTTCCGGGTTGGCCGCGTCCGTCAGCGCGAGGGCGGCGCTGAAATCGAAGCTGCTCAGCGCGGTCCCCGACTCCGAGCGGGAGAAGACGCGCAGCGCGTTGAGCTCATCGTCCGCAACGACCATGGTGTCGTCGTCCAGGGCCTGAGCGCTCGACGCGTTGCTCTGCCCGGTGTGGAAGCGCGAGGTGACTGGCGTGCTGGACGCCAGACTGGCCGCGTAGTTCACCACGTACTGACGGCTCAGCTGGCCGTCCGAGACGGTGACCGTAATGACCGCTTGGCCGGCAGCCTGCGGCGTGATCGTCAGGACACGTGTGCTGCCGGTTCCACTCAACACGGGCGTGGCCACACTGGGGTCACTACTGACGGCAGACACGGTCAGTTCGGCGGCGGCCGTTTCACGGTCACTCAGGGCAAAGGCCAGGCCGGTGACACGCGCCGGATCAGTCGGGTCACCCAGCACTCCACTGACCGTGGCCGGCCCAGCAGGACTCAGGCTCAGGCGGGGCGAGGCACCTGGTACCGCGGCGAGGCTGGGTGCCGTGTTGACATCGTCCCCAGCAGCAATCATCACGCTGAAACTGAACGGATCCGTGTGGGGCGACTCGGTCTGCAGGTCCACGGCGAACGTGACGTTGGCACTCCCCCCGGGCGCCAGGGCAGTGGGCAAACGCCAGCCAGCCGAGGCGCGGCCGGCCAGGACCAGGCCGGTCGGCGCGCCGGGCAGCAGCGGCGCCGTGTCGAGCAGCGTGTAGGGCGTCGCGTCCGGGTCGATCACAGCGGCGCCCTGCGCCGCGCTGAGCTGCTGACCGGTCACGGCGCTCAGTGCCGCAGCCCGGTCGGAAGCGTCCGTGTCCCCGTAGGTGCGCAGGTTACTGAAGAACGTCGACCCGACTGTCGGAGTCAGGGCAGCGGTGGTCGCCGGGTCGCTGTCCTCATCGGTATCAACGGGCACGAACGTCAGGTGCTCCAGGGTGCGGCCTGTGCCGTTGGTCACCCGGTAGACGGCGCGCAGGTGCCGCGTGCCGCCCACACGGAAGGTATCGGTTCCGATCAGCGTGAAGGTGAGTTGCCCGTCGGGCACGTCCGTCAGGGCCTGACCCGTCAGGCGGCGGCCTGAGGGGGCGACAGTTGAAGATAGGCTGGACTGCCCGGCATCCTGACGGAAGGCCAGTTCGTAGACCTGCCCGAAGGGGCGACTGGGGGGTGCGGGCGTGACGCCGGGCACGGTGGATACCGGGACGCCGTGGCCACAGGCACTGAACAGGGCTGCGGGCAGCAGCAGAGCCGTCAGAGCCACCGCGCGCGAAGGGAATCGGGTCATGGCCGCACTCCTCTGGAGGCTGGGACTCTGAAGGTGAGGAAACAGGACGACTCGCTGAACATCAATTTTCTCACTGTTTTGCCATGATGCGCAGCGGCATGTCAGGTGATCGTCTGGCACTGCATGGGCTGACGCCGCCAGTCAGCGGCTCAGATCGAGCGCGCGAGCAGCACAGCAGCAGAAGGCTGGTCGAGAGATCAGGAGAGGCCGTAAGCAGCGGGCTCCACAGTTCAGTGCCACCTGACCAAGGGACGTCAGAGGCCAGCACACCAGATGAGAGTCCAGAGTGGCCTCAGCACACGATTGGCGCAAAATTGTACGCTAGGAAAAAAACGTCGTCCTGCACAGCATTTACCTCAACGATAGGAACGCGGCGACTGTTGCGTCAATCCTGAGCCACTGTCCCAATTCAGCTCTACTTCTGCTGGGACAGATTCCAGACCCGATGGAATCGAAGTTTTTCGCCTCTCAATTTCAGAGGCTTCAATTGCGACAGTCGAGATATCATAGAGTTCTGGGCAAATGCGCAAAATCTCCTATACTCCGCATAACTTCAAGTCAACCCTTCCAAGTGCTTAACGGTGCGTCTATGTCGCTCTGCAGTGGTTCGCAAACCATAACAATGCCGATCGAAATGCCGCTTGGCGCAGATTGGCGGTGGAATCCTTCCGGTATTGCCTGTGGCACAGGTCAGCTATTGAAAGCCATGGTTTCTATGGCCTTCAGTGATCTGACGTCTACCAGTCAATTGAATACCCGAACTTAAAAAATAGTCGGCGTCAAGATTAATGACTTCTATCCTGGTGTCATCACGATTTTTAATGGAACTGAACCGATTGTTCGTCGCGTTGCATGGCCCAAAGTAACTTCGAATTAATCTGAGGGTTACTGTGTCACTAACTTCGTGACCCCTTCTGGCCACCCGGACCGCTTCATCAACATCGATATCAAGATGTCACAGGCGCCGACTGACGGCGGCGGTGGCGGCAACAACAGTTAAACTGTCGATATGCGTCTCACCATCCGCCATTATCTCGCTGTCATCAGTCTAGTGATGGCGATGGCCAATTCTGCTCAAGCCGTGCGCTTCCTGCCACCACTGTTCGTTGATACGTGCCAGTGTTACCGAGGGATTTACGGTCTCCCAATCACCGCTCAAACGCAGGGTTGGATTGATCAAGTGATCCGTGACAACGCGCTTTGTTACGCGGTGGGCAACATAGTGCTGACAATCCATACCCTGACAGGCCCTCTGGGAGATGAGACCTACTCGCCAGCACCAGTAGTAGGGGGGCGAGCATTTCTAGATCTTGCGACGGGTGAGCAAGTGCCCCTGCCCCCACGCGAGGAAGAGGAATGCATCCCCTCCTTGAATCACTGAACACCTGTTGCGCAGCAGGCCACGGGTCAGCGTGGATGGTTGTGGCAAGTTGCTGGCGGAAGGGCGATGCAAGAGTCCCGTTGAGACAGGTGGCCTGAAGACGAGGGTTTAGCGTACAAAAATTTGCCAATCGTGTAGTCAGGCCAGAGTCGGCACGGAGACTGGAGGGAGCACGAACGGTCCCGTCGGCAGTGGCGCTCAGGTGCCTGACCGGACCGGGCCGCTCACCGTCAGTAGAGACGAGGTCGTTTCACAGGCTGAGGTGCAAGGTGGCCACGCTCAGCAGCAGCAGTCCAATGCCCGCCCACGCCCGGCGGGTGAACCGTACGCCCTCCAGGCGGTGACTGATCAGCGTCGTGCCCAGAATGCCCAGCGCGCCCCACACCGCGTAGGCAATCCCGAGTGGAACCTCCCGCAGACTCAGGGCCAGGAAGCCGAACGCGCCCCACACCAGTCCCACGGCGCCCACACCGAGCAGCGGCCGCCTGAACCCATCTGACGCTTTGAGGAGCAGGTTGGCGGCAATATCCAGCACAGCCGCCAGGAGAAGGCAGAGCCCGGCCAGTGTCGTCACGCGTGACCCCCAGTCCGTGTCCCGCTGTGCAGGAGGCGCGCACCCAGCACCATTCCGCCCAACGCCAGCCACTGGAGCAGCGTCAGGTGCTGGCCGAACAGCCAGATACTCAGCACCGTGATCATCGTCAATCCTGCCGCTTCCCAAACCGCGAAAGCGACCGCGGTGGGAATCCGGCGGAAGGCCAGTGAGAGCAGCAGATACGACAGCGTTACGGCGCCACCGGTGATGATTGCTGCCAGCCCCGGTGACCCCGGGGCCAGCAGTTGAAGCGAGAGTGTGCCAGTGACTTCACAGGTAATCGCCAAGAACAGCGCAGTCCACGGGCGCATACCAGGGCCCTCCTTCAGTGGGTTGGGCGGCAGGAACGGCACTCAACCCTGCGGCCACCGCCCCGGCCCTGCCGCAGAGCGAACGGGGGGCCATCACGCCACAGGTACCTCATGACCTGAGCAGACCAGCCTGCACAGGCGCTCCGCCCAGGTGGGGCGCGCCTTCCGGGTCATGAACCAGGCAGAAGCCGCTACGTCCAACTGCGGACGTACAGACTCTCGATCAGTAGTTCAAGGACGGTCGCATTTCGACACGCATCTCTGCGCATGTGCAGTTCACCCGGCATCCTGTTGGAATGCGGACCACATGTGGCCCGTGCATGATCCCTGCCCCAGTTGGGTGGACGATCACGACTCCGGTCACGCTACCTCGAACGGGTCAGCAGGCGGTCAGCTGCACGTGGCCTTGGATCGCTTCCCGGCCCGCTCAGGGGCGGGCATATGGACAGGTGTCGGCGCCTTCTGCTGGAAGGCGCTCAGCGGTCTGACGCTCCAGCCTCAGTCGTTTCAGAGGAGCCGTCGGCTGGACGGTCGTCGAGAAGGGCGGCCTTCACCTGAGCCCAGTGCGTCCAGGCCGCCGCCCGGGCGATTCGGCGCCGCGCCTGCGCCGCGCTGGAAAGGGCGGCCCGGTGCGGGCGCAGCGCCGGCTCTCGAAGAGCGAGGGTCAGCAGGGTCTGCGCGTCCTGCGCGTCGCCCAGCGCCTGCAGCAGATCAAGCAGCTCGGAAGGCGCCTTCGCCCGCATGTCGAGGACCGCCCGGTACCGTTTCAGCGCCTTGCGCCAGTCGTGCCACGCCTCGGCCTGCACCCGGCCGTCGCGGGGCGGCACCCGCGCCAGCACCTGTCGCTGCGCCCGCTCCAGTGACCGCCGCCAGCGGTTCCGTCCGGGCCGCTCTGGGTCCTGCGGAACACGCCCGGGGAGTGAGAGTTCAGTCAGGAGCGCCACGCGTCGCTGCGCCCAGGCAGCCGCCACGCTCGCCTGCTCCTCTTCGGAAGCGGGCAGTGCCGCCAGCGCCTGACGGATCAATTCGTCCGTGACGTCGTGATCGCGCAGCTCGGACGCGGCGCGGCGCACGGCCTGCCACGCCCGCCGGTCGCGTTTCGGAGCGCCGCTCACGCGCGCAATGACCTCTGCGCGGCGGGCCAGTGTGCGTACGCGGTGGATCGCCTCCGCGTCACCAGCGAGGGCCAGGGAGCGGAGGGCCTTGTACGACCGGCGGGCCGAGGAGCTCATAGCCAGGAGCCTAGCGCACCTGACTGCCAGCTGACGCGACATTGACAGACTGATTCCAGCGGCGGCCCAGGAAGAGGGAGCACACCCGCACGCTGACGATCAGGGCGGTGGGGGTGGGTCCTCCAGTACCGCCCTGACTCCTTATGTGCATCTCCCTCACCCTGAACACGCTGACGTTCACCGTGAACGACGCGGCTGTCCCCGCGTTCACGCAGTTGTCCCCCCGCGCCTGGACAGCCGCCACAGGTGACCCGCGCGCCCTGCGGTTCCAACCCCGGCGCCGGGACGTCGAGCGGCACCCGCAACTCAGCACACGGCTGAAATACACGGTCGCGACCCTCAACACCCTGTTCACAACGGGGAGCCTGCCGCCACCCGGACAGGTCCCCCTTTACCTGGACGGATTGTCGAGTCACGTGTGCGTGCAGAACGTGCAGTGGGTGCCTCGGAGTGTTCGACCGGCGCTTCCTCGTCTGCGTCACCGAGATCAGGGATTGAGTCAGCTGCCCTCTGGCCGCATTCGCGTACGGATGCGGCTGGGTGGCCACCTGCGTGACCTCGGTTGTTACGCGTCTGTCGACGCGGCCCGTGCGGCACGTGACGCGGCACTCGCGGATCCTGAAGGCACGCTGCAGCGGCTCCTGAGCCGTGTGCGCCAGCCACGTACACTGAAGGAGGCGCGCGAGCGGATCGCGACCCTGGAGCAGGAGGTCGCGACCCTGCGTGCCCGCCTGAATGAACAGCCGGTTGACTAGGCAGCCCAATCTGCGCTGACACATCAGGGGTGGACGTGTCGCACAGTACAGCTATGCGCACGCACCGGTTGCCCGATGAGCACATCGCCGACCTGACAGCCGAGACGACGGCCGTGCAGATGACGCTGCGGTGGCATACCCGAACGCCGGAGCCGGGAGACGTGCTGCACCTAGACACACTGGGGCAGTGGCGCGTACTGGAAGTGCTCCGGCGCGAACGAGCTGGGCTGGGGCCAGTCGTGCGCGCTGAATTCCTGCCCGTGAACCATGACCAGCCTCAGCGCCGGCCGGACCGGGTCTCACGCCCTGACAGAACCAGTTGCGTCGCCAGCAACGAGCCCCACCTCTGATCGAGCGGTCAGGGGCGCAGAGGCGGGGCTGAAATCATCAGAAAAGGCAGCCCCCCGCGGCGGCCCTGGATGTCATCGGCTCCAACGCTGCGCACCCAGCGTGTTCACGGTCCGGGTGCTTCGTGTGCCACTGCAGGGGCGTAGGTCAGCAGCAGCACGCCGGCGCCCATGTCCCTGGACGTGACCAACCGGAAGGGCACCCGAACGCCGTCCGGAAAGAGCCGCCGACCCTTTCCGAGGATCAGCGGGTAGACCATCAGGCGCAGTTCATCCACCACGCCATGCCGCAGGAGGGTCTGAACGAGGGTGCCACTCCCATAGGTCAGGAGGGGGCTGCCGCCTTGCCGCTTCAAGTCCTGGACGGCAGTGACCACGTTGCCGTTCAGGGCCGTCGCATTCCAGGCCAGCGGACCAGGGCGCGCCGTTGCGACAAACTTCGGCAGGCTGTTCATCCGCTCGCCAAACGTTCCTGTTCCTGCGGCTGCTGGCCAGTACCGGGCGAATTCCTCATAAGTGACACGGCCCAGCAGCAACGCGCCGCTCTCGAAGAGTTCACTGCGCTTGAACGGGCCGTCGTCGGGGGCATAGCCCGCCTGCCACGTTGTCGAGTCTTCGTACACACCGTCCAGGGTCAAGAACTCGGTCACAATTAATTTCCGCATGCGGGCTCCTTTCGCTGATCGCTTGCAGTCGCTGCTGGTGGGGGCTCAGGACACTGGACTGCGGGCGCGCGGGCCGGCAGGTGCAACTCGGCGTGAGGCCGCACGAACCTGATGGGATTCGCCCGGGCCGAGCTGCTGCGCGCCAGCTCAACTGTCATCCTGACAGCAGCTAGAACTCCTCAGCCAGCAGGTCCAGTTCTCGGTGGCCCCGCACCACCTCCACCAGACCGTCACGGTGCAGGCTGACCAGCAGTGTCGCGGCCTCTTCTAGGCTGAACTTGAGTTTCTGCGCGATGGTCCACGCGTCGGTCAGGCCGTCGAGGTGTTTCAGGAACAGATTGGCGCGCAGCGCTGCCGGGGGCTGGTACGTGCTCGTGGCGGGCTTGAGCCGCACGCTGATCAGTTTCAGGCCAATCACGGCGCTCTGCACGATCAGCCGGCGGGCAATCAGGTACCGGACGGCGTCCCGCGCCTCCACGGGCGGCAGGCCACTGGCGGCCAGCACCCGTTCGAGGGTGCGCCGGCCGTTGCACAGCCGCAGCACCTGCCACGCCTGGTGCGGCAGGTGCACGTCGCCGTACGTGGGCGCGATGTGAAACGAGCTTCTGAGGGGCAGCAGGTCATCGTCGGCGACCAGTTCGGCCAGCAGCACGTCCCCTCCCAGACCGGCGCGCGGTTCCGGCAGTGAACTCGCGGCGGACCGGAGGGTGTATCGCGTAGGTGGAGTCTGCAGGGCGGCGGCCAGAGCCAGTTGAGCCTGATACCGCAGAGCGTCCTGCACGTGATCGAGGGGCAAGACCCCACTGTAGATCAGGTTCTGGCCGAGCAGGTCGGGACCAGCCAGGGCCTCGGCGAGCGTCTCTTCCGTGAGGGATCCGCGGCGCAGCAGAATCTGACCGAGCGGCTCATGGCCCTGGGCGGCATCGAGCACGCCGCGGCGCAGGTGCAGGATCACGCCGGACGGCTCGAGGTGAAGGCTCCCGGTAAGTTCCCGGGTGATGACGAAGTTGAGCATGTCCGCGAACGGCAGCTGGTGGTGCTCGGCTGTGAATTCGACAGGTACGGGGGAGGACGCGTCCAGGGTAGTCACGCGCCTGAGGGTGCGCGGGGCGGTTCAGCCGAAGATCAGCTCGGCGCAGTGCACCCGCTGGGGGGAACGGCACAGGGCCAGCGCACAGCGCTGGCCCTGTGGACGTGATGCGATCAGATCTTCTTGCCGGCGAAGGTCATCTTGTTGATGATCGTCTTGGCCTTGTTGGCGACAGTATCGGGCAGCTTGGCGTAATCCAGGCCCTCGTTGTACTGCTGCCCCGTCGTCACCACCCACGTCAGCAGCTTCTTCAGGGCCGCCGCCTGCGCCTGGCTGCGCCCCGCGTAGCTCTGCTCCTTGTAGAAGATCAGGTACGTGAAGCT
>CALPYF020000059.1 GCA_943327755.2 Deinococcus hopiensis KR-140
CGAGGGCGCGCGGTCGACGCGGGGGGAGGACGGCACGGACATCCGCTGAATTGTAGGGAACTGGGCCGTTCGGGCGGTGAGGAACCTCACACCACCCGCACGGCCCGCACCCCACGGCACCCGCCAGCCAGGCCCGACCAGACGGCGCCGACCACACGGCACCTACCAGACGGCGATGTGGCCGTCGGTGCGGGTCTCGGTGCCGCCCTCCAGCACGCCGGTCACGGGGTCGCGGCGGATCATCTGCCCGCGCCCGAACGCACCGGAATCGAGCTGCACGCTGACCGAGTGGCCCAGGCGGGTCAGTTCCCGGGCCAGGGTGCCGCCCAGGCCGTGCTCGACCTCCACGCGGGTGCCGTCCAGCCACTGCCAGCGCGGGGCGTCCAGTGCCTGCTGCGGGTTCATCCCGTACAGGGCGGTGTTCAGCACGACCTGCAGGTGCCCCTGCGGCTGCATGAAGCCGCCCATCACGCCGAACGGCCCGACCGGGGTGCCGTCCGCGCGGCCCAGGAAGCCGGGGATGATGGTGTGGTACGGGCGTTTGCCGGGTGCCAGGGCGTTGGGGTGGGCGGGGTCGGTGTGGAAGTTGTGCCCGCGGTTGTGCAGGGCGATGCCGGTGCCGGGCACGACCACGCCGCTGCCGAAGCCCATGTAGTTGCTCTGGATCAGGCTGACCATCTGCCCCTCCTCGTCGGCCGTGGCGAGGTACACGGTGCCGCCGGTGCTGGGCGCGCGGGTGCGGGGGTCGTGCGCTGCATCTCCCAGGTGGGCGCGGTGCGCGTCGGCGTTCGCGCTGGACAGCAGGTGCGCGACGTCCACCGGGGTGTGCCGCGGATCGGCCACGAAGGCGTGCGCGTCGTGGAAACCGCGTTTCATCGCCTCGATCTGCAGGTGCAGGCCCCGGGGATCGTCGCGGCGCTCGGGGAGCGGCACGCCCCGCAGGACGTTCAGGGCGATCAGCGCGGCGATGCCCTGCCCGTTCGGCGGAATCTCGTACACGCGGTGCCCGTGCAGATCGGTATGGATGGGCGTCACCCACTCGCTGGCGTGCCCGGCGAGGTCCGCGCCGGTCAGCAGGCCACCCTGCGCGCGGGCGTGCGCGTCGATCTGCCCGGCCAGCTCACCGGAGTAGAACGCTTCGCCGTGCGTCGCGGCGATCTGCTCCAGGGTGCGGGCGTGGCCCTCGCTTCGCCACAGCGCGCCCGGCGCGGGCGTGAAGCCGTCCGGCGCGAAGGTGCGGAACCACTCGGCCATCTCGGGCAGGTTCAGGCGGCGGTAGATGCCGGTCGCCCGCGCCCAGTTCGCGGCGAGCACCGGGGACAGCGGGTAACCGTCCCGTGCGTACGAGATGGCCGGGGCGAGCACCTGCGCGAAGTCCAGCCGTCCGAAGCGGGCGTGCAGGTCGGCCCAGCCGCGCACCGCGCCGGGCACCGTGACGGGCGTCCAGCCGTGACGGGGCATCTCGCCCGCGTGGCGTTCACGCAGCGCGTCCAGGCTCAGGGCGGCGGGCGCGGCGCCGCTGGCGTTCAGGCCGTGCAGTTCCCCACCCGCCCACACGAGTGCGAACAGGTCCCCGCCGATGCCGTTGCTGGTGGGTTCCACGACCGTCAGCGCGGCCGCCGTGGCGATCGCGGCGTCCACGGCGTTCCCGCCCTGCTGCAACACGCTCAGGCCCGCCTGCGCGGCGAGGGGCTGGCTGGTGGCGACCATGCCGCGCCGGGCGTACACGGGGCGGCGGACACTCGGGTATTCAGGCTGGAAGGTCACGGACGCAGCCTACCGCGCGCCCGTGACCACTACCGGGAGGCTGGCCGGGTCAGCTGAACAGCGGGCCGAGGTCGGTCATTCGCCCGGTGGGCTGCGCGGGCCCGAAGGTGTAGCTGCCGAACACGCTGAGGAAATCCGCGTGCGTGAGGTCGCGGGTCTGACCGCTGGGGCCGGTGGCCTGCACGGTCTCGCCACGCGCGGTGAGCGAGTACTCGCCGAGTTCACGCACGGCGGCCTTGCGGCCCCGCCCGGTGTGGAGCAGGGCCTGCACGCGGTATTCGCGGCCGCCGCGTTCGTTCAGGAAGGTGAGGAGGTCTGCGGGCGACAGCATGAGCGGGTCAG
The DNA here is from genome assembly GCA_943327755.2 of Deinococcus hopiensis KR-140. Lineage (GTDB taxonomy): Bacteria > Deinococcota > Deinococci > Deinococcales > Deinococcaceae > Deinococcus > Deinococcus hopiensis_A. The sequence goes on from CALPYF020000059.1 coordinate 2,110, forward strand.
CATAGCGCACGCGGCCCTTCCCTGCCCGGTGAGGGTCAGGAGACGACGGTGCCCTGGCCGCCGAGCGCGGCGCTGACCGGCTGGCCGTAGCGGGCGTCGCCGAAAATGACGCGCTTCACGCCCCCCTGCACGGCTTCCGCTGCGCCGAGGACCTTCTTCTTCATGCGGTCCTGCGCGAACTCCAGGTAGTTCTCGACGTCAGCGGCGGGGATCTCGCGGATCAGGCTGCTCTCATCGGGGTAGGCGCGCAGCAGGCCCGGCACGTTGGACAGCAGCAGCAGCGCGTCGGCCTTCAGCGCGACGGCCAGCGCGGCGGCGGCGCGGTCGCCGTCCACGTTGATCGCCACGCCGTCGTAGGAACTGGCGGGCGGCGTGAGGACCGGCAGGTACCCCCCGGCGAGCAGCAGGTCGATCAGGTGCGTGTTCACGCGTTCGACGGTGCCGGTGTGGTCGCCGCGCAGGACCTTGACCTTGCCGTTCTCGACGGCGCGGACGGAGTCCTTGTGTCTGCCCTCGAAGATGCGTCCGTCGAGGCCGCTGAGGCCGACGGCGTTCACGCCGAGCCGCTGGAGGCGTTCGACGATGCCCTTGTTCATCTTACCGCAGTAGACCATCTCGAAGATTTCCAGGGTGTGGCGGTCCGTGAAGCGGGAGGTGTAGCCGCTGGGGCTGGTGACGAACTTCGGGGGGTGCCCGAGGGCCTCGGCGACGCGGTTGGTCTCGCCGCTTCCGCCGTGGACGAGGATCAGGCGTTCCCCGTTCTTCCAGCGGGCGGCGATGTCGGCGCAGACGGCGTCGTAGTCGATTCCGGCGCTTCCGCCGACCTTCACAACAATCATGCCCGGCATCCTAGCGCATGACAGGAAGACGGGTCAAACTCTTATCAATTGAAAATGACCGGGAGCAGGATCAGGCCCGCCACGATCAGCACATCGGCCAGCGCCCACGACAGCGCGATCCGCCGGAACACCCGCTGGTACGCGACCTTGCGGGTCTTGTGCCGGAACACACCCTGCGCCAGCCACGAGCCCAGCCAGCCGCCCCGCGCCTCCAGCGCATGCAGCTGCCGCTCGGGAATGCGCGTGCGGCCCGCCTCGGATGCCAGGCCCTTGTCGCGCCACATCGCCACGAAGGCCACCAGGCCCCACACGACCTGCCACGCCAGCAGCAGGCGAAGCAGCAGCGCCACCACGCCCGGAAGGTCGCCCGGCACCTACTGCATGGTGCGCGGCAGCGCCTGGGTGGGGAGGATCTTCCTCGGCTCGCGGAACTCGATGTTCTCCCACTCGCCCTCCTCAAGGACCTCCAGGGCCGGGTTCAGCGCGCGGAAGTGCGCCACGACCTCCTGCACCAGATCGTCTGGCGTGCTCGCCGCACTCGTGATCCCCACCGAGCGCACGCCCGTGAAGTTCACGCCCGCGAGGTCCGCTGCCGTCTCCAGCCGCACCGAACGGCCGCACTCGGCCTCCGCGAGTTCCAGCAACCTCATGCCGTTGCTGCTGTGCGTGCTCGTCAGCACCAGGAACAGGTCCACGTGCGGCGCGATGGCCTTCACGGCGTCCTGGCGGTTCTTCGTGGCGTAGCACAGGTCCTCGCTGGGCGGCACCACCAGCGCCGGGAAGCGCCCCTTGAGGATCTCGACGGTCCGCCGGGTGTCGTCCACGCTGAGGGTCGTCTGCGTCAGCACCACCAGCCGCTCGGGGTCCGGCACCTGCACCGTGTGCGGATCGGCCAGTCCCTCGCCGCTCTTGCCGAGCACGCCCACCACGATGGTCGAGTCTGGCGCCTCGCCGCGCGTGCCGATGACCTCCTGATGCCGGGCGCTGTCGCCGATCAGCAGGATCGTGTAGCCCTCACGGGCGTACTTCTTCGCCTCGGTGTGCACCTTCGTCACGAGCGGGCAGGTCGCGTCGATGGTCGCCAGACCCAGCGCCCGCGCCCGCTCACGCACGGCGGGACTGATGCCGTGCGCGCTGAACACCACGGTCTCCCCGCCCTGCGGCAGGGCGTCCACGCTGTCCAGATCCTCCACGAAATGCACGCCGTACCCGGACTCCAGCCGGTCCACGACCGTGTGGTTGTGCACGATGGAGTGGTACACCGTCACCGGTTTCTCCTCGGTCCGCGCGGCCTTCTCGACCGCCTGAATGGCCATCACGACCCCCGCGCAAAAGCCGCGGGGTTTGGCCAGATGAATCCGCTCGATCATGCGCCCAGTCTAGAACGCGGCCCAGCCGTGGAACGTGCGCGCGTGCCGGACTGATCCGATCAACACGGCGGGTATCAGGCGCCGGTCTGCTCGTCAAGTCGGTCTGTACGTCACTGGGGGGGAATGCCCCCCCTCAGACGTGAAAAACCTTATCGGCAGCTTCATGAGAACCTCCCTACACTGGGGATCAGCCCATGACAGTCGCTGCCTTCGTGCATCCCTTCAACGTCTCCCAGTCAGTTCTCGTCTGTCGCGCCGCCCACCTCTCCCCCACCATGCAGGTCAAACTCGTCAGCCTTGCCGCCCGGGACGGCTACCAGATCATCCTGGTCGGCCAGTGCCACCCCTACCTGACCCAGGCCCTGGGCACGACCACGCCCGCCTGCACCCCCGACGCGGTCCGGGCGGACCTCGTCGCCGCGCCCAGTGTCCAGCACGCCCTGGCCCACGTGCGCTGCACGCCGCGCCATACGTTCATCCTGCACGCTCAGGGGGACATCATCGGGGCGTATGCCGCCGTCCTGGCACGCCCCGGCGCCCCCGCCAGCGCCCCCACCACCCCCGAACGGCCCATCATTCCGAGCCGGTGGGACGGTCGGGTAGGGCGCCACGCCGCCTACTGAGCACGTGTTCGCGTCCAGCGGCCGCCCTCACCGCAGCCCGGGGTTCAGGGGGCGTCGCGGGTGATCCGTGCCAGCCAGGGCTCGGGCGGCACCGGAACGCTGCTGGTCGTCCAGGCCTGCTCGAAACTGCGCTCCTGCGCCGCCAAGGCGGCCGCGTTTCCGGTCGCCAGGGCCGCCTCGGCCAGTCCGGCGCTGCCCCACGCGCTGAAATGGAAGTTCATGCTGCCCGCCACGACCAGCGCGTGATCCACGGTCATGACCTTGCTGTGCATCCTGAACGTGCTGTAGTGCGCCTCGAAGCGGTCCTCCAGGCCACGGCGGCGCAGTTCGCGGCGCATCAGGGCCACGCCCGTGCGGTTGGCCGGTTTCCCGAAGCCGTAATCCACGACCAGCAGCCGCACGTGCACGCCGCGCTCCATGGCCGACAGCAGGGCCGGGAAGTACACCGGTAGCCGGTCCAGGGTGCAGGGGTCAGGGTTTAGGTAGCCGAACCAGCAGTCCAGACCCGGGCTGAAATCTGCCTGCATCAGGTCGATGCTCTGGCGCGCCGCGCCGATCAGGGCGAGGTGCGCGCGGTCCGCGAAGTCCTCCCCGGCGGTGCGGCGGTACAGCATGAAGGCCCGGTCCGGGCCGGCCGTGACCGCGCGGGCCGCCGCGGCCGGGTGTGAGGGGGGCTGCGAGGCGACCAGGGCGCAGCGCGCCGCCACGTCCCCGGCGGATACGTCGTCGGGGCAGCGCAGCTCGTCGCTGTGCCGCCACAGGTCGTCGAAGACCGCCACGCCCTCCTGCGCGGCCGGACCGCGCACCCGCAGCCCCGTGTCGTGCAGGGCCAGCCCCCCGGGCTCACCCAGTGGCAGGTGCCACCCGGTGAAGTTGTAGCCGCTGACGGTCAGGTCCTGGCCGTCGATCACGTGCAGTTTCACGTGACTGTGCGGCAGGTACGCGTAGTTCAGCAGTGTGACCGTCCAGCCCACGCGGGCGTCCCGCAGGGGCACGCCCGCCTCCCGCAGCGCGCGGGCAAGGCCCAGCACCTGGGCGGTGCCCGCCGGGTCGGTCAGCTGCGGGTAGTTGCCCAGCAGCACGCGGACCGTCATGCCCTGCGGGTACGCGCCGGGGTCGGCCTGCACGCGGCGGTACAGGTCGCGGGCCGCCTGCACGAACACGGCGCCGGGCCGCCCGGGGTCGCTCTCCCATTCCATGCTGGTCAGCAGCACCTCGGCGCGCGCGCCCTGCATCTCGTCGGCCAGCACCTCATAGGCGTCCTGCGGACTGTCCAGGTCGCGGGGCGTGCGGACGAAGCCCAGCACCTCATTCCCGCAGCTCAGGTCCGGGCCACCCCGGGTGCGGTCCAGGGTCCACAGCACCCGCTCCAGCGGGGCGTCCGGCGGGGCGCACACCTGCGGGGCGGGCGTGACAGGCGGCGCGGCCGGGCCGAGGAACAGCGGGAGGCGCGCGGCGTGCGCCCCGGCGGACAGCAGCAGGGCAAGGAGCAGGAGGATGGCGCGCATCTGCCCGGCAGGCTAGTGCCCGCACGCCGTGTCCACCAGCGCATCTGCATGAGAGACCTGAACAGACCCTTGAGAGACCCGGCCCAGAGCAAATAGAGGGGCGTCGTCACCGCGCGCCCCTCTAAATCCGTTGACGGGGGGTCAGTCCACGACCTGGAAGCCCAGTTTCTCGGCCTGCTCGACGAAGAAGTTGATGTTCTCCGTGAGGGTCTGCTGACCGAGGCTCTTGCGGTGGTGCTCACCAGTCGCGGCGATGATCAGCGTCTCGGCGAGGCAGGCGGGCACCTGCCCCTCGCCGAACTGCAGGTCGATGTTGCTCGTCATGCCGCCGGGGGGCCGCACAACGCCGCCGGGGATGACACGCACGCCGGGAATGGCCTGCACGCTCTCGTCCACGTCGGCGGGGCGGCCCTCGTCGAAGATCCACGCGCCGGGCTTGACGTGCTGCGGGAAGATCACGGGGTTCGGGTCGCTGGTGGCCGTGAAGATCAGGTCGGCGTCCTTCAGGGTGTCGTAGCTGGTGGTGGCGACGATTTCGGTGTCCTTCGCGGCGCGGCGCAGGGTGCCGGCGGTGCGTTCGAGTCGCTCGGCGTCACGGCCGATCATGATCAGTTTCGCCACCTGCGGCGCGATGGTCCGCGCGATGCCGAAGGCCACCACGCCGTTCGCGCCGACCACGGCGGCGGTCGCGTGCTTGAGGTCGCGGCCCTCGGCGGCGAAGTGCTCCAGGATGCCGGGAATGGCGGCCTTGATAGTGCCGGAGGTGTACGCCCCGCCGTTCGTGATGGTCAGTTCCGGCACGGCGGCCTGCACATCAATGCCCTTATTGCCCACGACACTCCAGAACGCGCCCAGGCCGAAGACCTCCGCGCCGAGTTCCTGCGCGAGGCGCGCGCCCTCGATGGCGCGGCGGGTGGCGAGGTCCGGGTTGTCGCGGAACACGTCGGGCAGCAGCGGGCTGGACAGCAGGTAGCAGCGGATGCTCTTGCCGTCCACGGTGCGGATGCCGTGCAGTTCCCCGATCTTCATGGGGCGCAGGCTGTCGGCCATCTGGCGCACGCTGCGCTCGCTGACGACGCCCTTTTCCACCAGGGGCCGCAGCCACGCGAAGCGCCGCGCACTCCAGAAGTTCTCCAGGTTCATGGGGTGGATCATGAACGCCGCGACGACCTCGTCACTGCGCCGCCCGGCCAGGGGCACGGCCTCGCCCAGGCGCGGTTCGGTGCCGTCGAGCATCCGCCCGACGTTTTCCTTGAAGCGCCACGCCGCGGCGACAAGCAGGCCCAGCGCCGCGAGTTTCGCGGCCGGGCCCAGCGGCAGGGTGGCCACCGCCAGCGTGAAGGTCAGCAGGCCCGCCAGGGTCGCGGCGCTCACGAACCCGAAGAATCCGGCCACGGCGGCGTACACCAGCACGGGCAGCGCGCAGGCCCACAGCGGCAGCGCGCCCGTGACGGCCAGTCCGGCCAGCACACCCAGCAGGACGAGGTTGCCCCGGCCGCGAGGCGGCGTGTCCCCGTACAGCGCGCGCGGCGGGTTCAGGTGCCCCAGGTACGCGGCGAGCGCGGCCATCACTGCCACCTCCGGCTGGCCCAGGCTGGCGGCCATCAGTACTGCCAGGAAGCCCTTGGCGGCGTCCAGCAGGGCGGTGAGTGTGGCTAGCTGCGGGCCGACGCGGTACAGGACGTTCTCCACGCCCAGGTTGTGCGGGTTGTTGACGCGGACGTTCACGCCCGCGCGGGACAGGACGGCGTGCCCGAGTGGCGCGCTGCCCGTCAGGAACGCCACGAGCAGCAGCAAGGCCGAGAGAAACAGCATGCCGCGCATTCTACGGCACCGGGCCCACCTCCCCTCTGGCCGCAGGGTCAGGTGGGGGCAGGTCTGCGCCGTCAGGTGGGGCGGCTCAGGCCGGGGGCAGGTGCCGGTGTTCCCACACCAGGTCCCGCAGCACCCAGCCGCTGCCGGGGAAGCGCAGGCCCAGCCTCAGCTCGCCCAGCAGGTAGTCCCGCGCGTCCTGCACGCTGGTTCCGGCTTCGACCGCGTCCCCCAGCGTGCGGTTGCCGTCCAGCAGGCGCGCGACCGGGTGCAGGGCGGCGCGGTGCCCGGCCGGCTGGAGTTTCAGCCGCGCCCACTCGAAGCGGCCCATCGGCGTGAGTTTCCCGTCCCGCACGGCCTGAGCGGCGGTCTGCGCGACCTCGAACAGCGGCAGTTCCACCTCGCGGGCCACCGCGCGGATGGAGCGGCCCTGCTCACTGTCGAAGAGCGGCACGCGGCCCTGGAACACCTGACTGGGACTGCCGATCACGGCGCACACCAGATCCCACTCGTCACTGATGCGGGCCCAGTCGGTCGAGAAGTGCCCGTAGGGTGCCAGGGGCGCGCCGGTCACGCCGCGCTGTTCGAAGCGGAACGTGCCGGATTCGGCCAGGATCGGACTGGCATGAATGGCCTCGCTGCCCATCCAGTCCAGGATGCCGCCAGAGATGATCTCGCCGTTCATGAACGCGACCGTGAACGGCACGTCGGACTGAACGTCGAGGACGCCCGTCTGCCGGGTGGTGTGGATGAGTTCCAGGACGCCCATCAGGGGCACATCGCTGAGCAGACCTTGCATGGATGACGGCACGCTATCACCTCCCGGTCAGGTGAACGCCGGGCCGGCGCATACACCCGGCAGGGGCACCTTACCGGCCCCGCGCAGGTCGTCCCAGGCGGCGCCCAGTTCGTGTGAGACGTCCGTGGCGCCCAGCCCGTACCCGAAGCGCCGCGCCGCGATCTCTCCCGCGCGGGCGTGCAGGCGCACGCCTGCGCGCGCCGCGTCCCAGGGCGTCAGGCCCTGCCCGAGCAGCGCGGCCAGCACGCCGCTGAGCGTGTCACCCATGCCAGCGCTCGCCATGCCCGGATGTCCGCCCCGGGACACGCTCAGCTCTCCGTCCCGCGCCACGACGCTGGGACCGCCCTTGAGGACGACCACGCCACCCAGCCGATCCTGAAGGGTCCGGGCCGCTTCGAGCGGATCGCGGGTCACCTGGGCGGCCGGGCAGCCGAGCAGCCGGGCCGCCTCGCCCGGATGCGGCGTCCAGATGCACCCGGCGTGCCCCTGACCGGCCAGCTCGGGCTGGAGGGCGTCGGCATCCAGCACGGTGGGGATCTGCCAGTCCAGCACGATGCGGGCCAGCGCGGCGGCGGCCGGGCCCAGGCCCATCCCCAGCGCGGCGGCGTCCGGGCGCCGACCGGCGGCAGCGCCGTGCAGGAACGCCGCGAGGTCGGGGTGCCGCTGCGCCATGAGTTCCGGCGTGACGAGCGGCACGTCCGCCGCCGAGTGCAGCGTGACCAGTCCGGCCCCGGCGCGCAGGGCTCCCAGTCCGGCCAGTGCGGGGGCGCCGACCATTCCGGGATGCCCGCCGACGATCCACACCCGGCCGGCCGTGCCCTTGTGGGCGGCCGCAGTCCGGACCGGCAGCAACGCCGCGAGGGTGGCGTCGTCCGGGCGGTCGGCCACCTGCACGTCCGTCACCCAGGCGGGCGGGACGCGCAGCGGCGCGAGCACGACCTCGCCGCTGCGCGCGGCCGCCTCGCCGAACAGCAGCGCGGGCTTCAGGGCCGTCAGGGTGACGGTCACGTCCGCCTGCACGCTGGGCTGCGGGCCGTCAGCCCCGGGGACGTCTGCCCGTGTGGCGTCTAGCCCGCTGGGCAGATCAACGGCCAGCACGGGCACCCCGCGCGCCCGGGCCGCGTTCAGGGCCGCCACCACCTCAGCCAGCGCGGGTCGCAGGGGCGGACGGAAACCGGTGCCCAGCAGGCCATCCACGGCCACGGTGGCGCTGCCGGCCTGCCGGGTCAGCGCGGCGGGCGACAGGGGCCGGGTCTGCCCCCCCACCGCCTGCCAGCGCCGGCGGTTCAGGCGGGTGAGCGGGTGCGCCGAGGGCCGCGCCAGGACACGCGCCTCCCGCCCCAGGGCGAGCAGGTGCCGGGCCGCGACGAACGCGTCCCCGCCGTTGGCACCCCCTCCGGCGAGCAGCAGCACCGGTCCGGTCGGCCAGCGGCGCGCGACCTCGTCCGCCACGGCGCGCCCGGCGTCCTCCATGGCCAAGTCGAGCAGGCCCGCCCGTTCCAGCCGGACGTCCAGGGCGCAGACACCCGCCGGGTCCAGAATCACGCGGTCGTGGCGGATCGGCACGCGAACCTCCGGACCCCGGCTCAGCTGCCCGCGCCGCGCAGCGCCAGGAAGATGATCAGCGCCAGAACGGCCAGCACGGCCAGCCGCAGGTACTTCAGGTTCGGGTTGCGGCGGAACTGCTCCTTCACCTCGGCCTGGGTGTCGTCGCGGGAACGTTTCATCGCCAGCCGCTGCCCCTGCCGGATGTACCGCACGCCCTCGGCCACGCGGCCCTGGCGGCGGACCGCCACGCCCAGGTTGTGGTGCCCGCCGTCGTACTCGGGCGCCAGGCGGATCACGTCCCGGTAGATGGTCTCGGCCTGCGCGAACCGCCCGGCCTCCAGGTCGAGATTCCCCAGGTTCGTCAGGGCGCGGTAATGCCCGGGGTCGGCGGCCCGCGCCGCGTCCAGGGCCGCGCGCGCCTGCGTCTCCTCGCCCAGCATGGCGAACAGGACGCCCTGCGCGTTCAGCGCCTCGGCCCGGGTCAGGGGCTGGGCCAGGGCGCCCGCGAGCCGCTGCGCCAGCGCAGGTGCGTCCGTCTCCCGCTGCGCGGCCTCCAGGGCGTTCAGGGCTTCGAGCACGGCCTCCGGGTGGACGTACAGGCGCAGTTCCCCGGCCAGCGGATGCTGAAGGTCCGCGGCTGCCTCCTGATAGGTGGCCAGCTGGTGGCGGGCCCCTGCGTAGCGCCGGGCGCGGATCTCGTCCTGCATCACCCGCAGCGTCTGCAGGACGTCGATCAGATCGGCACTCTCGCCCAGCACGTTGGCGGTCGCGGCGGCGCGGCGCCATTCCCCGGCGCGGATCAGGTCGGTCAGATCGGCGGGTGGAGTCACCGGTGGGGAGGGCGGCGCGTCAGCGGTCACGGCTGACCCCGGAGGGAGCGGCGGCAGGGGAACAGCCCGGAACGGAAACTCACCCCGTGAGTATACTGACGTGTTCCCGGCGCGCCCACAGCGGCGCTCACCGTTGTCCCGCCCACACGTTCCCCCTCACTTCCTGGCCCCGGAGGGCCGTCCCCGCATGCCCAGAGACTCCCGCAGACCCGCCCGCACCGCCGACCGCCGACCGTCCGACCGCCGCACCTCCGACCGGCGCGGGCCCGACCACGAGGACCGGGACCTGAGCGCCGCGCCGCTGTACTCCCCGGCGCGCGTGCGGGACCTGCTCGACCGGCACGGCCTGAAGCCCACCAAGAGCCTCGGGCAGAACTTCCTGATCGACGGGAACATCCTGCGCGCCATTGCCGAGGCGGGCGGCGCCGCGCCCGGCGTGCCCGTGCTGGAGATCGGCCCAGGCCTGGGCGTCCTGACGCGCGAGATCGCCTCCAGGGGCGCGCAGGTCACGACCCTGGAAAAGGACGAGCGGCTGCGGCCCGTGCTGGCCGAGACGCTGGACGGCCTGGACGTGCAGGTCGTGTGGGGCGACGCGCTGGACTTCGACTACGCCACGCTGCCCGAGGGCACGCGGGTCATCGCGAATCTGCCGTACTACATCACGGGCCTGCTGCTGTCGCGCTTCATGCGCGCGCCGGGGATCGTGTCCGCGACGGTGCTCGTGCAGAAGGAGGTCGGGCAGCGCCTCGCCTCGCGGCCCGGCGAGGAGAACTACGGCTTCCTGAGTGCCATCGCCGCGCTGTACGGCAGCGTGCAGCACGTCCGCGACGTGCCCAAGGGCGCGTTCCTGCCTGCGCCGGACGTGACGAGCGCCGTGATCCGCCTGGACTTCGACCGCAGCCGCCCCGCCCCCGAGCAGGAATTCCTGTCGTTCGTGGAGACCGCGCTGCACCACCGCCGCAAGACACTGCGCAACAACCTGCGCCTGACCGGCATGGACGGCGAGGCGATTGACGCCGCGCTGGAGGCGGTCGGGCTGCGCGCGGACGTCCGCGCCGAGGACGTCAGTCTGGGTGACCTGCGTGACATGGCCGTCAAACTGGGCGTGATACGGTGACCGCAGCAAGGATCACCCCCAGTCAACATTCAGGGCCGCCGCGACCGGCACCCCGGAGGAAGTCTCTGTGAAGTTCTACATCATCGGTGACGTGACCGTCGATCACCTCTACCATCTCGAACGCCTGCCGGAACCCGGCGAGGAAGTCACGCCGCAGCAGGCCAGCATGAAACCCGGCGGGGCCGGCGGCACCATGAGCGTCACCCTGGCCCGCCTGGGGCACGCCGTGACTCTCGCCGCGCGCGTCGGGGACGACCCGTTCGCGGAGTACGCCCTGAGCCGCGTGCGCGAGAGCGGCGTCAGCGAGGCCGCCATCCAGCGCGACGCGGCGCTCATCACGAGCACCATCACGGTCATGCAGACCCGCGACGGCGAGCGCGCCATGATCAGCGACGGGGCCGCCAACCGCCAGCTCGACCCCGCCGGATTCAAGAAGAAGGAGGTCGAGGGCGCCGACGCGTTGATCATCAACGCGTACGCCCTGACCGAGGGACCGCAGCGCGAATACAGCCTCGCGGCCATTGAGGCGGCGCGCGGCGCGAAGACCCCGGTCCCGGTGTTCATCGACCTGGGGACCGGCGCGGTGAACAAGGCCGGCACCTCCCTGCTGAACGACGTGGTGGGCGCCGACTACCTGATGCTCAACCAGCACGAACTGCAGGCGCTGACCGGCACCAGTTCGATCAGCGCGGCGCTGGCTCAGCTGGGCAAGGCCGGCGCGCAGCGGGTCGTCGTGAAGGTCGGTAAGATGGGTTCGATCACTTGGACGCCCGACGACACTGAACTCGTGGACGCCTACCGGCCCGCCGGGAAGGTCGTGGATTCCACGGGCGCCGGGGACACCTTCACGGCCGTGTTCGCGCACGCCATCCTGGCCGGGGCGGGCATCGGCGGGGCCGCGCGCGCTGCGAACGCTGCCGGGGCGCTGGCCGCGACCGGCTTCGGCGCGCAGGAACGCCCGATCACGCACGAGGACCTCTCGGCTATCGTGCCGGAACTCGCCGCAGCGGCGCCTGCGCCCGCCCCCGCGAAGACCACCCGCAGCCGCAAGACCCCCGCGAGCTGAGCGGGCGTCCCGTTTCCAGCCAGTGCCGGCCCATCCCCTGCAGATCCGGGATGGGCCGGCACCTTCATGAACAGCGGAGGCCAGTGAGCAGCGCTGCTCCCGGCCTCCTTTCCGTACCCTGCGGTTAGACTTCCAGCGCCTTCTTGTTGATGAAGGGCATCTTGTCGCGCAGTTCCTTGCCCACGACTTCCAGGGTGTGGTCGCGCATCTTGCCGCGCTGCTCCTCCATGAAGGGGAACCCGGCCTCGGCGTCGGCGATGAAGCGCTCGGCGAACTTGCCGGTCTGGATGTCGCTCAGGACGCGGCCCATCTCGGCTTTCGTCTCGGCGGTCACGACGCGTGGGCCGGTGACATAGTCTCCGAACTCGGCGGTGTTGCTGATGCTGTGACGCATGCCCTCGAAGCCCTTCTCGTAGATCAGGTCGACAATCAGCTTGACCTCGTGCAGGGTCTCGAAGTACGCGATCTCGGGCTGGTACCCGGCTTCCACGAGGGTCTCGAAGCCCGCCTGGATCAGGTGGGTGACGCCGCCGCACAGGACGCTCTGCTCGCCGAACAGGTCGGTTTCGGTCTCTTCCTTGAAGGTCGTTTCCAGCACGCCGGCGCGGGTGCAGCCGATGCCGTTCGCGTACGCCAGGGCGATGTCGCGCGCCTTGCCGGTGGCGTCCTGCTGCACGGCGAAGATGCCGGGCATGCCCGCACCGTCGGCGTAAACGCGGCGCAGCATGTGGCCGGGGCCTTTGGGCGCCACGAGGAACACGTCCACGTCGGCGGGGGGCGTGATGCGGCCGAAGTGGACGTTGAAGCCGTGCCCGAACGCCAGGGCCTTCCCGGCGCTGAGGTGCGGGGCGATGCTCTGCTCGTACACCTTGGGCTGCTGCTCGTCGGGGATCAGGAGCATGATCACGTCGGCTTCCTTGGTGGCGTCCTCGATGCTGGCGACGCGCAGTCCGGCCTGCTCGGCCTTGGCGCGGCTGGCGCTGCCATCACGCAGGCCGACGACGACGTTGAAGCCGCTGTCACGCAGGTTCTGGGCGTGGGCGTGCGCCTGGCTGCCGTAGCCGATGATGGCGATCAGCTTGTTCTCGATGGGGGCGGTGCTGACGTCTCGGTCGTAGTACATTTTTGCAGCCATGTTCGGGATTCTCCTACAGAACGTGATTTGAGGGACTGGGCGGACTAGGCGGGTTCAGGGAGGTCGATGGTCGAAAGTTGAGGGTTGATCGGTTTTCTTTCGACTCTCAACTTTCAACTGTCGACCTAGAACAGATTGGGGACGTGGCGGGCGCGTTCCTCGCGCGGCTGAACTTCCAGGGTGGGTTGCAGGGCCTGCGTTTCGCCCTCGTGGTAGACGTGCGTGGGGATGTCGGCGTTGCTGCCTCGGGTCAGGGCGATGCGGCCGGTGCGCATGGTTTCCAGGATGCCGAAGGGCCGCATCTGCTCGATGAAGGCGGTGATCTTGCCTTCGTCGCCGGTCACTTCGAAGGTGAGGGCGTGGCGGCCGACGTCCACGATGCGGCTTCGGAAGTCCTCGGCGATCTGGCGGACCTCCACGCGGCTCTCGGGGGTGATGGCGACCTTCACGAGGACCAGTTCGCGGTCCACGTATTTCTCGAGGCTGTGATCGATGATCTTGACCACGTCGTGCAGTTTCTCCAGCTGGCGGATGGCCTGTTCGACCACGCCGCGGTCGCCGCTGACGACGATGGTCATGCGGGACACGCCGGGGTGTTCGGTGCTGCCGACCGAGAGGCTGCGGATGTTGTAGCCGCGGCGGCCGAACAGGGCGGTGATGCGGGTCAGGACGCGGGGTTCGTCGCGCACCAGGATGGACAGCAGGTGGTCTCGGACTTCGGTCATGCTTCGCTGGCCTCCTCGGCGGCGTCCTGCATCTGCGCGGACAGGTCGGGGCTCTTGGCGGGTTCGGTCTCGATCATCTCGTACAGCGCGGCCCCGGCGGGGACCATGGGGAACACGCCGTGTTCGTGCGGCACGACGACTTCCAGCAGCGCGCTCTTGGGGTCGCTCAGCCACGCGTCGATCGCGGCGGGGAGTTCCTCGGCGGTGGTGGCGCGGTAGCCGGGCACGTCGTAGGCGCCCGCGAGCTTGATGAAGTCGGGGTTGCTGTCACCCAGCCAGACCTCTGAGTAGCGTTTCTCGTGGAAGAGTTCCTGCCACTGGCGGACCATGCCCAGGAACGAGTTGTTGATGATGCAGATCTTGACGTTGCGGACGTCGTACATCTTCAGCGTGGCGAGTTCCTGCGCGGTCATCTGGAACCCGCCGTCCCCGGCGATGACGACCGAGCGCACGCCGGGCTCGGCCATGCCCGCACCGATCGCGGCGGGCAGGCCGAAGCCCATGGTGCCCAGCCCACCGGAGTTGATCCAGCGGCGGGGCTTCTCGAAGCGGGCGAGCTGCGCGGCGAGCATCTGGTGCTGCCCCACGTCGGAACTCAGGATGTCGTCGGGGCGCAGGCGGTCCACGACGGCCTTCACGGCGTACCCGGCGCCGTACGTTTCGGGCGTGACGGTGCGGCTCTTCCAGTCCTCGATCTGCGCTTTCCACTCGGGGCTCGGGGTGGGCTGGGCGCCCTCGGCGAGGAGCTGGGCGGCCTGCCGGGCGTCGCCGCGCACGGGGACGTGGGTGCGGATGATCTTGCCGATCTCGGCCGCGTCGAGTTCCACGTGGATGATCGCGGCGTTCGGCGCGAAGCCGCTGACGCGGCCCGTCACACGGTCGTCGAAGCGCAGGCCGATGCCCAGCAGGACGTCCGCCTCGCTGATCGCGCGGTTCGCGGCGACGCTGCCGTGCATGCCGGGCATGCCCAGCCACAGCGGATCGCTGCTGGGGAACGCGCCCAGCCCCATCAGGGTGGTGATGACGGGGATGTCCCAGGCGCGGGCCAGCGCGGTGATCTCGGCGCTGGCGTTCAGGCTGCCGCCGCCCGCCATGATCACGGGCTTCTGCGCGCCGCGCAGCAGCTCCAGAGCCCGCTCGACGCTCTCGGGGCTGGGCGCGGGCGCCTCGGGGCGGGCGTGCGGGGCGGGAATCTCACCGTGGAAGGCGGCCAGCTGGATGTCCTTGGGGATGTCCACGAGCACGGGGCCGGGGCGGCCCGAGCGGGCGATGCGGATCGCTTCGGCGACGATGAGGGGCAGGTCCTCCACGTCGCGCACCACGTAATTGTGTTTCGTGATGGGCAGGGTGATCCCGGTAATGTCGGCCTCCTGGAAGGCGTCGGTGCCCATCAGGTGCGACGCGACGTTCCCG
>CALPYF020000060.1 GCA_943327755.2 Deinococcus hopiensis KR-140
CCACCGCACGCCCCGTTGGGTCCGACACCAGAGTTCGTCCGCCTGCACCTGCCCGAGATGCAACTGGCCCTGACAGACAAGGTGCTCGTGAACACGCGCAGCGTGTTCACCGGCTTTCCTCACCCAGTCCGCCAGTGTGCGCTCGTCGATCTTGAAGGCCATGACCACTGCTGGGATGGGGCAACCGAAGGTGAGGAGGGTCAGGACCAGTTGGACGATGTTCGGATCGGTCTTGAGTCGATGCAGCGGTGTGCCGTGCGTCGCGGTGAACGTCGTGTGGCAGCGATGACAGCGGTAGCGAGCGTCGCGACGGGAATGAACGCCCACCCTGGTGGGCGACGGGCAATACGGGCATCGGGGCGTATCATCAGTGCGTCGGGAAGAGGGAGTTGGCTGCATACCACTCCATCTTCCCGATCTCGTTGCTCATCACTCCACGCTGTCCTGTGGTTCTACTGCGCCGCCTGGCCCAGCCAGCTTTTCACCGTGCCCGCATCGCGTCTTACGGCGAGACCATGGTGCGCTTCGCCGACCGTCAGTTGCAGGGCTGGCAGGACGAGCAGGACCTGAACCTGAGTGAAGCGATGATGCACCTCACCATGGAGATCATCACGCAGACGGTGTTTGACGTCGATTTGCACGGTGATCCTCGCGCGCAGCACGTCAGCCGTGCAGTGAACACGCTGCTCGATGAGTACGCCCATCAGATGACGAGTGCCGTGCGGGCCCTGATGGAGCGCCTGCCCGTCCATTTGCCCGTGCCGGGTGAGGGGCGCCTGCGTAAGGCCGTGCAGGAACTCGATACGCTGATCCTCGCGCTCGTGGCCGAACGGCGCGCTGAAGGCCGCGATCACGGTGACTTGCTCTCGATGTTCCTGGACGCCCGCGACGAGGACAGGTCTGGGATGACCGACGCGCAACTGCGTGACGAACTGGTCACGCTGTTCCTGGCGGGCCATGAAACGACGGCGAATGCGCTCACCTGGAGCTTCTTTCTGCTGAGTCAGCACTCCGAGGTGGAAGCGAAGCTGCACGCGGAAGTGCTCGACGTGCTGGGCGGCCGACTCCCCACGGTGCAGGACCTGCCGCACCTGACCTACACGGGCCAGATCGTGAAAGAAGTGCTGCGGCTCTACCCACCGGTCTGGTGGCTGTCCCGCGAGCCGCAGGCGGACTGGCACTGCGATGACGTCCTGGTCCCGGCGGGGGCAGAGGTCGGGATCAGCCCGTGGGTCATGCACCGGGATGCGGGGTTCTACCCAGAGCCGCTGGCTTTCCAGCCGGAGCGCTGGACTCCTGAATTCGAGGCGGGGCTCCCCCGTTACGCGTACTTCCCGTTCGGTGGCGGGCCGCGCCTGTGCATTGGGAACAACTTCGCCCTGCTGGAAGCGGCGCTGGTGATGGCCACGATTGCCCAGCGTTTTCACGTGGAGGTGCCTGAACCGCACCGGGTGACGCCAGACCCCTCCTTGACCCTGCGCCCGAAGGGGGGCCTGCGCGTGCGGCTGCATGAGCGAAAGGAGAAGGCTTGAAGACTGTCACCGTCTACACCGTACCGGGGTGTGCGTCCTGTGAAGCGATCAAACGCTTCCTGGCGGCACGCAAGATTCCATACACCGAGAAAAACGTCCGTGACGATCCAGCTGCCCTGGCAGAAATGCAGGCGAAAGCGAACGTCCGAATTGCCCCAGTCACCTTAATTGGTGCTCAGGCGTTCTATGGCACCTTTGACGATCAGCGCCCGCTCCTGGAGGCCGCCCTGCGAGACAATGACGCATGACCACCACGCCTGACGTGAAAGCCGACCGCGCCGCCGACTGCGAAATCCACTGCGTTCATCCGGACGCGGTGGCGCGGGTGGAGGCGCAGCTGCCGAACGACGCGCTGATCGAGCGCATTACCACCCTGACGAAGGTCATCTCAGACCCCACGCGTCTGCGCATTCTCTCGGCCCTCGCGCTCGAGGAACTGTGCGTGTGTGACCTGGCGGTTATCGCTGGCATCAACGAATCCACGATGAGCCACCAGTTGCGTCACCTGCGCGCGCTGCGCCTGGTGACCTTCAAAAAGGTGGGCCGCATCGCCTATTACCAGCTGGCGGGCACGCACGTTACGCGCTTGATCGCGGACGTCACGGAGCACGCCCAGGCCATGTAAGTGCCCCTGACGCCGCCCCCTTTCCTCATGAAGGATCTTTTCCCTTGAACAACACTGTGAATGCTGCCGTCCTGGGCCTCGTTGAGGGCATCACCGAGTTTCTGCCGGTGTCCTCCACCGGCCACCTCATCGTCGCCGCTGATCTCCTGAACGTCCGTGACACGGGCGGCACCTTCGAGATTGTCATTCAATTGGGTGCCGTGCTCGCCGTGATCGTGTATTACGCTCGGGATTTGCTCGGTCAAGCTCAGGCGCTGCCACAGCGTCCTGAAGTGCGCCGACTCTGGTTGAGCATTGCCCTGGCCTTTCTCCCTGCGGCATTGTTGGGTTTTCTGTTCAGTGACGTGATCACGCGGTATCTGTTCTCACCTCTGACCGTGGCCATCTCCCTGATCGTGGGTGGCGCCGTGCTGTGGGTGATTGAAGGCCGAACCTTTCCGGCTCAGACCACCGTTCTGACCCAGGTGAGCCCTCGTCAGGCGCTGCTCGTTGGGTGCGCCCAGTGCCTCGCGCTGGTGCCGGGCGTGTCCCGGAGTGCATCGAGCATCATTGGCGGCCTGCTGACTGGACTTGACCGGCCCACTGCGACCGCCTTTTCCTTCTATCTCTCGATTCCGACTCTCGGCCTGGCCACCCTGTACGCCCTGATGAAAGGGCGCGACGTGCTCGGCAGCACGCAAGTGGTTCCGCTGCTGGTGGGGCTCGGGGTGTCGTTCGTGACGGCGCTGCTGGCCATCGGGTGGCTGCTGCGGTATGTCTCACGCCACGACTTCCGGGGGTTTGCGGTATACCGCATTCTGGCGGGCCTCGCCATTCTGGGGTGGGCGCTGTGGCGGTAAGGCTGGTGGGTCGCCGGACGTACTGGCCCGCCTATCTGATCGGGGCAGTCGTGTGCATCCTCCTGGATCAGGCGCTGAAACTCTGGACCGTGCAGACCTTCGCAGAGGGTGAGTTCCAGGATTTCATTCCGGGAGTGCTGAGCCTGGGCCTGGTGTACAACACAGGCGCCGCGTGGAGTCTATTCGCCGGCGCGGCCTTACCGCTGGCCGCCCTACGCCTTGTGGTGGGAACCGGCCTACTGGTGTATCTCGTGCGCCGTCCCGTACCTCCACTGATGGGCGTGGCCCTCACGCTCGTGGCCAGCGGTGCCCTGAGTAACTCATTGGACGGCTGGCGTCTGGGAAAAGTGGTGGACACCCTGTCGTCTCACACCTTCTCGTTCATCACTCGGCTGATGGGTCAGGGGAATTTTCCGATTTTCAATCTTGCGGACGTGTGGGTGGTGTCGGGGGTCGCGCTGATCGTGCTGCTGGGCCTCCGGACCAAGCGCACCCCACCGGCCTCAGACGTCCCTGCCCCGTAAATAGGGTGGCCGGTACCCGGCGGTGTGGGCCTTGGGCGAGCAGATCAACTGATGCCTGGCGGCCGCAGCTCAACCTGGTGGATGTCGTGGAACGCCTGGAGTCGCTAGACTTCAACTGCAGAGGTCTGCGTCAGTGAGCAACTTGTCGAGTGCTGGCCGGACGCGAGCATGGCGTGTGGCGCTCCAGGCGGCCACTCAAAAGTACGAGAGGAGGATCCATGAGCAAAGACAAAGACGATGAAGGCCACAACCTCGATGCGAGCCAGAGTGCAGACCGCCGGATTCTGTGGCTGGTCCTCTTGATCAATCTTGGTCAGTCCCTCGCGGGTGTAACCGTGGGCGTCTGGGCTTCATCCACCGCTGTGATTGGTGCAGCCCTCGATAATCTGGCTGACGCGTCGGTGTACGGCGTCAGCCTCTACGCTGTGGGCCGCTCACCTGCCGTCAAGGTACGGGCAGCTCGCTTGTCTGGCTGGCTGCTGATTGGCCTGTCGGTTCTGCTGCTTGTCGAAGTTCTGCGTCGATTCTTCGGTGGCGAAGCAGCAATTGGCCCAGCGATGATGGCGATGGCGGCAGTGAATGCGGCGCTCAATCTCATCTGCCTGCATCTGCTGAAGCGGCACCAGGGTGCGGACGTCAATTTCAAGGCGTCCGCTATTTTCACCAGCAACGATTCCATCGTGAATTTGGCGATCGTGTTGTCCGGCGCACTGGTGCTGTCGTTGGACTCCAACCTGCCAGATCTGATTCTGGGTGTGCTGGTGGCGGGCATCGCTGCCAATGGTGGGCGCGAAATCCTGGCGGAAGCGGCGGAGGCGGGTGAACAGGCCAGTGCCGATTCCGCATGAGACCAGGGGCCGGCGCGGCCGCAGATGCCACAGCAACCACGCCTGTGACCCACAGGCCATGTTCAGGCTCCTCACAGCCCTCTTGATTCTGGTCGCCGTCTCTGTCTGGGATCAGCGGGAAGACCGGCACGAGCTGCATCATGAACGGTCATCCGCCCACCAGTCGCTTCCCGTCTTCCCGTAATTTGCATTGGGTTCAAGGAGTGTCTTCCGGCTCATCCAGATAACCCTTGCCTTGAAGGATGGAACCGGCCACCATCTCCTGTTGTTCGGGTCCATCAGAGTCGATGGCAGGCGGCAGATCGCCGCCTGAACATAACGGTCAGAGACGACCCTGCAGCCATGCAGGCATGACCTGAATGGCCAGACTGGCCAAGCGGGTAAATTGTCCGGTCACCATCAGCATGCCCATCGTCATCAGCACCACGCCGCCGAGACGTTCCAGGGTGACACTGTGACGATTCAGGGCGCGCAGGTTTATCCGCTGCCACAGCACGGCGATTAGCACAAATGGTACCGCCAGGCCGAGACTGTAAGCGCCCAGGAGCGCCACGCCCGTGGGCAGGTTGGAGCTGCTGGCCGCGAGCGCCAGCACGCTCCCAAGAACAGGCCCGATACACGGACTCCATCCAAAGCCGAACGCCATACCCAGGGCCAGGGGGCCAGACGCCCGGCCTGGCCCCAGTCCACTGCGGTAATCACGCATAAGGAACTGGGGGCGGATCAGACCGAGCATAAAGAGCCCGAAGACGACCATCATCACGCCGCCCAAGCGGCCCAGCAGCACCTTGTGGGGCGCGAGCCAAGCCCCCAGGGAGCTTGCCGTCGCGCCCAGCGCGAGGAACACCAGGGTAAAGCCCGTGATAAATCCCAGCGCTCGCCACAGCGGCGAGCGTGAGCCACCCAGAATCCCCACATAGGAAGGGAGCAGGGGCAGCACACAAGGCGAGAGACACGACAGAAGGCCGGCGAAAAAGGCGAGTGTAAACGTCGGGGTCATGGGGTCGTCCTTGGCGTGGTTCCGTGTTCTGGGTGCGGGGAATGGGCTGGGGCACTGATGCGCCCAGCTCAGGGAGAACGCGTACAGAGCCGCCACCGCGCTGCGGTGGGTGCCCGTCCGGCGAGGCCTAAAGGACCTCGGGACGCTCGGGCAACAGGTCAGAACACGCAGCGAAGCCTACACCGCAGAATTTGGTTACCTGTCCCTCCCGGTGGGGCCATGACCCTGCCATCTCCCCAGCCCGCTCGCTGAGCGGCGTGGTGAATCCCAGGCGTTAATCCCGAGTCGCTTCCGCTAATAAGCGCCCCCTCAGTGACCTACCCGCTGCGAGACGCGCCTGGCTCATGATTGGCAGCACGCCGATGACACGGCCGGACAGGTCAAACATGATTTCTCCTCCAAGGGACGGCGCTCCGAAATCATCAAGCACCACGCTCGTGACGACCGTAAGCCACCGTCAGGATTGAATGGCATGAGTTTCTTGCTGATCTGGCAGGTATTTGCCCTATGAGCGCTTTGAGTCACAGCCTGGGCACTCCGATTTTCTCCAGCCCGTTACTCAGACGTTCTCTGGACAGGCCACCACGGTCAATGAACTGAATCACGCCTTGCCGGTCGATAAAGACTGTTTCGGGAATTCCAGCCACGCCGTAATCGATGGCGGTTCTGGCCTGAGGATCCCTGAGATTGGGATAGGCCAACGCGAATTCCCGGATGAAATCAAGGGCATTTTGCTCTACGGGTTCCTGAAAGAGAATCCCGATGACCGCGAGCCCTGAGGCATTTGTTTGACGCTCGGTCAATTCGCGGAAGAGGGGAGCTTCCTCGCGGCATGGCACGCACCAGGACGCCCAGAAGTTCAGCACGACTGGACGGCCTTTCAGTGACGCGAGACTGAGAGAGGTGTTGTCAAGGCTGATCAGGGTGAACGGTGGGGCCGGTTGCCCGATCAGGGGTCCGCCGGTGGTGGCATTTCGGGAGGGGCTGAGCAGGGCGGCACCCAGCACAAGCGCGAGAGCGGCCGCAAGAACTGGTGGAAGCAGGCGCTTCCAAAGAGGGGCGGGGACCAGGGTGGAGTTAGGGGTCATGACCGACCTCCAGCAGGAGGAGAAAGGTGGCGTGAACTTGGGTAAACCCGAACGGTCCGTCATGGCTGGAGCACGCGTCAGGAAGACACTGTGAACCACGGCGTGTAGGGGCGCTCCACTATGCTCACCGGCGGCCCATGATTGTTTTGGCCAAGGCATATCGTGGTGCCCCCGTGGTGGGTTCAGACGGTGCCGCTGTAGGCCCCGCTGCAGGAGGCGCCTCGTTCTGGCGCCTCTTTGCTTTGCTCGTACTTCTCTAAAAACTGCTTCAGGCGCTGGTCACCCGCATCCTGGACGGCGAGTTGCTTGTTCCATGCCGTGATAATGACTGGAGCGGTTTGGGCGTCGTGTGGGGAGAGCAGCGTGGACGTGCGGCCGTCCACCAGTTGTTTGAGTGTTTCCACCTGCGTGGCGGGGAGATTCCGCTGATACGAGACCCACACGGCGCCATGTTCCAGACTGTGCACCGCATATTCGTCATAAATAGGCTGGTTATAGACGCCACAGTTCTGCCATGTGGGATGGTGTGCGCCGCCCGCCGGGGGACGGGCCGCATAGGCAATTCGGCCTTCCTGGTGATCGCCGCCCTCATGTTGGAACGATCGGACGCCCTGAATGTCACCGCTGCCATTGGAGCATGACACGAACAGGGCACTCGTGGTCAGAAGCAACATCCGTTTCATGGTTCTCCTTCTGGGACAGCACGCGCACACCCTGATCACTGGCCGGTCGCCCGCGAAGCAGGGCGGATTGACTCTGGGTGCGCCACGGCACCATCCGCAGTCTTGAGAGAGAGGAATCTCTGGACCCTCATCACCTGTAAGTCTGTACAGGTATATTAAACATATCCCATGATCCTGTGTCTGCGCCCCTTACCGTCTATGTCCGTTCGTGAAGGGGTGCGGGCACCGATATTTCGGAAGCGCCGTGAGATTTCTGGTCTCTCGGCGTTCACCGGTTCCCCTGTCTTGCCTCCTGAACATCTCCGGTCGGCCTGTATTGAGGTGCCCCATGCCTGTAACCCCTGTTCCGAGTCCCGCGCCTAGGTTGCTTCTCACTGTGGTGCTGTCCTGCTGCTCAGGCGTTGCCCAGGCCGCAGCGCACGGCTCCGCCCGTCTTCTGAGTGCTCAGGCCCTGTCAAGCACGCCCGTTTCAACGCCCACAACCCCAGAGTTTGGCCACCCCAGATCAAGCAGCGAGGGCGGCCGGACACGCGTGGTGTTTGACCTGCCGGTGGGCGTGACGTACGCGTTGACGCCCACCGCTGGCGGACTGCGCATGACCGTGGCGGGCGCGTCGGTGCTGAAGCCCACACGAACAGCACTAGGCGCCAACGTCACGGATTACCGCGTGTCCGGTGCACAAGTCTTGCTGGTCACGCCATTTGCTTTGACCACGGCGGCAGGCTGGCAGGCCAGCGAAGCGACCTTGGCCACCGGGACCCGCGTCCTCATTCTGGACTTCGGTCTCGGAGTGGTCGGAGGCGCCGCTCCCGCTCTTCGGGGGCTGGTGGCGAGTCTGCCAGGCACGCCACCGGGGGACGCGGCCGGCCCGGTAGCGCCCCAGCCAGTTGCTTCAGGAGCCGGGACACTCGCTGGCGTGATCCCCAGTGACGTGCTGTCCGCAGCCTCTGGCGTGACGCCACCTGCGGCACCGCCACCCCTGCCTGGTCAGGTGCCTGGACACCCCAGCGCAGAGACCGGTCAGGCGCAGGGCCGAGTGCAGCCGGGCGCCCTTCTGCCCGCGCCCCGAATAGGAAAAAATCCTGGCCTGACACGTGTGGTGCTTGATCTGCCTCCAGGAACCCGGTACCGCATGGTGCCGACCAGTCTTGGCCTGCGAGTGGAGTGCACGGGTGTTGGCGCTTCACCACTCGGTGCCCAGGACCTCACCCCTGAACTGCGCGCCTGGCGCTTTGAGCCGGGCGCGGACAGCGTGACGGTTACGCTGCTCACGGGCCTTCCCCTGACGGAGCGCAGTGGTTGGCGGGCCCAACTCGTCGCGCCCGTGCCCGGGTCAGACCGTTCGCGGCTGGTCATTGACCTCTCACCAGCCTTGGCTGACCTGACCCCGCTGCTCCAGAGTGAGCGAGTGGTGGCCGGGGTGCCGCCGCGCCTGGTCGCCCAGAGCACGGCCCTGCTGGTGTTGGGCACTGCACTGGTCAAACCCCGGGTGGTGCTGGATCCTGGCCACGGTGGCGCCGATCCGGGCGGCGTCGGCGC
This sequence comes from Deinococcus hopiensis KR-140, assembly GCA_943327755.2. Classification (GTDB taxonomy): domain Bacteria; phylum Deinococcota; class Deinococci; order Deinococcales; family Deinococcaceae; genus Deinococcus; species Deinococcus hopiensis_A. Next base: position 8,679 of record CALPYF020000060.1, read on the forward strand.
CGTCACGGAGAAGCAGGTGGCCTTGGACGTGGCCCTGCGGGTCCGGGACCTGCTGCGGCCGGCAGGTGTAGACGTGGTTCTGACGCGAGAGACTGATCAGGCGCTGTTGCAGGACAAGGCCGCCGACCTGAACCAGCGGGCCGCTATGGGAACGCCTGGGACAGGGCTGTTCCTGAGCATTCACGTCAATGCCCTGGCTTCGTCCACGGCCCTGCGAGGGTACGGGGTGGAAACCTGGTGGAATCCCAATCACCCGCTGTCCAGCGCCTTTGCTGGTCTGATTCAGAAGAACGTGATCGCGGTAACAGGCGCCTACTCACGGGGGTTGAAAAACACCACCTCCTTGGCCGTCTTGCGGGCCTCCCGGATTCCAGCCGCTCTCATTGAGATTGGGTTCACCAGTCATCCGGTGGACGGCCTGAACCTGCAGAACACGAATTACCTTGACCGGGTGGCGCTGGGCATTGCGCAGGGGGTCCGGGAAGCGCTGGTCACTGGCGTCAGTGCACAGGGCACTGGCGCAGGTGCGGGCAAGTGATGGCGGAGAAACGGCAGTGTGATTTGTACAGCGTTCACGCCTCCATGGCTGCTGTGTTCCGCTTGGCGGTATGGCCTGCGCTGCGGCGTCTGTTGGTCTCGGCTGCTCTGTCCCTCGTTCTGGGGGGATGTGCCGTTGGGCCATCCTCTCCGCAACCTATTGGCGACTACCTGCGCGGCACCTATGAGCAGCGCTACAGCGAGGACCAGGCCATGATCACGTTGGCCAGCGGTGAAGTGGTCAATGCCGTTTCATACGCAGATGGACCCAGCTACCGGCGCGGTCAGCCGGTCATTGTCTGGCAGTCCGGAAAGAATTACGTCCTGTATGATCCGGTCCGGTTTCCCTATCTCGCGGGACTGCTCGCTGCCGTCATGGTGGTCGCGGTCACGGTGGCCCGTGGCAAAGGGCTGCGGGCCATTCTGGGCAGCGCCATGACCTTGGGTGCGTTGTGGTTGTTCATTCTCCCGACGTTGCTCTCGGGTGACCGCAATCCACTGCTCACGATCCCAGCGCTGACCCTGGTCTTGGCCGTGTGTGTGTATCTTGTTCATGGTTGGAATTGGAAGAGTCACGCGGCACTCGTGGCCTTGACGGTGGCCACGACGGCCGGGTACGTCATAACCCATTGGGTCGCGCACCTGACGCAATTGAGTGGCGGCGCAGATAAAGCGGCAGTGGTGGCGCAGAATTCGTACGGCCTGGATGCTGTGAGCCTGTACGTGGTGGGTGTGGTCCTGTCGGCTCTGGGCGCGATGAACGACGTTACCGTCACGCAGGCATCGGTGGTGGAGACGGTGGCGGACAGCCAGCCTGAGTTGCCGTTCCGGCGGCTGTACGGCCTGGGCATGCAGGTGGGCGGCGATCATGTGGGCAGCATGGTGACCGTTCTGGTGCTGGGCTACGCGGCCAGTGCCCTTCCACTGCTGCTCCTGCTGCGCGCCAATCAGACCACGCCCCTCTGGGTCACGCTCAATGGCGAGGCCATGTTCTCGGAATTGGCGGGCCTTTTGATCGCGCTCATCACGATGTTGCTGGCGGTGCCCTTGAGTACGGCGTTGGCAGCCTGGTGGCTGGGTCGGCGCGGCTCAAGACTGGAGGCAGCGATCAGGTGACTGAAGAGAATAATCAACGAGACATTCACTGAGGCGTCACGCGAGGAGCGGGTGGCGTCGTTGGTCATCTTCTCTGGCTTGAGCGCTGGTGGCGGACGGCGGAGGCCGTTTTACACCAGACGTTGAGCATCCCGTCCGACATCGCCCAGCAGTGCTGACCCGCGCGCCTGTCGCCAGGCGAGACCGAGCAAGAACACTTCTGGCTCTGCGGTGTCACCTTCATGGAGGGGGAGAGCCCAGGTGCGTTGACGTCCAGCTAGCCCTGATAACCAGCGGCTAGGCCTGATTTGCCTCTGCCGACCACGAAGGCGTCGAGCATAGGGTTCAGGGTGGGAAGGGGGCGGCCATCAGAGGGAGGGGTGTGCCAGACCCCGGCTCTGTCGGGGCAGCTGCTGCATCTAGACGATGGTTTGGTGGTCCTGCTGGTCATTCTGGTCCTGTGGGTGTACAAACCGCGAGCCTTGACGCCGTATGGGCAGCACTGGCACTGGACGCATAGAACAGGGGAAATAGCCTTGAAGCTGGCACATCGGTACATCGCGTGCCATAGGACGCTTGAGCCTGGGCAAGTCGTACATATAAGCCAGAACTGCCCCTTCCACACCAAGATGGACCTCGTGCGCCTGCACCGCAAAGCGCCCGCGAGCTTCGACCTCTGGGCGCACTACGAGCACCGCAAACTCACGTCCCCCAAGTGGGCCCATACCCGCAACCACACCGTCTTCGGGAACAATCTCACGCTCCACGAGAATCTCGAAATCGGCATGAAAACCTACGGTACGCTGTCCACCGAGGAACTGGACGCGCTGCGCATGACGCGCGGGCACCGCAACACCACCGGTTTCTGAACTCAACCCCCCCCGCGAGGCGTCCCACACGCCTCGCCACCCCCACAGGTGACCCATGCTCTGGATACTCTTTTTCGCCGCCGCCGCCGCCCTGACCTACACCCTGACCACCCTCAACCGTCACCGGCACCGCGTGCACTACCGCGACCAGCGCGACTGGCACCGCGCCACCCTCCACGTCACGGCCCCCGCCCTGATTGCCAGCGTCTCCACCGCCGCCTGGTTCACCTGGAACGCGATGACCATCGCCGCGACCGGCGTCAACCTCGACCAGGACCTCCCGCCCGCGCAGGCCCCCACCTGGCTCCTGATCAACGTGGCCGCCGCCGCATGCAGCGCCGCCCTGACCTTCCAGCGTGACCTCAACCCCGACCAGTGGGACCGCGCCCGCGCGTGACCCCCCCGGCCCTGATCCTCACCCCAACCGGCGCGGCCGCGTGCCGCGCCGCCGGACACCCCGCCCCGCTGCGCGCCCGGGACTTCGAGGTGCGCCCCGTCTCCCTGGCGGCCGCGCGGCCCCTGGTCGAAGCGTGGCACTACGCCCGGGGCGTCGGGCAGGGCACCGCCGCGTTCACCCTGCATGTCCGCGCCTGCGGCACCCCCGTCGCCGTGGCGGTCTTCAACCCACCCAGTCTCGGCGCCGCGAAATTCATGGCGCAGGGCGTCACCACCCACCAGGGCGTCCTGAACCTCAGCCGACTGAGCTTCCACCCCGACGCGCCCAGAAACGCCGGGAGTTTCCTGCTGGCCCGCGCCATCGCCGCCCTCCCCGACCGCTGGGCGGTCATCAGCACCTACGCCGACACCGCCCAGGGGGTCGTCGGGACCGTCTATCAGGCCGTCGCCGCCGAGTACCGGGGCCCCAGCGCCGCACGCCCCGTCTGGACACGTCAGGGCGTGCAGGTCAGCACGCAGCGCGGCGCCCGCACCCTCACGCACGAGGACATGCTCGCGGAAGGGTGCGCCCTCGCCGCACGGGCCGTCATGCACCGCACCGCTACCGACTCGTGCGGGGTCAGGTCGAGACCCGGCGCAACCCCCACACCTACCCCAAAGCCATGCCCCGGCTGCTGATCCCAGCCTAAGGAGCCTGCATGCCCCGACTGCCCCTGTCTCTCGCCTCCCGCTGCCCGACCTGGCAGGCCAGCGGCCAACCCAACTGACGCCCCACGCTCACACCCTCAAGGAGACCTCGCCGTGCCCACACACGCGCCGATCGACGCCACCCTCGCCCTCCTGCAAGACGCCGTGACTGACGGCTTCATCGAGGAGAACCCCCACCATCCACCGGACGTGCATGCCGTTCCGGTCAGTGCCGCCCACCTGGGCGCCGTGTTTCTGGTCACGCCCCTGTACCGGCTCGCGCATCACGCCGCCCCTGGTGAGCGGCCCGTGCTGGTGGCCGCGCCCCACGCTAGGCATGTTCCGGGCCTGGGTGACGAGGCGGCGCTGCGCGACCTGCTGGCCCTTCTGGCCCTTCCGCTGACGCCCGCGCCCGTACCCGGGCCTAGGCCCCGCACGGCCCTGCAGCGCCTCCTGAACCTCTTCATGCCGGGGCGGGCCGTCCTGTGACGCCCTACACGTTCCGGGGTGTGCCGCTGACCCTCACGCTGCGCGGCCAGGGCGGCGCGCGTCACATCAACCTGACCCTGCACGCCGCCTCTGCGCCCAGCGAGCTCCACCCGGCAGACGCGTGCGCCCTGGCCGACGATATCGACCACGGCCGTGACCGTTTCCTGGTCACCGCGTGCGCCAGCGTCATCTCCTGGTGCGCGGCCCGGCACACGCTGACGGTCCTGACGCCCGAGCCCGGCGCGGCCACGCCCACCCTGGCCCTGCCGGACCGCGCCGAGCGGACCGCGCTCAGCTGCCTGCTGCGTCTCCTGAGCACCCGGGCCACGTGCCTGAGCTAGTCCCCATCGCGCTGCTCGGCACGCTCGGCATGCTCGCCTGTCACCGCTACTCCATCCGGCGCCGCCCAGGCCTGCTGGTCGCACTGACCCTGGTGGCCAGCGCCGCGTACCTGCTCAGTCCCGCCGCGCCGTCAGCCCCGCCCCATCCAGTTCAGAGGAGTCACCCATGATCACTGCCCTGCGGACCGCCGCGCTCGCCACCCTTCTGCTCACCCCGGCGCTCGCCAGCGCCCCCGTCCGGCTCCCCCTGGGCCCACAGGACGGCTACTGGTTCTACCTCCCGGTTCAACCCGGTCAGGAGGTTCGTGTCACCGTGCCAGGCGGCATCCGGCAGGTGACGCCGCAGCGGGTCAATCCGGACTTCACGGTCCGCATGGCCGGCAAGGTCATCACCATCGCGCTGCGGCGCGGCGCCCGCACCGGGCAGGGCGGACAGGAAGGCAGCACGCTGTGCCTGACGGTGCGCGCCCTGCCCTCAGGGCAGTACCGACTGTGCCCCACGGCCGAAGCGCGCGGCGTCGGCCAGACGTTCACGCTCCGGCCCTGAGACCGCAGGGGGAGGCGCCCTGCACGACGCGAAGGGAAGGCGCGGAGATTCCGCGCCTTCCCTTCAGTGCCGCTCGGGTTTACCTCGCCCAGAGGGTCGGTGCGGGGCTGCCCACCGCGGACTGCCCATTGAAGAACGAGTACCCCTGGTTGGCGTAATCGCCCTCGCCGCTGCGGATGATGCCGTAGTAGGTCTTCACGTCCATGAATTCCACGTTGCCCAGCGGGTTGTACAGGCGCGCGTTCATGCTGCCCGTTTCCCGGCTGCCCGAGAAGAAGCTGCTCGCGGACAGGCACTTGGCACTCACGTCGATGAAGTTGTTCATTGACGTCAGCACGTCCACGTTGGCGTAGCCCTTCACGCGCCACCACGCGACCTTGGTGGAGTTCGCGTTCAGGTACGTAGCCGACGAGCGGCTGCCGTCGCGGTACGTCTGCACGATGGCGCCCTGGAGGTAGAAGCAGTCGTCCTGGTAGCCGGTGGTCATGTTGTAGTGGAAGTCACGCTGGATGTCCACGACCGTCACCTGACTGCTGAGTTTCGACGCGGAGCGGGCCTGGGCCTTGAGCGTCTCCATCCGGCTCTGCGTGTCCGCACGGAACTGGGCGTCCAGCTCCGCCGCGCGGGCCTGGATCTGCTCGGGGGTGTAGGTCACGCCAGCGTACGTGACCGAGCCGTCCTGGCCGATGTTCACGGCAGCGGACGTGTCAGTGGGGGTTTGAGCGCTGTTGCAGGACGCCAGTCCCAGGGCAAGAGCGCCGGCCAGAGCCAGCATCGTGGGGCGTTTCATAGGTTGTACCTCCGCGCAGTTCCTCGGCCCCGTGGGATGGGCTGCCCTCAGCCCTGTGGGGGGCTGCGGCGTGGGCACTGCGACGCTTCAACTGTACTGCCCGGCCGCTCCACATGCCGCCTTCATCTTTCCAGTCAGTCAGCTGCGACAAGAGCTTTGTAAGAGCTGGCTGGGACATTGATGCTCAGCATCGGACGTTAGGTTTGACAGACCCGCACACACACGCGATGGTACAGACCAGTAGGCGGCAGTTCCCACGCTCCCCTACAGCGATTTCTTGGAGGTCCCATGAACCAAACCCCCCTACCCCTGCTCACCCTTGCCATGCTGCTCTCCACGGCGTCCGCCGCCAGCCCGGCCGACACGCTGGTCATCCAGCACGCCAGTGACCTCACTACCCTCGACCCCGCCCAGGCGTACGACCCGGTCAGCTACAGCGTCCTGGAAAACCTGTACGAGCCGCTCGTGACCTTCGCTGGCCCAGACCTGCGCACGCCCCGGCCAATGCTGGCGACCAAGTGGAGCATCAGTAACGGCGGCAAGACCTACACCTTCGACCTGCGTAAAGGCGTGAAGTTCCACAGCGGCAACACGTTCAGTTGTGCTGACGCGGCCTACACGCTGCGCCGCCAACTCGTGACCAACAACGCTGACAGCGGCAACTGGTTCCTCGCCGAAGCGCTGCTCGGTACCGCCAGCAACGCCAGCGACGACCCCAGCGTGACCTGGAGCAAAATCAGTGGCGCCGTCACCTGCGCCCCATCGGGCCAGCTCGTGCTGCGTCTCCCGGCCAGCGACCCGACCCTGCTCAGCAAGCTCGCCGCCCAGAACAGCAGCGTCGTGGACCCCGCGTGGGCCGTCAAACTCGGAGAATGGGACGGCACTGAAAAAACCTGGAAGGCCTGGGTCGGGAAAGACCTGACCAACAGCCAGCTGTCCCAGCGGCCCAGCGGCACCGGCGCGTACAAACTGGTGCGCCGCAGTGCCAATACCGTCCTCGCCACCGCGTTCACGAACTACTGGGGCACCAAACCCAGCCTCAAGAATGTCCTGATCCAACACGTGCCCGAAGAAGCCGCCCGCATTCTGGCGCTGCGGCGCGGAGACGCGGATCTGGCTGAAGTGACCGAGCGCGGCGCTCTGCCTGCGCTGCGCAGCGATCCCAAGGTAACCGTTCTCGACGGCCTGAGCGGCATCCACGTACCTGTCCTGTTCCTCAACCAGCGCATCACGCCTGGCCTGACTGGTGACCTGCGCCCGGATTTCTTCGCAGACATCAACGTGCGCCGCGCCGTCAATTACCTCATGGACGACGCCCGTTACACCAAGGAAGTCACGCTGGGCAGCGCCGAACCGCGCAGTATGGCGCTACCGACCGGATTCCTCGGCTACAATCCCAGCGCGCCCAACTACGGCTTCAGCCTGGACAAAGCTGCCGCCGCTTTCCGCGCCGCGTTCGGCGGGCAACTCTGGACCACCGGCTTCACCTTGCCGCTGTACTACGCGGCGGGCAGCGATCACGACCAGACCGTACTGGAAATGCTCAAAGCCAACATTGAGCGTATCAACCCGAAATTCCGGGTGACCGTTCAGTCCAAGCCCTACTCCGAACTCCTCACAGATGCCAAAGACGGCAAACTCGCGCTGGGTCTGGCCAGCTGGGGCCCGGACTACGCCGACCCCGACAATGTGATGTACACGCTCTACGCCAGCGACGGGTACTACGCGCCCCGCACGCACGTCAACGACGCGCAGATTGACGCCTGGCTGAACGCGGCTCGTGTCAGCGTCAACCCCACTGAGCGCAAGGCCCTCTACGGCAAGGTAGCGGCCCGCGCGCATGACCTCGCGCTGTACGTCATCATGCCCGCCGAGCCGAACTACATCACCTTCCGTTCCAACCTCGCTGGCCTGACCAAAGCGACGTTCAGCCCCCTGTTGGGCGGCAACGTGTACTGGCGGCAACTGAAGACCTGTTGCGCAGTAGTTGAAGGATCAGTGGGGAGCCGTGAATCGGCTCCCCACTGATCTGTCCCTGCACTCAGGGTGTGCAGAGGTGGTGGCGGCGTTGCCAACGGAGATTGACGAGCCCAGCGACACACCCCCACATCAC
>CALPYF020000061.1 GCA_943327755.2 Deinococcus hopiensis KR-140
GCCAGTTCCGCCCCTTCTGCGGCGCTGCGGGCGAGGTCGCAGTCGTAGCCGTCCTCGGTCAGGCCGTCGCGGAGCAGCTCGGCAATATGGGGATCATCTTCAACGATCAGGACGCGCATAGGATCTCCCTAAAGGTGGATAGAGCAGCGTCACGACACTGACGCTCAGCACGCCCACCAGCATGCCAGCGAGGACGTCGGTCGGATAGTGCACGCCCAGCACCACCCGCGAACCTGCCATGAGGACCGCGTACAGCAGGCCTGCGGTCAGCGCCGCCCAGCGGCACGGCGTCCGCCAGGTCAGGAGGGTGAGGATCAGGGCGAGGGCTGACGCGGCGGTGGCGTGCCCGCTCGGGAACGACCACCCAGAGACGTGGATATCCGTGGGCCACAGGTGTGGGCGCGGCCGACTGTAGAGGAGTTTGAGTCCCCACTGGAGGGCGGTGCCCGTCCAGAACGCAGCCGCCATGAATAGTGCTGGCCGGCGCCGACCTGTGAGCCACAACAGAGCGGGCAGGAGGATCAGGACGGGGTATGTGACCCACGGGCCACCCAGAACGTTCAGTGCCCGGCTGAGGCTCTCCAGCAGTGGTGCCGTGTGTGCATGCAGCCACAGCAGTCCGTCAGTGTCCTGCCGGGACATGGCACCGTCCCGCATGGCTACGCCCAGGCCCGCCACGCCAGAAGCAGGTGCGGCGATGCCCACAGTCCACCACCAGGTCGTGGGGGAGGGGTGCGATAGGGCCGAGCTAGAAACGTTGGCCATCAGGTACCGCCAGGCGTCGAGTGTGGGGGCTGAGCAACTGGTACGTCCCCAACACCAGGCTCAGGCCAGTCAGCCAGCCAGCCAACACATCCGTCGGGTAGTGCACGCCGAGCACCAGGCGGCTGGAACCCATCAGCAAGGCGTACAGGCTGCCCAAGATCAGGGTTGGCCAGCGCCAGGGGGTACGCCACAGCAACAAGACCAGGCACGTGACAAGGGCAGCGGCCGTGGTGGAGTGCCCACTCGGGAAGGACGCGCCGTTCTCGGTGATCAGCCGGGGCCATAGTTCCGGCCGGGAGCGGTGGAAGACCAGCTTCATCACCAGCGCGACACCGACGGCGCTGCCCAGACCGGTCGCCGCGAAGATCGCCTGCGGGCGGCGCCGGGTCAACCACAGGCACAGCACGATCAGCACGAATGTACCGCCCATGACGACGGGACCACCGATGGTGTTCAGGGCAACGCTGGTCTGCGTCAGGGCGGAACCGGCATGCGCGTGAATCCAGGTTAAGAGTGGCGCCTCGAACGCGAACCGTTGCTGTTCGAAGACGTCCTCGGCGAGGTACCCGACAATGAGTAGAGGCAGCAGGACGCCCAGCATCAGGCGCAGAAGGGCGTGCAGGGACAGGGGTGGCCGAGGGGTCATGGTGGCTAGCCTGCACGGCGAAGGTAAAACCCAGGTATACCGAGCAGCGTGGATAGACCCCAATTCCGAATAGGCAAAAGCGCCACAAGGAGTGTGAGGCGGCCCTTCAGGCTTGATGCGTGCTAGGTATACCGGGATTTTACCTTTGGTTCGCACACTGTCCCCATGACGAATCGATCCCCCGAGGCCAGTCGCTCCCCGTCTCTGCACCTGTTCGGCCTGGCCTTGCTGGCCGTGATCGCCTGGGTTCATTTCAAGGATATTCCCGACAAACTGCAGGAAACGGACTACTTGGGCTGGTCGTACATCCTCCTCGTAGCCGGGTGTGCGGCAGCGGGCGCGTGGCTGCTCTCCAGTCACCCCCGCCGCGGGTACGTGCTGGGCAGCATTATCTCGCTGGGTGCGATCATCGGCTATGTCCTGACCCGCACGACCGGCCTGCCGCACGCCATGGACGATATTGGCAACTGGTCCGAACTGAGCGGGATCGTCGCTCTGGTGGCCGAAGGAGCGTTCTTGACACTGAGCGCGATCGCTCTACGCCCGACACGGACGCCGGAGACCAATCAGGTCATTGCGCCTCTTCCGAATGACCGCTGAGCTTGGTGGGTCGTACTGACTGCGCCTCCGGATGCCCTGCTCAAGCGTTCGGAGGCGCAGCGTATCGGTGCCTCAGTCTCTGTCCGGGTTGAACCCGGTGGTCGCCGTGCCGCTCATGCTCACCTGAAAGGAGATTTCACATGACCATGCCCGCCAAACTCGTTCTGCTGATCGTGATGATTGCTCTGATCGTCGGCCTGGATCTGAGTGTGTTCCGGCACCATACGCCGGCGCGCCTGGCGGCGAACGTAGGTGTGGTGCTGCTCGCCCTAGCCGTCTACCTCCGCATGAAGTGAGATCACGCGCACGGAGTGCTGCGCCAATCAGATCTGCACTCGCCTGGCTCCATCCAGGCCTGGAGAAAGCCCAGCACAATGGGCGCGAAGGCTTCATGGGTTTTCCCGAGTTGCACTGGCTCGCGGGTTCCTTCTCATCGGCACAGTGGCATTCATCACGGCGCTGCTGTCAGTGGCATGGGTGCTGAAGTACGTCTCCACGCACAGCTTCAGGGCATTTGCCGTGTACCGTGCGGTGTTCGGGACGGTCCTGCTGGGACTGATCGTGTTGAGGCTGTTACGGTAAGATCAATGGCTCTGCTGGAAGCGCGTCACCTACAACGCCACGTGGCAGGCCGCCTCCTCTGGCAGTGTGTCGGATTCGCCCTGGAGTCAGGGCAGTGCCTGCTGCTGGTCGGTCCGTCCGGCTCGGGCAAGAGTCTGCTGCTGCGGGCTCTCGCAGGGCTTGATCCACTTGAGGAGGGCGATGTGATCTTCCAGGGGCAATCCCAGCGGACGTGGCGCATGCCAGCCTACCGCGCTCAGGTGATGTATCTGCCGCAACGCGCCGTCCTGGTGGGCGAAACGGTGGAGGATGCCCTGCGGCACCCGTTCTCGCTGGGCGTGCACTCAGGGTTGACGTTCGCGCAGCAGGACGCCAGGAATCTGCTGCGCGGCCTGGGCCGAAGGGACGACGTTCTGGAACAGACGACCGCGAACCTGTCCGGCGGGGAGGCGCAACTGGTTGCCCTGACCCGCGCGCTGCTCCTGAAGCCCTCGGTTCTGTTGCTGGATGAGGCCACCTCGGCGCTGGACGTGGACGCCACCTGTCAGGTCGAGGCCTTGCTGCGCGGCTGGGTGCAGGAGGGGGAGCGGGCCGTGATCATGGTGTCGCACGATCCAGTTCAGCGGGAGCGACTGGCAACGGCCGTGCTCGCGCTGGGCGCCCAGTGAGCGAGCCGGTGGCGCTCTGGCAGGTAGCACTGGCTGCAGGGCTCATGCTGCTTAGTGTGGGACTGAGTGCCTGGCTGAAGCTGGGGCTGAGCCGAGACATCCTCATCGCTGGGACGCGCATGACCGCGCAACTGCTGCTGGTGGGACTGATCCTGGACTGGGTGTTCCGGCTGAATGCCCCACTCCCCATCCTGGCAATCGGGCTGGTCATGACCCTGCTGGCCGCGCAGGCAGCCTCCAGTCGCCCGAGGAAACGGTATCCGGGCCTCCTGCTCGACAGTTTCCTCTCGGTGTTCGTGAGTTCATTCCTGCTGACCGGCTTGACCTTGAGCGGCGTCATCCGGGTCAGGCCCTGGTTTGAAGCGCAGTACGCGGTACCCATCCTGGGCATGGTGCTGGGGAACACCCTAACAGGCGTGGCGCTCTCACTCGACCGGTTCACTGGGGACTTGAGTGCTCGGCGTGGGGAGGTGGAGACGCTGCTCGGATTAGGAGCGACCCGCTGGGAGGCGGCGCATCCGCTGATCCGTGACGCCCTGCGCACCGGCATGATGCCGACCCTGAACAGCATGTTGGTGATGGGCATCGTGAGCCTGCCGGGCATGATGACCGGGCAGATTCTGGCTGGAGAGCACCCGCAGAACGCGGTGCGCTACCAGATCATCATCATGTTCGTGCTGGCCGCCAGTTCGGCCCTGGGAAGCCTGAGCGTGGTGTTGCTGGCGTTCCGCGCACTCTTTGATGGGCGGGACCGGCTGAGGAGTGAACGCCTCAAGGGTCAACGCGACCGTTGACACTTACGAAGGGGCGCTGGTGACTGTCCGTTATGGAGTGCCGTGGACGGTACGGCCTGCTGCTCTGATGCGGACCGCGTTGTGGGACTGCCTGGACAACGCTTTGCTGCGCGGAGCGGAGGTTCAAGACACCGCCAACGACGTGTTGAGTCTGATCAGGGTCTGGTTGTTGGCCCGGGGGGTCACAGCTGGATCTGCTGAGAGCTCCGCGGTATGGCGGGAGTTTTTAACCTGACCGCAGGTTATACCTGCTCTTTACGTTCGCCTCGTACGGTTCAAGCAGGCTCAGGCTCCGTGTAGACGCCGAGAGGAGAACCCATGAATGAAACTGCTGTGCCCACCAGCGTCCAACGAATCACCGAGCGGCGGCCCGACCTCTGGAGTAAAGTCCCGGAAGTCACGGCGTTTTTCTGGATCATCAAGGTGCTGGCCACCACCGTCGGTGAGACAGCCGCCGATTACCTGAACTCCAATCTGCACCTGGGTCTGACCGGCACCACCCTGGTCATGAGTCTGTTCCTGATTGCCGCCCTGATCGCGCAGTTCCGAACCAGGAAGTACGTGCCCGGTGTGTACTGGCTGGCGATCGTCTTCATCAGCGTAGTAGGCACGCTGATCACGGACAATTTGACGGATCATTTCGGTCTGAGCCTGTGGGTCAGTTCGGGTCTGTTCACCGTGACCCTGGCCGCGACCTTCTTCACGTGGTATCGCCGGGAGGGGACGCTGTCCATCCACTCAATCGATACGCCCCGGCGCGAGGCGTTCTACTGGCTGACCATCCTGTTTACGTTTGCCCTCGGTACCGCCGCAGGTGACCTAATGGCCGAACAACTGTCGCTGGGGTACTTGCCTTCTGCGTTCATCTTCGCTGCCATGATTGGCGGGGTGGCCCTCATCCAGCGTGTCGGCCGGCTGAGCTCGGTGTTGACGTTCTGGCTGGCCTACATTCTGACCCGCCCGCTCGGCGCGTCCATCGGCGATTTCCTCTCTCAGGCTCGGAGCGACGGCGGCTTGGGCCTGGGCACCACCACAACCAGTCTGATCTTTCTGGTGGGTATCGTGGCCCTGACCGCTTACTTGACGGTGACCCGCGCGGATCAGATCGGGCGTGACGTGACGAACTGAGTCAGCCCGGCCCCGCGACCGGGTGGCCGCCCAGCACGCCTCTGCTCACGCGCGCGCTCGACGCGCCCCCGGACTGATTGGAAGTGCGGTCGCAGTGGACGATAAAGCTCAGTGCTCGCGGGCTAGCGTAGGGTGAGTGGCATGAACGTCCGAGAGCTGATCCTCAGCGAGATCGCCGAGTTGCTGGATGAGGCGTGGCTGACCGTGAGGTGCGTGCCGCCATACTTCACGGTCCGGTCGACCGGGGCTTAATGCCCAGGAAGCCTGGACGGATGGGGCGCGCCCGTCGGCAGAGCCAAGCTGCGCGGACGCACCTGCTGGCAATGTACGAGCGGGGCGATACGTGGCAGGAGATGGCGACGGTGCTGGGCCTGACCCTTGAGGGCGTGCGGGACCGGTTGGTGGAGGCGGGCGCACCGTTTAACCGGCGACCGCCTCGGTGGGAAGTGGCGCAGCACTGGCCCTGGCCGTTATCGCTCAGCGAGGTGGCCCAGCGGTTCTACGGACAGGCAGATGCCGGTGCGCGGCGCCGCGCGCGGACGCTGGTAGGCAACTGGTTGGCCCGCGGCTGGCTGGTACGAGTGGGCTGGGGGCGGTACGGTCTGTCCCACGCCTCAAGGGACGACCAAGCGCATCCAGGGGCTGGGCAACTGGACTCAGGGTGAGTCTCGAGCCTCGTTAGGCCTGGTGCCTATCGACCTGATCGGCACTCATTGGCATACACATGTCGTCCAGGACACTCCACGCCTGCCTTTCATCTGTCAGTCCCTGTCTTGCCGTTCATCACGCCTCAGCAGGGGTTCCGGTGCAGAGGATTCCCGCTGAGCACCTCTTCGGGGCGGCGAGAGAGCCGACGCACCTGTCGCCTCAAATTGACATCATGGCGCCCCGGGTTTACCTTCAGGGCGTGCCCTCCTTGCCCAGTGCCTTTCAGACGCAGGCTCGCGCCCAGCGGGAACGGACTGGCCTGAAACTCACTGAAGTCGCCCAGATGATCGGCATCTCCCGGCAGGCTCTCCACGCCATCGAAACCGGCGCCACCATCCCAGGCACGCACACTGCCCTGTACCTCGCCCGTGTGCTCGGCTGCACCGTCGAAGACCTCTTCAGCCTGAGCGAACCCGTACTTCCGGTCCGCTTGATGGGCGACGTTCCCCTCCCCGCCCGCGCCCGGCTGGCACACCTCCAGGGGGAATGGCTCGCATTCCCCACCCAGGGCCAACACGGCTTCATGGAAGCCGCAGACGGCCTCGCCACCCATGGACCCGATGGAACCACGAGCATCCAGCTGTTCGGTGATCTGGACGCCGCCCGACGCACCGCCGTCCTCGCTGGCTGCGATCCTGCGTTTGCGCTCCTGGCCACCCACGCCACGCGCCAGCCTGGCGGCCGCGTCCTCCTCCACCCCCTCAGCAGCCGCGCCGCCCTGCGCGCCCTCGCTCAAGGCGAAGCGCACGCTGCCGGCATCCACCTGTTCGACGCGCCCAGCGGTCAATCCAACCTGCCCTTCGTCGAGCGCGACCTCCCTGGCCGCGACCTGCACCTCTACACCCTCTGGAACTGGGAACAGGGCCTCCTGGTCGCACCGGGCAACCCCAAGGGCATCCAGGGCGTCCGTGACCTCCTCCGACCTGACGTTCGGTTACAAAACCGTGAACCCGATGCAGGAAGCCGCGTCCTGCTCGACACGTGGCTGGACGCCGCGCAGGTCAGCCTCACCGAACGCCGCGCCATTCACGGCTACGCCGACGAGGTTCACTCGCCCCTGGACGCCGCACAGCGGATCGCGACTGGAGACGCCGACGTCGCGCCGGGCCCTCAGTCCGCGGCACTGGCGCTAGCCCTCACATTCATCCCACTCCAGCGCGAACGCTTCGACCTGGTCGTGCCCGCTGAATACGTGCACCATCCCGGCGTGCAGGCCCTGCTCGCTGTCGTGCAGCACCCTGCCTTCCGCACGGAACTCCGCGCGCTCGGCGGATACGACCCCACCGAAGCTGGTCAGCTCTGGACCACCACCCAAGCCTCTCACGCCCCCAGGAGAGCCCCATGACCCGACGCCCCGCCCTGCTTCTTGCCCTGCTCCTCGGCAGCACCGCTCACGCCGCCAATGTCACGGTCTTCGCCGCCGCGTCCCTCACCGACGCCTTCACGGAACTCGGGAAGGCCTTCGACACCCGTACAGGCCACCGCACGACCTTCCAGTTCGCCGGCTCGCAGGCCCTCCGAACCCAGCTGGAGAACGGTGCCAAGGCAGACGTGTACGCCAGTGCGAACACCGTCCAGTACGATCCGCTGGTGAAAGCCGGACTCGTGAACACCGGTCGGCCATTCGTGAGCAACAAACTGGCCATCATCGCCCCGAAAACCAACGGGAAAGTCGGCACCCTGCGCGATCTGACGACCCCCGGGCTGAAGATCGTCATCGCGGACAAAGCGGTTCCCGTGGGGGATTACACCCGGCGGATGCTGAGCACCATCGACAAGTCCGGCACGTACGGCAAGGACTACTCTGCGCGCTTCCTGAAAAACGTGGTGAGCGAGGAACCGAACGTGCGCCAGGTCGCGCTGAAGGTGCAGCTGGGCGAGGCGGACGCCGCCGTGGTGTACAGCACCGACGTCACCCCCACCCTGAAGCCGCTGGTGCGGGTGATCGCGCTGCCCAGCCGCTTCAACCAGAGCGCCAGTTACCCGATCGGCACGCTCAAAGGCAGCGGGAATCAGGAGGCGGCGCAGGCCTTCGTGGCATTCGTGCTCTCCAGTGACGGGCAGAAGATCCTCCAGAAGTGGGGCTTCCTCAAACCGCAGTAAACCCATAGTGCAGCCGCCCGGCTGCTGCCTCACGACCCAGTTCTGGAGACTCCGCAATGAAATTAAGTGCTCGAAATACCCTGCAAGGAACCGTCCAGCGCCTGACGCTGGCGTCGGCTGAGTGGCTCAGAGACCGCGGTGTACGCCGTAATCAAGGCCAGTGACACGGTGATCGGCGTCCAATGACCGAGTTGATTCATCTGGCAGACGCAGGTGGCCTGCGACTGGTTGAGGAGGCTCCCACTGCGCACTAACCGCCGTCCCCACGCGCGCGCGACTGCGGTGCCCGCCCTGCCCCTGGTGAGCGGGGCGGTCCTGCTGCTGCTGCTCCTTGTTCCCGTCCTTGTTCTGCTTCAGCGGGGCTTCACGGCGTCATTCCTGCCGACCCTGGGGAGTGCCGTGGTGCAGGATGCGCTGCGCGTCAGCCTGATGACTACGTCCATGACCGTGCTGCTCAGCGTGCTGTTCGTCACGCCCGTCGCGTGGCTCCTGGCCCGCTTCGAGTTCCCGGGGAAGAACGTCCTGGATACCCTGCTGGATTTGCCCATCGTGCTGCCACCCGTGGTCGCCGGGGTGGGCTTACTCCTGACGTTCGGGCGCAATGGTCTGCTGGGTCCGCCGCTGGAACTGGCGGGGATCAGCGTGGCGTTCTCCCCGACAGCGGTCGTGTTGGCGCAACTGTTCGTGTCGGCACCGTTCTATTTGCGGACGGCCAAGGCCGGGTTTCTCGTGGTGGACCGGGATGTAGAAGATGCGGCCCGCACGGATGGGGCGGGGCCGTGGGCTGTGTTCCGGTGGATTACGTGGCCGCTGGCGTTTCCATTTCTGCTGGAGGGCCTGGTACTCACGTGGGCGCGGGCACTGGGAGAGTTCGGCGCGACCATCCTGTTCGCGGGTTCGCTCCAGGGCCAGACGCGCACGATTACGCTAGCCATTTATGCGGCGCTAGAGTCGGATCTGGCTCCGGCGTTGACGCTTTCAGCGGTCATGGTGGTCGTGGCGTTCAGCGTCTTACTCGTGGTGCGGCTCATCGCGGCGCGGCGGGCACGGTGAAAAGCAGCGGGTCGCCTGCCGAGTAGGCCTGTTCAGAAGTGCATCAGGGTGAAAGCACGCCGGTGATCAGCGCTCTGAGCTGTTGCCGGCAACGCGTGGAGCCTCGAAGTCTGTCCTGGACGCAGGTCGCGTACGACACGGCGTTTCGGATTCGTGAGCGGTCAGAAGCTACTGTCACGATTCGCGTGCTGCACTGGCGACACGTTCACGGTCTGAATGGCTGTGCGCGCTGAGCGCACCACCGCGTTTGATCCGTGTTGTGACCTCGCAAGGCGTCGTGGGATAGAGTGGAACCTGTCCAGATGCTTGACAATATGTTGTAGTTCTACAACAATACGCAGCATGGTTGCCAAGACGAACCGGCGGCCCACGCCCCCACCCCTCCACAACCGCCTCCCCGTCCTGCGCGCCGAACGGGGCCTCAGCCGCCAGGACCTCGCCGCTGCCGTCGACGTGAACTACCAGACCATCGGATACCTCGAACGCGGCGAGTACGCCCCCAGCCTTGACCTCGCCTTCCGCCTCAGTGAGTACTTCGGTCTCCCCATTGAGGCCATCTTCAGCCGCGCGCCCTTGACCCCCCTGAGCGAGACCGTGTACGGAGGCCCCACATGAACACCCTGACCGCGCCCCGTCCGCTGCCCACTCGCGCCCACCGCCGCCGCCTCGTCACCGTCTACGCGACTGGACTGCTGACCGCCCTGGTCGTGAGCCTCCTGCGCCTGACCGGGACGTTTGACGCCGTGGCCTCCGGGCTGCGGCTCCCCCTGCTGATCGTCTTCCTGCTGGCCGCCGCAGGGGTCCTCTACGGCACGGTGCACTTGGCATTCCCTGCCCGACTGGGCCTGCCTCAGGGCCGCGCAGCGGATCTGGATGAACGTCAGGTCGCGCGGGTCGCGCAGGCGAACACCGTGGCCTACCGGGCCCTGGCCCTGACCGTTCTGCTCGGCGCCGAGTCGGTGCTGCGGTCCGGGGGGCACCTGACAGCCCTGCAGGGCCGTCAGGACGCGGTGCAGGGCCTCATGCTGCTCGTCCTGCTCACCCTGCCATTCCTGCCAACCGCCATCCTTGCCTGGACCGAGCCGGACGCTGATTGATGCCTCTACGTGCGAACAGCACCAGCTGACTCATCTACGGGCATGCGGAGGACGCGTGCCGACAGATGAGTCCGACACTGGCTACACTGGCCTCTCGTGGACATGCCCTGGCAATCCCAGTACCCCTGGATTCGCGGCACGGAGTTGCCCCTGCCCTGAGGTCCGCACTATGCAGCTCACGGGCAGGACCGAGAACGCGGCTTGGAAGACCCGATTTCAAATAAATTCTCACGCTGCTCCATTGATCTCAGCTCGCAGCGGGACTTGCTCGCTCGAGCGCGCGTCGCAGCTATCTTTTAGTTTGGATGTCAACGAATTCGACGTCCAGCCAGTATCTGGCCTCGTGTACAGGACAGCCATCCGCGATGAGCATGTCCTGCCACGCTGCCCAGGCTTTGGCCCACAGGTCCTCGTCACAGTTCAGTCGGTCGGCCAGCGCCGCGCGCGTGGCCTCGTCCGGCCCGTCTTTCCTACTGCCCAGGTCCGCCAGCCAGGCCTCATCCAGCAGGTCGGCGATCTCGATGGGGGTCAGATCTCGGACGTCCATGTTCCATACCGTACCGTGTTGTCAGACGTGCCATCCAGCAGGTCCTGTCTGATTGAAGGGACGGCAGAAACGGGAGCGCGCAGCTCCCGTCTCCTGTTCAGCCTCTCAGCACCTGACACTTTGGGAAATTGATGTGCTGGGCGTTGGGAATGGCGTCCTGAGCAATTGGAGACAGTCCCAGAACGTGTCGCTCCCCGCTCCGCCCCCACCCGGGTCATCCAGGCGAGCACGATACAGAGCAGTCCAAAGAGCCAAGAGATTCGCTCTGGGGCCGTCATGTGCGTCGCCTCCAGATTCAGCCCGCGGGATTTGAGCGAAGAAAATGCCGATTCAATCGCCCACCTGAGCCGATAGGTCCGCAACACGTCCAGCACGGACAAATCCGACGCTACGATCACCCTGTCCCCCACGGGGGACAGGGTGATGACCACGTGCATCCAGCCCCCATACACCCATGTCCGCTCGAAGAGAGTGCGCACCTGTCCCGGTTGGAGCGTCGTGAACAGGTCTCGCACCAGTTCATCCTCGATTCTGGTGTTCTCCCGGATACGGATGCACTGCCGGATGCGTTTCCAGCGCAGAAACGAGCACCACTCGCGTCCCACGAACTCCCGGTCCGCGATCAACACAGCCCAGCGGCGGGCTGGCATCACCCCCCGGAGCCGGGCGACCAGGAGGATCCGGGCAGCAGTGCAACTGTTGCCTTGATGCGGCAGGATCGACCAGACGAGGGGAATCACCGCGCCCACAAGTAAGACGCCCAAGACGAGGATATTCAGCGGCGTCTGGCCGTAGTGCCAGGTGGTGCGGTCCATGATCAGGGTGAGCTTGCCGTCGGGCAGCAAGGGAAGCTGCGGCGTGAGCTGAGCGTCGTGAAACACGCGGGCCACCGTCCGGGTTTTTGATTCCAGCGTGGCTGCTCTGGGCAGATGAAGCGCGATCTTGCGGTGGAGTGTGGACTCAGCCAGGAGCACTTCGGCAAGACGACGGAGCGCGTCCGTACGGCGGTGTGGCCAGCGAGTGTGCAGGTAAGTGGCCAACGTGTCAGCATGGAAGCGGGCAGTATCAGGGATCGTCACAGACCCAGATACCGCCCTTTTTCATGCCTCACTGCGTTCAGGACGCCATTTCTCGCAAAGTGTCAGGTGCTGAGGTTCAGCCTAGCATCAAGGACGCAAATGGCTCAGCTGACACCCACCATGGGCTGTGCTGGGAGTTCCATAGGGTCAATCCATTCCAGGTGGATGATCGTTGCTCCAACCTGCTGGGCCGAGAGGTAGAGCCCCTGCTCCAGGGGGAGGTCTGCGTTCCAGGCCAGGCGTTCGGAGAGGGCGGCGAGGACCGGTGCGGGCTGTCGCTGCTGCCACGTGCCGTCTTCGACGTTCAGGGTGACCCGCTGCCCGGTCCCCAGGAGGAACATCACTTGGATCAGGTGAGTGGATTCACGGTCACGAACGGCGGTCTTTGGACTCAGCACTTTGAGCACGGATCAGCCTGCTCAACATCCAGGCACTCCGGGCAGTTGGCCCGATCGAGCAGTGCAGCACTGGACGTTTGACTGGCGAACACAGTCAGCGTGGGAATGGGTGACGAGTCCGGGAGTTGTGGGGGCACCTGCTGAGTGTACTGGCACCTCCTCACGCCCGCACGTGCATATGCCCGGCGGTGTCGCTGATGGGGGAGGGGAGGGTGCTGATTGGCACGCTGAATCCTGACCGCGTTGGATTCTGCCTTGAGCAGAATCGGCTAAACTGGCGGTGATGACGGGGGATGTGCTCACCCAGGCGCGGGAGATCCTGCAGCGGATCTGGGGATATGACGACTTTCGCGGGACGCAGGGCGACATCGTCCGCACGGTCGCGAGCGGGCAGCACGCCATGGTCCTCATGCCCACGGGTGGCGGGAAGAGCCTGTGCTATCAGGCGCCCAGTTTGGTGCGCCCTGGCGTGGGCATCGTCGTGTCCCCCCTGATCGCGCTGATGAAGGACCAGGTGGATACCCTGCGGCAGCTCGGCGTGCGAGCGGCATACTTGAATTCCACCCTGGCCCCATCTGCTGCCCGTGCCGTAGAACACGCGGTGCAACATGGGCAACTCGACCTCCTGTACATCGCGCCGGAACGCCTCTTGCTGCCACGCACCCTGGAACTACTCCACCAGGCGCCGATCGCGTTGTTCGCCGTGGACGAGGCGCACTGCGTGTCCCAGTGGGGTCACGATTTCCGCCCGGAGTACCAGCAACTCAGCGTCCTGGTCCGCGAGTTCCCTGACATCCCCCGCCTTGCCCTGACGGCCACTGCCGACGACCGCACCCGCGCGGATATCCGCCGCGTGCTGGGCCTGGAGGACGCCCCTGAATTCCTCTCCAGTTTCGACCGCCCGAACATCCAGTACCGGGTGGCCCCCAAGGAGCAGCCCAAAGAGCAGCTGCTGGACTTCATCCAGACTGAACACCAAGGGGATGCGGGCGTCGTGTACTGCTTGTCCCGGAAGTCCGTCGAGGACACTGCAAAGTGGCTGCAAGAGCAGGGCCTGCCGGTGGTGGCCTACCATGCGGGACTGTCCCAGGAGGAGCGGAGCCGCGCGCAGGAGCGCTTCCTGAATGACGAGGGCGTGATTGTGGTGGCGACCGTCGCGTTCGGCATGGGCATCGATAAGCCCAACGTGCGGTTCGTGGCCCACCTCGATCTGCCCAAGAGCATGGAAGGGTATTACCAGGAGACGGGCCGTGCCGGGCGGGACGGGCTGCCCAGCACCGCGTGGATGGTGTACGGCCTCGCGGACGTCGTGAATGTCCGGCGCATGCTCACCGACAGTGAGGCTCCGCCGGACATCAAGCGGGTGGAGGCGGGGAAACTCGACGCGCTCCTGACGTACTGCGAGACGGCCGCGTGTCGCCGGGAAGTCCTGCTGGCGTACTTCGGGGAGGATCACCCTGGCGCGTGCGGGAACTGCGACACCTGCCTGAACCCGCCGACCGTGCGGGACATGACCCGGGAGGCGCAGATGGCCCTGTCTGCGGCCGTACGGACCGGAAATCGGTACGGGGCGGCGTACCTCACGGACATCCTGATGGGCAAGGACAGCGACAAGAACCGGCGGCATCGGTCCCTGCCCACGTACGGTATCGGGAAGGACCACGGGCTGCGGGTGTGGCGGAGCGTGCTGCGCCAGCTCGTGAGTCTCGGGTACCTCACGGCGGGCCCGCACAACGGGCTGACGACCACGGCCAAGTCCCGGTCGATCCTGGCGGGTACGGCGACCCTTCACCTGCGCGAAGACACGCTCGTGGTCCGCCCGACCAAACGGGTGCGGGACGCGGCGCGGGTGGCGCAGGCCGTGATCGGCGATGAGGACCGGCCGCTGTTCCTGGCGCTGCGCGCGTGGCGGGCCGAGCGCGCCGCGCAGCTGGGCGTTCCGCCGTACGTGGTGTTCAGCGACACGGCCCTGAAGGCCATCGCGGAACTGCGGCCCGGCAGCCTGCACACGCTGGGGACCGTGCGAGGCATCGGGGAACGGCGGTTGGCGCAGTACGGGCTTGAGGTGTTGCAGGTGATCCGGGATGGCGTGCATGAGGCCGCGCCGCGACCCCAGGGCACCGTCCAGGCCCACGAGTTCGGTCTGGCACCCATCCGGAGCGTGCGGTCAGGCCCAGGTCTGCCTGCACAGCCCAGCGGCCCCCTTCCGTATGTGGAGCGCCCACTCGACGGGGCTCAGGCCCTCGTGCCGCCTACCAGTGATGATGTGGCGAGAGCACCCGAGCCAGTGGCACAGATGCCGGAAGTCGTGGACATCCTCCACGTCGACGAGGTGGCACCGCGTCCGACTGAAGTTCAGCCGGACGCCCCCGGGACGTCACCCACCGACGAGGGGCTCACGACGGCGCTGAGTTCACTGCGTCGGGATCTGGCCCGCGAGACGGGGTATGCGGCGTACCTCATCTTCCCGAATGCGACGCTGGCGGCACTTGCTGAACGTCGGCCGCGGACCATGGCGGACTTTGGTGGCATCGCTGGGTTGGGACCGAAGCGGATTGAAGCGTACGGGGAACGCATTCTGGCGGCGATCGAGAACGCTGTGCGCTCTCCAGGCAACCCGACTCAAGCAACGGAGTCGCCGGACATCGACGTGCAGGCTAGTGAGCCTCACCCCTCGACGCCTATTGCCGTTGATCTGCTCTCAATTCCATCACTCGCTCAGGGGCCCGAGACCGCCGTCGAGCCCGCTGCCTCGCCCGAGCTGTCACCGGCGGTCATGGCGCCGCCCGAGACACGCCCTCGGACGGCCGCTGAGCTGTTGGAACAGGTACGGGTCGCGCTTGAAGGGGATGGTGGCATCTTAGCCGTGTTGGAGGAACTTGCTGCCCTGCCCGAGATGGTCGGCGGTCTCGATCCGGAGCATGCGAGAAGCGTGCTGGAAACACTGGATGACGCGCGAGGCCTGGTCGGCACGCTCGTGGTCCTGCACAAGCGTGGGCAGCGCCGCCTATCGGGGGTCGCACTAGAGTTGGAACGGAGACTAACGCTAAGCCTCCACGAGGTCTGACAGGCGCGCTTCAAGCGTGTCTGGGTCACGCAAGGGCCGCAGGCGGCCCCCAGCCAGTTCACCCGGCAGCGTGAAGTCGTAGGTGCCGAGCATGTTCACATGCTCGAACAAGAGCGGCGAGAGCCGGGTTACATCTTCCGGCGCTGCCGGTTCTCGCGACGCGGCCAACGCCGCCCCCAGATAGCGCGTGTTCCACAGCACGATGGCGTTCCCCACCAACCCCAGCGCGCCGAGCTGATCCTCCATTCCCTCCCGGTAGCGCTGGCGGACCTCGCCCTTGTGCCCGTGAAAGACCCGCCGCGCCACCCGGTGCCGACCCTCCCCACGGTTCAGCTGCACCAGGATGCGGCGCCGATAGGCC
>CALPYF020000062.1 GCA_943327755.2 Deinococcus hopiensis KR-140
GGCCGTGGTGGTGACGGGGGCGCTCTCGGTGCCGGCGGCGTTCACGCTGACGACCTTGAAGGTGTAGGCCGCGCCGTTGGTCAGGCCGGTCGCGGCGTAGCTCGTGGCGGTGATGGGCGCGCCCGTGAGCAGGGTGTAATTCGTGTCCGTGCTCAGCTTGCGGTACACGCGGTATCCGCTGACCGCGCAGCCCGCCGGGGCGGTCCAGCTCAGGGTCACCTGGGCGTTGCCGCTCTGGGCGGTCAGGGCGGTGGGGGCCGGGACCGCCGCGCAGGCCGGGTTCACGTCACTCCAGGTGCCGGCGGCCGGGTCGTACCAGCCGTCTGTGGTGCGGGTGAGGTCCGCGGTTTTCTGGGTGGTGCTGTCCGGATTGACGAACATGAGGTTGGTGGCGGTGGTGTCCGTGAACGAGTAGCGTGACCAGCCGTTGCCTTCGTCGGTCATGGGCAGGCCCGGGAAGGTGGTGTTCGGCGTGGCGGGCGTGGACGTGACGGTCCAGTAGTGGATGTTCGCCTTGGTCCAGCCGGCCGGCCGTTTGACGTGCACGGTGAATCCGGTGCTGGCGGGCCGGGCGGCGCTCCAGGTGCCCGAGGCGTACCAGCCGTCGGCGCTGCGGGTCAGGTCGGGGGTTTTCAGGGCGGTGTTGGCCGGGTCGACGAACAGCAGGCTGGTGCTCGTGGCGGGCACGGTGAAGGTGTACCAGCCGTCCCCGTCGTCGGTGGCGGGCACGCCGGGCCAGGTGGTGGCCGCGGTGCCTGCGGCGGTTACGGCGTTCCAGTAGTGGACGTTGACGCTGCGCCAGGTGTTGGGTTTGCGGAAGTGCACGGTCAGTCCGGTGGTGGCGGCGGCCTTGAGGGGCGCTGGGGGACTGGGGGCCGGGGTGGGGGCGCAGGCGCCCAGCGCGAGGGGCAGGAGGAGGAGGGCGGCGAAGGGAAGACGTCGTGGCATGAGAGCACCTCCGGGTGGGCCGGTGCGGGGTCCACCCAAGTGGAAACGGTTCCAAATGGACGGACGGCGATCCGGCAGGCGCGGCTCCCATCTCGGCGGAACCGCAGGTCAGTGACTTGTGTGAAACGCTCTGCATCGTGACCCGGCCGCTGCCCACGCCGGGCCTCCGCCCTAGACAGGGTGGGCGGTGGCAGAGAACCACACCAGCGCGCCCAGGCCTGGACTCGCCCTCCGGCCCACCTGGCCATGCAAGGATCGGGGCTGTGCCCAGCTCTTCCCTGCCGACCGCGCCGACCGGGTACGTCCTGACCTTCGAGGACGACTTCCGCGCGCCTGACCTCAGCCCTGAGCGCTGGCTGCCGCACTACCTGCCGCAGTGGGCCAGCCGCGAGGCGGCGGCCGCCCAGTACGCGCTACCGGGCGCGGGCCTGCACCTCCAGATCACCGGAACGCAGCGGCCCTGGAATCCCGCCTTCGACGGGGCGCTGCGCGTCTCCAGCGTGCAGACCGGCGCGTTCGCCGGGCCGCTCGGCAGTCCAGTGGGCCAGCACCGCTTCCACCCGGACCTGCGCGTCACCGAAGAGCAGCCCGAGGCGTGGCTGTACGCGCCGCAGTACGGCCTGTTCGAGGTGGCCCTGCGCGCCGACCTGCCCGCCGGGTACCTGGGCGCGTTCTGGCTGATCGGCGTGGAGCGCGACCCGGCCCAGTCCGGCGAGCTCTGCGTGTGCGAGCTCTTCGGGCACGAGCGCACCCCGGACGCCTTCCGGGTACATTTCGGCGTGAAACCCATCCACGACCCGGCGCTGCAGCTGGACATGCGGGACACCTGGATTCCGGGCAGTCCCGCCGACCTGCACGTCTACAGCGCCGAGTGGACCGAGCAGGCCGTCACCTTCCGCGTGGACGGGCAGGTCGTGGGCGTGGCGGCGCAGTCGCCCGCGTACCCCATGCAGTTCATGCTGAACATCTACGAACTCCCGCACCTGCTACCCGGCGGGGTGCGGCGCGGCCCGTGGCCCAAGACGCTGGAGGTCGCGTGGGTGCGCGGCTGGCACCGGCCCTGACGGCGCGCCTGGCCTGGGGGCCGATCCGCCGCCTGTCCCAAAGTTGACAAGATTTGTAATCTGCTTTAGGGTACGTCCAACCCTGCACAGGGTCACTATCCAGAGCGGCCGAGGGAACAGGCCCAGCGACGCCGCAGCAACCAGGAGACACATGACACAGCTCAACACACCACCCGCCGGCCGCGCCCCCCAGGGCTGCCCCCGCTGTTGTTGACCTGACGTCTCCCACGGTGCTTCACGCCTGCCCGAACCGGGAACGATAGCGGCGAGCGCCCCCGCGCGCCCCCGACAAAGGACAACCCATGACGCGATGTCGCCCCAGCTGAGACGGCCGTCCACCCGGCGGCCCGGTCCTCCCCTCCACCTGCCCAGCGCCGACCGGCCGCGGCCCCCCAGCGCCGCGCCGACCGGTCCTGCGCGCCCTTTCTGGAGCCCCTGCCATGACGGAAACCCTGCATGTCCGCTGGAAACCCGGCACGCTCGACACGCTGCTCGTCACCTCACCGCACGGCACACTCGAATGGAACGTCCTGATCTTCGAGCGCGTGTACGGCCGCGCGCACCTGAGTGCCCTGTACCTCACCGGGCGCACGCAGGTGCAGCGCGCCGCCCACCCGGCCCTGCGCGCCAGCGCCGCCTGACCTGAAGCCCTGCCCCGCCCCTGACTGACCCCCTGACCGGGTCAGGTCCTCCCCGCTACCCCCAGGAGCCCCCATGACGCACACCGACCTGACGGACCACGCCCGCCCCACCCCCCCCTCGCTGTACTGGTTCATTCCCTCCGGCGGCGACGGCCGCCAGCTGGGCCAGCCCAGCCGCCCGGCGCACTTCAGTTACCTCTCGCAGGTCGCGCAGGCCGCCGACGTGCTGGGCTTCGACGGCGCGCTGCTCCCCACCGGCGGCACCAACGAGGACACCCTGGTGGTCGCCAGCGCCCTGTCGAGCCTCACCCGGCAGCTGCGCTTCCTGGTCGCGCTGCGCCCCGGCCTGCTCTCCCCCGTGCTGGCCGCGCGCCTGACCGCCTCGCTCGACCGGATCAGCGGCGGCCGCGTGAACCTGAATATCGTGTCCGGCAGCGGCAACTTCGACTTCGAGGGCCTGAACCTCACGCAGGCGCAGCGGTACGCCCTGACCGGCGAGTGGCTCGGCGCGTTCCGCGCGCTGCTGCGCGGCGAGACCGTCAGCCAGCAGGGTGAGTATGTCCAGCTGGAAAACGCCCGCGCCCTGCTGCCCAGCGTGCAGCGCCCCTACCCGCCCATCTACTTCGGGGGCAGCAGCCAGCCCGCGCTGGAGGTCGCCGGGGAACACGTGGACGTGTACCTCAGCTGGGGCGAGCGGCCCGAGCAGCTGCGGGAGAAATTCGAGCAGGTGCGCGCCGAGGCCGCCCGGCACGGCCGCCAGGTGCGCTTCGGGCTGCGCGCCCACGTCATCGTGCGCCCCACCGAGGAGGAAGCCTGGGCGGCGGCCGAGCACCTGATCGAGGGCGTCAGCGACGAGCAGATCGCGCAGGCCCACCAGGCCTTCTTGCAGAGCGCCTCCGAGGGGCAGCGCCGCCAGAGTGAACTCAACGGCGGCACCCGTGACTCCCTGCGGGTCGGGAAGAACCTCTGGGCGGGCGTGGGCCTCGTGCGCGGCGGGGCCGGCACCGCCTTCGTCGGCAGTCCCGAGAACGTCGCCGCCGCGCTGCGCGAGTACCAGGCGCTCGGGGTCGAGACGTTCATCCTCAGCGGCTACCCCCACCTGGAAGAAGCGTACCGCGTGGCCGAACTGCTGTTCCCCGCGCTGGGCCGCACCAGTCCCGTCTTCACGCCGCGCGACGGCCAGCCCCTGACGCACACCAGCACCCCCAGCGCCCACGGGCCCAGCACGCACGCCCCGGCCCTGCGCGCCGAGCCGGTCCTGGCCGACGCGGCCCCCAGCGACGTCGGCCGCTTCCGCAGCATTTAAGCGCTGTCCTCCGTCCCTCTGCAGGAGGGGGCCCTCATCCCCGCCCCCTCCATTCCCAATCCCTCTTCTGGAGACTCCCATGACCACCCGACTGCGTTCCGCTGCCCTGACCCTCACCGCCCTCGCCCTCGGCGCGCTGTCCACCGCGCAGGCCGTCACCTTCACCATCGGCTACCAGAAAGGCGGCATTCCGAACATCCTCAAAGCGCGCGGGACCCTCGACAAGTACGCCGCGCAGGGCATCGACTTCCGCTGGGTGCTGTTCACCGCCGGGCCGCCCCTGCTGGAAGCCGCCAACGCCGGCGCCGTGGACTTCGGCAGCGTCGGCAACGCCCCGGGCGTGTTCGCCCTGGCGGGCGGAGCCGACCTGAAATACGTGGGCGTGACCGTCAATCACAACGACACCACCGAGGCCGTCATCGTCCCGAAGAATTCCGGGATCCAGAAGGTCAGTGACCTGAAAGGTAAACGCATCGGCGTGGCCCGCGGCTCCAGCGCGCACGCCTTCCTGTACAGCGTGCTGCGCAGCGCGGGCCTGACCCTGGGGGACGTGACGGTCGTGCCGCTGCTGCCACCCGACGCGCGCCCCGCGTTCGAGAACGGCAGCATTGACGCCTGGGCCATCTGGGACCCGTTCCTCACCACCGCCCTGCAGGGCAGCGGCGGGCGCGTCCTGCGCGACCACGAGGGCCTCGGGCGCGGCGACAACTATCACCTCGTGCCCGGCCGCGTCCTGCAGAACCCCGAGAAGAAACGCGCCCTGCAGATCCTGCTGGCCGAACTGGAAAGCGCCGCGAACTGGGCGAACGTCAACCGCCAGACGGTCATCAACCAGTTCAGTGACGAGCTCGGCATTCCCAAGAGTGTCCTGGCCGTCACCGTCCCCAAGAGCGTGCCGTTCAACATCCGGCCCTTCCGGGCGTCCGACCTCAAACCCCTCCAGACGCTCGCGGTCGCGTTCCGTGAGGCGGGCGTCCTGCCGCGTGACGTGCCCTTCGGCCCGCAGACGTACGTGACCCTCCCGGCGTTCCGCGCCGCGCTGCCCACCCTGGGACTCAAGTGACGGTCGGCGCGCGCTCCAGAACCCAGGCGGCAGTCCCGGCCGCGCCCCGCCCGGGCCGCCGCGCCGGGCCGATCTGGCAGGGCGAATGGGTGAGGTGGCTGGTGCCGCTCCTGATCGTGCTGGGCTGGCAGCTGGCCGCCAGCACCGGTCTGCTCAACCCGCGCGTCCTCCCGGCCCCCAGCGCCGTGGCCGCGGCCGCGTGGGAACTGGCCCGCAGCGGGGAACTGGGCCGCCACTTCCTGATCAGCCTCCAGCGCGCCGGGTTGGGCATCCTGATCGGCGGGGGGCTGGGCTTCACGTTCGGCATCCTGACCGGTACGTTCCGCGCCGCGAACCTGCTGCTGGACACGACCTTCCAGATGATCCGCACCATTCCGAACCTCGCGCTGATTCCGCTGGTGATCCTCTGGTTCGGGATCGGTGAGAGCGGCAAGGTGTTCCTGATCGCCCTGGCCACCTTCTTCCCGGTGTACCTGAACACCCTGCACGGCGTGACGGGCATCGACCCGCGCCTGACCGAGATGGCCCGCGTGTACGGCCTCACCCCGCTCGACACCTTCCGCCGCGTCACGCTGCCCGGCGCGCTTCCGGGCGTGCTGGTCGGCGTGCGGTACGCGCTGGGCATCTCCTGGCTGGCGCTGGTCGTCAGCGAGTCCTTCGGCGCGAGCAGCGGCATCGGCTTCCTGGCCATGGACGCCCGCGAGTTCTTCCGCACGGACGTGATCGTGCTGGCCATTGTGATCTACGCCCTGATCGGCAAGGCGGCCGACGTTCTGGTCCGCACCCTGGAGCGCCGCCTGCTGCCCTGGAAGGTGAGCGCGTGACCGCCGCGCCCGTCCTGAACGGCCCGGCGGCCGGCGTGTCCATCGACCTGCGGGACCTCAGTGCCGCGTACGGCGAGCGGGTCATCCTGCGGGACCTGACCCTGAGCGTCGCCCCCGGGGAACGCGTGGCGCTGGTCGGCGCGAGCGGCGGCGGCAAGACCACCTTGCTGCGCGCCCTGGCGGGCCTGACCCCCACCCAGGGCACCCTGAGGGTCGGCACCGGCGCGCCCGTCCGCACGCGGGTCATGTTCCAGGAAGACCGCCTGCTGCCCTGGCTGGGCGCGCTGGACAACGTCGCCCTGGGCCTGCCCCGCCCGGACCGCTTCCGCGCCGCGCGCGCCCTGCAGGACGTGGGCCTCGCCGGGCGGGAACGCGCCTACCCGCATGAACTCAGCGGCGGGCAGCGCCAGCGGGTCGCCCTGGCCCGCGCGCTCGCCCACCGCCCGGACCTGCTGCTGCTCGACGAGCCCTTCGGCGCCCTCGACGCCCTGACCCGCGCCGACATGCACGCCCTGCTGGGCACCCTCCTGACCGACACGGGCGCCACCACGCTGCTCGTCACGCACGACCTCGAAGAAGCGCTGAAACTCACGGACCGCGTGCTGCTGCTCGCCGACGGGCGCATTCTCGAAGACCTGCGTGTTCCGCTGCCGCACCCCCGGCGCCGCACCGACGTGGAAGACCTGCGCGCCCACCTCGAACGCCTGCTGCACTGATTCCGGCAACTTGGCTGCCAGCCGGCAGCCGCCGGGTCCTGCCCCTGGAAAGGACCCACGCCACGTGAACCGTCAGAAGACCGCTGGAGCTACTCCGGCGGTCTTCTGACGGTGACCTCTCAGGGATACCCGCTCTACCATAGCCAGGTGCCGGACGGACCTTCAGGCGGCCGCGCCGGGCATCACCGGTGAGGGGCGCCCCGCACCAAATCTGCGGCCAGCGCGTGATCTGCCCCGTTCGGACGCCCACCGGGCCGGTGGGGGCTGAAGTACGCGACGCCGGCGTACACACCGGTCAGGCCGACGCCGGACTCCGCCTGCTGCAACTGCAGTTCATGTGGCGCAGCGGCCGCAGGGATCAGGTGCGTGTGCTGACCGGGACTCAGGATCTGCCACGTCAGGGCGCGGCCGCGCTGGATCTGCGCCAGCAGCCGCTGCGTCGCCTGCAGCTGCCGCTGCCGGACCACCTGCCGGTCTCCCGCGGCCCCCGCACGCGTGTCATGCACGTGCGCTGTCAGCTGCCGCTCCAGTTCCCCCAGCTGCCCCTCATCGGGGGGCAAGATGGCCATCCACCGCTCGAGTTCGGCCTCGTTCCCCGGCAAATACACGTCAGCAGGCCCCATAGGCCCTGATCCTAGGGCTGCGGGAGCAGCCTCATTGTGGCCCACTCGGGTGTCGGCACCCCCGGCCCAGCTCCAGGTGAGCAGCAGTGGGACCCATACCAGGCGTCCTGAGTGCCCTTCACTTCACCGCGCGGTTAGGCCGGGCCCCGTGCAGACCGGGGCCTGTACGGGGCCCAGGGGCCTGTCACGCGTGCGGGAGGCGGGTGACAGACCCGCCTCCCGCACGCCGGCGCTCCCGCTCAGGTCAGCAGGGCGATCTGCCGGGCGTCCACCCGGATCCGGGCGCTGCCCTTGTGCTGCAGGTCCTGCAGGGCCTGGCGGCCAAACAGCCGCGCCAGGCGCGTGCTTGTCATCTCGATGGTGCGCCCGGCGATCTTCAACCGGACGACGTCGATGGTGCCGGGAACCCAACTGCAGGACAGTTCATGCATGACAGACCTCCAGAGACGAGCGGGACGGGGAACAGCTGGACAGAGCCGGTGCAGAATCACTGGATTACGCCAAGAGTGCCCGGATCGGCGAGCGAGTTCATGGATTCGGCCCTGTGCGGCCCAGCGTAGAAGGCCTGTCTCTGGGAATTTCGAGAGGGTCCGGCCGCCCTCTTGAGTAAGGCATCATGAAGGGGTGACGGGATAGGTCTGCTGCGCGGTGGGGGTGACATGCACCTGCTGCCCAACCTGGAACGGCTGGGCGTCCCGGGCGGGCAGGTACGCTTCGAGGCTGGGCAGGTCGCCCGCGCGGCTCAACTCAAGCCGCGCGGTGGGGCCGACCTGATGGATCCGCACGATCTGTGCGGGGACCGTGCCGGGCGCCGGCTCCGGACTCAGGCGCAGGTCGTGCGGGCGCACGAGGGTCTGCCCGTGCGGGCCTGTCTGCCAGAGGTTCGCGCGGCCCAGGAAGCGGTACGTGAACGCACTGGCCGGGTAGTGGTAGACGTCGCTGGGCCTGCCTTCCTGCTCGATCCGGCCGGCGTTGAACACCACGATCCGGTTGGCGATTTCCAGCGCCTCTTCCTGGTCGTGGGTAACGAAGACGCTGGTGACGTGCAGTTCGTTGTGCAGCTGGCGCAGCCAGTCACGGAGTTCCTGCCGAACGGCCGCGTCGAGGGCGCCGAAGGGTTCGTCGAGCAGCAGCACGCGCGGCTCGACGGCGAGCGCGCGGGCCAGCGCCACACGTTGCCGCTGCCCGCCGCTGAGTTGGCCGGGGTAGCGCCCGGCGGCCCAGTCGAGTTGCACCAGACTCAGGAGCCGCATGACCTTGTCGCGGATGGCGGGGGCGGTGGGGCGGGCGGCGCCGCGTTTGACCTTGAGGCCGAACGCGACGTTCTTGAAGACGGTCATGTGCTTGAACAGCGCGTAGTGCTGGAAGACGAAGCCGATGCCGCGCTCGCCGGGACCGGCGTGCGTGACGTCCTGCCCGGCGAGGTGCACGCGGCCGGTGTCGGGCGTTTCCAGGCCCGCGATGACGCGCAGCAGGGTGGTCTTGCCGCTGCCGCTGGGGCCGAGCAGGGCGACGAGCTGGCCGTCGGGGACGTGCAGGGTGACGTCCGAGAGGGCGGTGAAGGTGCCGAACTGTTTTCCGATCTGGGTGACGTCTATGCTCACGTGTGGGCTCTCCCGGTGCGGGCTTCGATCAGGGCCTTGAGGGCCAGGGTGAGAAGGGCGAACAGGGCCAGCAGGGACGCCACGGCGAACGCGGCGACCGTCTGGTACTCGTTGTAGAGGATTTCGACGTGCAGGGGCAGGGTGCTGGTGAGGCCGCGGATCTTGCCGGACACCACGGAGACGGCGCCGAATTCGCCCAGGGCGCGGGCGCTGCATATGATCACGCCGTACAGCAGCGCCCAGCGGATGTTCGGGAGCGTGACGCGGGTAAAGGTCTGCCAGCCGCTGGCGCCGAGCGTGAGGGCCGCTTCCTCGTCGTCGCGGCCCTGGGCCTGCATGACGGGAATGAGTTCACGGGCGACGTACGCGAAGGTGACGAACGTGGTCGCGAGAGCGTGCCGGTGTACCGCTGCGCGTTCCCGCAGGACCCCACCCCACTGGCGCGGGCGGTGCGGGACGTGGTGCTGGGGGGCCGGACATCCTGCTGCTGTCGAGCGGCACGCAGATCCTGCACTTCCTGAAGTACGCGGAGAAGCTGGGGCTGCTGGAGGAGGCGCGCGCGGGGCTGAACCGGCTGGTGGTGGTGAGTATCGGGCCGGCGTGCAGTGAGGCGGCGGCGGACCTGGGGTTGCGGATCGACCTGGAAGCGAATCCACACAAGATGGGCATCCTGGTGCGGGTGGCGGCCGAGCACGCGCCGGGCCTCATCGCCGCGCGCCTGGGCCGCGTCGGCTGAAGCGCACGGCCCCCATCGTTCGTTCACGCTTCTGCCCTCCCCTACCGCCTCATCGCCGCGTCTGGCATGGTGTCAGGCACTCAGGGAGGCACCATGGCGGTCATTGTTCTGTCCAACCGGGAACCCTACGCGCCGCGCACCGGCCCGGACGGCCGCGTCCACTGGGCGGCGTCCATCGGCGGGCTCACGACCGCGCTCGATCCGGTCATGCAGCGGGAGGGGGGCACCTGGATCGCCTGGGCCGAGACGCATCCCGAGATCCGCGCGGTGCACCTGCCCGAGGGGCGGCCCCGGTACCGCGTCGAGCGGCTCACGCTGAGTGCAGACGACGTGCGCCTCTCCTACCACGGCTTTTCCAACGGCGCCCTGTGGCCGATGAGCCACTACTTCCTGGAGCGGGCCCAGTACCGCCGGGAGGAATGGGACGCGTACCGCCGCGTGAACGAGACCTTCGCGCAGGCGGCACTGGACTGCGCGGAGGACGGGGACGTGTTCTGGGTGCACGACTACCAGCTCGCACTCGTCCCGGGCCTGATCCGCCGGGCGCGGCCGGACGCGCGCATCGGGTTCTTCTGGCATATTCCGTGGCCGGCGCAGGACGTGTTCCGCACGCTGCCGTGGGACCGCGAGGTCCTCCAGGGGCTGCTGGGCGCCGACCTGATCGGCATGCACACCCCCGCGTACACCCGGCATTTCCTGGAGGCGTGCGCGCGCACGCTGGGGGCCGAGACGGACGGGGGCACCGTACGGGTCGGGGCGCGGACCGTGCAGGTCGAGGCGCGGCCCATCGGCATCGACACGGCGACCTTCGAGGCGCTCGCGGCGGATCCGGCCGCGGTGGACCGCGCGCAGCGGCTGCGGGACAACCTGCGCACCCTGATGCTGCTGTGCGTGGACCGCCTGGACTACACCAAGGGCATTCCGGAGCGCCTCGCGGCGTTCAGCAGCTTCCTGGAGCGCCACCCGGCGGCGCGGGGCCGGGTGACGCTCGTGCAGGTGGCCGTGCCGAGCCGAGAGCGGGCGCCAGCCTACCAGCAGCTGCGCACGCAGGTCGAAGGCCTGGTGGGGCGCATCAACGGGCAGTTCAGCCGGGACGGGTGGACGCCCGTGCACTACCTCTACCGCGGCCTGGACCGCGAGGAACTGGTGGCGCACTACCGCGCGGCGGACGCCATGCTCGTCACGCCGCTGCGCGACGGCCTGAACCTCGTCGCCAAGGAATTCGCCGCGAGCAGTCAGGACGGCGTGCTGCTGCTCTCGCGCTTCGCGGGAGCCGCGGACGAGCTGCCCGGCGCCATCGAGGTCAACCCGTACGACGTCGACGGGTTGTCCGCCACCCTGATCCGGGCGCTGCGCATGCCGCTGGAGGAAAAACAGGCCCGCCTCGAGCAGATGCGCCAGGCTCTGCGGCAGCGGGACCTGCGCGCCTGGACGGCGGATTTCCTGCGGGACCTGGCGGGAACGGCCGCCCTGCCGGGCCCGCTGCTGCGCCTGGCGGACCGGCCGCTGCTGATCCTGTGCGATTACGACGGGACCCTGGCCCCGATCGCGCGGGTGCCGCGCGACGCCGACCCGCACCCCGGCGCGCTGCAGGCCCTCTCGAGACTGCTGCATCACCCGCGGCACCGGGTGGCGGTCGTGACCGGGCGGCGCAGCGTGCAGGTGTACGGCTTCCTGCCCCTGCCCGACCTGACGGTGGTGGGCCTGCACGGCATGGAGTGGCCGGGGCAGACCCCGCCCGCGCCGCAGCGGGAGGTCCTCAAGCGGCTCGCGCGGCAGTTCCCGGCCGCGCGGGGCGTGCGGGTGGAGGACAAGCGCTGGACGGTGGCGGTGCATTACCGCAACGTGGCGCCGGCCGAGCAGGCGGGCGTGGAGCGGGCCCTGGATCAGGTGCCGCTCGAGGCCGGCTGGGAACGGATCGCGGGGAAGGCCGTGCGGGAATTCCGGCCCAGCGGGTACGGCAAGGGGCGGGCGGTGCGCACGCTGATCGGCGGCGCGCCCGGCTGGTTCCCGGTCTTTATCGGGGACGACGCGACCGACGAGGAGGCCTTCGCCGCCGTGAACGCCGCCGGGGGCCTGAGCGTGAAGGTGGGCGCGGGCGAGACGGCCGCGCAGGTGCGGCTGCACGACCCGGCGGCGGTGGTGGCGCTGCTCTCGGCCTGGGCGGATGGAGGCCGTACAGTGCAGGCGCAAGCGCGCGGGGACCGTTCGCCACTGAGCAGCGTGACCCCCGACCTTAGTTGACAGAGTTGATCAACTGGTCTAGAGTCTCCTCCGGCTTCACCGAAGCCACCTTTATCCAGAGTCGGCGCGAGGTCACTGGACCCCTGACCGCCGCAGCAACCAGCCCTCATGACGGCGGGTGCTTTCCAGCCCTGCGCGCCCCCACGATGACCCCGGGCCGCAGATCGGGTAAAGGAAGGGTGCACCTCACTGCAACGCACGATTGCCGTCCCCTTCCCGAGCGACCAGCCCAGGAAGGGGACGTCTGCCGTTCCCTCCGCCCATACCGACCGGAGGTCACCCGTGCCCGACCCGCACGCTCCGGACGTCCTGGCCTTCCAGAACGTCTGCAAAACCTATCCCGGCCAGCCCCGCCCCGCCCTGGACGACCTCAAGCTGCGCGTGCCGCGCGGCAGCCGCATGGGCATCATCGGCCGCAGCGGCGCCGGCAAGAGCACCCTGGTGCGCCTGCTCAGCGGCCTCGACACGCCCGACACCGGCGAACTGCGCGTGCGTGGCGAGGTACTCGGCCCGGCCACGCGCGCCGCGCACCAGGCGCGCACCGGCCTGGTGTTCCAGCAGTTCAACCTCCTCGCGCAGCGCACCGTGCTGCGCAACGTGACCCTGCCCCTCGAACTGCGCGGCGTGCCCCGCGCCCGCCGCGACGCCCTGGCCCGCGAGCAGCTTGGCCTAGTGGGCCTCGGCGACTACGCCGGGCGGTACCCGGCGCAGCTCAGCGGCGGGCAGAAGCAGCGGGTCGGTATCGCCCGCGCGCTCGTCACCGCGCCGGACCTGCTGCTCGCCGACGAGGCCACCAGCGCCCTCGATCCCGAGACGAGCGCCGGCATCCTGCAGCTGCTGCTGGAATTGCAGCGCGAGCGGGACCTCACCCTGGTGATCGTCACGCACCAGCTCGAAGTCGTGCGGGCCGTGACCACCCACGTGGCCGTCCTCGAAGGCGGGCAACTCGTGGAAAGCGGCGAGACGGCGGCCGTGCTGCGCGACCCGCGGCACACGGCCACCCGCGCCCTGCTCGACGCGCACCGCCCGCAGGTGACGCTCGCACCGGGCGAGACGCTGCGGCGCGTGACGCTGCCGGACCTGACGGCCAGCACGCTCGCGGCCCTGACCCGCAGCGGCGCGCGCCTCGTGCAGGCCGAGCCGCACCCGCAGGGCGTGGACGTCTGGCTCGCCGCGCCGGCTGCGGAGGCCGCGCCGCAGCCCGGGGCGGTGCCCGCATGACCTGGGAAACCCTCTGGCCCCTGCTGGCCCAGGGCACACTGGACACCCTGTGGATGGTCGTGCCCGCCGCGCTGTGCGCGCAGCTGCTCGGCACGGCGCTGGGCGTGCTCCTCACCCTGACCCGCCCGGGCGGCCTGCACCCGCTGCCGCCCCTGTTCCGGGCGCTCGACGCGATCGTCAACGTGGGCCGCAGCCTGCCGTTCATCATCCTGCTGGTCCTGCTGATTCCCTTCACGCGCCTGATCACCGGCACGAGCATCGGCGCCACCGCCGCCATCGTCCCGCTGACCGTCGCGGCCATTCCCTTCGTCGCCCGCCTCGTCGACGGCGCTCTGAAAGACGTCCCGCACGGCGTGGTGGACGCCGCGCGCGCCATGGGCGCCACCACCGCGCAGACCGTCTTCAAGGTGCTGCTGCCCGAAGCGCGGCCCGCGCTGATCCACGCGTTCACCGTCATGGTCGTCAGTCTGATCGGCTACAGCGCCATGGCGGGCGCGATCGGCGGCGGCGGCCTGGGTGACCTCGCCATCCGCTACGGCTACCAGCGCTTCGAGACCGGCGTGATGTTCGCCACCGTCGCCGCGCTGCTCGTGCTCGTGCAACTCACGCAGTGGGCCGGCGACCGCGCCGCCGCCCGCAGCGACCACCGCTGACCCCCCCGCACCCTCCAAGGAGTTCAATCATGCGTCCTACAGCCCTGCTCGGCACCCTGCTGCTCGTCTCCACCGCCTCGGCCGGCACCCTGCGCGTGGGCGCCACGCCCGTCCCCGCCGGGGAACTGCTCACCTTCGTCAAACCCATCCTGGCCCGGCAGGGCGTCACGCTGGTCATCCGGGAATTCAGCGACTACGTGCAGCCCAACGTGGCCCTCGGCGAGGGCGCGCTGGACGCCAACCTCTTCCAGCACGTCCCGTACCTGAACGCCTTCCAGCAAAGCCGCCCGCTGAACATCGTGCCGGTCCGCAAAATCTACCTGCCGCCCCTGGGCCTGTACTCGCGCCGCGTCACGCAGGTGACCGAGCTGCGCCGGGGCGCCACCGTCGCCATCCCCAACGATCCCAGCAACGGCGCCCGCGCGCTGCTGCTCCTCGAACGCGCCGGCCTGATCCGCCTCAAGGCCGGTGTGGGTGCCCGCGCCGCCGTGACCGACATCGTCAGCAACGTCAAGAACCTGCGCTTCCGGGAACTGGAAGCCGCGCAGCTGCCCCGCAGCCTCGCGGACGTGGACGCCGCGATCATCAACACCAACTACGCCCTCGAAGTGGGCCTGAACCCCGAACGGGACGCGATCTACCGCGAGGGCGCCAGCAGCCCGTACGTCAACGTCCTGGCCACCACCCGCGACAAGCTCGGCAACCCCGACCTCGCCAAACTCGCCGCCGCCCTGACCAGCCCCGAAGCGAAAGCGTGGCTGCTCAAGAAATACGGCGGCAGCGTCATCCCCGCCTTCTGACCCCCACTCACTCCAAGGAGTCTTCAACCATGCGCACCCTGATCCTGTCCGCCCTGCTGCTCACCACGACCGCTGCCGCCGGCACCCTGCGCGTCGGCGCTAGCCCCGTCCCCCACGCCGAGATCCTGAACTTCGTCAAGCTGATCCTGGCCAAACAGGGCGTCACACTGGTCATCCGCGAATTCAACGACTACGTCCAGCCCAACCTCGCCCTCGCCGACGGCAGCATCGACGTGAACTTCTTCCAGCACGCCCCGTACCTGAGCGCCTTCCAGAAGGACCGGCCCCTGGGCATCGTGGCCGGCGCGACCGTGCACGTCGAACCCATGGGCCTGTACTCCCGCCGCGTGAAGGCCCTGCGGGACCTGAAGACCGGCGCGACCATCGCCATCCCCAACGATCCGAGCAATAGCGGCCGCGCCCTGAAACTCCTCGAGCGCGCCGGGCTGATCCGCCTCAAGGCCGGCGTCGGCACGGCCGCGACCGCGCTGGATATCACCAGCAACGTCAAACGCCTGAAGTTCCGCGAGATCGACGCCGCGCAGCTGCCCCGCACCCTCGCGGACGTGGACGCCGCGGTCATCAACACCAACTACGCCCTGGACGCCGGGCTCAACCCACTCAAGGACGCCCTGACCCTCGAAGGCGCGAGCAGTCCTTACGCGAACCTGCTGGCCGCCAAACCCGCCACGCTGAAGAACCCGGACTACCTCAAACTCGTGGCCGCGCTGCGCAGCCCCGCCACGCGCACCTTCATCCTGAACACCTACAAGGGCGCCGTCGTCCCCGCGTTCTGATACGGGATTAAATTGACTTGCTTCCGACTTGAACACATTCTGTTTTCCCCTCTCCCCCTGTGGGACTCGGAGAGCTGCGCAGCAGAGAGGGAGGGAGGAGCGAAGCGACGGAAGGGTGAGGGGGCCACCGGGCGACTCCGAATGA
>CALPYF020000063.1 GCA_943327755.2 Deinococcus hopiensis KR-140
GGCCTATCGGCGCCGCATCCTGGTGCAGCTGAACCGTGGGGAGGGTCGGCACCGGGTGGCGCGGCGGGTCTTTCACGGGCACAAGGGCGAGGTCCGCCAGCGCTACCGGGAGGGAATGGAGGATCAGCTCGGCGCGCTGGGGTTGGTGGTGAATGCCATCGTGCTGTGGAACACGCGCTATCTGGGGGCGGCGTTGGCCGCGTCGCGGGAACCGGCAGCGCCGGAGGATGTGGCCCGGCTCTCGCCGCTCTTGTTCGAGCATGTGAACATGCTCGGCACCTATGACTTCACGCTGCCGGGTGAACTGGCGGGGGGCCGCCTGCGGCCCCTGCGTGACCCGGACAGTCTCGAAGCGCGCCTGTCAGACCTCGTGGAGGCTTAGCGTTAGTCTCCGTTCCAACTCTAGTGCGACCCCAGCAGGTGGTCACTCAGGGCGGTCATGGGGGCTCCTTGGCTTCAGAGTGTACCACGATGGCACACTTTTACGTCCGTTTTTCCTCCGCAGGTTGTGCGGCGCACCGCCCAACACCGCAGCCGGCCCTGAAGACATCCCGCAGGTCACGGCGGAGGGCCACCCGAAGCGCGCGTCCACCTCCCGTCCAGGGTCACCGGGGGCGTCAAGGGCGTGTGCAGCGGCCCTTCAGGGCTGGCGTGCGTCCTGCGTGATGGCGGTGCACGAGCGAGTTGACGTGCTGCAGGATGGCTGTTCGGGCATAGCCTTGGTGAACGTCGCGCAACTCAAAGTGGTCCATCAGCAGAAGACAGGCTAGGGCACCGGTGTCAACGCCTATGCCGCACATGGTGCCCCACATGTAGGCCATGCGATACGCGGGATGCGCCTGAACTTCGCCGGCTGGGGCGTCACAGCAGCCAGTACACGAAGGTGTCGTACAGGCCGCTCAGCACGAAGACCGTCCCCGCGAAGGGCGTCGAGAGGCGGTGAAGGCGGCGCAGGCCGACGACGTAGGCCTGCCCAACCCCAGCGGTGGGGAACAATGCGACCAGCACCAGCAGCGGCACCATCATGCCCACCACAAACGCGACAGGATAGAGCACACCCAGTGGTGCAGTCATTGCCAGGGGGAGCGTCAGGCCGAAATAGAGCAGGGCAAGCGTCGGGCAGAAGGCCAAGCTGAAAGCCAGACCAAGGAGAAACGCACCGAGCGTGCCGCGCTGTACACGCGCCCGGACTTCTAAATGTTCAGCGAAGCGCGTTCCCACGGTGATACGGGGGCGAACAAGGCCAGTCATGATCAGGCCTACCACGAGCATCAGCGGACCCAACACCCGCCGGACGCCGCTGAAGAATGTCCCGGAAACCATCAAGCTTCCGCCGAAGGCAATCACGGCGACAGCACCCAGCACGAGATACACCAGCATGCGCGCCGTCAGAAACGCCAGACTGCGCGTCCAGGCACCGCTGGCATGGCCATCGCGCGCGACGTACGCGAGCGTTGCCGCGCCGGTGGACAGCTGGCACGGCGCGGTGGCGGCCAGCAAGCCCAGAAGGAACGGCGTGAGCAATGAAAGGCCCGTTCGTGAGCGCAGAGCCATCACCGGCTCGGCCAACACAGCGTTCATGGTGCCACTGACGCGGTACAGGACCGCGGCAGCTTCCCGTAACTCTGGCAGGATGGTCGGCCACGCAAGGCGAGCGGCGACCAACGCAACAGCGCCCATCACCCACCAGCGCCTCCTCATCTGGCCCCCCTCTTGCTGTCACCGATGGACAGGGTGACGGCGAACGCCCCTGGAGACGCGACGAAGTGCAGTTCTGCGGCAATAACCGCGAGGCCCATGAGCACCGTCCCATTCAGGCACATCCTGGAGCGTGTCATGCCGCTAGGGTAGAAACGTTCTGTTCAACTTGAGTAAAG
Source organism: Deinococcus hopiensis KR-140 (assembly GCA_943327755.2). GTDB lineage: Bacteria > Deinococcota > Deinococci > Deinococcales > Deinococcaceae > Deinococcus > Deinococcus hopiensis_A. The sequence goes on from CALPYF020000063.1 coordinate 1,878, forward strand.
CGCATGCGGCGCAGCCTGCATCTTCTCACTGGGATTACAGAGTGGACCTGTACGGCGTGTTCAACGGCGCTCGCGAAATTCCCCTGGAAGCGGACGGTGACACGTGGACGAGCGCGTCCGCACCGGCAGCGGCTGATCCCAGGGGCCTGCTGGGGCACGGCAAGGCCCCATTTTGGTCAACGTGAGGACGCGAGCGGCTGGCGATGCTGCCGGTCCGTTCCCGACGACGTCGGTGCTCCCAGTGCGCCTGCGGCTCAGGCGGTCCCTGGCGCGCCACTCGGAGCACGGCTGTTGTGCGGAACACACAAGGGCGAACGCCGAGGTCCTCAAGCTGTCCCGGAGTAGCCTCCCGAGCAAGGCGCCCCACGCTCAGGCGTCCCGGGCCCCTGCTCATAACGCGCCAGAAAGGCTTTGATGCGGGGATCGTCGGCTTGGGTCAAAGACAGTTGCTTTCCCCAGGCCGTGAGCACCACCAGGGCCGACTGCTCGGGGTAAGGCGAGACGAGAACGTGCGAGCGACTCTTCGCCAGCTGGGTGAGCTGCTGCACAGCCTCTGCACTGGCCGAGGGTTGGTAGGTGATCCACACGGCGCCATGTTCCAAACTGTGGACGACGTACTCGTTGGACAGTGGAGTGGGGTAGACGCCACAATTTTGCCAGCTTGGATTGTGTGGGCCGCCGGCTGGGGGCGTTTGGGCATACACCAGACGTCCCTGCCGGTGATCGCCTGCAGCAAAGGTCAAGGTCTGGACTCCGTTCACCTCCTGTGAGGTGCAGGCCGCCAGAAGTGTGGTCAGGAGAAGCGAAAGCGGCGTCATGGCGTGTCGTTTCATCGGTCAGACCTCAGGGTGTCTGAGAAAGGTTGAGGGCCGAGTCCACTGGGGTTTCAGGCTTGCGGCGCAGGCGGATCAGCATCCAGATGCTCGCAATGATCAGCGGAATGCTGATGAGCTGCGTGTCGGTCAGCAGGCCAATACCGGGCGCGTCCAGGCCCTGGTTCAGGTACGTCTTGACGGGCAGGGGGTTCAGGCGGAAGGTCTCCTCCCACCCGGCGCGCAGGATCGAGTACCACAGCCAGAACTGCCAGAACGCCCAGCCGGGAATGCGGCTGCGCAGCCAGAAGAACGCCGCGACGGACAGGATGATCCCGATGATCACGCCGTACATCTGCGTGAAGTGCACGGGCGCGGTCATGACCAGCTGACCGCCAACCTGCTGGCAGTACTGCGACAGGTCCATGTCGGGGTTGGCGTTCTTGATGCACATGCCGTCGTGGAAGGCGCGGGCGCCGGCAGGCCAGTGGAAGCCGATGGGCCAGCCGGTCACGCGGCCGACCGTGTCCGTGCCGTTCATGATGTTCCCGATGCGCCCGCCGATGATCCCGAACGCCACGCCGGGCACGCACAGGTCCGCGTAGCGGTAGAAGTCCATCCCTTTGCGCCGGGCGTAGTACAGCATCACCAGGATGCCGCCGATCAGGCCCCCGTGAATGCTGATGCCGCCCTGGCGGAGGTTCACGATGTCCAGCAGCACGCGTGGGAAGGGAATATTCTCGAACTGGTTCCAGGAGGTCGCGACGAACACCAGCCGCGCGCCCACGAGGCCCCAGACGATCATCCAGAGGATCATGTCGTTGAAGAGGTCGACGTTCAGGCCGCGTTCGCGGGCCATGCGCGTGCCGACCCACACGCCGGCGACGATGCCCAGGGTGATGAGCACGCCGTACCAGGCAATCGTAAAATTGCCGATTTGAAGGAAAGCTGGATTCAAGATGCCTCCACACAACTGCTTGGTCTTCGCAGGCTACGGTACCCCGAACCTGTAAAGCTTGCGTAAAGGTCGACCTGACTTCATTGGCGGCTCCGCGCCAATGTCTCACAGGAACGCTCGTCAGCGGGGCCGAGAGTAAGAGTGACTCGGTTCTGCGCAGGTGGAAACGCGCCTCAACGCCAGGAAACGCCGTGTTGAGGTCGCGCTTCATTCACGACTGCTGCACGCAGTACTGCTTGGACGTGCTGTGCACCTCTGCTCGGGGTACCAGTGAACGCCCAGAGGTGGTGAGCAGGGCAGTCGCTCGCTCGCGTGCGGACGCTCGCCAGCCCAGGATGGGCAGATAGAGGGCGTCAGGCGGTCAGACCTGAAGGTCACCCTGGGCGTGTACGCATGGCCTGTGAACGGCTCCGCGATGGACGCTCCAGGTCGGCCACGTTACCGCCGGGCGCCATTCAGATGGCTGCAGGCGCCGCGTTCCGTCACCAGGCTTGCTGCGTCACCCGGGTCGGAGCAGCTTCCGCCAGCAGGCCCTCTCAGCAAGCACTGGCGCACCTTTGGACTCCAAGGTAAGGTCGGCCAGCCGCAAGAGGGATGACTGGGAATGCCGCCCAGGAGGGCATGTTCTCCTCTCTGAAACGGTCATCCTCGGGAACTGTACGGCTGCCCGCTGAGCTGCTTTCGAGGACATTGACGGCTTCTGCAACCGCCAGCGCTGCCATTCCGCTCTAGGCTCCGTGACGCCTCTGCTGTTGGAACGCCACGCTATAGACACTTCAGTGCCGCGCAAGTAGGGCAGGTCCACGTTAAGCTCGCTAACAGCCTGGGATGCTCTGAAGCTGTCGGCGCATCAGTCTCCGATGGGCCGTCAACCGTGCGAATGAGAGACTTGTCCGTGCGCGTGAGGATGTAATGTCCATGACGTCAGGCGCAACACCTCCAGGACACCCGCGCCATCATGACGCGGACCCTACCGGTGGATTTGATCAGTTCACGGTGGATGCGGTGTCCGGGTGAGCATGAGGCAACTGCGGCGCCAGCCCATAGAAGGAAATCAGAGACGCGGAGATCTCCTTGAAGATGGGCGCGGCCAGTTGCGAGCCCTGATAGTTGCGTTTCGCGCCGCGCACCATCAACGCAACTGTGTACAGGGGCTGGTCAGCCGGGAGGAAACCCGCGAACGTACTCGTGAACGTCCGGTCACTGTACTGGCCTCCCACTGCCACTTGCGCTGTCCCAGTCTTCCCACCCACGTGATACCCCGGCACGCTCGCCTTCGTGGAGATCCCTTCGTCAATCACGGCGTGCAGCATCGCTCGTGTGGTGCGCGCAACATCCGGACGCAGCACCTGACGCCGCCGGGCGGGCTTCCCCTTGATCAGGGTGGGCGTCACGTACTGCCCGTCGTTGGCCAGCACGTTGAACGCCGCAGCCATCTGCACGGTCGTGACGGTCAGGCCTTGCCCGAACGCGTTCGTGGCGCGGATCACCTCATCCCACGTGTCCGGCGAGCGCACATGGCCGCGTCCTGAGCCGACGCCCACTTCGGGTACGCGCCCGAACCCGAACGCCTGCAGGTACCCGTACATTGCCTGAGGCGTGAACGGCTCGACCAGGCGGGTCATGCCGACATTACTGGAGTACCGCAGGATCTGCTGCGTCGTCAGGCGCGCCGGGTGCGGCACGATGTCCCCGATCCTCGCGCGACCCACCTGACGGCGCATGGGCGTATCGTGCGTCTGCCCCGGTGTGGTCAGGCCTTCGTTGAGCAGGGCAGCCACGATCAGAGGTTTCATGACGCTGCCCGGCTCGTACTCATCAATCATTGGGCGGTTCCTCCAGCGCTCTGGAGTGGACGCCTGCCAGGTGTTCGGGTTGAACGTCGGGTAGGTTGCGGCCGCCACGATCCGGCCCGTGCGGACTTCCAGGATCACAGCGGAGCCAAACTCGGCGTCCACATCACGCGCGGCTTTGGAGAGGGCTGATTCTGCCGCGGCCTGCAGGGCGCTATGCACAGTCAGTGTGACGGACTGACCGGCGCGGAGCGTCGCCTCATGGCTGGCCTCGATGCCTTCCAGGCCGTTACTGCGGCCCATGAAGCCCACGAGAGCCGCCCCGCTCTGCTGCTGCGGGTACGTGCGGCCCTGACCCTGGTCATGGGCAAGCACGCGGCCATCGCTGGTCTCAATGTGACCCCGTTCCACAGGCGGGTCGCGCAGGTCCGAGCGGACGGAGGGGAGCAGTTTCGGCAGCAATCCAGCCGAGAGGATGAGCCACGCGCTCAGCGCCGTGAAGTACATCCACCAGATCCGAAATGCAGGGCGGCGTTTGCTGTGAACATCAGGCATGAAGCGACCTCAAAAGCGGTGCCGCGTGAGGCGTTCCACCACCTGTAGGATCACGCGGTGGAGCGGACACTGTCAAGGCGCAGTTCGGCACGCGCGTGCCACGCTGGCTCATGATCGGGCACACGAACGCCCTCCAGAGTGAACTCGACGTGACATGCGGGTACGGGTGATCTGCGCAGCTTCTCCGGCTTCTGCAACCAGCAGCGAATGGGTGGAAACCCAACGCCAGCAACCGACCAGAACAACGTCGAGCCATCCAACGCCACGCGACGTACGCACCCGTGATCACGTCCGGTCCCGACGTACCAGGTGAACTTGCCACGCCCCCTTATGACGGTGCATGTTTTGATCTTCGGACCACCAGTACAGTGAGCAGGGCCAGCACCCCTCCGCTCACCCAGCTCACCCACTCACCGTATTGAACGTAGAGCGTGGCGGCTGAAGAGACGTCAAAGGAGACCCGGTAAGCGCCGCGCTCGCCCCGGGGGGCACGGAACTGGACCCGGCCCCAGGGATCCACGGCGGCACTCACCCCATCATTCCCAGCCCGCAGCAGAAACCGCCGCGTCTCGATGGCGCGCAGCCGACCCATCTGAAAGTGCTGCTCGGCTCCCGCACCCTGGCCGAACCACGCGTCATTGGACATCACGACGAGCAGGTTCGCGCCCGTTCGGGCAGCCTGAAGGCTGAGTCTGGGAAAAACCGACTCGTAACAGATGCTGACGCCCACCTGCACGTCTTTCAGTTGCAGCACATTCAACTGGCTTCCCGGCGTCAGGCTGCTGAACCCGGCCATGCCCAGACTGCTCAGCACTGGCGTGTACAGGAAGTCCAAGACCCCGGCAAAAGGCAGACTCTCCCCGAAGGGCACCAGAACGCGTTTGTCCTGCCGACCCATCACTTTGCCGTCCACACCATAGGCGCTGTTGCGCGCCTGACCGGGCACGTCGCCCGGCGCACCCACCAGCATTGGCACATCCAGGCCCAGCAGGGCTGGCAGCACCTCCGGCTCGGAGGCGGGCAGCGGACTCGCTGTCTCCGGCCACACCACCAGGTCCGCCGCTCCCGAGCGCAAGGCGCCGCGCGTCAAGTCGAGGTAGAGCCCCAGCTCTTCCCATGTGCGCCTCTGCGACTTCAGCCGCGGGTCGACGGCTCCCTGCACGAGCACGGCCGTGCGTGAGGTGGACGCGGGGGCAGCTGTCACTCCCCGCCCCCACAGCCACGCAACGCTCCAAAGGATAAGCAGCGCCACCAGCGCCGGGCGCCGCCGGCTCCCCAGGCCTGCAAGGACGCTCGCCGTGAGGGTGACGAGCAGCGTCAGGAGTGCCACACCGCCGACGCTTGCAAGTTGGTTCAGGGGCGTCCCTGTCAGAGCGTACCCCGGGTTGCCCCATGGAAACGCCAGAGGCCCCCGGGTCCGAAGTGTTTCGAGAAGCACCCAGGCGAACGGCAACGCCAACAGGGTACTGGTCCCGAACAGCCGCCGGGTCAGCGCTAGGGGCACCGCCCAGGTCAGGGCCGTGGCGGGTAGGACCAGGAGGGTCAGGAGCCCCCCCAGGGGGCCTAACATCTCGGTCATGCTGGCGGGCAGCCAGGCAAGGTGCAGAGCGAAGAAGGATAGGGCAAACACAAAGGCTCGCCCGAACGCTGCTTGCGCGTGGGGGCTGCGGGCCAGCCGGTGGTGCAGGAAAGCCAGCGGCAGCGGTGCCAGAACAGCCAGCGGTGAGGGCAACCCCAGCAGGCCCAGCGCGGCTCCCCCAAACATGTCGCCCAGCCACCCGGGAAGCGGCGGTGCATTCAGGCGGCGTCGCCACGCACGGAAGGTCAGATGGTCATGCACGCGCTTACGCTAGGGCCGTTGTGTTCAGGTGACGTAAAGGACCTTTACACGGACCTACCACGCCTCACGTACGCTTCCAGCAAATGCTTTTCCCTATGTCCGTATTGGATGGATCTCCCGTTCTGCCACTTCACAGCCTGTGGTCCCAGTGACGCCGCCATCACCTCGCCGCAGAAAGTCCGGATTCTGGCTGGGCGCCCTCTTGGTGCTGGTTGTGGTCATGGGAGCCGTATGGCTGGCAGGCTCGCTATCGGACCGGGGGCTCACGGGGAACCCAGCCATGAACCCTGGGATGCCCCCAATGCCGGGCATGGAGCAGAATATGCCTGACATGAATGACGGCGCCCCTCCCTCAGTCCCGTAACCCAACCTGCCGGCCTTACCCTGGATGCGCCTCATCCCAAAAGGAACGTGATGTTGAGGGGTGGCACCGCATCCAGCGGTCAGAAGCGTCCCGGCTCCCGGTGCCCTGCGACAGGTATCGGTCCTGCCGCTTGGCTTCACGCTGGGCCAGCAAGACGTCAGCGGCGCCACTCCAGGCGCGGCATCACCTGTGGAGGTGCGGTCGGTGATGCCTTCCACGTTGGGGTATGAGCGTCTCACCCGAGGCCGCGGCGACCAGGAACCCTGATGGGCCTCCTGGTCGCCGCGCGACGTTCAAGCATGCCGAGCTCAAGAGGGTGACACGCCTGAGCTGTGACCGGCCGTTGGCGATTGTGGCGTTGTGCTGACCGTGTCTGCATCTTCCCCTGCAACGATGGGCACATCAGCGGCCAGCGTGCAGATCAGATCGCGTGGACGGTCGCCTGGATGCCTCACTGCTTCCACGTCATGACGCTGCCCCACCCGACCTGGCCTGCCGTGGCATTGTGATGCGGAGGACCTGAATGGCAAGCCGCTTATGTCTCGCGAACCCGTTCACCACTGCCCGGTGCGGCTCAGGCAGGCGCGAGGCTGTCACGCAGACGGACGAGGAGTTCCTCCCCGCGCTCGTACCCGGGCCGGATGAACACCATGCCCATGTTGCTCCAGTCCTGCACCGCCGCCACTTCCTGGCCACCCTCCTGGAGCTTCAGGTGCGGGTACGCGCCGTACTCCACAAAGCAGCCGAACTCGGCCCCGACCGCCTCGAGGGCCTGCGTGTTCGCGTCGTCCCAGCGGATCAGGTACGGCAGGAGGAACGCGGGTTTCCCGCAGGAGCCGCCCAGCCCGACCAGGGGCAGCCCGGCCACGTGGGGCACCTCGTCGCGGAGGCGGGCGCGCTCCAGGAACGCCTGACGGTCCCGGACCTGGGCGGGGCTGGTTTTCATGGATGCGACGTACGGACCGACAGTGAGTTTCGTCATGGCAGGACTCCTAAAAGGGCAGGACAGGGGGTCAGGCGAGGGCCGGGTTGGACGCTGCGGGAATCTCCGCCCTCGCGCGGAGGGGCGGCCGGAAGCCGCGCAGGCGCAGGGCGTTGCTGAGCACGAACACGCTGGAAAAGCCCATGGCGGCCGCGGCGAGCACCGGGCTGAGCAGCGTGCCGAAGGCAGGGTACAGAACCCCGGCCGCGACGGGAATCAGGATGATGTTGTACGCGAACGCCCAGAACAGGTTCAGGCGGATGTTGCGCAGCGTGGCGCGGCTGAGGGCGAACGCGTTCGGGACGCCGCGCAGGTCGCCGCTCATGAGGATCACGTCGGCCGTTTCGACCGCCACATCCGTGCCGGTACCGATCGCGAGGCCCACATCCGCTTGCGCCAGCGCAGGCGCATCGTTGATGCCGTCCCCCACGAAGGCCACCTTCTGCCCAGTGGCCTGCAGTGCCTTGACCGCGTCACTCTTGCCGCTGGGCAGCACTTCAGCCAGGACTGTGTCAATGCCCAGCTTCCGCGCGATGGCCTGCGCCGTCCGGGCGTTGTCGCCGGTGATCATCGCGACCTTCAGCCCCTGGGTGTGCAGGGCCCGCACGGCGTCCAGACTGCCGTCCTTGACCGGGTCGGCCACCGCGATGATCGCCGCGAGCTGCCCGTCGATGGCCGCGTACAGGGGGCTCTTGCCCTCGTCTCCGAGGCGCTCGGCGTCCGCCTGGAAGACCTGCGGGTCCAGGCCCAGCCGGGTCATGTACCGGTCGGCACCCACCTGCACGAGATGCCCGTCTACCTGCGCTTCCAGCCCGTAGCCGGGGACCGCTTCGAAGTGCTCGGGGTGCGCGACGGCCGCCCCTTCCGCTTTCGCGGCGTCCACAATGGCGCGGGCGATGGGGTGTTCACTCTGCGCCTCGGCGGCCGCGACCAGGCGCAGGACGCCCGCCCGGTCGAAGGCGCCGGTCGGCACCAGGTCCGTCAGCTCAGGCTTACCCTTGGTCAGCGTGCCGGTCTTGTCCAGGGCCACGACCTGTACGTCCTGCAGGCCCTCGAGCGCGCCGCCCCCTTTGAACAGCACGCCGAGCTCCGCGGCTTTGCCGGTCCCGACCATGATGCTTGTGGGGGTGGCCAGGCCCATCGCGCAGGGGCAGGCGATGATCAGCACGGCGACCGTCGTGATCAGCCCGAAGCTCAGCGCCTGCTGACCACCGAAGATCAGCCACAGGACGAAGGTCAGGGCTGCGATGCCCAGCACCACCGGCACGAACACCGCCACGACCCGGTCCGCGAGGCCCTGAATGGGCGGCTTGCTGCCCTGCGCGGTTTCCACGAGTTTGATGATCTGCGCCAGCGCCGTGTCCGCACCGATTTTGGTGGCCTGAATGGTAAGAGCGCCGTTCTGGTTAATCGTGCCGCCCACCACGGGCGCGCCCGCCTGCTTGCCCACCGGCACGGGCTCGCCGGTGATCATGCTTTCATCCACGAAGGACGCGCCGCTGAGCACCTGCCCGTCGACGGGAATCTTCTCGCCCGGGCGGACGGCAATTACGTCGCCGACGAGCACTTCGTCCGTGGGCAGTTCGAGTTCCTGACCGCCCCGCACCACGCGGGCGGTTTTCGCCTGCAGGGAGAGGAGTGTTTTCATGGCTTCGCTCGAGCGGCCTTTGGCGACCGCTTCGAAGTACTTGCCCAGCAGGATCAGGGTGATGACCACGCCGGATGCCTCGTAGTACACGTGCGCGGTGCCCTCCGGGAAGAGGCTGGGGGCGACGGTGGCGATCAGGGAGTACCCGAAGGCGGCGGACGTCCCGATCATCACCAGGGCGTTCATGTCTGGAGACAGGGCGCGCAGGCTCTTCCAGCCCAGGCGGTAAAAACGTCGGCCCGGACCGAACTGGATGGGGAGGGCCAGGGCGAGCATCACCCAGTTCAGCGTGCCCATCACGCGGTGCCCGAAGGTGGTCATCAGCCAGTCCTCGGCAGCGGGCACCATCATGGGAATCATGGCCAGCAGCAGCAGGGGGACGGCGAAGACGGCGCTGAACAGCACCTGGCGGCGCAGGTGCGCCACTTCCTGGGCGCGCGCCTCACGCTCCTGATCCTCACGGCTCAGACCGGCCTGCGCTTCAAGGACCTCGTAGCCCGCCTGGCGGATGGCGGCCTTGAGTTGACCGGCGCTCACGCTGGCGGGCAGGTACGTGATGCTGGCGCGTTCAGTGGCGAGGTTGACGGCAGCGCCGAGTACCCCGTCGACTTTCTTCAGGGCCCGTTCGACGCGGCCGACGCAGTTGGCGCAGGTCATGCCCTGCACGCCCAGGTCGATGTGGCTCAGGACCGGCTCGTAGCCGACGGCCTTGACCTTGTCGAGCAGCGCCTGAGGTGTGGTGACGGCCGGGTCGTACGTGACGGTGGCGCGTTCGGTGGCCAGGTTGACGGTGGCGTCTTCCACGCCGTCGACTTTCTTCAGGCCGCGTTCGACTCGTCCCACGCAGTTGGCGCAGGTCATGCCCTGCACGCCGAGTTCGATGGTTTGCGACATCTTCGCTCCTTACCCCCCTGGGGGGGATGACTGATACCCGTAGCATACATCCACAGGGGAAGGGTCAGCAAGAGGAGAGTTCATGCTCACTTACAGCACGCCCTGGGTCGGCCAGCCATCTTGACACCCCCGGGGGGAGGGTATACCGTGCAGCCAGGAGGAACACCCATGAACCAGACCGAACTCACCATCACCGGCATGACCTGTGGCCACTGCCAGACCAGCGTCACCAACGCCCTCAACGCCGTCACCGGCGTCACCGACGCCCACGTGAACCTCAGCGCCGGCACCGCCACCGTGCACGGCACCGCCCAGCCCGAAGCCCTCATTGCAGCCGTGCTGGACGAAGGCTACGGCGCCCAGGTCGCCCACCCGCAGTGACCCCCACGCGGCCCGCCGAGGTCGCTGACCCCGAAGGTCACGGCCACACGGCCCCGCTGCACCTCTGCATGCCCGGCGACACCCGCAAGCAGGCCGCGCGGCGCCTCGCCATTGCCCGCGGCCACCTCGACAGCATCCGCCGCTCGCTCGAAGACCCGGACGTGTACTGCCTGGACGTCCTCCAGCAGCTCAAAGCCGTTCAGGGCGCCCTGAACGGCGCGGCCACCGTCGTCCTGCGCGGCCACCTGCAGGCGCACGTCACCACCGCCGCCGCCCGCGGGGACGCCGCGGACCTCGTCGACGAGCTGATGGACGTCCTCACCGCCCGCTGACCCCACGGCGCCCGCCCCAGGAGACCGGTATGACGACGCCTGACCACCGCGCGCACACCCACCCGCACGCCACTGCACCCGCCGTTCTGGAGGTGACGCTCCGCAACTGCCACGGCGGTTCGGACCTCGCTGACCTGGAACGCACCCTGACCCGCCTGCCCGGCGTCACGTCCGTGCACGTGGACCGCACCCGCGCTGTGGCGCACCTGGGCTACGACCCGCGCCACGTGACGGGCGCGGACCTGCAACGTCACCTGCACGCGGCCGGCTATGACTGCGCCTGCCAGGACACCACGCCGTCGGCGGCGCAGCCGGGGCAGCCCAGCGTAGGGCACGAACACCACACGCCTGAGCACGGCCTCAGGATGAATGCCCACGGCTCCACCACAGCGCCGCACGTGCACGGCACGCACGCGGACATGACCCATGACGCGCACGCCGCGCATGACGCCCATACCGACATGGGTCACGGTGAGCACGCCGGGCACGGCGAGCACATGGTGGGCGACATGCTGCGCCGCTTCGCGATCAGCCTGGTGCTGACGCTGCCGGTGGTGCTGTACTCCCCGATCGGTGAGACGTTCGGCTTCACGGCCACGCCCCCCTTCGGGCTGTCCATGGCGTGGTTCGGCCTGCTGCTGTCCACCCCGGTGGTCTGGTGGGGCGGGTGGCCGTTCATTTCCGCCGCGTGGCGCGCCCTGCGGCGGGGCGAGGCGAACATGATGACCCTGATCGCCACGGGCATCCTGGTCAGCTGGGTGTTCAGCGTGTACGCCACGTTCGCGCTGGGTGGTACGGACGTGTTCTTCGAGGCCGCCGCGATGCTGACCACCCTGTCGCTGCTCGGCCACTGGCTGGAGATGCGCTCGCGTTTCGCCACCGGGCGGGCCGTGGAGGCGCTCCTGAAACTGGCCCCCAGCACCGCCCGAATCGTCAGAGACGGGCAGGAGATGGAAGTGCCCCTCGAGCAGGTCGTGGTGGGAGATGAAATCGCGGTGCGCCCCGGCGACCGCGTGCCCGTCGACGGTGAGGTCACAACCGGCAGCAGTTACGTGGACGAGAGCATGATCACGGGGGAACCGATCCCGGTGGCCAAAACCGCAGGCGCGCGGGTTACGGGCGGCACCGTGAACCAGAACGGGGCCTTCCAGTTCCGCGCGACGGCGGTGGGGGCGGACACGGCCCTGTCGCGCATCGTGCAGATGGTGCAAAACGCGCAGGCCAGCAAGGCGCCCGCGCAGCGGCTCGCCGATCAGGCCGGGAAGTACCTGGTGTTCGTGGCGCTGGGCAGCGGCCTGCTGGCCTTCGTCGCCTGGTCCCTCCTGGGCGGTCAGGGTGTGGTGTTCGCGTTGACGGCGGCCGTGTCCGCCATCGTGATCGCCTGCCCGGACGCGCTGGCGCTGGCCACGCCCACGGCGATCACGGTGGGGGTCGGCCGGGGCGCGCGTGAAGGGGTGCTGTTCAAGAACGCCTCGGCCCTGGAAGCCACGGCGGGCGTGGATACCGTGATCTTCGACAAGACGGGCACGCTGACGGAGGGCCGGCCAGCCCTGACGGACCTGATCCCGGCGCCCGGCATCCCTGAGGCCGACCTGCTGCGCCTCGCGGCGTCCGCAGACCAGCCGTCGCAGCACCCGCTGGCCGAAGCGATCGTCAAAGGGGCCGAGGCCCGCGGCGTGACCGTCACGAAGCCTGAAGCCTTCGACAGCATTCCAGGGCACGGCGTGCAGGCCACGGTCGAGGCTCGGCACGTCCTGATCGGGAACCGCAAACTGATGGATCGCGAAGGGGTCGCACTGGGCGGCCTGCCGGGTGAGGTGGACCGCCTCGCAGCGGACGGGAAGACGGCCATGTACGTCGCGGCGGACGGGCAGGTGCTGGGCGTGGTGGCGGTGGCGGACACCATCCGGGACTCGGCGCGTCAGGCGATCTCCGCGCTGCACGCCCTGAACGTGAAGACGGTGATGCTGACGGGCGACAACCGCCACACGGCGGAGGCCGTGGCGCGTCAGCTGGGCATGGATACGGTGCTGGCCGACGTGCTTCCGGGGGACAAGGCGGCGAAGGTGACTGAGTTGCAGGCGCAGGGCCGGACGGTGGCGATGGTGGGGGACGGCGTGAACGACGCCCCGGCCCTCGCGCAGGCGGACGTCGGCGTCGCGATCGGCGCCGGGACCGACGTCGCCGTCGAAACCGCGGACGTCGTGCTGGTCCGCAGCAACCCCGCGGACGTGGCGGGCAGCATCCACCTGGCGCGGCAGGTGCGCGGCAAGATCAAGCAGAACCTCTTCTGGGCCGCGATCTACAACCTGCTGGCGATTCCCTTCGCGGCAGGCGCGCTCTACCCCGCGTACGGCATCCTGCTGCGCCCGGAGTGGGCGGCGCTGCTGATGAGTGCAAGCACCGTGATCGTCACCGTGAACGCCCTGCTGCTCAACCGCGTCCGGTTAACGACCGCACCAGCCGCGTAATGGCGGTGATCAGGAGGCGCCCACGGCGCGTGTACAAACGGTGCGAGGGGACGGAGGCTGATTCGGCGCCTCCGCCCCCTCCCTCGCCTCTTTGCCGCCCCTGGTCCCTGCACCAAGAGTTTCCACGCGAAAGAGAACAGCGACCAGAACGAAGGCTGACCTGAACCCAGAAATCCTGTCCACGTGAGAATGAAGGGTCTGGCACACCGAGGTCCCCTCTCTGGAGGCCAGTCATGCGAGGAAAACGCTTGATCGAGGAACAGATCGCGTTCGCCCTGAAACAAGCGGAAACCGGTGTATCGGTCACGGAAGTCTGCCGGAAGATGGGGGTGGCCGAGTCGACGTTCTACAACTGGAAGCGGGAGTTCAACGGATTGGGAGTCAGCGAATGACGTCGGCTGA
>CALPYF020000064.1 GCA_943327755.2 Deinococcus hopiensis KR-140
GAGTTCACCTCGGAGCACGCTCAGGACGATGGCTTCCTTCAGGTCAGTGCTCCAGGTTTTTCGCTGTTTTCCCATGGTGATCTCCAGTGTGCTCGTCCCTCTCTTCGAAAGGGTCAGATTCTGGAAGTCATCCCTGGAGCACTACCAGTGGAAATGTAGGGCTGGGGGATACCCAGTTCTGACAGCTCGGCTCTGCGCTCAGTACGACACCCAGAGTGTCCAGTTGAAGTCATTTTTCACGCAGATCGACACCTGTCCGGCAGGGTCTGAACTTCAACCGGACACTGTAGAGCGGTGAGCGGAAAAAACGGTTCCAACTCTAGCGTGACCCCTGAAACGAGGCCGCGTCAACACCACCAAGCGCACTCGTTTCAATGAGGCGGCCACTGAGGCGGCCCGTCCTGATTGGAACACCCACCTGCCCCGGGCCCACACGAGCGTGCTAGCGTGCCCCACAGCACATGACCAGAACCACGGGATTTTCCGACCTCACGCCCCACGACCTTCTCGAACGGGTCACCGGCGTCGAAGCCCAGCTGGCACGCCCCCACCACGAGTCCCCCGCGCAGGCCGCGCACTGGCTCGCCTCCGCCCGCAAAACCTACATCTGGGCCGTCTGGGCCGAACGACAACAGGTCACCGACGAAACCGCCGGAGTGAAAGATCAACTGTCAGACGCCGTCGACCACCTCGAAACCGAGTGGTTCACCACCCTCGACCGCATCGATGCCTTCGCCCACGCCAGTCACAAACACAGCCGCCTCCGCTCCATCCTCGGCGACCTCGCCCGCCGGCTCCCCACCCGGGACGCCCTCGCGGAACGGGAAGTCGGCCTGCTCCTCGACCTGCTCGTCAGCGAAGTGCGGATGGTCATCCATCCGCACTTCGCTGACCGTGCACCCATGCCGGGAAGGGGCCGCCTCCCCAAACAGGGCCGGCAGCGCGGCGAAAAGCGGGAGGCCGAAAAAGTGGTCGCGTCGCCCTCCCGCCGCTTCAAGGGCTGACACCACAACGCCGACCCAGACGATGACAGGATGGAGAACCCGCAGACTGGGCCGCACGACGGGGGCAGTCGCTTCGTCGAAATAGAGGGAGAAGAACCCATCGGTCACGGCACTCTTCGGCATGCGCTTCAGTCCGTCAGTGCCGCCAGCACGTGCGGCCAGTCGTGCCGGCGCGCCAGTTCAGCGGCCATCTCCGGCGCTTCCGGCAGCGCCCCCCCCCGGCTCTGATGCCACCAGAACGACGCGGACGTCAGCAGCGCGTAGGCCGTTACAGCGTCCCCGTTCGTCTCCGCCACCGCGGCCCATTCGAAGTGACTGATCCCGTCATACCCGTAGTCCGCCATCGGGTTCGTCAGCGCCGCAAACGGCAGATCCGTGAACCACTCCGGATGGTCGTACTGCCACACCCGCAGGGCCATCATCAGTCCAGTCCAGGCTCCGCGCGCATTGATGGAACCGGTCGGATAGTGCTCTCGGGTCATACCGACCCCGTTGGGTGAGCGCAGCAACCCGGCCGCCGTCCTCACGAACAATTCGGATGGTTGATCCTGCGCCGCCCACGCGGAAAGCACCCGCGAATTCACCGACGAGGCCCACACGGACTCCGGCGGCAGGAGCACATCAGGGGTCACCGCGACCGTCCCCTGCGCGAGCGCCTCGAACGTCTCACACGCGCGGGCGTACAGGGGATCGGCCGACCGGGCACGTAGCAGCCGGTCGGCCGATCCCGGGGCCTCCGGATCGGCGAGGAGTGCCGTCTCGAACACCTGAAAGTGGGCAGCCGTCCCACCCATGTTCAGGTGGGTGTCGCGCAGCACCTCTCGAAGCTCAGGCCAGCGGCTTTGCAGATCCGACCAGAGTGCATGGAGGTCGAGGGCCAACTCGACGAGCAGCCCGGGAACGAGTTCGGTGACGTCCGCAGCCAGGACGCGACTGGCCCCATTGGACTGCACCAGCCAGACGGGCCAGCGGGCCGGTTCCTGCTGCGGCACGATCCCCAGGGCGAGACTGGGCCCGTCCCCGAGAAATCCGTAAGGATGGGTGAGGTACTGCGCGTACCACACGCCGATGTCACGGAGCGCCGCCTGCCCTTCAGGCTCCTGACGCCAGGGGATGAGGGTGCTGAGCGGTGAGGCCTGAATGTCCCGTAGGGCTTGTCTGATGGTTTCGATAGTCATGGGGGTATCCTTGAGATCTAGAACCTGATCTGCTGGTAAATCGGTTGCCAATTCTGTCTGGCTCTCAGCGCATTGTCTTTAACAACGCGATCATGTTGGTCATGCGGGCCATCTTTGAGACTCGTCCGGAGGGCTTCTCGAACCTGTGCGCCTGAGGTCACCAGGGCCGCTTCCGTCGTCTTCTCCATCGTTTCCACCAGTTGATCAATGCCCGCCTGTAATGAGAGGATCACATCCCGCTCAGTGGACTGAGAGTCTTGAAGTTTCAGAGCATACGATTTGAGAATTTCTATGGTGGTCGCACGTACGCTAGCGGCCTTCGAATCGGACGACTTGACTACAATGTTGCGTCCGGTGACTGCGACTGCACTCGCCTGACGTTGCCGCACCGCCTCCAACGCACCTTGCCAGTGCTGACCGGAGAACGTCGCCGACAATTTCCCGTCCGCTTTCAAGAGGAGGACAGCCGGTTGCGACGCCGTGCCTGTCAGCGCATGGCGGATCAGCTCGCGCTCCACGACGACGCTGAGATTGGACTGGTGCACGCCGAACTTCGACGCGCAGGCCTTGTGCGCTTCGCTGCTGATCTCGATGGACATGAGCTTCGGTCCATGCGCTGACTTCGACCCGGTCAGCTGATGGACGTCTTGCACGCGCTTGCGTAACGAAGCCGCCGCTTTGGAGAGGCGAACTTGATGTGGGCTTCCGCGTGACCCTTTCTCGATTTCGGTAGCGATGCTCGCGAACTGGTTCTTCATGACCTCTGCCAGGGCGTAGGGCGGAACATGATGTCCGACACGCTTCCCTTTCTGAGCCTGTCCGTAGAGAACTGAGCGTGGCAGATCCTTCCGGTCGAGTTGTGAACTCACGTGGAGGTACACCTGTCCGCGCAGCAGTCCCTGCCGAATCATGATGAGCAGCCGCTGCGTTTCCCGCTCTGATTCCTGTTTAGTAGCTGCGTTCCGAATCTTCCTCTCCGCTGACGGAACGAACTGCTCGATTTTCGCCAGTGTCGGCTCGACACGAGCGGTCGTACCGGCGCGCTGAGCCAGCTTACGGATCTCGCCGAACTGCTGAAGGATGGGCAGCTCGCGCGAAGCCAGGAAGATGGAAGGCTGCCCGTTGAGTGGCTTCACGGACAACGTGTGATTCTCCGATCCCTTGGCCGTTCTGGCCGAGAAACCTTCCCTCCCCAGAAGACCAGACCACCATGTCTTCGCGCCCTGGATGGCCCGGCCGGCGACCTGTCGCCCAGCCCCGACGAGTTTCTTCAGGCGCCCCATGATGTTGTTGATGAGCCGGTCGATGCCCAGTTTCTGCCTCATTCCCTGCACGAGTTTCTTCAGGCGCGCCCCGATATTCCCGATCCCCAGCATCCGCCCCGCGAAACTGAACACCACCGGCAGTGCCTTCCCGATCGTCTGCTCGATAAACTGCGCCGCGCCCGCCACCCGCCCCGCCGCGATCTCCCGCACGCTCCCCAGCGCCGTCATGATCACGCCCATGATCTGCTGACCCTTGTCGATCACGGTCTGGATGGTGTTCCACGCCGTCAGGATCGCCCCGACCGCCGCCCCCGCCGGACTGAACATCAACGCCACCCTCTGCACGCCCTTCTTCACGAGCGTCTCCGTCACGTCCGCCTTGATCCCGCCCAGCACCTCCCCGCTGAGCTGCGACGCCACCGCCCTGAGTTCCGGCGCCTTCCCGACGTTCCCCCTGAGCTGTCCGAGGGCTCCACCGGCTTTCTCCAGCAGCGCAACCTTCCCTTCCGCGCCGGGGCCGAGTTCCCTGACCAGCCGGGCCCGCAGGGCGTCGTACCCGAGGTTCATGATGCTCAGCGCCGTCATCAGCACACCCTCGACGTTCAAGTTCTGCGGGAACTGGATGTTTGCACTCCCGGACAGCCAGTCGCCCAGCCCCTGCTGAATCCACTGCCCGGAACGTCCGACGAACCCCAGGAACCCCTGCCGGAGGGCAGTCATCAGGTTCGCCGCGAATTGCCCAGGGTGTTTCAGGACCTGCGTGACAATGTCGCCCGCCTGACGGAGCTGCCCCATCAATCTCTTCCCAACGGGTCCCAGGCCCGCGGTGATGGCCGTCAGGGCGATGTCGGCGAGCTTCCGAACCGAACCCAGGACAAGTTGCCGCACGCGCGCCGTCGCTGCCGTCAGGATCGCCTTCGCCTTTCCGAGATTCGGCAGGCCCGCCAGCGCCGCCCGGAGATCGGTCACCACCCGGCCCAGCTGGAGTTTCCCCAGTTCACCCTGGAACCACGCCCAGGCTTTCGGCAGCAGGTTCTGATCCCGCACGACCTTGACCATGTCCTTGAACGGGCCGGGCACGAAGCGGCCCAGGGCGTCCAGCAGCACGTTCGGATCGGTCTTGACGGCCTTCCCGGCCACGGGATCGAAGCCCAGCGCCATCGTCAGCGGCCGGTAGCCGGGAATGTTCCCTGCCAGTTCGCTGAGTTTATCGCTCACCACGCTGCGCTGGACGGTCAGGTCAGGCTGCCGCTGCAGAGCCCGTAGGGGCGTGAGCAGGGTGTGATGGACGGCGCCTGCCTGGACGCGGGTCAGTGCGGCTGCGCGGGTGTACACGCCCGGGGCGTGCGGCCCACCGCGGTGCGGCACCGGGGGCATCAGGCTCTTCGGGCTGGGCATGACCCGCGCGAGCTTCGCCCCCATGGCGCGGGCTTCACTTTCCAGACCCGCGTCCGGGTCGATGCCGCTTCCCACGCGCCCCTGACTCTGCTGCACGGTGTGCGTGACCTCGTGCGCCAGGAGTTCCAGGCCCGACTGCGTGTTCGGGTTGAATTTCCCGGATTGGAAGAAGATGTCCGCCCCCGTCGTGAAGGCGATCGCGTTCACACCCTTCGCGAGCTTGTCCGCTTCCGCATCGTCGTGAATCCGCACGCGGCTCAGATCATGGTTGAGGCCCCGTTCCAGGTGCCGCCGGATGGCGTCCGGGAGGGGGTTCCCCCCTCCCCTTCTCGCCTGGATCCGGGCCAGCACGGGCTGCGTGGCTTCCGCGTCCAGTTCCGCCAGTTGCCGCTGCAGACTCTGGGCCGTCTCGAAGTGTAGAGCCGCCGACTCCTGAGCCTGGAGGCGCTGAAGGGCCTCGTCGGTCGCCCGTTGCAGGGGGAGCCGTTCGACGGGAGGCACCATCCCCAGCACCACCCGGGCCACCGGGGCGCTGATCGGGTGACGTTGTAGGGTGGCGAGCTGCTCCCCGTAGCTGGCGTATCGGACTTGGACGTCGCCCCGGTCTGCCCGGAAACTCTGGGCGAGTTGCTGCGCGACCTGCCTTTGCAGCGTCTGGAACGCCACAAATGCCCGCGAGTCGAGCCGCTGCCCCTCGATCTCCCCGGCCCGGTGCCGTAGCACCGTCACCCACTCGTCCGGGGTCGTGGGCCTATCCGGGACAGGACGGGCCACTTGGGCAGGTGGTCGGGCGGGTGCTTCAGGCAACGCCCCCAGCTGCGCCTGCAAGGCCTGACGTTCCTGCTGAAGCCGCTGGACCTCCTGACGGTCGAGCGTGGCCGCCCTGAGCGGCGCCTGCACCGCCTGCCGCTGCGCCGCCACCGGGCGCGCCGTGTGCCGCGCCAGCGCCTGACGCGCCTCCGAACGCTGCCGCTCCGCTGGGGACGGGGCAGGGATCAGCGGCAGTTTCACGACCGTCTGGGCGCGCTTGCGGGTGGTGGGGCGGTGGACGAACGTCATGGCGGGCCTCCCGGCCATGCAGTCTACGGGCAAGCCGACGCCCGGTCAGCTCAAAGTGACCAGGCTTCAGTGGACTTGATTCCCTGACACTTCCTCTGACAGTGTGACGAACCAGAGGCTCCCTTCAACGGGTCGGTGTCACCCGCGCCGCCCGCCGCCCCACACTGCGCCGCAATCGCCGCGCCACCGCCTTCACGCACGCCCGGCACGTCAGCGGTCCCGTCACCTGCGCCGCCCCCGCGTACACCTGCGGTCCACGCCCGCACAGCGCCTCACCGTCCGACAGCCGCACCAGATGGACCGCCCCGCCCGGCGCCAGCTGGAACGCGTGCGGTTCCTTCAGCCGGTGCCGCGCCGCGATCTCCACGCACGCCGCCTAGAACGTCAGGTCCGCCAGGTCGCCATGCGCCGGGGCCATTCGGGTCACGTGGGCCGGTCGCGTCGCCATGTCCCTGTAGCGCGGTCTCCGATTCCCGAAGGAGTCCAGACCTGCGCTCCTGGTCTCCCCTCTTCCCCGCCGTCGGCCGGATTGACGCTGCGCGACATACTCGGGGGATTGCATTTTTCCGAGACACGACATACTCGGGGGATTGTACCGACTGTCGGAACATTTTCACCGTTCCTACCGATGAAAATCGCGGATGCCCACGTCAGGCATCCGCCCCTTGGGACTGCGCGACATACTTGGGGGATTTCGCCGTTTCACGTACGACACACTTGGGGAAAAGGGGCGTTTCGAACGACATACCTGGGGGATTTCGTCATTCGCCGCACGACACACTCGGGGGAAAACGGGCATTCGAGTGCGACATACTTGGGGGATTTGCACCCTATGACGCACGACATACTTGGGGGAAAACGGGCCTTTTCCACGACATACTTGGGGGAAAACGGGCCTTTTCCACGACATACTTGGGGGGGAAACTCCGAAAAATCCCGTCCAGGACGCAAGTGGCTTCGCCGCTTGATGATGATTCATCATTGTTTTTATCTTTTTTTTCAAACAAAGGAAGATCAATCATCAGCGCCCGGAGCGGCTAAACTGAGGCCACCGGAGACGATGTGGCCCCTCAACGCAAGCGGAAGACCGCGACCGATTCAACCTTGCAGCTGCAGCGGCTCACCGAGGCGAACGTGGCCCGGCTCGGTCTCATCAGCATTCAGGAACGCATCCCCAGCGACTTCACCCGGTGGGAAGTCGACTTCGAGATCGACGGCCGCCTCGGACAGCTCTCCTGCTTCAGCCCGGCCGAATACGGCGGTGTGCCTCACGGCCTCGACGGCGACGTCGCCAACGCCCTGATCGACATTTTCATCGAGACTGGTTCCCCGGAAAGTGGTGTGGTCACCACCACCGCCAGCCAGGTGCTCCTGCGAGCGGGCCTCCACAACAACGGCCACTACCATCACGTCCTGACCGAGTCGCTGAGGCGCCTCAAACAGGCCACGTACACCATGAGTCACGCGTGGCGGGATCACGAGCACCAGCGCTGGACGAGCGGCACCTTCAGCTACGTCCTGGCGTACGAGATCACCTCCGGTGAGCGTGACACGGTCACGTCGGGCGCCGTCCTGTCGGTCACCTTGGCCCGTCAGATCGTCCAGTCGATCCGCGCGCGGTACGTCAAACCGCTGGACTACGGTTTCCTGACCTCACTCGAACGGCCGCTGACGCGGGCGCTGTACCGCCTGCTGGACGCCAAGCGGTACGACCCGCAGGATCTGAGCCGGTCGTTCGCGTCGTACACGGTCAACCTGCTCGAATGGGCCGCGGAGTGCAAGATCGTGGACCGCCGCACCGACAAGGTCCGGCGGACGCTCGAAGGTGCCCACCAGGAGCTCCAGGAACGCGGGTACCTGCAGGACGTCTTGGTGGAGGGGCGCGGCAGGAAGCAGACGCTGACCTACGTCTTCGGCGCCCCGACACCCAACCTGACCCTGGATCCCGAACTGGTGGCCGAACTCGTGACGCACCGCGTCGCCCGTCCCGTCGCGCGGAAGCTCGTGGAGACGTACGGCGAGACACGCGTGAGGGCCCGCCTTGCCCGCTTCACGGCGCTGCTGGTGTCCGGGTACCGCGTCCGGAGTCCGTCGGCCCTGCTGGTCGACATCATCCGCGACGACGACGAGAAGTACGTCGATCCGACCGGCGCCGAGCGGGCCGCTGGGACCGTCACGCCGTCCAGTCCACCGTCGGCGACGCGGGATCCGGAGCTGGAAGACCGGGAACGCGACGCGGCCTTCCAGGCCCTGAGTCTCGAAGAGCAGGCCGATCAGGCCATGCCGACCCTGCAACTGCTCCTCAAGAATCGACTGGACACCATGCAGTACGCGCGAATCCGTTCAGCGATGGCCGAAGGCCGTGCCGACGCCAGCCTGATTGTCAAGGCCGTCACCAAAGCGGTCTTTGAGGGGCGCATCGCCGAGGCGCTGGAGCAGTTGACGCTCCTCTGAACGGCTCACCGTTCACGTCTGCTGGTGACAGGATGCACAAGTGAACGATGCGGCGTTGGCGTTCACGTTGAGTTCGCGTCAATCTCGAGACGCTGCGGTCACAGGCGAGACGGTTCTGACCACTCGATTTCGGTCGGCTGAGGGGTCTTGAGTGACAACGCTGCGCGAGGCGCTCGAACGGTCGAAAGCCGAGGGGTTACGCCTCGCTCAGGCCATGCTCGCCACTGACCTGTAAGCCGCGCGAGGGGGGCCCGCCACGGGGCGTTCTGCCAGTCCTGCAGGGAAGCTCAGGGCGTCCAGCGGTGAAGGTGGTAGGTGTCCCCCACCCGGGTCACGAGCAGGAGACCTCTCTGAGGGGTCTCCTCATTGAAATGGCCGCCCACGATGGTCACCACCGTCCCCTGCACGGCAGGAAGCGTCAGGGACCTGACCTTCCCGTTCTTCAACTGCACGTGCCAGCCGCGCCAGCGTCCCGTGGCCCGTTCCCGGCCGAACACGCTCACGGTCTCCGGCACGTCGGCGTCGTCCGGGATCAGGAGCGGCAGGTCCGCCATGGGCGGCCCGGGGAGCGTCACGTCCAGACGGGGCGCCTGAATGTCGATGCCGTCGGCCTGGACCAGCCACGCCCGCCCGGTGCCGCGTTCGATACCCGTGTAGAGCTTTGTTTCATTGATCGCGTGCAGTGCCCCGGCGTCATCCGGACCTGGCCCCCCGCTCCGGTCATAGTCATGGCCGAACCAGGAGACCAACGCGACGTGACCGTCCCGCTGGCCCAGGAAGCCATGGATGTCGATCCGTGCCGGCTCGATATTCGGGAGGCGCCAGGATTTCACGGTGCGGCCCAGGAAGCGGGGTCGGGGCGTCATGATCTCCACCCGGGTACCGGGCTGCCCCAGCAGGCTCCGTTCGCTGGAGACGACGACGAGGTGCGTCGGACAGTCGGCGGCGTCCGGGTGGTTCCGCCACTCGCACGCCTCGCGCGGGTCACGAGTCCAGAACAGCAGGTAGGGCTCACTTCCGCGGGCACGGGCGATCTGTGTCATGCGCCCGGGTACGCCCAGCCACACGCGACCGTCGGCGGTGAGTACCGCGATCTGATCCTGCTCGGGCGAGTAGCCGAACCGGTCATCGAGATGACACAGACGACCGACAACCGGTGATGAAAAGCGCTGACGCACGCTGGAGAGGCCCGTCGGGTAGAGGATGCGCAGGACCCCCTGCGAGCCTTCGGTCGTGGTGAGCAGCGCGCCCTTCGACGGCTTGTCGGACCAGCAGAGGGAAGGCAGCGGGGCGCGCGGTGTCGTCTGGGCACGCCCGGTCAGTGGGCCCACCAGCAGGACGGCCAGGAGCAGAGCGCCCCAGGCCGTCAGCTGCCGTCCTGAGCGCTGCCAGGGCCAGGGGTGCTGGCGTTCTGGTGGCGTGATGGTCTCAGGTGGGTCTCGCTTCACGGGCATGCCGCAGGATAGTGCGGTGGTCCGGCACGGCCGCAGAGTCTGCCGGCGGACGCCGGCCTGAACGGACCGGGCAGGGCGGGACTCGATGCCTGACCAGTGGGGCACGGACGTGAGGGTCAGGGGCCACTCGCCTGACCCTCAGCGGCCTGCCTGGCAGGAACGATGGCCAGAGCGGCAGGGGTCGGCTGGTGCAGTGACCGGGGGCCGTCAGGTCAGAGCCGGTCGAGCAGGCTGAGGGCGTCCGTCACGGAGCCGACCCCTGCACCGTCCTCGTCGGAACTGGACTCGTAGAGTCGATCGCGAAGTTGCTCGAAGGCTGGCCGGAGGCGCGCCGCGTAACTCCGGGGTGCTTCTCCTTCCTGCTGTGGATGGTCCACGACGAGGCGCATGAGGGTGAAGTAGGCCTCCCCGGCGTACTCGCGGTATTCGTCGGAGACGGTGCCGCTGAAGCCCATGTTGTCCTGGCGGGAAAAGATCCGGTGGGCGCGTTCCTGCAGCTGCTGCGTGAGGCGTTGCTGAGCGGTTGGGGGTGGACGGCGACGGAACAGGTGAAACATACGCAACCTCCGTGGTGCCAGGGGGGCCGGCACACCCCTTCAGGCCAGGCGTCCGGGAGCACGGTCTGGGGACGCGCCACCAGCCTCGGCCTGACCGGGCACGGGGCTGCCCACGAGGCTGGAGGCGTCGACGGAGTGCTCCTGATCGGCCTGTGCCTCGGTGACCAGAGAGGCCCGTGTACGCCATCTGGTGGCGAATTCAGAGGGGTGCATCACCGCGCAGTATGTCGTGCGGCCCGCGTGTGGAGGCGCCGATCTGCGTCACCGTGCAGGTCGTCCAGTCACATGCTGCACCCGGTGAGGCAGCGGGCCGGTACGCTCAGCGCATGCGCGCCCTGATCCCCCTGCTGCTCCTGTCGACTGCCGCCGCGCAGGTCCCCGCCACGGTGAGCGGCATTCCGACCGTCACCGACGGGGATACCCTCGTGATCCGGGGCGTGAAGGTGCGGCTCCTCGGCATTGACGCGCCGGAGTCCAGCCAGACCTGCACCCGCGCCGGGAAGATCTACGGCTGTGGGCGGGAGGCGGCGTTCGCCCTGGCGGACCTCGTGCGGAACAAGACCGTCACCTGCACGAAGAAGGACGTGGATCGCTATGGGCGCATGGTCGGCGTGTGCACCGTCGGCGGGACCGAGATCAACCGCTGGCTGGTGCAGCAGGGCTGGGCGCTGCCCTATCTGCAGTACGGGGGCGGGATCTACAGCGGCGCGGCGGGTCAGGCGAAGAGCACCGGGAAGGGCCTGTACGCGGGCACTTTCCAGAACCCGTGGGATTACCGGAAGAACCCGGCCAGTCCGCCCACGGCCGGAACCGCCCGGACGAACACCGTGCCGCCCGTCCCGGCCACAACTGGCGTCACCTACGCGAACTGCGCCGCCGTCCGCGCCGCCGGGAAGGCACCGCTCCTGCGCGGGCAGCCGGGGTACGCGCCGAAACTCGACCGTGACGGAGACGGGGTGGCCTGCGAGTAACGGCAGCCGCATGGGCACATGAGGCACGCAAGTGACCGGGTGTCCGGTACGCTGCGTGCAGCAGGAGGCTCTCCCATGACCAACGCGCCCCCACAACGTCGACCCCAGGCGCAACCGGCCACCCGCCCCCAGCAGGCGGCGCCCACCGTCACGCCGCGGGCCAGCGACCCTGAACTCAAAGCGGCCCTGCAGTTCGCCGCCACGCATCCCGAAGCGCTCGTCGAAGCGCTGAATCTCGGCCGTTTCGTCTACCGCCCGCCGAACGCCGGGATCTTCCAGCGTCCCGTGTACCCCCTGCAGCTCAAGGGGATCTTCGATCGCCTCGACCGCGCGGCCCTCCTGGACCTCCGCCGGCGCATGCAGGCCGGTCGGGGCCTGGAGTTCTACGCCGCGCTCGCCAAGCGCTTCGGCGGGAACTACGCCCTGGCCGTGCAGCAACGCATCGGCGTGCAGACCGACCTGACCGGCGAGCAGCTGACCTTCCACGCGTTCGTGGAGCAGCTCACCAACCGCGTGTCCTACATGAACGACGTCAACCTGGATACCCTGGACCGCGACCAGGACCTCCAGGACGCGGACCGCGACGGCAACGCGCAGGAACTGGAGAGCAGCGTCAAGCCGCGGAGCCTCCTGGCGTTCTTCGGGTACCACGCGGGGCCGCCCGTCTCCGGCCTGTGGGGCTTCCAGATGCGCCTGTTCACGCCCATTCCCCTCGCGCAGATCAAGGACCCGGCCGTCCGGGCGCGGCGCGCGCAGTTCAATGACCCCATCGTGGTGTTCCGGGGCACCGAGGGCGTGCAGGCCACCACCCGGGAAGGCGGGGTCGACACCATGGTGGGCGACTTCGCGAAGGCCAGCGTGGGCGTGAACCAGGTCAATGCGAACTGGGACCTGATCAAGTTGACCATGACCCAGGTGAAGCAAGCCGTGTTCGCCGGGCACAGCCTGGGTGGCGGGCTCGCCCAAGTGGCCGCCGCCCGCATGCCGGGCAAGGTCGCCGAGGTGATCACCTTCCAGGCGCCCGGCCTCCCGAAAGACCTCGCGGAGCAGTTCACGGCGCAGAGTGACGCGCACAGCACGCATTACCGCGTGGCGGGGGACATCGTGCCGCAGTCCGGGGACACGCACCTACCCGGCGAGATCGAGTACCTTACTCGCTTCACGCAATCGGGCGGCCTCTCGAAAGCCGCGGTGGACTTCTCCAGCAGCCACGTGTCGTTCCCGCTGACGACCGTGCTGCAGGGCATGGACCCGGCGAAACTCACGCCGGAACAGCGGGCGATCGTGCAGTACGGCGCACATGACCGCCAGGAGGGCGGCGGGACGCAGGCACGCATGACCGTCACCGGCAGCCTGAACACGAAGCACGACCCGCGCCTGAAGGCCGAGTGGGCCCGCAGCACCATCGCCCCCGCCCTGCTGAACGGCATGGGCTGGATCGAGAACATGGTCGAAGCCAATCTCGGGTACAACACCCTGCTCGAAGCGACACAGGACCGGCTAAAGCAGGCCACTACCTATGAGCTGTTCCGCGCCGCCTACCTGTGGCTGAACGGCGTCAAAACGGTGCGGCTCACGAAGGCGCAGAACGACATGATGCGGGCGCTGAACGTCCCGGCCATGAAGAAACCGACCGTCGCCATTCCACTGCCGGGTTCCGGCACAGGTCTCGTCGATCAGCTCAACGTGCCTCTCACGCCACCCGGCATGCCCCCGATCATGCCGTCGTACCTCAGCAGAATTCGGATGAACGGTGGGTATATCACCGTCAAACCGCAAGACCGGGACCGGGTACGGCAGGATTTCCTGCTGATCTGGATGGGCTGGCACCCTGGACAGACTCAGGGACAGCAGTGGTTCAAGCGACTGCGTCAGGATGGGGCATCGTGAAATGGATCGTCCTCATGACCGCCTTCATCCTCACCAGTTGTACTGGAGACATCCGAATGGGAAAGACATGGACCGCGCAGGAGTTACTGGACCTCGCTGACAGGACGCTCGGCACGCAGGCGGCGGTCGCGCGCATCGAGTGCCGCCGCCCGGCGGAAGCGGGCAGCCTCAAAGCGTGCTACGTGGTCAACGGTCCAGCCGGAACCGTGCGCAAACCGCTGGATGACGGTCTGCAGCCGGACCTGAAACTGCTGGGGGACTGGAGCTTCACAAGCGGTACGGCGTCGGCCACTTACCAGACGCAGACCGGCCAGAAGATGAACCTGAGCGTCGTCTACGGCGCGAACGACGGCTACACCCTGCTGGACGAGGACGTCCCCGCAGGGCAGGGGACCCTGCACGTCTATGCGGCGCCAGCGACACCGTGACCCTGCTGATCCGATCGTGGTTCAGAATCCACGGCGACGAAGTCCAAGCACTGAACTTTGGTGGCGAGCTGTTCAACGACTGGCGTGAGGCGGGCCAGACGAATCCGAGCCTGCGGCTCAGAAGGGAACTGCGGGAAGTAGTTGACCTTGAGAAAGCGCCACCACCGACTGAAGTAGGGCACCTTGTGGAGCTTCTGGAGGATAGCGACCGCGAGCAGGTCTGCATCTGAGGTTTTCTCGTGTCGATGGAGGAGCTTGGCTGGAATATGTAGTGCAATCCAGTGGCTGAGGTTCGTAACCGCCTCGCGGAGCGGCAATACAGTCAGATCGGGACGGCCCATACGCACCGTCCCTTTCGCACTTTTCACCGCTGAGGTCAACCCCTATTCGCGGTTAGTATTGATCTAGAAAATTCGCTGGGAGGCGCCCGTCGCACTAACCACCTCAATTCAACCAAAACTGAAGATCAATCTGAATGGACTCCGCCGCGAGCTCCGCAGATTCCAGACACTCCCACTCATGACATCCCTCGTGGGTTTGCAACTTTCTCCTGCCAACGCGCATGTTCTTGGCCTCCTGGAGGGGGCGTGCGCCGCTTCCCTGCTGGACTGGAAGCCGCAGGGACAATCCGTAACTCCTGAGGCGATCACTCAGACGCTGAGTCGACCGGCCTTCACCCAGGGTGTTCTCCCGAAACTGGATGACCCGCACGAACACTTTTTCACGGACCTGTTCACCTATCACCGCGGCAACCACATCGTGTTTCCAGGCCCGACCCTGGGTGGCACGCGGCCCCTCTCCGCTGTGGTCAGCGCGCTGGAGTCCCAGCCTGAGGACTATGATCAGGCCTTTCTTGACCGGGCGCGCAGCCTGGTTAGGGGCGTACTGACCCTGTCGACTGCTGTTGCGGATCGGGCGGGACTCGCAGGCCGAACAGGGCCAGAAGGCTGGCATTACACCGACCGACGTCGACCCCCCCACCATCCGCTGATTACAGTTCCTCCAGACGAGTCCTTCGACGTGTTGGCCACAGCGTGCATATTTCGTGCGGACGTCCTGACTGAAGACCTGTTGCGCAGTAGTTGAAGGATCAGTGGGGAGCCGTGAATCGGCTCCCCACTGATCTGTCCCTGCACTCAGGGTGTGCAGAGGTGGTGGCGGCGTTGCCAACGGAGATTGACGAGCCCAGCGACACACCCCCACATCAC
>CALPYF020000065.1 GCA_943327755.2 Deinococcus hopiensis KR-140
GCCATCCCCACAGGCGTGGGGAACTCTCTCATTCCAGGGTTAAGGTGCTAGCGGTCCTCGGGCCATCCCCACAGGCGTGGGGAACTCCCCATCTCTTGGTCTGCCGACCCCTCCACGGCCGGGCCATCCCCACAGGCGTGGGGAACTCGGCGGGACGGGGGCGGGGGCGTCGGGGTCCGGCGGGCCATCCCCACAGGCGTGGGGAACTCCCAACTCCCCCCCGTCCTAGACGGGGTTTTTTCGGGCCATCCCCACAGGCGTGGGGAACTCCAGAATGCGCTCGCTCATGGTGTGCTCCTGGGCGGGCCATCCCCACAGGCGTGGGGAACTCGACCCAAGGAGAACTGACATGCCCGGAATGGACGGGCCATCCCCACAGGCGTGGGGAACTCGTCTGGCGCACTGAGTTCAGCATCTCGGGGGACGGGCCATCCCCACAGGCGTGGGGAACTCCCTGAAGGTCGTCAGGACATACCGCGCGCGGTCCGGGCCATCCCCACAGGCGTGGGGAACTCAAGACGGGGGCCGCACGCCCGCCAGCATCATCCGGGCCATCCCCACAGGCGTGGGGAACTCAACATCGGGCGCGGCGGCCGGAACACCATGTACGGGCCATCCCCACAGGCGTGGGGAACTCCCATTGACGCAGGGTGAGATTCAGGGCCGGGCCGGGCCATCCCCACAGGCGTGGGGAACTCACTTCAGAAACACGAAGTGGAACATACGCGTGACCCCAGAAGGTATCTGCTCAGGGGGTGGATGCGCCTTACAATTTGTCATCGTCCTCGGGAGGGTCGTATTCCCCCTGCAATTCTGCATGACGGGCGTTCCGAACGGCAACCAGTTGGAATCCGTCTAGGTTGACGAGGGTGCGGCGGGGGTCGCCGTGCAGGCGGATGGCGAAACCCTGCTCGTTACTCGCGCGGTAGAGCTGAGTGCAGCGGCCGGTGCGCGCGTACTGCACGACCTTGTCCCAGAGCAGGTCGCGGACGAGTGCGGTGGTGTTGCCGACGTATACGCCGGGTTGGACTTCGATCAGCCAACGGCTGAGTTCGCCACGCAGGCTGGGTGGGACGGCTTCGAGGGTCATGACGATCATGCGTGATTGATGCCGCCCTGGACGTCGCCTTCAGGGTCCCAGAGATCACCGGGAGCAGTGGATTCGAGGTCGTGCTGGTCGCCTCCGAGGAGGTGGTGGAGGTCGGCGGCCATCCGTTCGAGGAGGCGCAGGTTGGTCATATGGTCGCGTAGGCCGGTGCGGACGCGACGTTCCAAGTCGTCGCCTGGGGTGGCCGCCTCGCGGAAGGCGATGGGAAGGACGACTTCGATCTTGTAGAGGTCGGCAATGTCGTACACGAAGGACAGCATTTTGCCGGTGTGAACGAAACCTAGGGCGGGGCTGTAACCGGTGGCGAGAATAGCGGCGTGCGCAAGGCCGTACACGCAGGCGTTGCCGGCGCTGAGTGCTTTGTTGATGGGGGTTGCGCGGTTCCAGTCGCTCTGCTTGTACTGGCGTTGTTCCCATTTCACGCCATGTGCCTGGCTGTAGCGGGCGTAGGCATCGCGGACACGCGCGCCCTCGTGACCGCGGATCTGCGCGAGGGTAAGCCCGTCCGGGAGACCCTGGGGGAATCGCATGGTGTACATCTGCCGGACGACGCGCAGGCGACTGTCCGGGTTGGCCCACAGGCGGACCTGTTGCTGGAGGCGGGCGGCGCTGCGGGTCTCGCCGATCCCGCTGGCGTACAGGCGCACGCCGCCCTCCCCGACCCAGAGGAGGGAGCAGCCGGTGTCGGAGAGGGCTTTGACCGCTTCGTGACTGACAGAGCAGCCAGGGCCGAGCAGCAGAACGCTGAGGCTGGCGGCGGGCAGGGTGACCATGCCGTCAGGGTGGTAGGCGCGCACGCCGCGTCCGTCCTGTTCGAGGCGGGTGTGTTCGAGGTAGAGGTATGTGGTGCCATCGCGAAATTTGGGGAGTGCCCGGAGGTTCTGGCGCCCCCAGACGACGCCCTGCCCGGTCATGGGGCGAGGCTCAGGAGGCCGCAGCCGAGGCTCTTGGCGTGCCCGAGTCCTTCCCGGACGGCCCGTTCCAAGTTGGCGGCGTTCACGACCTGCAAGGCCCCTTCGAAGGTGACGGTGTGCAGGGTGATGAGTTGCCTGCCCTTGCGGGTGCGGGTGCGTCCGGCGCGAGTGATGTCGGCGCCCAGGACATCGAATCCGGCGCGGCTGCCCTGCCGGTCCAGCCAGTCGAGCTGCTCTTCGGGACGGTGCAGGCCGTGGCGGGCGCTGCGACCCTGTTCATCCTGGCGGCGGACGGTGACGTTGGCGTGCAGTCGGAAGTGCAACACGCGGCCAGGTGTCAGAGCTGGGGTTAGGTCGAGGGTGCGGACGTTCCACCCAGTCAGGTATTCAGGGTCGCGGGCGTTCAGGGCGCCCCAGTCGGGCGGCGTCACGCTCTGCACAAGGAGGGCGGGTGTAGGTTCCCCGGTCTGAGGATCGAGGGTCAGGTCCTGCCGCCACAGCAGACGCTCCCCGTCCGGGAGGGGCGTCTCGGCGTGCCCGGCGCCGGGGAAAGCCCAGCGCAGCGTCTGGTGCAGGGCGTAGGGGCTGCTCAGGTCGCGGGAGGCGTGGCGGTGCCGTTCATTCACGTGAAGGCGGGACAGGTGCAGGGGGGCGGTGAGGGTCGTCACGCGGGAACCTCCGGTGTGGCATGCAGGTGCGGGAGGGGTTCGGCCCACTGGAGGACGTCCCTCAGGGCGTACCGACGTTCGCTGAAGGGCGCGCTGGGATCGTCCCGGCGTTCGCCGGGTGTGGCGTGGCGGGGCGGGTCGCTGACCTCGTGGGTGTCCACGATCAGGCGGTAGGGACTGTCCGTCTGATTGGAGGCGCGGCGCAGGGTCGGCGCGTGCCGCAGGGCGTCCAGCAGCCCCAGTGGCCGCAGGGCGTCCGGGTACCAGACGGGTGTGCCCGGCACGAAGGCCTTGCGGCCCAGGCTGAGCGGCCAGTGAGGATTTTTCAGGGCAGCGTGCAGGTCGCGCAGCAGTTCCGGGTCGCCATGCAGGGCTGACCAGAAGGCGGCGTCAGACAGGTAGGCGCGGCGGGTCAGGCTGGTGTGCGTGCCCCGCTGCCCTGGGTGCAACTGCGCGGTGTGGTAGTCGTGCATTAGGACGCCAGGGCGGTCGACCCGCACGCCGAACGCCAGAGCGCTCAGGTGCGTGACGGGTTCGGCCCGGTCGATGCCCAGCGCGGCGGCGCACAGGCCCAGGACGCCGCTCTTGCTGGGTTCGCTTTCCGTGTCGCGGTCATCGAAGCGGCTGCGGGTGCCCCAGGACTGCATGGGGCCAGCCAGGGGAATCAGGAGGGTGTTCACCCCCGCGCTGCCTTCACTGGAACGTTCAGGGCCGCCAGGATTGCCTGAGCGTCCGCGACGGTCGCGTCGATTAGGGCCTTCACGCTGCCCTGCCGCTCACCCAGGGTTGTCAGGTCCTGGTCGTCCACGGCATTCACGTACCGTGAGTGTCCCTCATCCCCGAAGATGCGGTCCTGGCGGGCCTTCTCCTCGCCTAGTGCGGTCATGCTGGGCCGCACGAACCCTTTATCTTCCCGCACGGCCTTCTCGAACGCGTTGGCGAGATTGCGGGGCGAGGCGTCCTGCCGTACGACCTGCACCATCAGGCCCGGCGTGTTGTGCGCCGCGAAAGTGTTCTGCTTTCCAGTCGGTGCAGCGAAGATACTCGCCTCCAGGAAGGCCCGCAGGCCCCGCGCAGCCAGATCCACGTCGCCGCCCAGATTCTCCAGTAACTTCTGAAGATCGACGCAGGCGTAGCGGTAATACGTGGCACTCCCGAATTCCACGGTGCCCAGCATGTCTGCACCCGCCGTGTCGGTGGGTTTCAGGTCGTCCACGGCCGTGTAGAAGTCAAATTCTCGGCCGCGCATGGTGTGCGTGCTGATCGCGTGCGCGACCTGCGCTGCCGCGTCTGCATTCTTCTCCGGCAAGTCGGCCAGCATCCGCCCGAACAGCGCCACATCCACCGCGCGGGACCCGTCGAGGGCTTTGGTCAGTTCCTTGGCAAGATCACCAGGCAGCGCGGCCTTCTTGCTCTTGGCTTTCTTGCCGCCATCCTCTGCGCCGCCTTGCAGGGCGTCCCAGTGCGTGTTGATCAGGTCCGCCACGCGGGTCAGTTCGTCGCGCCCTAAAAACAGCAGGTACTGACTCTTGCCGTCCTTGACGGGCAGGCCCAGGCCACCCAGCGCCAGTTCTGCCGCCGTGAGGGCTGCGCTCTCGTCCCGCTCGTGGGTGTCGCGCAGGATTCGTGCGATCTCCTCATGGGCGCGTTTGGTCCGTTCACCCAGTTCATTGGGGGTTACGGTCCCGCGGGCGCGGAAGTCCATGCGCATGGCGCGCTTGAAGCTCTGCGAGCTGACACGGGCGCGGCGGGTGCCGCCGAAGTACGCGTCTTTGGGGCTGCCGGTATCGTCGCGGTTGAGGTTGCTGGGGGCGAAGTTCTGCAGGTAATGAAGTTCCAGAAGGGCTTTCACAGACGGTCTCCTTCGTCCTCATCCGGGACGGCGGTGTCGAAGAGGGCGGGTGGCGTAACGGTGGTGGTCTGAGCCGCGCCGTCTGTATCAGCGGCCGGGGTGCTGCTGATGCGTTCGGCGGTGCGGTAGAAGTCCCGCGCCCAGGTCTTGCGGACGCGTTCACCGGCGGTGTCGTGCTCCCACCAGTTCACGTCCTCCATGAGACGAACCCAGTCGGGCGTGCGCGAATCGGCGTTCAGGAGCGTCACCGCCTGCCTGAGCGCGTACGGCAATCCGTCCGCGTCGGCGTCGAGCAGGGACAGGAAGCGCTTCTCGGTGCTGGGCCGCTGATCCTGCGCGAGGTACAGGTCGCCGAACGTCTCCCCGAACGACAGGCGGTGATCCGGGGCGGGCGTCTCTTCACCTGTGCCGTCGGGCCGCTCGACCAGGGCGTACAGGCCTGAAACGAGCGCCAGCGCCCGCCACTGCCGGTCATGCGAGACATTCAGGCCCGAACGCAGGAAGATACCCTCCAGCCACGGGACGCTCTGACCAGGCGTGTCGTCCCCCAGCGAGCGGCGCAGCCGGGCCAGCTGGCCCCGGTCTAGTCGCGAGAGGTTCAGCACCAGCCGTTCAAATGGCGTGGCAGTTGGTGTGGCGGTTGTCATGAATGAACCTCCGGTGCAGGCGAGCTCATGCGTGGTGCGGCATTCAGAGCAGCAAGCGCGCAGTCGAGGATGCTCTGAGGGCTCGGTTGGTATTTCCCGTCTGTGCGTCGCGGCCGGAATGCGAATCCCAGCACCTGACCGTCCCCACCTGCTCCCTGCACATTCATGGCCCAGGCCGCGCGGGCCTCACGGGTCACGCTGTCCCGCCAGGCAGTCGAAGCCTCTTCCGGCGAATCCAGTTCGGCCAGAAACACCCGGAACGGAGCTTCTAGCGCCGCCCAGTACGCCCCCAAACCAGGAAGTGTCTGCGCGAGGTTCCGCACGTCGTCCTTGTGTGGCTCTCGCTCACCGCCTCGCGACACGACCTCGGCAGCCAGTCGAAGGGTGGCGTGGTTGAGTGCCAGTGCAGTTGCCCGGGCCACGTCCAATGAACGATTCACTTCGGTGATGAACGCTTCCGGATCAGTGATGAATGCGTGTGGGAACGCGTAGCTCTCCTGCCGGTACGCGAAGGCTTTCCCCTGATCACTGAGGAGGCCGGTCACCGTCACAGACGTGCCTTGAGGAGCTGACGCAGCATCCAGCACTGCGCGGGCGTGGGTCAGCGTGCCGGGTGGTTGGGAGCCCCGCTGCTCTCTATCAGGGTCCGCCAGCAGGGCGCTCAGGTCGCGCCACAGCAGCTGGTCACGTTTCAGCTTGAGCGGGAACCGCTCTGGCCGCTTCGGGTCGGCTGGTGGCCGGAGCGTCACCATCGGGTCGACGTTGCTGCCGCTTCCCTCGGCCGTTCCTTCCAGTGGAATGCCCGCCGCGAATCCGATGGACGTGACCTGCATCTCTCCTTCCCTGTTGAATTCAGGAATGAGCAGGACACTGCGGGACGGCCAGGTATACCGGTCAGCGCGGCCCGTGGGCACCTCACTCAGTTCGTCTTCGTAGAACCCCCGGACGCTTTGCACGGTCAGCGGCTCACGTTCCCACACGGCCCGGTCACTGTCCTGCCCTCCGTACACGGGCAGGTTCAGGCAGAGGGTTTCGTGTAGGTCGTTCCCTTGCGCGGCGGTCAGGGCCAGTGTGGCGACGGGAGCAGCCTTGGCAGCGGTCGTGAAGCGTTTGATCAGGCCGCCCAACAGGAACGTCTGCCCTTCGATCAGCCGGCGCGCGGCCTGCGCTGGTGTGAGGGCGTCGTTACGTTCGCCGCCGGGTCGCCCGGCAACGTTGAAGAGCGGCAGGGTGTTCGCACTGCCAACCTCGGTGCCCAGGCGCGTCCAGTGACTACGGTATTTTCCACCTTCGAGATCTAAGGTCAGGTCTCGCACCTGCCAGAAGGGTTTTTCTGGGTGGAACAGGTCGAAGTGGTCTTCCCAGGTCTGGAAGTACGCCACCAGGGTGTCTGTAGGAAAGCCGTTCCTGAACCACTCAGCGGCCTGTTCGATGTTTTTCGGTCCCTGCAGGGCGCGGTGTAGCAGGGCAAGTGTCAGGCGGAGCAGCGCTACGGTGACCAGCGGGGACGGGTCGTCGATGCGGCTGTAGGTGCGGGCGTGCAGGATCAGGTCGCGCAGGCCGACTTCGCGGACGGAGTCACCGTTCAGGGGGCGGACGGGAATCCAGGGTTCGTGCAGCAGGTTGAAGGTGGGGGGGCTGTTCACGCTGTGCTCCTCATGGTTCCTCCGGTGAGTCAGGCGGTGTTGCGGGCGGGTGGGGTGTCGTAGCGGGCGAGGGTTTCACGCAGTTCGGCGAGCCACGCTTCGCGGACGTGCGGTGGGGAGAGGACTTCGGCGCGGGGGCCCCAGCCGAGCAGGAACGGCATGAGTTCGCGGGGCAGGCCTGTCTTGTCAGTACCGGCACGGAATTCGACTTCCACGTGCCCGTCGCGGCGGATGAGGGTGGCGTTCGGGAAGCCGCCTTCGAGGATGCGGTACGCGGCTTCCGGGGCGAAACGGACGGTGACGGTGAGGGGGTTCTCGCTGCCGATCACGCCCCACGCGTCGCTCAGGAAGGCTTTGGGGTCGAAGTCGGGGTCGGGTTCGTAAGTGTCCTGGTGCAGGCTCAGGTTAGCCATCCGGGAGAGCTTGAAGGTGCGAACTTGACCGCGGCGGCGGCGTTCGAGCCCGATGACGTACGGGGCGAGGTTGTTGCGGCTGATCTCAATGAAGTAAACGCACAGCTCGTTGCCGGTTTCGAGGTCGCCGTTGGGGCGGCGGTAGTCGAAGTTCAGGACCTGACCGTCCATCCAGGCGGCGGCAACCTGTTCCATCTGCCGTTCGGCGAAGGGGGTGGCGCCGGTGTCCTTGACGCTGGCGTTGAGGGTGTGCCGGATGCGTTCCGGGAGGGCCATGGAGATGCTGTGCAGGGCGTGGCGGTAGTGGCTGTTCAGGGCGGGGGAGTGGTGGTGCGCGAGGCGGATGGCGGCGTACGCGGCGAGTGCCTCGGCGGGGCGCAGGAGGGTGCCGTGTTTGGGGATGGAGTAGGCCTGCCCGGCGTGTTCGACGATGTCGTGGCCCATGCGTCGGAGGGCGTCGATGTCGCGCTGGATGCTGCGCTGGCCGACGTCGAAGCGGCGGGCGAGGTCGGCGGTGGTGCAGCGGCGGGCCTGAAGTTCATCCCGGAGGGCGCTGAGGCGTTTGGCTTTGTCCCAGGTTTTGGCCTGTCGGGGGTTGGGCGTACGTGGTGCGGGGCTTGATGTGGAGTCACCCATAAGCCGTACCGTACGGGGACACTGTCTCAGTTCTGTCGCACTCGGTCAAAGATCTAACTTTCTATCTGATGATCTGAGTGTTTCATAATCAGATACTGTTCTTCTTCAGTCACCCAGGGCAGCGGAACGCCGGACAGGAACGCCGTCATGGACTGACCGGTTGCCAACGCGGTCTGCACGTCACTGGTCCAGTCGACGGTCGGGTTCAGCTGGTACGCGCCGCTGAGCGAGAGAACGCTCTCGTCCCAGCCAAGTGCATCCCGCAGTTTCCGGACGACGCGGGACACACGCTGCGCGGCCGTACGCGTCCCGCGCGGTTCCCCGTCCCGGATCACCTCAATCAGTTCGTCGGTTGTGAGGTCCCCATCAGCCAGCATCAGGGCGGCCAGCGTGGCGAGTTCCAGGTGGCCGAGACGGATGCGCCGCCCGTTGACCTGCACGCTCGGCACACCCAGCGCCCGCAGGTGCACCTGCGTCTGCTGGGGGCGCGGCAGGGATTCCGGGCGGTGCTCAGTGGCCAGCAGAGAGAACAACGGTCTGAAGGCGTGCGCCTCCTCACGGGTCCACAGTGCGCTGCGGCTCAGCGTGCCCAGCAGCGCCGCGGCCTGTTCAGGCTGCCCGGTCCGCCGCGCCAGTTCCGCCCGGACGATCACGGCCCGCTGCGCTTCCTCGCTGTCTAGCGGTCCGGTCCGCGCGAGGTGGTCTTCCACAGCCTGGACGTCGAGCACATCCAGACTGACGAGGGTCGCGGCGACGTCCACGTTCACCCACGATTGCCCGAAGTCGCGGTCGCTCTGTGTGGTGGTCGCGGCGCGGCGGAGCGTTTCAAGCGCCTGCATGTGCCGGCCCGCGAGCCGCTGCGTGTACCCCAGACCGCGCAGGACCTGCCGCAGGTCGTCGTCGTC
Source organism: Deinococcus hopiensis KR-140 (assembly GCA_943327755.2). Classification (GTDB taxonomy): domain Bacteria; phylum Deinococcota; class Deinococci; order Deinococcales; family Deinococcaceae; genus Deinococcus; species Deinococcus hopiensis_A. The sequence continues at coordinate 8,790 of CALPYF020000065.1, forward strand.
CCCGCTGGCCCTGGCGGCCTGCTGGTATAGCGACTCGGCCCGCGCCCACTCGCCCAGGGCGCGGCGGGCGGCGGCTTGACCGGAGAGTGCCCGGCTGCGGTAGGTGGATTTCAGGCCCGCGACCTGCATGAAGTAATTCTCGGCTTCCGCGAAGCGGCCCAGGCGCAGGCAGACGACGCCCATATTGTTCAGGAGCATCGCCCGGTGCCCGGGCGATACCACCAGTTCCAGCGCGTCGGTGTAGGCCAGCATGGCGCCCGGTTCGTTCCCGGCGCGGCTGCGGAGCCCCCCCAGGTCCAATAGAACCATCCCGCGTGTCCAGCCCTCACTGACATTCAGCGCCTCGCGGAACGTCCCTTCCCAGTCACTATGGGGGTCCAGCCGGTTCAGGGCGAAGCCCTTCATCCGCAGCGCCAGTCCCAGTTCCCGGTTCGTCAGTCCGTCCCGGTCGTGCAGGGCTGTCTCGGCGGCCTGCAGGGCGCCCGCAAAGTCCTCCTGCTGCGTCAGCGCCCAGGCCAGATGCGCGAACAGGAATCCATCTTCGAGTTGATCTGCCTGGGCTTCCCGTACCAGGGTCACCACGTCGGCAGGCGTTCGCGCGTTCCCAGTCAGGCGAACCTTGAGCCGCAGCGCCTGCCGACTCAGGCAACCGGCCACACCTCGCGGCAACACCGCTGGGGCGCGCTCCTCGACGCACTCCAGGAGGGCGAGCAGCGCAGCAGCGTCCTGACCCTCGTTCAGGGCCCGCTCGAGGGTCAGAACTGCGTCGTCAAACCGACCTGCGTCCGCGAAGGCCAGAACGGACGCCTGCCACGCCTCCCACGGCACAGCAGTAGACGAACGTCGGGGGGAAGGCACGGGTGCCAGCCTAGCGCCAGGAGTGCGGCGCTGGAAGGACGAAGCCGTGCCTTGGCGCGGGTCAGCCGGGACCGCCACCAGTCTTCGTGTCGTCACCGGCCAGGATGGCTGGGGCGGACGGGCGCGACACGCCCACCTGAGGATCAGGTGACTTGCTGAGCGGCAGGGTGGGCAGGACACCTGCCAGCACGGCGAAGGCAAGCGCGATCGACAGGGAAGTGCGGCGGACAGAGTGGAGATTAAGCATGTGGGTCACCTGGTGCGCCGACCGGTCAGGGTCTGCGCGGGACAAGAGCTCCCCCAGGCCCCCAGGTGATGGGGGCCGCGCGTGACGGGCGTTCAGATGTGGGGAAGCGGGCGGATGAGACGTGGCGGCCGCGTCCGCTGTTGCGGACGATCACGTTCTGAAAAACGCCCACTGGGACGCTTTCAATCGGTGATGCGCGCAGCTTGAGGCGTGGTCGCGTCCAAACGTGACGCCCAGTTCACACCCGGTTCATTCGTCCGCACCTGCGGTCCCGGCGTGCCCACTCAGGTCGTACCCTCCGGGCATGACCCCACCTCTTCCGCCCCCCCATAGCCCCAGTGCCGCTGTTCAAGTCCTGTGGGCCAAGAGCGGTCAGAAATCCGAAGGTGAGGGCTGGCTGCCGGTCCTGCATCACCTGCTGGATGTGGGCGCCTGTGCGGCCGCCATCCTGGAACGCGAGCCGGCCTCCACCCGAGATTTGTTGGCCAGTGACCTGGGCGTCCCAGACACGGATCTCGCCGTGCGCTGGACCTGCGCCCTGGCGGCCCTGCACGACCTCGGTAAAGCCAGCCCCGCCTTCCAGCACAAGGCCGAGGTGCTGGCCGCACGCGTCTGGAAGGTGCTGCCCTGGCAGGACTACGCCAAGAACACGCCTCACGGGCTGGTCACGCAGAAACTCCTGCCACCCCTGCTCGAAGCGCGCGGCTGGGACTCCGGTGTGGCACGCCGCGCCGCCCAGGCGATCGGTTGCCACCACGGTCAGCGGGAGGACACCCCCCGCGCCCCCGACCGGGGCACCGGAAGTGAATGGCACGCCGTTCAGGACGAACTCGTGACCCTGGTTCTGACCGCATTCGGGTTGCACGACGCCCCAGCCCCCTCAGCCACCACGTTCACCGGCGGGGCATTCATGCGCCTGGCTGGACTGACGAGCTTCGCCGACTGGGTCGGAAGTTCCTTCCCGCTGGACGGCGAACCCACCCCGCTGCCCTTCACCGACCCAGCCGCCTACCTGTCCCAAGCAACCGCTCGGGCCCGTGCCGCCCTGGACGGGATCGGTTGGACCGTGCGTGCACCTCTTGCGCCCAATCCCGCCCCTATCGACGAGACCTTCGACTTCATCCCGAACTTCAGGGCCCGGCCCCTCCAGACCCTACTGGCCGACCTTTTGAATACCCCGGACGCCCGCCCAGCCCTGATCCTGGTCGAGGCACCCATGGGCGAAGGGAAGACCGAGGCGGCCCTGTACGCGCACCTACAACTCCAGAACGCCACCGGACACCGCGGGCTGTACGTCGCGCTGCCTACCCAGGCGACGGGGAACGCCATGTACGGCCGCCTGCGGACCTTCCTGGGCCATCAGGCCGCCCGTCGCCCGGAGCAGACTCCAGTCACCGTGGACCTGCAACTCCTGCACGGTGGGTCCGCCCTGAACGACACCTACCAGAACGACCTGGCCCGCACCCGCAGCGCGCAGCAACAGACCATCCAGCTGACACCCAACACGGCCAGGGACGCCGCCGACACCGTCCGCGCCGGCGAGTGGTTCAGTCACCGTAAACGCGCCCTGCTCAGCGAGTACGGCGTCGGCACCGTCGACCAGGCCCTGCTGGGCGTCCTGAACGTCAACCATCAGTTCGTCCGCCTGTGGGGCCTCGGGAACCGCGTCGTCGTTCTGGACGAGGTTCACGCGTACGACACGTACACCACCCAGCTCATCCATGCGCTCGTTCGCTGGATGCACGCCCTGAATTCCAGCGTGATCATCATGAGTGCCACCTTGCCCGCTCAGACCCGGCAGGATCTCCTGAACGCCTGGGACGTCATGCCCGACCCCGCACCCACATACCCCCGCCTGACCGTCGCCCGCACCGGTGATCCCGCCCCCACTTCCCGGCACATTCCTGGCCCACGCCGCACCCAGACCATCACCCTGCGCGCGACTGACCCGGCCCCTGACGCCCTGGCCACGCAGGCCGTTACGCTCGCCGAAGCAGGCGGCACCGTCACCGTCATCGTCAACACCGTCCAGCGCGCCCAGGACATCTTCAAGGCCGTCCGGGAGCAACTCGGCCCCCGCTTCCAGAGCATGTGCAAGGGCAGCAAGCACCCAGAGAGGATCGGCGTGCATCTCTACCACGCCCGCTACCCTGCAGATGACCGCGCCGAGCGGGAAGAACGTGTCCTGCGGTACCTCGGTAAGCAACCCGCTACCCACCTCAGGAACGGCGAGTCGCACACCGCCGACGTGCGCCCCGAACGGTTCATCCTGATTGCCACGCAGGTTGCCGAACAGAGCCTCGACTTCGACACGGACGTCATGATCACAGATCTGGCCCCCGTCGATCTGCTCCTCCAGCGCGCCGGGCGCCTCCACCGACATGAAGGCAACACCGGCCGGCGCGGAGGTCACGAGACCCCAACGCTGTACGTGTCTGGCTTACACGACTGGCCTGAGGACGCCCTCAGCGAGCACCACTGGAAGTATGTGTACGCTCCCGCCCTGATGTACCGCACCTGGCACGCCTTACAGAACCGCGCCCACCTCACCCTCCCGGACGACCTCGATTCCCTCGTTCAGCGCGTCTACGACCCGAGCACGCCCATCTTGGAAGGTCTGGATGAGCAGCAGCAGGCTACCCTCGGCAAAGCCGACCACCACCTCAAACAGCAGCGGCGTAACCAGACGTCACTGGGCGGACAGGCCCACATCGGGCAACCCAATACTTTCCTCGACCTGCCTTTGCAGCCCAGCCTTGGCGACGCTGACGGCGAACCGGCCCACGACGATACGAACGCTGCGACAGACGACCTGGCCGCTGAGACACCCCATTTCGGCACCCGCCTCGGCGACGAGAGCCTGCGCATCGTGCCCATCCACCGCAACGGCGCCGACTTCCTCGACCCGAGAGGTCAGACTGCCGCGCAGATCACCACCCTCCTGAAGAACGACTGGGACGCCGCCCGCGCGATTTACAGACGCAGCCTTCAGGTGTCCCGCCATGACCTCATCCGGCATTACCGAGACCATCCCACCCGGCGGGGCACCGAACATATCGGCTGGGCTGCCCATCCGCTCCTCCGCGACGCCGAACCTCTGATCCTGACCGCAAACCAGACTGTGGTTGGTAGGACTCGCGTTACTCTCGACGCCGAACTCGGTCTGACTTATGAACGCATAGAATGACCGTAGGCGTCAGCCTGCGCTGCATGAAAATGTGAGCTGGATCTATGGGTATGGAGGACACCTTCCACCATCTACTGGCCTCTTGAGACCGTGTTTCTGAAGTGAGTTCCCCACGCCTGTGGGGATGGCCCGCACTGGGATAGCCGGGGATGGACGTTGAATCGGAGTTCCCCACGCCTGTGGGGATGGCCCGCAGTGGTTGGGCCTATGGCGCGGCCTCAATATGAGTTCCCCACGCCTGTGGGGATGGCCCGTCGTCGGGTGACACGGCGTTCAGTTTTTCGAGGAGTTCCCCACGCCTGTGGGGATGGCCCGGAGCTGACCATGCGTGAACTGACCCCCGACCTGAGTTCCCCACGCCTGTGGGGATGGCCCGCACTATCGCGACACGCTGCGCGCCGTCGCTGAGAGTTCCCCACGCCTGTGGGGATGGCCCGCTCCCCAAACAGAGCGTGAGAGGCGACGTCAAGAGTTCCCCACGCCTGTGGGGATGGCCCGTAATTCCTTTCTCGGCCATGTTTGACATGGTGGAGTTCCCCACGCCTGTGGGGATGGCCCGGGCTCGCCTCCGCTGAGCGGAACCTGAACACCGAGTTCCCCACGCCTGTGGGGATGGCCCGTTCCACGTCAGGGGCGTACTGCCCGGCGTGGCGAGTTCCCCACGCCTGTGGGGATGGCCCGAGGAACAGCACGAATAGCACGCCCGCCACGATGAGTTCCCCACGCCTGTGGGGATGGCCCGTCGGGCAGGCGGTCACTCGCCTGGTCGCCCGCGAGTTCCCCACGCCTGTGGGGATGGCCCGAAATTCATGCCCGGTCTGCTGCTCGTCGGCTCGAGTTCCCCACGCCTGTGGGGATGGCCCGTCGCTCACGACGGGCTCCTTTCGGCGCGCAGGGAGTTCCCCACGCCTGTGGGGATGGCCCGTCCAGGGCGCGCCAGCGGTGGCGGATGGTGTGGAGTTCCCCACGCCTGTGGGGATGGCCCGGGTGTGCCACTGCGGAAAATACCGGACTAGGGGAGTTCCCCACGCCTGTGGGGATGGCCCGTGCGGCACATGCCAGCGTCAAGAGGCTCGGGGGAGTTCCCCACGCCTGTGGGGATGGCCCGAATGGCGTGTAGCAGCGAAACGCCGGGGTTTCGAGTTCCCCACGCCTGTGGGGATGGCCCGGCGGTCAGGCCGGGGCGGTCAGCCTTGCGTCCGAGTTCCCCACGCCTGTGGGGATGGCCCGCCACGTTCGGGTTCGGCGCGTCGAACCGTGGCGAGTTCCCCACGCCTGTGGGGATGGCCCGTGGGCCAAAATGTTACGCCCGGCAGGATGCTGGAGTTCCCCACGCCTGTGGGGATGGCCCGACGTCAACCGCGATTCACCTCGCGGGGCACCTGGAGTTCCCCACGCCTGTGGGGATGGCCCGCGCGTGCCAGTGGGGTACTCACAGCGGTTTCCAGAGGCGTTGAAGGAGTAATGTGATCCATGCGCGGGTACAGCCTTGACCTTCGACAACGGATCGTCCACGCCGTACAAGAGGGCATGAGCCAGGCGGACGTTGCTCGACAATTCCAA
>CALPYF020000066.1 GCA_943327755.2 Deinococcus hopiensis KR-140
GGGTGAGTTCAGTACGCTGGAGATCGGCGGGTTCTGGGATGGTCACACACCCAAAACACCGCCGTTTGTCGTGCCGATTCGCGACCGATCATACGTTCAGGAATTTTGCGTCCAGCACAGCCTCAACCTGAAGATGTCCGGTACAGAGGCGAAGATCGCAAGAGGAATTTCTCGTCATCTCCCAGGCGCGCAGGTGAGTCTGGCCGACGATCACGAAGTGCAGTTCCTCCCCATGGAACGTATCGCGCTGCACACGCCGTCGCCAATCGTTCAGGTCGATCGTTGAGGGTGTCGGATCTGGTTCCGGGTGGGTGTGCCATTCTCCCACGTACGTCCGCGTGTGGCCGCTCTCCTGCCACTCCCGGTCCAGCACGGCCTGATGGCTCCGCTTCGATCGGTAGAAGCGGAAGCGGCTGCGTCGGTCACCGGGCAGGGGGCCCGTGACCAGATCCACCACGATGTCCTCACCCCCAGTCACGTACCGACCGATCATGACCCCGCCCGCTTCGTGACTCCCGGGTTCCCGCTGCACATACGACTGCATGGTACGTAGCGCCTCAGTGGAGATCCCCAGGCGGCCGCCATTGCGTTTCAGGAACACGAGGGGGGGACTCACGGCTCACCGCAGGTTCGGCACCAGTGGGCCGCGTACGGCCCGCCGGTCAGGAGCCGGTCGGCGTCCTGACTGAACCGTTCGGCCAGGACATAACCCGCCGTCACGAAGGGGCCCGGGTCGCCCTTCCAGCTGCGGATGATGCTGTCGGGCAGGCGGCCCTCCAGGGTGTCAACGGCCAGACGCACCGCGAGTTCGGCTGTCCGTCTGGCGTCCAGATCGGAGAACGGCGTGTAGAAGCTGCCGCAGCCGATCTCGTCCAGGTTGAAGTCGCGGGGTTGCGTCTTGGCGTAGAGGGCCGCTCTGTTGTGAAAGGTGTTCGTGTCGCCCGCGATGTCTGGGGTGTACAGGCACTCGAAGCAGCCCTCGCTTCCTGTGGACAGCATGGCGTGCCCGCCGATCCCGAAGGGTTCCAGCCACGTGAAGACTGCGCGTGGTGCGTTGGCCTGGCGCAGCCGGGCATTCAGGTCGAGGTCGACGGCCGGTTCCCCCGTGGCTGAAATCACCAGGTCGTACGCCCCCAGGTCAATCTCCCCACGACTCACTGCGGCGTCCAGGGTGAGCGGAACGGCCCGCACGGTCAGGTACGGCACGCGGTTTCGGAGGTCGGCGGCCAGCGCTTCGACTTTCCGGCGCCCCAGCGCTGCACGGCCGAGCACGTGCCGGAAGACGTTCTCCGGCGCGACAAGGTCATGGTCGAGCAGGGTGAGGTGGCCGATCCCCGCGGTGGCCAGCATGGTCGCCAAGTGACCGCCCACGGCGCCGCAGCCGACGAGTAGCACCCGTTTCGCGCTGAGGGTCGTGCGCCCGCCACCCCGGGCCGTGACGAGGGGACGATCCAGGCGCTGCACGGTGACAGGTTCGGGTTCTTCCCACGGGCCGTCATCCGGGCGGGGTGGCGCAAGGGGATGTCGGCCCTTGAGGTGGAGGTAGCGCAGGCCGATGAGGGTGACGCCGCCGCGCGGGCGGGGGAGCGCCAGAATGAGCAGCAGGGTGTCACCGCGTGGCTTCACGAGCTCGTCGAGGCGGCGCAAGTTCTCGTCGGTCAGGTGCTCACGGATCAGCGTGCGGATTTCTGCTGCCGACCAGCGCTCGCCGGGCCTCGGGGGCTGGAGTAGGGTGTCCGGCCGGAGGGGAATGTACAGGGCGTGGCGGCGGCCACTCGCCTGCGTCTGGTGCGTGAATGCTTGCGGCCCGGCCGCATCGTCGGCCACCCAGCCCAGGGCGCGCGCGGGTCGCCGTGGTGCGGGGGCGGTAACTGGCGCGCGGCGTGCCTCTCGTGCCTGGGCCTGCCGGTGGTGCCAGTCTTGCGGGACAGAGTGCCCCTGCCGGGAGCGAACGCGGCGCATCCTTTGGGGGGCCAGCGTGAGACTGACGGCGCGAAGCCGGTCGTCGACGTTCAGGAACGACTGAACGTGGAAGCGCGGGAACGTCTGCTGCCAGTACGCTCCGAATTCGTCCATGAACTCGTCGGCGGGGTCGGTCGTCCAGCCGTCGTGCAGCGTGGCAACCGCCCGGGCGTACACGTCATGGAGGATCGCCAGCGGGTGGTGCCGGTCGATCACGAGGCCGCGGGGCACCATGAAGCACACCGTGCCGTCCAGTTCGATGTGTGGCGTATGGGGGAACGTCCGGGCGTGGTCGAGGCGCACGACGGGCAGGTCGTAGGGGAAGTTGCTGGGCAGGCCGACCTGTAGCCTCACGTCACGGCCGCTGATAGTCGTTGTGCCGGTCACGGCGGCGATCAGTCCCCGGTTCTGGTACCAGGTGCCGAGGCGGTCGACAGGCCGGATCAGGCGGACGTCAGTCCACCCGGCCTCCGTCGCAAACGTGAGCAGCAACGGCCCGTGCGAGGCGGCCGCGCTGCCCGGCTCAGCAGCCAGACGATCCCGATCCGGAGATGCCGGCGCGCGTGGCTTTGGAGGATTCCTGCTTGTCGGGTACGGGGAAGGCGTCACCGAACTGCGCCTTGAGGATGGCGCAGGCGTCGTGAACGTCGAGTTCCTGCCGGGCCTGCTCGAGGGCCGTCAGGAGGGCGTCGAGCTTCTGCTTGAACGCATCCATCTGCTTGTTGGTCATCTTCTCGAAGAGGTCGCTGAAGGGCTGGACGGGCAGGGTGACGGCTATACGCGGGTACCGGCGTTGCTCGTCGTGATCCCAGACCTGAGTGAAGTTCTGGGTGAGCGTGCGGACGAACTGTTCCAGGGCGAGTCGGTCGTCGTACGTGACCTTGTTGTCCATCCAACTGGTGGTCTTCTGCACTTGGAACCAGTGGTAGGCCGCGACAGTCAGGCCGATTCCGATGGGAGCGGCGTTGCCGTCGGCGCTGAAGTTCTTGTCTCGCCAGCGTTTGAGGTAGCGGATGGTGCGGCGAAACTGCTGGCCGTCTTCGCCGGAGAACTGGCCTGCGATCTTCTCTTTGAGTCCCTGAGGATCGCTGACTTGCCATACGCGGTGAGCGGCGCCGGAGTTCTCTTTGCCCTTGGCGAGGTGCAGGGAGGTGCCGTATCGCGGGCGGGCGTAGACGGCGAGATCGACGTGGTATCCGTCTCTGAAGACGGTCACGCATGGTCGACGGATTTCGGCGGTAATGCCTTGGCGTTTCAGGGCGTCACGGATCCAGATTTTGACCTCGACGGGGTCGTGGTCGTCGGTGATCAGGTCGAAGTCGAGGCCGACGTCGATGTCGTATTCGCGGCTGTCGAGGGGCTTGACGCCAGTGTTCATGGCGTAGCTGCCCTGATTGAAGGAAGTGAAGGTGGGCACTGGTTTGCCTTTGTCCTGGAACAAGGCCTTCAGCCCGGCCCGGAGGGCGTCGAGAACCTCGTCGCGTGCATCGCGGAGCGTCCTGTTCTCGTCGTACTGTTCGAGTTTGATCTCGGTATGGAAGGTGACGAAGTGGGGCTGGACGTTGGCCATGGCGTACCTCTACTGGAGGAGTGGTGAAGAAGTGACCCTCGAGGAGGGTGTCTTTTTCGAGAATACCACCGCAGATTACGTACATGGCGGAATATTGTGGCACGCCTTCTCATTCCGCACCTGGAGACGTTGATTCACGACCGTGGGTTACCTGCCCCTGAAGGTGCGGGATACGGCCGCTCAGGTGGGCGTGAGCGTGCTGGCGGTCAATCACACACCTGAAGAACTCGGGCCCGGCGTTGGTCTACTAACCACACGGGTCAGGTTGCAGCGCCCGTGTGGTCCTAATGCACCAGCATTAATGACGATCGTGCGCGTCCATTCCATATCCGAGTTGGGTTGCCCAGCGTTCCATTGGGTCCCTAGAGAAGCGTCCACGGCCCGTTCGCCGAGCGTGCACTCCCGCGCCCAGACAGGTGGCACCCGCAGTAAAGCCAGCCACCACCACCAGTGGCGCGTCATTCCTGCACCGTACCACCCCAGGTGCATCCAGTCTGAACGCGGCGGTCCGGACTGCCATACTGGGGGTATTCATGCTGTCCCCAGACGCTTTCGTGAAAAAGTACGCCGCCCTGAATGCCAATGAGCGCTCCGCAGCCCAGACGCACTTCAATGACTTGTGCGAGATCCTCGGTGTACCCAAACCCCTCGACTATGACCCTGCGGGCGTGCAGTACCGTTTCGAGAAGAAGGTTCTGAAAGTCGCTGGGGGCAAGGGCTTCGCGGATGTCTGGTGGAACGGGAAGTTCGCGGTGGAGTACAAGGGCAAGGGTGCGGATCTCCAGAAGGCGTACGGGCAGCTCTTGTCCTACCGCGAGGATCTGGGTAACCCGCCCCTGCTGCTGGTCAGTGACATGCAGACCATTGAGGTGCACACCAACTTCACCGGGACGCAGAAGGTCGTGCACGTCTGGAAGCTCGACGACCTCCTGAATGAGGAGAAGCGCACGCACCTGCGCAAGGTGTGGACGGAACCGGCGTCGTTCAACCCGTCGCACCGCATCGAAGAAGCCACAGTCGGCGCGGTCGCCTCCCTGGCCACCATCAGCAAGACCCTGAAGGAACGCGGGGAAGACCCCCAGCGCCTCGCGCACTTCCTGGTGCGCCTGATGTTCACCCTCTTCGCTGAGGACGTCCACCTCATCCCGCGGGACACGTTCAAACGCCTGATCGAAGCGGCCCTGGACAATCCCGAGGATTTCCAGCCGATGTGCGAGCAGTTGTTCGCAGCCATGAAGACCGGCGGGCTGACCATCGCCGGGCGCATCCCGTACATCAATGGCGGCGTGTTCGAGGACACCAGCGCCCCCGCCTTGAAGTTGCGGGAACTGCAGATCCTGCACGACGCGTCCAAACGCAACTGGCGGCAGATTGACCCGACCATCTTCGGGACGCTGTTCGAACTCGTGATCAACCCACGCCAGCGCTGGCAGCTCGGCGCGCACTACACGCCCCTGGCGGACATTCTCGACGTGGTGGAACCCGTGATTCTGCACCCGTTGCGCGCGGAGTGGGAGGCGCTGCGCACGGCGTTGCAGCCCTTGATGGAGGAGATCGAGGAAGCGCGACGCACCACCGGTGACGGTGGCCTGTACGCGGAGGGCGGCTTGGGGCAGGCGCAGGTGGACGAGGCCCTGGCCCGCCTGAAAGTCTTCCAGGATCGACTGGCGGCTGTGACGGTGATGGATCCGGCGATGGGCTCCGGAAACTTCCTGTACGTGACGATGCGCTTGCTGCTTGATCTGGAGCTGGCCGTCCGCTCGACCATCCGCATGCTGACGCAGGGACTACTGCCGGACGCGAAGGTGAGCCCCCGGCAGTTCCTGGGCATGGAAATCAACGAGTACGCGCATGAGATCGCGGGCATGGTGCTGTGGATCGGGTACCTGCAGTGGATGCGTGAGCACGACGAGAAGCGCCGCGCGACGCCCGTGCTGGAAAAACTGCCTGGACTCGTGCACGGGGACGCCGTGTTCGACCAGGCGGCCGGGACGGCCCGCACCTGGCCGGCGGCGGAGTTCATCGTGGGGAACCCGCCGTTCATCGGGAACACGAAGATGCGCCAGTCGCTCGGGGACGAGTACGCCGAGGGGGTACGGGCCGCGTTCGAGGGGCGGGTGCCGGGCTTCGCGGATTTCGTGACGTACTTCTTCGAACTGGCTCGCGAGAACATCGGGGCGGGCCGGACACGCCGGGCGGGCCTCATCGCGACGAACAGCATTCGCGGCGGGGCGAACGCCGAGGTGCTGGGCCGCATTCTGGAGACCGGCGGGATCTTCTTAGCGTGGCCGGACCGGGTGTGGATTCAGGACGGCGCGGCGGTGCGCGTGAGCATCGTGGGCTTCGATGACGGCACGCAGCAGGGGCGCGTGATCCGCGCGCATGAAGGCGTGGAGGATGACGTGAGCAAGCGCACGACGCAGGAGCGGGCCGTGCCCGCGATTCACGCCGACCTGACGAGTGGGGTGGACGTGCGGCAGGCCAGGCGCCTGGCGGAGAACGCGGGCCTCTCGTTCGAGGGCGTGAAACCCGCCGGGATGTTTGACGTGCCCGGCGCCGTGGCGCGGGAGTGGCTGGACCTGCCGAACCCCAGCGGCGTGAGCAACCGCGACGTGCTGAAGCCGTATGTCACGGGGGAAGACGTGATGGACCGCAGCAAGGACCGCTGGACGGTCGACTTCGGTCAGATGGTGTTGGAGCAGGCCGAGCAATACCGACGACCCATGCAGCACGTGACGGAACACGTCAAGCCCGTACGCGAGAAGAACAATCGCGCCGTGTACCGGCAGAAGTGGTGGATCTATTCCGAAGCTCGGCCCAACATGCGCGAGGCGTTGAAGCCGCTGGAACGCTTCGTCGGGACGTCCCGGGTGGCGAAGCACCGGGTGTTCGTGTGGCTTCCGACCTCGGTCGTGCCTTCTGATCTGGTCACGGTGATCGCGTCGGATCAGGACTACATGTTTGGTGTGCTGAACAGCGGCATCCACGTGGCGTGGGCGACGCGCTTGGGGAGCAGCCTGGAGGATCGGCCCCGCTACACGCCGACGACGACGTTCGAGACGTTCCCGTTCCCGAGGCCGACCCCGGAGCAGCGTGCCAAGGTAGAGGAGGCCGCGCGGTACCTGGAGCAGGCCCGCACCTTCCTACACGGTAAAGACGCGCCGGGCCGGAAGGGGGGCGTGAAGCTGGGCTTGACGGACATGTACAACCTGCTGGCCGAGTACCGGGTCACGAAGGCGGAGAAGGTGGCGGGGCTGAGTACACTGGCGGACGCGCACGCGATGCTCGACCAGGCGGTGGCCGCTGCGTACGTCTGGGAGTGGCCGCTGAGCGAGGACGACGTGCTGGCGCGGCTGCTGGCGCTGAATCTGGAGCGTTCGGGGCACGCGTCCTGAACGTGGCCTGTACCCTGCCCGCCAATTTCACCTTGATGCAGGAGCGTGCCCTGTACCACGTCCATCGGCTATCTGGCGAGATGGGCCCCACGACCCGCGGAGGGCAGCACGTGACCATGGCGGGCGTAGCACCGCCCTGACCAAGATTGGACCCTGGCCCGCTCCAGCCAGCGTTCAGGTGTCGTTGATTGGGGAGAGCCGGGCGATCAATCGCTCCTCTGCGCCCTCCGGAATCAGTCCTTCCGGCTCCAGCACGTCAAGGAGCGCGGCCCAGTCCGTCAGGTACTGCTCCGCCACTCCCTGAAACGCCGTGTCGTACTCCAGACGGCGCTGCACCTCATCCGCGAGCTCACCGCGCAGGACCCCGGAGTAGTGCAGATCCAACAGCACCAGGTCGTCGATCGAAGTGTCCTCACTCACGGCGCCCAGTGTAGGTGGTCCTCCCGACCCTCACCTTGCGGAAAAGTTGAACGCCGCGGCCCTCCCCAGGGTCGCGGCGCCTTGCTGCGCGGGTCGAGTTCTCCAAACCGGTGGCCCCGCTCGCGCAGCGTACCCCAACCGCTGCCCGGGCCACAGCGCCTCCCGGGCCCACAGGGATTGGCTCGCGGCACTCTTCCGAGTCTCATCCCAGCGACGGCCGACCGCGTGCCGAGTGCGCCAACCCCGTTCCAGATGAAGGCCTGAAAAGAGTTCTGGCAGACCTGTCCTGGCAGAGTGTAAGGCGTTCCACGTCCCAACCACTGCCGCCCACGTGCGGCTCACCTTCCAGCCTGACTCGCGTCTCGAGCCGGGGCGTCCGGCGGCTGTCTCACGCAGCCATGAGGAGCACCCATGTCCCGTCCCGCTGCCCCGCTGCCCTCACCGCCTGTCGACCAACTGCTCCACACCCTTTCCGAAGACCTACGGCTCCACAGTGAACGCGTCGCCCAACTGTGCGCCCCCGTAGGGGCCGCCCTGCACCTCAGCGCGGATGACCGCTCCGCGCTGCACCTGGCGGCGCTGCTGCATGACGTGGGTAAACGCCACCTGCCCGCCGCCCTGCTCGACAAGCCCGGCCCCCTCACCCCGGATGAATGGGCGCTGATCCGGCAGCACCCGGACTGGAGTGTCCAGGACGCCCAGGTCCTGGACCTGCCTGGCCCAGTCCTGCCCGCCGTGGCCGCTCACCACGAGCGCTGGGACGGCCATGGGTACCCGCGCGGCCTGCGTGGGGCGGAGATCCCGGTGCTGGCAAGCATCCTCAGCGTCTGTGACGTCTATGACGCACTGGTCAGTGTCCGGTCGTATAAACCTGCCTGGTCCCCGCACGCCGCGTGGGCCGAACTGCGCCGCGGCCGGGAGCAGGCCTTCTGCCCCCAGGTTTTGGACGCCTTCCTGACCGTGCATGACGCCCCCCCGGACTCTCAGTAGCGGCCTGAATGACGCCGGGGGGCTGCCCCGTTCACGCGGCGGGGGTGCCCCCAGTGCTGGTCCAGTGCCGCGCGGCGGACGCGACATACTGGGGCATGTCCCACGCCGCGCAGGAGCAGGCGCGCCTCATCGCCCTGAGCCGCTATGAGCCGCTCCGGGCGGACGTGCAGGCCGCCTTCGAACATCTCCTGCAACTCACCACGCAGCTGTTCCAAGTGCCTTTGGCTTCCTTGTCCCTGGTGGACGCCACCCACCAGACCATGACGGCCACCTGCGGCCTGATGCCGGGCCGCCTCTCCCGCACTGAGTCCCTGTGCGACGTGGTCATCCGCGGCCAGACGCTGATCGCCACCGGGGACGCCAGTCAGGACGCCCGCTTCGCGCGGCATCCCCGGGTGCTGGGTGAGCCACACGTACGGTTCTACGCCAGCGCGCCCCTGCGCAGCCCGGACGGGCACGTCGTCGGAGCGCTGTGTATCGCCGCGCCGGACGTCCGCCCGGACCTGACCGGAGCCCAGCGTGACCAGCTGACGGCCCTGGCCGCGCTGGCCATGAACGAACTGGAGCTGCAGCTGACCACGCGGGTGCTCACGCGGGAACGAGCGGACATGACGCACCTGAACGGGGAACTGACCAGCGCCCTGCGGGGTGCCGAGACCCTGATGGGCCTGGCAGACCTGGCGGACCTCGACCTGGACCCGCAGGACTTCGCGCTGCATGCCACCGCCCTGACCGCCAGCGCGCTGGACGTCGACTGGGGCGGGCTGATGCTGATGAATGACGAGCGGGCCATCTCGCACGGCGCGTGGCACTCCCCGCGCGGCGAGACGTTCAATCGCGTGGCCTCCGCAGGGATCCGCCGGGACGGTCAGGGCCTGCTGTGGGACACCCTCAAGGCGGATCAGCCGCTGTTCTTCGACGATTACGTGCGGCACGGGCAGGCGCACCCGGGAGGCGTCTCACTGGGCCTGAGTGCGGCGGCGAGCGCACCGCTGGGCACGCTGGGCGACACCGCCTACCTCATGGCGTTTTTCAAGCTGGACCGTCCGGACCCGTGGAGTGCCGCCGACCGCCGGTTGATCCGCGCGGTCGCCCGCACGGTGCGGCAGGCACTTCAGCGCGCGCAGGCCCGCGTCACCTTGCGGGAGACGCAGGCGCGGCTGCAGCTGGCCCTGGACAGCGCGCCGCTGGTGCTGTGGACGACGGACCTGAGCGGTGTGATCACGCTCTCCGAGGGGCGCGGCCTGGCCAGCCTAGGCCGCCGCCCGGGGCAGTCGGTGGGGCTGTCGATTTATGACCTGTACGCCACTTCACCGGAGGTGCTCGCCGCCCTGGACCGGGTGCTCCAGGGGGAGGCCCTGACCACGCAGGTTCATGCAGGCCCCCGGGTGATGGAAGCCCGGTATGAGCCAGTCCGCAACGCGGAAGGAAAGCAGACCGGCATGATGGGCCTCGGTTACGACGTCACGACCCTGGTGGACGCCGAGCGGGCCGCGCGGCAGGCGCAGGGCCGCGCGGAGGCGCTGCTGGAACTTTCTCAGCTGCTCAGTGACGGGCCGGACTTCCTGCGGGTAGCCGAGCAGGCGCTGGAAGCGCTGCGCCGCGCACTGGGCGGCGGGTGGCTGGTGGTCTGGGAGGGGAGTCAGGGGCCGTACCGGCCCATGATCCGGGTGGGCCCTGTCCCGGAGGTGATGCAGGCCCGGCAGGCCCAGGGGCGCGGGGATACCTACGCGGCCCTGGGCGTCCTGCAGGGCCGCGAGGTGTTCCTGGACGAAGCGGAGCTCCCGGCAGCGGCCCGTGAGGATGGCCTGAGCGGGGTGGCGCTGCTGCCGCTGGTGGTGCAACCCGACCGGGCGTGGGTGTTGGGCCTCTACCGGGCCGAGCGGGGAGTGGAGACGTGGTTACCGGAAGAACGCGTGCTGGTGCAGGCCGCCGCCCGGTTGCTGCGGGCTGGGGCGGAGCGGCACCTGCATGTCAGCAGCCTGACGCACGCCGCGTACACTGACCAGTTGACGGGCCTGGGCAACCGCCGCGCGCTGGAGGAGACCGCGCCAGGGGTGCTGCGGGACGCGGAGCGGGCCGGGCAGCAGGTGACAGTCCTGTCGCTGGACATCGACGGCCTCAAGCGCGTGAACGATACGGAGGGGCACGCGCGGGGCGACGAGTTGCTGATCACCTTCGCCGGTGCGCTACGCCATGCTGTCCGGGCGGAAGACCTCGTGTTCCGGCTGGGCGGGGACGAGTTCGTGGTGGTGATGCGTCACGGGCCACAGGGCGTGCTGGGCGAGGAACGGGTGCGGGCCGCGGTCCGGCACACGCAGGCGGCAGGTTTCGAGGAGGTGGACGCCAGCGTGGGCGCGGCGGTTGCCCCTGAGGACGGCTGGGCGCTGGAATCCCTGCTGGCCCGCAGTGATGAGCGGATGTACCAGCTCAAGGTGCAGCGGAAACGAGGGGCTGAGCCGCACCGGCCTCGGTAGATGCCGTCAGGGGGAAAGCCAGCACCCTGGCTCTCCCGGCCTGCTGCCCGGAAACTGGACGGCGAGTATCCGCGTCCCGCAGCATTGGCTTGGCTCCAGTTGGAGACTGGCCCGACACGTCCATCATTCAGGTGTCGTTGATCAGCGGCAGTCGGGCGATCAGGCGATCCTCCGCACCGTCCGGGACCAGCCCTTCGGGCTTCAGCACGTCGAGCAGCGCAGTCCAGTCTGTCAGGTACTGCTCCGCTGCGGTCTGCAACGCCGGGTCGTTTTCCAGGCGGCGCTGCACCTCCTGAGCGAGCTCGCCGCGCAGCAACCCGGAGTAATGCAGATCCAGCAGTACCAGGTCGTCGATTGAGGTGTCCTCACTCATGCCGCTGAGTGTAAGGGGTCTGGGTCTCACCTGGCGGAAGTCTGGAGGCGTCACTTTCCTCCCCAGGATCGCGGCGCTTGACTGCGCGGGTTGAGGTCTGCAAACCAGCGGCTCCGTCCGCGCGGCGTACCCCAACCAGACTGGCAGCAGATCTGGTTTCAGTGCGGGTCGGCGCTTCAAGGCCGAACGACTGAACTCCTCCTTGAAGCCAGAGTGTCGATGCTGCCACAACAAGCACGCGGCCCGCCTGGAGGGACATGGGCCGCGTTCACTTCCGGGCCCCAGTTCCACGTGGTACCCGAACGCAGTTCAGCACATTCCCCGTCCCGAAACCAGACGCCCCAGCAGGGGAGTAGTCCATACTCCTGCCGCAACGCATGATGGGACGAGTCGATGACCGCAGGGCTGGTCTTCAGATGGCCGCTCACCTGCTGGGTTCGAGCTCACCCCTGCTCCGGCTGCCACGGGCCACTGAGCGGTAGAGCGGGCGTAATCATTTGGGTCAGGTGAGGCGCTTGTCAGAGTCGGCGTGTCATGCTGCGCGCCATGTCCGCTCACGACGACGCGAACCGCGAGCTGATCGACCTGCTGCGCGCACACCTGACTCCACAGGGTCCGGTTCAACCCTGCCGTGTCTCCGGTCAACCGCAACCGCCGAAACCGTCTGTAGCAGCGGGGGACCCAACCAAGCGCTGACCTCGGTCCTCCGCTGCCCGTAGCTCACACGCGGCAGCTGCAGGCGGCGTGGCCTGGCCAGTGACATGGTCGAAGCAGTCGCGGTTGATTGTAAACATCTTCTCAGCAGGGCGCCCCTTAAATTTCCGATAAGGTGTCACTTGTCTATGAAATAGCCAGCGATTATATTCAGATATTCACCCTCTGTTTACGATAGGCTATGAATTCTTATTTCTACCCAGCTCCTCTCAATCGATTGGGCTCATCTCTCGCACTATTCCTGATGATGTCTGGACCAATGGAATAAGCTCGACCTTGCACGCCTCTTGAATGCTGTCTCAGGCTCAGTACCCGACACTTTCCCGGGGGCTTGAAAAAGTACGGCTGACACGCGAGAACAGAACGCGTCTCCCGATGTCCTCGCCAAGCTGACCCGCTGCTTCACCGCGCACTTCCCGGAGTTCCGCAAGAACCAGGTCGAGTTGCTTTCTCTCATGGTCCTCGCACTCCTTGGGGGCAAGGACGTCCGGCATGCCGAACTTGCCGCGCGCTTCCCCGGAAGCGCGCACAACGCCTCCGTCATCCGCCGCGTGGAACGCTTCTTTGACCGGCATCCCATCCAGCCAGCCGACGTTGCCCGGGTGGTTCTGATGCTCCTTCCGTCCGCTCAACCACGCGAATTCATCCTCGACCGGACAAATTGGAAATACGGGCAGACCGATGTAAACGTCCTGCTCCTGGCTGTCATCTGGCGGGGCGTCGCGATCCCCCTCCTCTACGAGCTGCTGCCCCACGGGGGCGGCAGCCATACGGAGATCCGGCACACTCTCATGGACGATGCCCTCTGCCTACTCTGTGCAGCGGAGATCCGGGTCCTGTATGCCGACCGTGAATTCGTCGGCTATGACTGGATTCAGGGATTGGCCTGCCGTGGGATTCCCATCTGCGTGCGTCTGCGGAGCGACACGCTGATGGACGACTGGACGGCGAAGGACTGGCTGAGTCGCTTGCAGACCGGCACGGCCGGTCTGCTGGTCGAGGACACGCTGGTGTACGGGCAACCGATGAACGTGGTCCTGACGCACACGCAAGACGGCGAGGCCCTGGTCATCGCCAGTAACGCCGGAGCGGTGACGACGATCCAGACGCGATATCGCCGGAGGTTCCTGATTGAATGTCTCTTCCGGGCATTGAAGAGCAAGGGCTTCCAACTGGAGGGAACGCACATGACGCTCCACGATCACGTGGAGCGCCTGCTGTGTCTGTTGACGCTGACCTATACGTGGTGTGTGCTCGTCGGAGTCACGCTGGATTGCCCGAAAAAAGCACATGGTCGCCGGGCGTGGAGCGTGGTGAAGATGGGCTTGCGGGAGTTGGTCCGGTCGCTCAGCCGGGAGTCGACTCGCCTGTGTGACTTGATCGACTTGTTAATGCCGTCCCAGACGAGCTCTCCGGAAAGTATCGGGTACTGACAGCGGTTTTCAGAGGCATTGAGGGAAAAGACAATGCTGAAACCAGCCAGCGCAATCTTTTGGGCGGACGGCTTCCAACGCCACCCGGATCGCTTCACTGACGGTCGTTTTCGACCGTGCCTCCAGACGTCGCGTCTGCGACTTCACTTTCGAAAACATCAGTTCAATAGGACTCAAATCTGGCGAATACGGCGGTAGAAACACCAGTTGCGCGCCTGTCGCTTCAATCGACGTGCGCACC
>CALPYF020000067.1 GCA_943327755.2 Deinococcus hopiensis KR-140
AGACACCCCCGTGCCCATAGCACTGCGGAACCACCCCACTCCATGCCGAACTGGGTCGTGAAACGCAGCCGCGCCAATGATACTCGGACCGCAGGGTCCCGGAAAAGTCGGTCAGCGCGGGGGTTTTTTCTATATCATCACCGCAACCCACGGGTTGCGTGCACCACAGGCGCCGCAAGCGGCGCACCTGTGCGGGAGTAGCTCAGCTGGTAGAGCACTACCTTGCCAAGGTAGATGTCGCGAGTTCGAATCTCGTCTCCCGCTCCACATTCACCCCCACCTCGAAAGAAGTGGGGGCTTTTTTATTGCTGACGCGCCAACGGGCCGCCTTCACTGCTCTGGTTCATCCGGCGAATCAGCTTGACGCTGGAGAGTCTGAGCAGTCGTCTCCATCGGTGTGTCGTCTCGCCCCTCAATCAGGTTCTCAGACTGTCTGCGAGTGACTGGCATGATGCTGCGCTGAAGGCTTCTGCTGGGTCTCTGACTTGCACACGAGACGGGCAGACCGTGAAGCCTGCCCGTTCCCGGTCGCTGCCAGAACTTAATCGGAGGCCGCTGGGATCATCGGCTTATCGAAGCCGCCTCTCAGGGTGGGATGCAGCCACGCGGCAGCGGCGGCGGCGAGCAGGGCCGCGATCACCAGGAAGATGTTCTGCAGGGGCATCCAGGCGAGCAGGGCGGCCGCCCCCGCATACCCGACGGGTTGAATCGCGCTCGATAGGGATGAGATCACGCCGTAGGCGCGGCCCATCACCGCCGGTGGGATGTTCAGCTGGGACATGACGCTCAGCTGGACGTTCATGACTGCCGCGCTGAGGCCCGCCAGGGCAAGTAGTACCAGGGCCTGCGTGAGGGTGGTGGCGACGCTGAGTCCCCCGATGGAGGCCGCGATGCCGAATGTGCCGCCCACCAGGGCGAGCCAGGGACGTGGGAGGCGGTATGAACTGAGGATGAGCATCCCCACCAGTTGCCCCACGGAGATGCTGGCACTCAGGAACCCGAACTCGCGGGCCCCCAGGCCCAGCGTGCGGGCGAACGGCGCCAGTGTGACCTCCAGGGGGATCAGCACGAAATTCAGCAGCAGGCTGACCGCGAAGGTCCAGAACAGCAGGGGATTGGACCAGATGACTTTCAGGCCGACCAGCAGCCCTTCGCGGGGACCTTCTTCAGTCGGTGCGCTGCCGGCGGCGGCCTGCACGCGCGGCTCCGGGACCGTCCAGAGGGTCAGGATGGCTGCGGCGAGCAGTCCCGCGCCGATCAGCATGGCGCCGTGCACCCCGGCGAACCCGGTGGCGGTGCCCGCCAGGGCGTACCCGGTGAGGCTGGCAAGGCTGCCGGTGAGACTCATCAGGGCGTTGCCCTGCTGGTAGACCTCGCGCGGAATGATCAGCGGCACCAGGACGGCCGAGGCGGGTCCTCGCAGCGCCGCCACGAAATTGGTGACGGCCAGCAGTGGAAAGACGTACGACACCTGCATGTGCCCGGTCAGGACCAGCGTGGCCATCAGGATGAGCAGCAGCGCGTCGGCGACATACGTCGCCTGGATCAGCAGGCGTTTATGCTGCCGGTCGGCCAGCAGGCCACCGATGGGCGCCGCAATCAGACCGGCCAGGGCGCTGACCAGACCGACAGACGCCAGCATGGTTCCGGAACCGGTCTTTTCCAGCACCCACCACATGATCGGGACGTTGTAGAACCCGCCGCTCAGGGCGGAGAACAGTCGGGTGAGCAGCACCGCGCGGAACGCGGCGTTGCGAATGGGATGAGCGGTCATATCAGTCCTCCGTCCAGCCGGCCAGGAAAAACGACACCTTGACGTCGCCGCCCTCCTGCTGCAGAGCTTCGATGTCCTCCCGCAACTGCTGCAGGCGGCGCATGATGCCTGCAGCCTGCTCGCGCGGCACGCACACGCTGACCATCCCTGCGGCGCTCGGCAGACCATTGAACGAGGCCAGGGTCAGGCCCCGTTCCGTCTCGTGAAACGCCAGGCCCAGGGCGCGCTCATCCTTGACGCGCACGGCGCCCTCGGGCAACCGGTACACCCGCTCGATGTGATGCCCCACCCGGTCCGTGCCGGTCTCACACACCAGGCCGTGCGCCTGCAGGTGATTGAGGTTGCGCACCACGGTCGCTACGGGCCGCCCGAGCCGCGTGGCCACCCCGCGCGCGGTGCTGGGTCCGTCCAGCAGGGACGTGAAGGTCCGCCAGAGGCTCTCTTCCATCTGAATGCCGCTTCCAACTGCACTTGTCATACGACCACCTCCAGCAGGTCTGCCAGTTCACCCTCGTCCAGGCCGATGCCCACCATGGCCATCTGCTGCGGGTTCAGGTACGCGGCTGCGGCCTTCACGTCTGCGGCACTGACCTGCCGGTACATGCGGGCTGCCCGGGTGGGGAAGTACACCTCGTCGTTCAGCCAGTGCTGCGCGAGTTTGGTGGCCAGGCCCGGCCCCTCGGATTCCTGCAGCGCCTTCAGGGCGAAGCCCTCCCGGGTCTCGTCGGTTTCCTCCTCGCCTGGCGGGCTGTCCTGCACCTCCTGAATCAACTCCATCAGGGTGCGGAACGCTTCAGGGACCCGCTCGCGGGCCAGGTCCACCGCCATGAACAGGTACCCGCTGCGCCGCCAGTGCGAGCTGCCGCCCTGCGCGGCGTAGGCCAGTTGCCGCTCCTCCCGCAGCCGCTGGAACATCCGTGAGCGCAGGCCGCCCCCGAACAGCGCGCCGAAGACCTCGGCGGCCGGCCGGTCCGGGTCGCCCAGCGCCGGGCCCGGGCAGGACAGGTACAGCGTGACCCGCTCGCTGCGGCTGGGCACGCCGATCAGCTGCGGCACGATCTCCACCGGTCGGTACTCGGTGTGCAGTGGCGGCGCGGACCAGTCCTCGAAATGCTCCTCGATGAGGCGGACGGTGCTGCTGTCGACCTTACCGGCAATGACCAGCCGGGTGCGTTCCGGGGTGCAGGCGTCCAGGGCCCGCTGCCGCATCTGCTTGAGGTTCAGTTGCGACACGATGTCGGGCGGGCCCAGGATGGACATGCCGTACGGCGGGGCGTACAGCGCCTCCTCGACCAGCGTCCACAGGAATTCCGGCCGGTTGCGTTTGCGGTGAATCTCGTCGAGCACGATCTTGCGTTCGTGCTCCAGCGCCTGCTTGGTCACCTTGGGGTTGCGCAGCAGGTCCGCAGTGAAGGCCATGACCTTCGGCAGGTCGCGCGGCAGGCACGACAGGCCCAGGCGGGTGTGTTCCTTCCCGGTGAAGGCCTCGATCCGCGCGCCACTCTTGGCGAGCGCCTGCCACTGCTTCCCCTGCGCGCCGGTCAGGTTGTTGGGGTTGAACAGCACGTGTTCCAGCAGGTGACTGATGCCGTTCTCCTGCTCACGCTCGTCCTTGACGCCGTGATCGAGGTACGCGGCCAGGTGAATGAGGTGAGCGCCGGGACGCGGGGCGATCAGAAACCCAAGGCCGTTGTCCAGATAGCCGGTGGTATAGAGTTCCATGCTGTTCAGTCTCCGCAGGAGAGGGTTGCCGGGGGGTTGCCGGCTGTGCGCCGCGCGGCCGGGGCTGTATTCGGGCGGGCTGACTGGTCGCTGAGCGGCGACCCGGAGCGGCGCAGAGGCGTCGCGGTCACCCGCGGCGCCTCTGCAGACTTCAGTCAGCTCTGAGAACCAGAACTGGCTGACGTCAGACCATGGACGAGTTGCACTTGTAGATGTTGATGTCCGCCAGGCCCTCTTCGCCGATCTGATCGTTCGCCTTCAGGTCGCTCAGCGCGGCGTACAGTTCGGGGTCCTCGATCACGACCTTGCCGTCGTCGGTGAGCTCCAGGTTCTTGAGATCCAGTTTCGCTTTGTCGTTCGTCATGATGATCACCTCGTGCAGGAATGGGGGCGGTGGGGACGGTTCAACCGGGGCAGAAGATGTCGATCAGGATGCCTTCCTCTTCAAGCCCGGGCTCGACGATGCCGATCTCGGGCATCAGGGGCACCTCCTGGGCAGGCGGAGCGTGCGGCTGTTCCGCCGGTGGCTCCGACGGCCGGTCCGGACGCGGCGCTGGCCGGTGGGGGCTTTGACTCACGGTGTGTCACCTCCTGTTTTCCAGAGAACCGCAGGCGAGGTTGCGGGGGGGTTGCCACGGGACGCGACGTCTGGCAACCCCCCCGCAACCCCCCTGAAGGTCCAATGAAGACCGAAGGAGGGACCATGACGGTTCAACTCAGTGTGCTCGATCCAGTCCCCTTGTCCTGCGGCCAGTCCCCCCATGAGTCCCTCCGCACTGCCATCCAGCTGGCCCAGACGGCCGAACAGTCCGGGTACCGGCGCGTGTGGTACGCCGAGCATCACCTGCCCCGCGCCGCCGCCTGCCCCGCCCCCGCCGTACTCGTCGCCGCGGTTGCCGCCGCAACGGACCGGATCCGGGTCGGGTCCGGCGGCGTCGTCCTGCGGCACCACGCCCCCTTGCATGTCGCCGAGACGTTCAGCACGCTCGCGGCGCTGCACCCGGGCCGTATCGACCTGGGCGTCGCCGGCGGGACCGGCGCGGACGAGCAGACCACCCGCCGCCTGGGCGGAGATGGGACGTCGTATCCGGACCGTCTCGCGGCGCTGGATGAGGCGCTGCGAGACCTGAACGCCGACGTGCACAGCTGGGTGCTGGGCGCCAGCACCCGCAGCGCCGAACTGGCCGCCCGGTTCGGCTGGCATTACGGCAGCGGCAACGTCACGGGCGACCCGGGCGACGTGCAGGCGTACCGCGCGCAGCACACGGCCCGGCGGCACGCGACCCCCACCGTCGCGCTGGCGGTTGCCGTGGTGTGCGCCGACACGACTGAAGCCGCCCTGCATCTGGCCCGCAGTCACCGGGCGTACTTCAGCGCGCAGGGCATGGCGCCCGGAGGTCAACCCGTGCCCCCGCCAGCCGCTCTGCCGGTCACGCCCGGCCCGCTGGCCCTGTACCCCCGCTTGGTGGTCGGCGATCCCGTCACCGTCCGGTCCGCCCTGACCGCCCTCGCCCGCCGCTACGGCGCGGATGAACTGGCGCTCCTGACCATCACGCACGACTCGCAGGCCCGCCGCCACTCTTACGCGCTGATCGCCGAGGCGTTCGCGCAGGCTGCACCACCACCCATCCACCTGCCCCATCAGCCCGGAGGTTACCTATGACGGCCGAACTGAAACGCTCGCGGTACACCCTGCAGTCCCGGCAGGACACCGGGGTGTACCTGCACAACACCTTCAGCGGCAAGGGTGGCTTCTATCCGCCCCGCGCCCTGGACCTGCTCAAGCGGGCCCAGCCGGACCCGGCCGATCCGCTGACCGCGCAGCTTCGCCGCGACGGGCACCTGATCGCCGCCGACACCGACGAACTCCTGCGCGCCCGGCAGCAGCAGGTGACCGCCTTCTTCCGGGACGACGTGCTGCACCTGATCCTGTTCTCCACCGAGCAGTGCAACTTCCGCTGCACGTACTGCTACGAGAAATTCCTGCACGGCCGCATGAAGCCCGAGGTGATCGAGGGCGTCAAACGACTCGTGACCCGCCGCGCGCCCGGCCTGAAACTCCTGTCGATCTCCTGGTTCGGCGGCGAACCGCTGCACGCCCACGACATCGTCCAGGACCTCTCCGAGCATTTCACGGCCCTCAGTGAGACGCACGGGTTCAAGTACATGGCGCACGCCACCACCAACGGCTACTACCTGACGCCCGAACTCGCCCCGGACCTGATCCGCACCGGTCTGCGCGACTTCCAGATCACCCTCGACGGCCCGCAGGAGACCCACGACCAGACCCGCAAGTTGCAGGGGGGCGGCGGCACCTTCGACACCATCTGGCGCAACCTCCTGTTCCTGCGCGCCTCCGACCTGGACTTCACCTGCACCCTGCGCATCAACTTCAGCCCCGACAACTACGCCCAGACGCCCGAGTTCATCACCCGGCTGGGCGAGACCTTCGGGCACGACCCGCGCTTCCAGCTGCACACCCACCCGGTCGGCCGCTGGGGTGGCGAGCAGGACGAGCACCTGAGCGTGTATGAACAGGACGACGGCTTCGACCTGGCCATCCCCCTGTACGAGCACGCCCGCACCTGCGGCCTGGGGATGCGCCACGCGAACCTCAATCCGTTCGGCAGCACGTGTTACGCTGCGCGCGGCAACTCCTTCGCCATCCGCACCAGCGGGCAGGTCGTGAAGTGCACGGTCGCGCTGGACGACGAACGCAACCACGTGGGCCACCTGCACGCTGACGGATCACTGCAGCTCGATCAGGCTAGGCTGCAGCCCTGGCTGCAGGACAACGCCCTGACCGACACCACCTGTCAATCCTGCGCGATCCGGCCCTCCTGCCACGGCGCGGCCTGCCCCCTCGAGAAGATGGATCACGGCCGCCAGCCCTGCCCGGACATCAAACGCAACTTCAAGAAGTTCCTGCCGCTCATGCACGGTGCCCCTTCCCTCACTGAACTTGAGGTCCTCCAATGAACAAGCTGCTGCGCGCCGTTACCTCCTGCGTCCTGCTCCTCGCCTCCAGCGCCTGCGCCGAAAGTGGCGGTGCCGGGCAGCCCGGTGGCGGCACCCACTGGGACTGCGTGGGACTTCAGGTCCTGCCGCTCGCCTGCCAGCCGCTCACGCCGGTCACCTGACCGCGGCCATCCGCCCCGGGTTCCGCTGGCGGCCAGTCAACCGCGTGGGCCCGGATGGCCGGGCCGCTCACGCGTACGCCACCCGGAGTTGCCGCACGCGGGACGCCGCCCGGGCCCTGCGGGGATCGCCGGTGTCCAGCCGGGTCAGGGCGCCCTCCCAGACCTCCAGGTCATCGTCGAGTTTCAGGGCCAGCTCGTAGAGCAGCGCGGGATCACGGTGACTCAGCACGGCCTGCCGCAGCGACTCGCACAGCAGCTCGCGGTACTCGGCGACGCCCGGCGCGTCGGACCCCGGCAGCAGCGGCCCTGCGTATCGGCGCAGCGCCTCCGCCACCCGCCCGGCCTGCAGCAGCGCCATGACGTCCAGGTAGTCCGCCTGCACCGGCGCGAGGAGCCGGTACGGTTGCGAGGCGACCGGTACCAGCTGACGCAGGCGCGAGAGCCCGGCCTTCAGGGACGAGCGCGCCACCCCCTCGTCCCGGTACAGCAGGCTGGCAAAGCGCTCACCGCTCAGTCCTTCAGGGCTGAGACTGAGCAGGACGAGCATTTCCAGATGCCGGGGCTGCAACCGGAGCTGCTGATCCGCCCAGACCACGTCGGCGCGGCCCAGCAACTGCAGGCTCAGCGTCTGGGCCGGAACGAGCAGGCCCCAGACGGGCTCGAACAGGGCGGCCGGGCCGCCCAGCAGCAGCCGACCGGACGGCCCGAGCTCGGCGGTCAGCGGCGCGACGCGCTGCATCACGCTCCTGGCCTGATCCACCTGACCCAGTTGCAGGTGCGCGAAGGCCAGGTGGGCCGCGGCCCGCACCAGCGTGTCCGCCTTGAGCGGCTGCTCGAACGCGTCCATGGCGTCTTGCAGCAGCGGCGTCGCCTGCAGCGGGTCGACGTATGCGCGCGCCATGCCCAAGGCCAGGGTCGACCAGCGCGTGTAGGTGCGCGCCTCGTGCTGGGTCAGCACGAACGCTTCCTCCGCGGCGCTCAGGGCGCGTTCGGTCTGGCCGAGTTCGGCGAGGATCCGCACCAGCTGGGCGCTGTACCAGCCCTGATGATTGCGCGGCTGGTGCTGCCGGGCCGCCTCGCACGCCCGCAGGGCCCGCAGGGGAGCGCCGGTGACCAGGGCGTGGTCGGCCAGCGTCGTCTGGAACAGGGAGTACACCTGCGGCGCCCCGCTGGCCAGCTGCGCCTCCGCCTCGCTCAGCACGCCGGCCAGTGGCTCCAGACGCCCGCTGAGCAGGCTGGTGTAGGCCCATTCGTTGAGCACGGCCAGCCGCCGCTGCCAGTCGCCCATGCGGCTGTGGTCGTACTGACGCAGGGCGTACACCGTCCAGTGCAGCGCGTTGACGTACTGCCCCGTCTGCGTGTAGGTCGCCGCGAGCGCCTGCGCGTTGCGCACGACGTCCGTGGGCGTGCCCTCGGTCTCCGCGCAGTCCACGGCGGCGCGCAGGATGGGCAGCGCGTCGGTGGGATGCTGCTCGGCCGTGGACAGGCCGTGGTAGTAGAGGGTCAGGGGCGTGCGGGCCGCGGCGGCAGCCCGCTGCGTCTCACGGTGCCGGTCCTGCAGGCGCAGGGTCGTGCCGGCGTGCAGGGCCCGGAGGTCCGGCGCCTCCTGCCGCTGCAGGTGCGCCGTGACGCGGGGCAGCACCGTGCGGGCGTTCCCGGTACGCAGCGCGGCGGAGTACAGCCACCGCAGCACCTCCGCGTGGTCGCTGACGCTCCCGGGCAGGGCGCTGAGCAGGTCGTGCAGGTGATGATGCAGGCCCCGCTCGTGGTAGTGCGGGCCGGCCACCGTGAGCAGTTCCGGCACGCGCTGAGGCTCGATACGCGTGGCCAGCGGGAGGGCCTCCGTCCAGCGCTGGCGCTGAATCAGCGCGTCCAGCAGGCGTTCGGGGTCCACCTGGGGCGCCTCGCCGCTCAGGAAACGCGGGCCCTCCGGGGCGGGCTCCAGTGGCGGCGGCAGCATGAGGTCCCGCGCCAGCCGCAGCAGCAGCGGGCGCATCTGACCGCGCGTGTCGCGCAGCGGGTGAAGCAGGGCGTCCGGACCGCCCGGGAAATCCGGCAGCCAGCGTTCCAGTTCGTCCGGCCGCACCGCCAGTTCCGCGGCGGTCAGGGCCGTGACGCTGCGGTACAGCGCCGCGGGCGGGAGGGGCGAAGGCGCCTGCAGGATGGTCACCGACTGCTGGTCATGCAGGGTGAGCAGCGCGCGGGCCAACTGCGGGGCGTGCTGCGCGCCGCTGAGCGCGAACACCCACGGCCCCAGGCGGTCGATGCAGCCGCGCAGCACCTCAATGCCGTACGTCCAGGGCATACCGTACCCGAAGAGCTGGACGTTCGTGGTGCGGTGGACGGCCTCGGCGAGCTTGTTGCCCAGCAGGTGAGGGTGGTCCTCGTCGCCCTCGGCCGCCTCAAGCCACAGCAGGGGGCGCGCCGGGGTCTCCGCGGCCTTGATGAAGTAGTGAGCTCCGGCGTCACCGGCGTCCCACAGGCAGATGGGGTGGGTCAACGCCAGGCTGCGGGCCTGCATCCACGTCAGAAAGTGAGAACGCTGGAGAATCATGGAGGTGTGCGCCGATTCTACCCACAATTGGTTGTGACCCCTTCACCTGGGCGGCCCCCGGGGTCCCACGGGCCTGAACCACGCCGGGCCCATCACGGGCTGCGCGAGCGTGCCCCGGGTGGTGTTGACCCGCCTGAACCCGCCCGGCTCCAGAAACACCGTCACTTGAGCAGCACCCAGGGCGTGTGTCTGACGTCTCGACCCGGGTGTCCGGACGGGGCAATCAGGCCGAGTGGCCCAGCGGGCCGCGCGTCGTGGGCCGCCCCGTGCAGTAGATTCGCGCTCGTCTCGATCTGCTGGTGTCTGCGCCCCTACCGGAGTCGCCGCGTCGGGCGGGTCCTGGCCCCTGTGCACTCGTGCGCAGCCAGGTCCTGGTGAAGCGGAGGGCCGTTCTCCTGAAGCGGCGCCATTTATCCCGTGAGGTCCTCCATAACGTCGCCGTACAGGGGCGCGTACCTCGAGGGCTTGAGCGGCGCGAAGTCGTCCTCGTCCCGGCGGGCTTCGGTGTCGTCGAGTACGTGCGGCCAGAGCAGCCGGGCGGTCACGTCAGCTCCGTGGTGTGCGGTCCGCCGTCCGCAGGCTGGGCTGAGGTGGAAGATGCGGCCCTCACCGTCGGGCACCACGGTGAGGGTGACGGTGAAGGCGAGACCCGGGCGGTCTGGGGACTCCGGAGTGCCGTCAGGAATGTCCTGCGCGCGACGGGATGAGGGCGCGTCTCGCGTAGCCGCCTGCTGGCAGTGGGCGCCGCGCGACTCCACCTAGGGGGTCCCTGATCGGAGGTGCAGGTGCGGCTGCGGCCGGGCGAAGAGATACCCCTGCCCCAGCGTGCAGCCGGAGTGCCTCAGGATCTCTTCCTGCGCGGCGGTCTCGATGCCCTCCGCGATAACCTGAAGTTGCAGGCGCTGCGCGAGTTGCATGACGGCGTCGGTCAGCACCTGCAGTCGACCGGACGTTTCGATGCCCTGCACGAACGACCGGTCGAGCTTCACGAAATGAACCGGCAGGGTCTGCAGCACGCTCAGCGCCGAGTACCCGGTGCCGAAATCGTCCAGCGCCAGGCAGAAGCCCCACGCGCGCAGCACGTGCAGCCGGCGGGTTACTTCCGTCAGGTGGTCGAGCACGCCGCGCTCGGTCACCTCGAAGGTCAGGCGCGCCCCTGCATCCGGTGCGTGACGTAGAACCGTCTCTATCCGGTCTAGAAAGTCCGGAGCATTGAGTTCCACGGCCGACAGGTTGACAGCGACCCGCACGGTATAGCCCGCTAGCACGCTGATCCGTCGACTTTCTACCAGCGCCGCTTCGATCACCAGGTCGGTCACGACGTGAATGCGATTCCACGCTTCGAGCAGGGGAATGAACACGTCCGGCGGGACGAAGCCCAGCTCGTCGTCAAACCAGCGCACGAGCGCCTCGGCCTCCCGGACGCGCCGGTCGTGCAGGTTGTAGATCGGCTGGAAGTACGTGGTGAAGGCGCCGGTGCTCAGGGCGAGGCGGAGGCGGCGTTCGAGTTGCGCGTGGCGGAGCTGGGCCTCGTACTGCGCGGGTTCACTGACGCCCAGCTGGCCCTCCTCGGTGTGGACCAGGGTGGCCTCGGCTTCCTGCAGGGCGTGCTCGATGTGCTCGGTCGCGCCGAGGGGCCGGGTGGCGGCCTTGAACCGGGGTTCGATCAGGTCGTCCTGGACCTGAACGGGGCGGAACAGAGCGGCCTCGAGGGCCGTGAGGTGCTGCGGTAGCAGCAGCGCGAAGGTGTCGTCGCTGAGCTGGCCGATGAGCAGGGCGTCCGGGTAGGCGAGCGGCAGGTCGCGGGCCAGACACTGGGTGAACGCGTCGGCGAGGGCCACGCGGCCTTCGCGGCGGAAGGCGGCCCCCGCGAGGGTGTGGAGCAGGAGCAGGGCGGCGTCCGGCCCGCGCTGCAGCGCTGCGGCGAGGTCCAGAAAGTGGGTCCGGGTGGGCAGGCCCGTGAGCACCGAGTGGTTGGCCAGACGGGACACTTCCTGCTGGAGGGTCAACTGGTCACTGATGTCCGTCAGCGCGTAGAGCAGGGCGTACACCTGCCCGTGGCGCCGGAGCGCCCGCCCGTGACTGCGGAGCGTGATCAGCCGGCCGTCGAGCCGGTTTAGCTGGATAATCTCTTCCACCACCAGCGCCTGCCCGGACACGAGCCGGCGGAAGTTCTCACCGCGCTGCGTGACCGGCTGACCGTCGACATACTGCACCCGCTGCGTCCGCAGGAGATCCTCAACCGAGAGGGTGCGTTCTCTCGGGAGGCCCAGCAACTGGTGGGTGCGGGCATTGATCTGCAGCACGCGCCCTTCGGGCGAAATGAGCATCACGCCCTCGTCGAGCGCGTCGACGATGTCGGTGTACTGCTGCGTCAGCTGTTCCTGGGCGGCCTGGGCGTCGACTTCGCCGGTCACGTCGGTCAGGGTCATGACGGCCCCGAGGCGCTCCTGACGTGGACCCTGGAGGGGACCGGCACTGACCCGGGCCACGCGCCGGCCACTGGCCGATTCCAGGCCGTACAGGAGGTTGCGCACCGTGACGCCGCCCAGGGCGAGGGTCAGGGGGAGTTGCTGGATGTCCAGGGGCGCCGTGAAGGCCGGCGTGTACCACTGGTAGGCGCGCGCCCCGACCGTGGGAGTCAGCTCAAAATCATGCGCTGCGCGCGCATTCAGGCGGATGACCTGGCCCTGAGGATCGCTGATGACGACGGCGTCGTTGAGGTGCTCGGACAGGGCCTGCTGCACCGCCTGCTCCAGCGTCAGGGCCGCCGCCTGCTGCTGGGTGTCCTGCGCGAGACGCTGCGCGCTCAGAAAGAGGCCCAGCAGCAGGAGGTCGAGAAAGCCGAGGACGAGGGCGGCGCTGACTGAACTCCAGGTCCGGGTCGCGTCCGGGAGCGTGACGCGCAGGAACGCCGTGGAGACGAGGAGGGTCGCGGCGGTGTAGCCCAGCGCAACGGCGCCCAGCCGCACCCGCAGGGGCAACGTGGTCCGGAACAGCAGGCTGGCGGCGAACGTGCTGATCAGGGAGAGCCCGGCCGCGAACACCAGTTGCCCGGTCGTGCTGCCCGGTGGAGGCGAGGCGGTATTGACGATCAGGGACAGGTGAACGGCAACGAGCATCCCCACGTAGGCCAGGGCGTTGCGCAGGGGGTGGGGTCGGGTCTGCGTGACGTACCAGATGCCGAACGGCAGGATGACCAGCGCGGCCAGGATCCAGAACGCCGCGCCCTGCTCGGGCAGGAGGGGCCGGTGGATAGCCTGAAGGAGTGTCAGGCTCGTGGCCAGCAGGACCACACCCCTAAAGATCTGCGTGAGGAAGAGTTGCGATGTCCAGGTGGCCGCGCGCCGGGGAAGGTCGAGCAGGAATGTGCCGCCGAGTACGGCGCTCAGCGCGACGAGGAGCGTAAGCAGATTCAGGAGCGTGTCGCGCATGGGTGGCCACACAGTACGGGATGACCGTTCTACCAAGAACCTGCGTTGCGTCAGCTGACCTTGGTCGAAAGTTGATCCTGACAGGGGGGGCGCTGCCCGGCGGTGGGGGCCTCTCGAGCTGTGGTCAGGGGCTGGGGCAGGCCTGACCGCGTGCGGGCCGTCGTGCAGGTCTGCCGGGCGGCGCCGCACGTCAGGTGCTGTCCGTGGCCCGGTACAACAACCTGGTCAAGCAATCGCATCGACCGACACGGCAGCAACTGCGTAGCGTCTAGAGCCGCCTCTGGACGCGCGGTCAGGGCGGGGAGGAACGCAGCCAGCCGGGCTTCAAACGACGACGGCGGACACAAGAATTCCTTGCCCTGCACGCTCGAGTCTCGAACTTTCACCGCCACACCCGAACAACCGTGTCCGCCGAACTTCGACGACGCAACCAGACCGGGGCGCTCCGCCTCTGGAGCGAGGCAGTGCAGCACACTGGGCGTCCCCAGCTGCTGGGCTGCCCACGCCTCCTTCCCGGACGCGAACCGCAACACTCGATGCGCCCGCTTCACCGCCACGAACTGCCCCGCCCGCTCCTCTGCCTCATCCTCCCGTTACAGCTGTCCCAGCAGCGTCAGGGCATCCGCCTGCGTCTCTACACTGGTCTGACGCGACACCACCCACGCCAGGTACCGCAACCCTCGGCTCACGTCGAGGAGTTCCGTCAGCGCCCATTGTCAGCGCAGATGAGCCATGCTACGCCCACGAACAGGAGGCGTCCGTCATCGCCTGAGTTGTCCGGTCGGGCTGCCACTGGATGCGGCAGCCTCAGCTGGGAACGTGATGGACACCGTGAACGTGCCGACCTGCCACTCCGGCTGCACCTGCGCGTGCCAGCGGCGCGCCAGCGCCGCGACGAGCGCCAGACCC
>CALPYF020000068.1 GCA_943327755.2 Deinococcus hopiensis KR-140
GCCGGTGACATGCTGTACCTGGCGTATCGGGGGCACGCCCTGCCGAACATGCGCCGGTATGCCCTGCGCTGGCAAACAGAAAATCTGCACGCCGCGTTGAAAACCAGAGGGTTCAACCTGGAAGATACGGGTCTGACGCGCCCCGAGCGCGTGTCTTCGCTCCTGACGGTCGTCAGCGTCGCCTTCATCTGGGCGTGCGTGACGGGCGAGGTCGTGGCACGTCGAACAGCGACCAAAGTAAAGAAACACGGACACCGTGCGGTGTCCGTGTTTCGACTCGGGCTTGATCATATCCAGGATCTTCTGCTGCATCCATCCGGCGCATCCTGGCGCACCTTGACCGTACTCATGCCCCGTTTTGAAGGGTAGTCAGGTCTACGTGGCCAACTGAGTGGAGCGGTGGGCCATCTTCTGAACCAAATTCAGCGCCCATGCCCCGTGGAGGGTGTGGGCGCTGTGGCCTATCCAGACTCTGGATAGGCGGCAGATGGAATCAGCGAATGTGCTTGGTCTCGGCGCCGAATGATGATCGGCGCTGCCATCCGTACGTTGGAGTGGGGAATTGGTCAGCGCCCAGACTGCGACTCACTCGACATGGCGGATGCCGGAGCACCTATGGTTCACATGCCTGATGTGTATGCCCTCCCACTTGAACCGATGGGAAGTTCGGATATCCCTTCAACGCGGATGGTCACGGCACGGCCTTGCCGCGTGACGATCCCGTGCACAATCAGCGCCCGGGCGTCACGCAGGAGAGCGCGATGAGCCTCCCAGAGGTCTGGGCTGATGATCGCCTGGACTCGTCCTGTGACATCCTCCAGCACGTAGAAGGCAAACCCTTTGGCGGTCGGTGGACGCTGTTTCGCCACGATCACCCCGGCCGCCCAGCAGGTAGAGTTGTGGCGCAGGTGGCCCAAGGCTTCACACCCCAGATCTCGGAGGCGAGTTCGATGGGCGTCGAGCGGGTGACGCCCGGTCGGCGTTGTCCCGGTAAGTTGCGTATCCAGGGCAGCCTGCACGTCAATGGGCAATTCGGGCACGTCTGGTAGGGCAGGCGCTGGCGCGAGCAGGGCCCGGGTCCCGGGCGGCCGGGCATGCGCGACCGTCTGAAGGACGAAATACGCTTCGCGCCGGTTTTTCTGCTGGTCAATCGTGTCGAAGGCCCCGGCCTTCACGAGTACTTCAAGGGCGTCTCGCTTGATCTGGACGCGGTCGTAAAAGTCTTCGACGCCCAAGAACCTGCTGCTGGTCAGCCGCTCCTGCACGATCCGTCGAGCCATGTCGACACTGATACCCTCCACGGCGGTCAAGGGGACACGGACAACTTGAGCCGTTTCCGCCCGGTACGCTGTACTGGAGCGGTTCACGTCCACGCCTGCCAAGCGCACGCCCCGTCGGGCCGCTTCGGCTGCAATGGTACTCGCGGGCCACATGCCGGGCGCTTCGGTCAGGAACGCGGCGAAGTACGCGGCCGGATGGTGACGCCGCATGTACGCGCTGGCGTAGCTGTGCTGGGCGAACGCGTGCGCGTGACTTTCCGCGAAACCGTACCCCCGGAAGGCCGCGCACTGCTCGAACACCGCCTCGGCTTCCCAGGGAAACGCGCCCACCGTGGCGGCTGCGCCTTCCAGGAACATCGAACGCAATGCAGCGAGTTCGTCCGGGTCCTCCACCTTGCTCAGGCGACTCCGGAAGCGGTCCGCGTCTGGCCAGTCCATCCCGGCGTACTGCACTGCGATGCGCAGGATCTGCTCCTGGAACATCAGCGTCCCATGCGTGGGCGCCAGGATGGAGTGAAGAGGCTCAGGGAGTTCAGGCACCGACTCCTCGCCCCTGGCGCGGCGCACATAGGGATGGACCGTTCCGCTCTGGATGGGCCCAGGGCGGATCAGGGCGATCTGGTGCGCGAGTTGTGTCATGTCCCTGGGCTGTAACCGGGCAGTCATCTGCACCTGCGCCGGGGACTCGATCTGGAAGAGCGCCATGGTGTCGCCGGTGCTGATCTCCCGCCAGACACTGGGGTCGTCGGGCAGCTGCCCGTACTCGACCCACTTGCCGGTTAGCCTCAGCACTTCTTCCCGGGCGCGTTCCAGGGCGGCGAGCATCCGGAGCCCCAGCAGGTCCAGCTTAATCAGGCCCAGGCGTTCGATGTCGTCCTTGTCGAACGTCAGCATGCGGATGCCGCCGGAGCTGCGCATCAATGGGCTGTAGTGGGTCAGCGCCTCGCTGCTCAGGACCACGCCGCCCGAATGCGGGGCAAGGTGCCGAGTAAATCGGGCTTCCACCTGCTCGAGTAGCGTCAGCAGGGCGTCTTTCACGGGGGTATCACCCAGGACTTCCGTGAACACCGCTTCCGCTTCTCGGGCCCGGTGCGGCCGCAGGTGCCCGTAATCCCGCCCCAGAGACCGACTCAGCCGGTCACGCAGTTCAGGCGGGAGGCCCAGCGCACGCCCGAGGTCCTGAAGGGCACTCTTCAGGCGGTACGTGATGCGGTTGGCCACCATCGCCTCGCCGGTACCGGTCAGTCCCCAGCGTTCTTCCACCCAGGCGAGCACCTGATCGCGGCGGCTGGAGGCGATGTCGATGTCCACATCCGGCATGGAGCTTCTTCCCGTATGCAGGAAGCGTTCGAACAAGAGGTTGTGCGCCAGCGGATCACTGAGGGTGATGCCCAGGACGTAGCACAGCACTGATCCGGCTGCACTCCCGCGTCCCGCCGCGAGAATGCCGTGCGCCCGACAGTAGTCCGTGACCTCGGCGGCCGTCAGGAAGAAACCGGCCATGTCGAGCTCGGCCACAGTCTTCAGCTCGGCCTTCACGCGTTCGAGGGCGGCTGGTCGGGCGTCCGGCAGGTACCGTTCAGGCACCGCCGCATACACCCGTTCCTCCAGAGCGTCCTGCGCCGTCTGGAAGGGTTTTAGGCCAGGTTCCGGCACGCTCAGTCGTTCAGGGAGCAGGTGAAGCGCGCAGCTCTGTGCCAGGATCTGCGCATTGAGCAGTGCGTCCCCGAACGGTAGGAGGTTCGCCCAGCCGTCCGGTGTGCCCACGTGCCGGTCCGTGTTCCGCGGCCGATCCGGGTGGGGCGTCAGCACATCGATGCCCAGCCGGGCGCAGGTCAGCGCATCCAGGAGCGGGTACTCGTCTGGTGTGGCCATGCTCACTTCCGGCGCGGCCACCACGGGGAGTTCCAGGTCGCGGGCCAGGCCGCGCAGGTAATCCAGGCGGCGGTGTTCATTTGGCGCCTGCCCGTGGAAGAGTTGGACGTAGAGCGCAGAGGGGAAGATCGCCCTCAGGAGGCGCAAGTACATAGCCGCCCGCGCGAGGTCCCGCTGTTCCCCCAGCGCCGTGGGGAACCCAGTCCGGCCCCCGGTCAGACAGATGATGTGTTCCTGCACACCCCCACCTGCCTGCCGAAGGACGTCTAGGGGCAGACCGTCCGGGTGGTGCAGGTTCACAGCCGTGATGAGCTCGCATAGGGTCGTGTAGCCCTCCCGGGTGCGCGCCAACAGCACGATGGGGAACATCTGGGTCGGCGTGGACGCCCGGGGTGGACTGGGGAAGAGGACGGGGAGGGTCACGCCGATCACGGCGTGCATCTCTTGCGCCTGTGCTTCATCACAGAGATCCACAGCGCCGGCCACGCTGCACCAATCCGCAAGGCCGACTGCCATGAATCCAGCCGCCTTCGCCACGTGCACGAGGCGGCGGGGACTGACGGTGCTGCGGCCCTCGCTAAAGTACGACTGGCACGCGAGCAGCGCATGCAGGCTTCGCGGCGTGGTCATATACCCCCATGACGCGCGAGAAGCTGCTGATGGAACTCAAGCGGGCGTTTGGTGTACAGCGAGATGCCGTGACCTGGGCTGAGCAGGACCGGCAGCCGGTGGCACTCGTAGGTCGCCTGCATTTCAAAGGTGCAGGCGCGGGGCTTGAAGTCTGGACGGGCCTCTCCTGGGTGCCCGTGCGGCACCTGGCGGAACTGAGCGAGGTGCTCGCCGATGCGAGCGCGCTGCGCCACACGCCCGTGCTGGACCCGGCCTGACTCAGCCACCCGGCACCCACTGCAGGTCGATGCCGGTCAGCGTGAAGCCGTGCCGCTGATAGAAGCGGGCCAGCGCCATGGAAGCGGCAGAGGTCTCGGGCGTGAACGTTCCTCTGACGCCCTGAAGGCCACGCCGCACAGCCTCACGCTGCACTTCGATCAGCAGCAGGCCACCTAGGCCCTGCCCCCGGACGGGGATGATACGAACGCGGCGCCACCACGTGGCGCTTGGGCGAGTGACCTGGGGCGTCACATGAATGTCGTTCAAGTGCAGCCAGCCATCCCGTACGGTCGTGTTCACTTTGGCCAGCTGGAGACTGCCCTCAACTGGATAGATGCGCCAGAGGGTACTGTCCTCCGCACGGAGAGAGGAGAGGCGGACCGTGAGACCGTTGGGGAGCGTCAGGCCACGTTCGTGCTCGAACATTCAGTCCACCATCCTGGCCAGCCACCACCGGCCGCCCTCGCCGTCTTCGTGGTGTAGTTCGGCGGTCAGGGCGCCTGCTTGAACGAGGTAGCAGGTGCGGGGGCGTTCACCCAGCCACCAGCGTCCCCCATACCGCCAGCGGTCCAGCACGACCTGAACTGGATACGCCTGCCCCTGCCAGATGAGCCGGGCGGGTCGGGCGTCCCGAATCTCGACGTGCACCTCAGTCTGATACGCCTTCATGGGTCGTAGCCCTCAAAGAAGGAGAGGACGCGCTGCACAGCCTGCTCGCGGCGCACGGCAGGCGTGGGCGCCCAGGACCGTCTGGGGGCCATCTCGCGGGCGCGCACCTGCCCCGTGACCCAGTCCACCCAGGCGTAGTGGGCGTCTGAGGCGTATGCCCACGGGTCCAGCCACTCCACTCGGACCAAGGCCTCGGGAAAGCGGGCCAGGACCGTTTTCGTGACCTCCAGCTCCGCGAGGCCGGCCCAGAGACCGACCATGCGCCCCGGTTGTGCCAGCCCGCCCAACTGCAGGGTCAGCCGGTCAATCCCCAAAGGGAGCGCGACTGCGTCCTGCAGGGCCAGACCTGCCACGCGGGTCAAGGCAAGGTCATCGAGCGGCCACTTCAGCTGCCGGGTACCCGACAGGCGACCGCCGATCGTGTCGGCATGGACGGTGAGGGTGGCGGCCAATCGGCCCCGGAGTTCCGCGATCAGGCCCGGCATAAGGTCGCGCAGGGCGGCGTCCACTTGGGCGGGTTCGGTCAGGGGCAGGTCAAACGCCAGGGACGCTTCCAGGACCTGACCTGGTTGGTATTTCCCTACGGCTGTAGTGCGTTCGCCTTTGAGGAAGCGGTTGAGGCGCTTGCCGACATCGACGCCCAGGAACGCCTCACGCTGCGCGGCACTCCACGCCATGAGGCCGCCGAGATCGCGCAGGCCCAGGAAGTGCAGCTTCTCCAGGGCGGAGAGCGGAATGCCCAGCGCCGTGAGGTGTGGTAGGGGCGTGAGCTTCAGGAAGGCCTGTTCGGCCGCACCGGAGTGGGCTTCCTTGGCTTCCCCAGGTGCCGCTCTCAGGGCTGCCAGGTGGGCCAGTTCCCGGGAGGCTGCGAGGCCGATAGGGGCGTGCAGGGCCGCCGCAAGATCCCGCGCGCCAGAGGCCGGCAGGGTCAGGAACGCGGCGCCGCTCGCGCGGCTGTCCACGCGGTCGCTGTATCGGGCATACAGCTGCTCCAGGAGTTCCGCCCAGATCGCCTGCGCTTCGGGCGCGGGCACCACTTCAGCGTGCAGATCCGGGCAGCGCGACAGCGCGGTCACCTCGCGCATGCCGGACTGCACACCCGCTCCCTGCGCGAGTGGGCACGCCTGGAGGACGCGCCTTGCCTCGCTCAGGACCACGACCGGCACGCCCGGATGCTGGCGCCTGACATGTTCCAGCGGCCAGGGGGTGAGAAGGACGCAGGCAGTGAGGCTCGGCGTGCGTCCACCCATAGTCAGGCCCTCCGCGTCAGGGGCCGGGGTCCGGCGAGCCCGAGGCGGGCGACCATCCGTCCCTGGATCTGGACGTCGGCTGCGGGGTACGTGCGGCGGGGATGGTCGGGGTTCTCGCTGATCAGGACGACCTCGTCGCCGAACACGTAGACGCGCTTGAGCGTGGCGGCGTTCTCGCCGGGAATCAGGACCACCGCGACTTCGCCGTCGAGCACTTCCGGGGAAGGCCGGACGAGCACGTAATCGCCGTTCATGACGCCGATGCCGGTCATGGAGTCGCCCCGGACTTGCAGGAGGAAGTCGCCTTCTTTGACGCCGAGCAGCTGGTCGAGGCTGGGGGTGACGTGATCGGGGGTCTGCTCCGCGAGGATCGGGGCACCCGCGGCGATCTGCCCGTAGATGGGAATCCCGTCCTGAATGGCGCTTCTGGCCTGCTCTGTGAGGATTAGACGGCCGCGGGCGCCGGTGCGTTCGATCATGCCGAGTTCAACGAGTGCCTTGAGGTGGAAGGAGATGGTGCCTTCGGTGAGTGAGGCGGCGCGGGCGAGTTCGGCGGCGCTGGGTGGGCCGCCACCGTCGCGGGTGAGGTGCGCGCAGAGGCGCAGGAGGGTCAGGCGCAGTTGGGTCAGGCGGGGGGGCATCAGGGTTCACTCCAGCTATCGAAGAATGCTTTGATAGTTTCGTGTATCGTGACCGATGGCAGGATTCCGCGTCAAGAGCGAGGCGTCCTGGGGAGGCCTTCATGGACTACGCACGCCGCATCGAGATTCGCCTGACCCAGACAGAACAGAAGACTTACGAGAAAGGCAAGGTGGTTCGTACGCCTGGCCCCGACCCGCTGCGCATTGGCGAGCTGGTCCGGCCTGAGCTGGAAACCGCCATCCACGAGAAGTACGGCGAGGACACTGAACTCATATTCAGCGTGGCGCAGGTGACTGACGTGCGCCTCCTGGGTACCTTCCCCGAGAAAGCCCCCGCAGTGCGGACCTGGGTGGCTGGGTTGCTCGCTGATGCACTGGAGAACCTGACCGACGTGGACTGACTGAACACCGGCATGGGCGTCACGGTGTGGCGGCGACAGACTCCCGAGACTGGACGGATGAGTGAGCCTGCTGTCCTGCCCGTGCTGCTGGTAATCGTGCCGCCCGACTGGGAGGCTGATCCAGCGGCCCTGGCAGAGTTGCGCCGCTGCCTCGCGGACGATTACGGCGCGCGGCTCAGCCTGCGCCAGGGCGCGGTGCCGATGCGCAGCCCACTGCCCCTGTTCTGCGGGGTGTGGCCACGTGGCCTCATCTGGTACGCCCGCCGGGATGTCGTCCCGCGTGTGCAGCAGGCCTTCTTCACCCTGAACTGGCTGGATCTCGATGACGCGGCGGTCTGAGGTGGACAGCGACAGCGCCATGAACGACGCGGACATGGATGTCATCGTGGTGCTGGGCGTGACCGGTCAGAGCGCACGCGTGCGGCTCCCGGATACCAGTGAGGAACAGTGGCCGCTCACCTCAACTGCCGCAGGGAGTTGTGGGCGTCAACGGTGAAGGCGGGGCTCAGGAGGTGATCCTCCTGCCCCGCCTGGGTAGCTTGACGGCCTAACGTCAGCAGCCCAGGCAGGGCCGCGAGTCCGGGCGGGCGTCAAAGCACCCGGGGCAGCTCTCGTCGCAGGGTGGGCAGGGCTCCTGCCGGACCGTTGCAGGAGCGGGGCGATGTGCGCTGCTGGCAGTCTGGATCATGCCTGCAGTGTACGTCCGACTGGTCAGATCGCACGCGATAGGCCCCCGTGGACTCGACGGGGTTCAGGAGAAGCTATGGCGCGCACCCGCAACAAGGTGAGACGACGGTCATCACACGCCAACGCGGCCAGCAACAGTGGCGCACTCAGACGCCGGATCGTCACGCACTGGCTGGCCGCTCAGGTTGACGTGGAATCGCTGAACCAGGGCGTTTGGACCGAACGCCGGATTCAGATACCACAGTCCGTTGCGCCGCATCCTCAATGCTGCCATTCCAGCCGATATTTCTGCCCGGACTACTTCTCGTACAGCTGCGTCTGCCAGCAGTGCGTTCAGATCGAGCGGACTCGGTTGCTCGCGCGACAGGCTCAGCCTGAGCAGTGGCACCTCCCCGTTATTCAGCAGCTGCAACTGATCGCGGTGCACCGCACCCAGCAGGCGCGCCGCTGCGGACTGCCACGTCTCCGGGTTGTTCATCGTCACGGCAGGCACCTGAATGAACGTCCCCTGGTTCCTCTGGGTGACCGTGAAGTAGACAGCGTCCACGTCCGGCACCACCGCGCCGAAGGTCACGCCTGGCGGCATGCTGGCCTGCCACGCCGCCACCCCTTCAGCCGCCCAGTCCTTCAACTGCTCCACGGTGTACGCCATCCCCGTACGCTACCGGCGTTCCGCGTGGGTCGTCATTCAAAGTCGCTTCGGGGTTAGACGATCAGTGGACAGTCCCCCACTCGCTGTCCGACAAAGGTAGTGGCCCGTGCCACCCTGCGTCGATGTCCACCTCACGTTCAGCGCGTCTCCTGCAGGTCCTCTTGATTTGAGGATCAACCCGCAGACCGTACCCTCACGGAAGAAGCGTTCCAGCCGTGCCTTTACCTGGCGCATCTGCACGTCATCCAGAATCCGTGTGACACCCTGATGTGGCTGCGGGCGCAGGGGTCACTCCCGGACGTGATTCTGCTCGATCTGAACATGCCAGGATGCGACGGCCTGACGCTCTTGGACGGGATCCGAAGCGACCTGACGTTCCACGCGGTTCGCATCGTGGTGCTGGCCCACTCCAGCGATGCACAGGATGTCACCGCTGCGTACGCCCTGGGGGCCACAACGTACCTGGTCAAGCCCACCAGCTTCTCGGCATTCGAGCGGCAGATCCAGACCCTTGTCACGTACTGGCACCCGTTGTGTTGCCTGCCCACACCGCCCTGACGGATGTTGCGTCTCTCGGTTCCTCTGGAACCACTCCTGCCTGCCAGGCTCAGCCCCCACATCATCAAATTTAGGCCAAGTTCAGCTGACTCGCCGTGATGCGCTCGTCACGGGGCATCCCGTACCGTGAGGCCACCCATGCGCGATACCCTCCTGAGTCTGCTGACCGTGCTGATCGCGCTTGTCGCGGTGCTGGGCGGCACACTGCTCCTTGATCTCCCCCGGCGCGCCACCACCTGGACATCACAGCTCTTCCTGACACAGATCCTCAAAGGGGTTGCCCTCCTCGCCACAAGTCTGACCCTCCTTCAAGCCCTCCACCAGCCCTTGATCCCCGAACAGGGGCTCATTTTTTGGCTCCTGGCGGCCCTGGTTATCCTGCCGTTCAGCGTCTGGTACGTCACGCAGACCCGCCCTCACCCCCTGCGCAACGCGTCTGCGTACGTCGGCATGCTGGTCGCCGTTCACCTGTCGCTCTTCGTGAATACTCCCACGCCCCCAAGCGCAGAAACACTCTGGTCGGTGGGAAGTGCCATCAGTGGCGCCCTGCTCAGCGCGTTCGTCGCCAGTCTGCTGTTCCGGACGTCGTTGCCCCTGCGGGTCCGGCTGGGCACTGTCGCGCTGGGCTATACCGCCGCGACGCTCCTGATCTCGACCACGTTCGGCCGGGTGACCCTACCGGACACTATCTCCTGGAGTTCGGTCAGCGCGGTGCTCGTCCTGTGCTTTCTCGACACCCTGCTGCTGGGCCTCTTTCTGAGCGCCCAGCGTCTCGCGCAGGACACCCAGCGGCAGGCGGCGACCCTGACACTGGAACAGGCGGTGCAGCAGGCCCTGTCCGAGCACCTCAACGACGCCGTCGTCATCAGCGATCCTCAAGGTCAGATCATCCGTCTGAATGCCCGCGCAGCCCATGACTTCGAGTTGACCCCCACCGTCGGCGCGAGAGCCTACCAGTGGTCCGACGCGACCTTCACCACGCCCCTCGACCTCCAGCAACTCCCCCTGACCCTCGCCCTAGGCGGCGTCACGGTGCGCAACCGCCTGTACGGGCTGAAGTCGGCCAAGGGCCAGCGCGTGGCTCGGGTCAGTGCCGGTCCTCTCCAGGGTCCACGTCAGGAGCGCCTCGGGGCCGTCATGACCCTGACCGACGTGACGAGTGAAGTCGACGCTCAGGCCGCCCAGGAACAGCTGACGCAGCAGTACACCGACATCGTCAAT
The DNA here is from genome assembly GCA_943327755.2 of Deinococcus hopiensis KR-140. Lineage (GTDB taxonomy): Bacteria > Deinococcota > Deinococci > Deinococcales > Deinococcaceae > Deinococcus > Deinococcus hopiensis_A. The sequence goes on from CALPYF020000068.1 coordinate 10,123, forward strand.
GCGCTCGACGAGGGCGTGATGCTCCTGTCCCCCGAAGGACGCGTGCTGCAAATCAATGCCCGCACCCATCAGTTGCTGGGCATCCCGAAAGATCGCCATTTGGCTGTTGAAGATCTGCTTCAGGCCGAACGGGTTCGATATGTCGACGGCCGGCCGGTGACGCTTCGCAGCGAGAACATCCGCCGACTCATCTCCGGGCAGGTGCTGGTGGTGGAAGAGCTCGTCCATCTGGACCGGGTCGATGGGCGCACCATTACGGTTCGGAGTCATGGGCAGGCCCTTCGTCGTCACGGGCAGGTGTACGCCCTCCTGTACGTGCTCACGGATATCAGTGACCAGTTGACGCTCCAGCAGGAAGTGTCTCGACTGGCCAATCACTCGGTGCTCACGGGTCTGCCCAACCGGACCCACTTTCTGGAACTCGCTGCGGCCGCGCATCGCCCTTCAGCGACGGCGGTCCTCGTGCTGAGTAGCGTCACGGCGATCGCCCTGCGCCGGGATGGTCGGGTCGCGCTGGCTGATGCGTTCATTCAGTGCTTAGCCCGAGACCTATCGCTCGCCTACCCGGACGCCCTGCTGATCGGGCAGTTGGGTGAAGACACCTTCGCGCTGCTGCTCCCACGCCACCTCACGACTCTGGCATCCGACCTCTTCCATCCCATCCACGTGCAGGATGAATGGATCGAACCCCGATTCAAGGCCGCCACCCGGCCCCTCGAATCTACCGAGAACGTGGAGCACGCCCTGCAGGAAGCCGAGGCCACCCTGGTACACACTGAGGAGGGCCAGCTGGGCGTCAGCGAACCTGCGCAGTACGAGGCCCAACTCCGCCACGCGCAACTCGAACGCCGCCTCCGCCTCGCCTTGAAAACCGGCGCGTTCACCACGTACTTCCAGCCGATCTACAACCTGAATGACCGGCGTATTCGGGAGGCTGAGGCCCTCGTGCGCTGGTTTGATGATGAACTGGGGTTCGTTCCGCCGGACGTGTTCATTCCCCTGCTCGAAGCGTGGAACCGCATTCAGGTGGTGACCGACCTAGTCATTGAAGCGGCGCTGGTGGAAAGTCGACGGATCAGTGCGCTGGCTGGCTACACCGTGCGGGTCGCGGTGAACCTGTCAGCCGTGGAACTGAACGCGCCGGACTTTCTGGACCGGATGGAGGCGCTGACCCGCCGCGCGCCGGACGCGGGAACACGATTGACCTTCGAGATGACTGAACGGGCCGTTCTGGACCACCTCCCTGAAGTGACACGCCGGCTGAACGTACTGCGGGAATGGGGCTTCTGCTTGGCGCTGGATGATTTCGGCACCGGGTACTCGGCGCTGAGTGTGCTGCAAATCCTGCCGGTTCATACGGTGAAACTCGACCGGTCGTTCGTGCAGGGCATCGAAGCGTCCGGGCGACTGCAGGTGCTGACCGACGCCGTCATGAACCTGATCCGACGACTACACCTCCAGATCGTCGCAGAAGGCATCGAGACTGCCGAGCGGGAAGACATCCTGAAGCACTCCGGCTGTCACTTGGGCCAGGGCTATCTCTACGCCCGGCCACAGCCGCACCTGGACCTGCGATGAGCCTGTCGAATTCGACCTTGCCTCATCTGGTGACACGTCCAAGTGTTGGGGGATTCCGCCCATGTTGAGGGCGCTGTTCCTGAATGCGTGCGTGCTGGTGACGCTGACCTACGCCCTGAGTCTGTCCTACCGGCAGTGGCCCCTCTCGGGCGGGCGCTGGCCGCTCCTCAAACTCCTGGCGTTCGCGGGCATGGGCACGGTGCTGCTGCTGTTCCCGGCGGAACTCGGGCCCGGGGTGGTGCTGGACCTACGGGCCGTACCGGTCCTCCTCGTCACCCTGGAGTACGGCCTCCTGCAGGGCCTGAGCGTGGCGGCCGCCATCCTGTCGGCACGGTACCTGCAGGGCGGCTCGGGGGTCATTCCGGGCGCCCTGGCCCTGCTGCTCGTGACGCTGGTCGCCGGCGGGGCGCGGCGGTTCGCGGGCCTGACCCTGAAGGGTCTGGCGGGGCGCCGGTGGTTCTGGGCGGCGCTGCTGTGCCTGCCGTACCCGCTGACCCTGCTGATGCTCCCGGGGGGTGCGGCGGTCTTTGAGCGGCTGGCCACGCCGCTGGTGCTGATGAACACGGCGGGGCTGCTGCTGTGCGTTTCGGTGCTGGAGGGACGCTTCGAGACGCTGTGGGCGACGCGGTCCTTGATGCAGCAGGCGGAACGGGACGCCCTGACGGCCCTGCCGAACCGGCGCCGGTTCGACGCGGACCTGCTGAGCCTGGGCGTGCAGGACGCGCTGCTGCTGATCGACATCGATCACTTCAAGCGGGTGAACGATACGTTCGGTCACCCGGCAGGCGATCAGGTCCTGCAGCAGGTCGCGGCGCGGCTCGCCGAGGTGGTCCGTGCGCAGGACACGGTCTACCGCTACGGTGGGGAGGAATTCGCGGTGATCCTTAAGCGGGTCCGGTGTGAGGAGGTCATCCAGCTCGCGGAGCGCCTGCGGGTCTCCGTGGAGGCGTTGCCCCTGGGCAGCCTGAATGGCGCGTCGGTGACGGTGTCGGTCGGCGTGGCCCATCAGGGCCGTGGCCTGGCCTTGGTCCAGCAGGCGGACGCCGCGCTGTACGCCGCGAAACATGCGGGCCGCAACCGAGTGCACGTGGCACCTGGGTCGTCAGAGGCCGGCCAGGGTGGTTGACTGGGTGAGCGTCAAAGCAGATGAGCTACGCTACGCCCATGAACAGGAGGCGTCTGTCATCGCCTGAGTTGTCCGGTCGGGCTGCCACTGGATGCGGCAGCCTCAGCTGGGAACGTGATGGACACCGTGAACGTGCCGACCTGCCACTCCGGCTGCACCTGCGCGTGCCAGCGGCGCGCCAGCGCCGCGACGAGCGCCAGACCC
>CALPYF020000069.1 GCA_943327755.2 Deinococcus hopiensis KR-140
CTGGTGTTGGCGGCGTACAACCTCATTCGTCCACATCGGTCACTTCAGGTGCAGGTGAATGGTCGGTGGGTGGATCGAACGCCGGGGATGGCCGCAGGTGTGACGGATCACGCCTGGACGGTCGCGGAATTGCTCCGCTATCGGATCGAACCGTTTGTTGAAGCCGCATGATTCAGCTCCACGCTGTCCTGTGGTCCTACCTCCGAGTGGACGCGAGTAGGAGAAAAACGGGTTCCGGACGTGGAGTTAGCAACCCGGCGCTGTCCCGGGTTGCTAACGAAACAAACGGAATCCGCATAAGGCGTAGGACGCAGGAGGCGGTTCGCGGTGCGCGGGCCGCCTCTCGTGGTTACCGGGAGAGGTGCATGGGCGTGACGGTCGCGGCGGTCAGGCCCAGTTCCGCGTCGGCCTGGGTTTCGGCGGGCGTGTCGCCCCAGGCCTGCATGATCAGCCCCCGCGCACCGCGTTCGCGGGCGGCGTCGCCGGTGGCGCGCAGCAGGGCGTGACGCAGCGTGGTGTGGCGCAGCGCCGGGTGGACGCCGGGACTGCCGATGGTCAGCGTGTCGCCGTCCAGCCACGCGCGGCAGATCCCGACGCCCCGCCCGGAGGCGTCCACCGCGATTCGGCTCACGGTGTCGTCCGACCCGTGCGCGTCCGGCGTCAGGTCAGGGTCGCCCACGAGCGTGTGGCCCAGCCGGTCGGCGTACGTGGCCTGCGCCTGCCGCCAGCCGAGCCTGCGCAGGGCCTCGCCGGGCAGCAGGGCGTCGTCCGCGTAGGCGCTCAGGAGCTTGCCGGACGTCATGGCAGCCCGCAGGAGGGTCAGGGCGACCTGGGGCTGTCGGGGGCCGGGACGGGCGCCGCCCAGCACCTCCTGCTGCGCGCGTGGGGTGCGGCGCAGAGCAATCGCGCCCGACCCGTCCTCTGCCGTCCACGCGGCGATCAGCTGCGGCAGCAGGGGGCGCAGGTCGTCCGCGCCGCAGCCCAGCAGGTCGGCCAGGGCGGGCAGGATCAGGTCGGGCGTCGTGGGTGTGGTGGCCGTCACCGGGGCAGCATAGGCGGCGGGGACCACTGCTCACGCCACACATGACGGCCGTGGGTGGCCCTGAGCGTTTCCTTCATGTTCTGGACCGGCCCTCAGCCTGCCCGTGGGGGCGCGGCTAGACTGACCTTCATGAATGAACCGCTTCCGCTGGATCACGGGCACCTGCAGAAACTGGTCACGGCGGACCTCGTGCGGCCCGATCACCTGCTGGGCGCGCACGTCGTGACGCAGGGCGGCGTGGAGGGCGTGCGCTTCGGCGTGTGGGCCCCGAACGCGCATCACGTCAGCGTCGTGGGCGACTTCAACGGGTACAACGGCTTCGACAACGCCATGCAGCGCCTCGACTTCGGGTTCTGGGGCGTGTTCGTCCCGGCGGCCCGCAACGGGCAGCGCTACAAGTTCCGCGTGACCGGCCCGGACGGTCGCACCGAGGACAAGATGGACCCCTACGGGTCGTTCTTCGAGGTGCGCCCCGCGACCGCCAGCATCGTCTGGGACCAGCCGTTCACGTGGTCCGACGACGGCTGGATGGCGCACCGCAGTGCCGGCTTCGAGCAGCCCGTCAGCATCTACGAGGTGCACCTGCCCTCCTGGGCCCGCCGGGACGACGGATGGTTCATGAACTACCGCGACCTCGCGCACCGGCTGGGCGAGTACGTGCAGTTCCTGGGGTACACGCACGTCGAACTGCTGGGCGTCATGGAGCACCCCTTCGACGGCTCGTGGGGCTATCAGGTGACCGGGTACTACGCCCCCACGAGCCGCATGGGCAGCCCGGAGGACTTCAAGTACCTCGTGAACCACCTGCACAGCCTGGGCATCGGCGTGCTCCTGGACTGGGTGCCGGGGCACTTCCCGACCGACAGCGCGGGCCTCGCGAAGTTCGACGGCACGCCGCTGTTCGAGTACGCCGACCCCCGCAAGGGCTTCCACCAGGACTGGAACACGTACATCTTCGACTACGGCCGCAACGAGGTCGTGATGTTCCTGATCGGCTCGGCCCTGAAGTGGCTGCAGGACTTCCACGTGGACGGCCTGCGGGTGGACGCGGTGGCCAGCATGCTGTACCTCGACTTCTCCCGCACCGAGTGGATCCCGAACGTGCACGGCGGCCGCGAGAACCTCGAGGCCATCGCGTTCCTCAAGCGCCTGAACGAGGTCGTGCATCACATGGCGCCGGGCTGCATGATCGTCGCGGAGGAGAGCACCTCGTTCCCCGGCGTGACCACCCCGAGCCCGTTCGGGCTGGGCTTCGACTACAAGTGGGCGATGGGCTGGATGAACGACAACCTGGGGTACTTCGAGCAGGACCCCCTGTGGCGCAAGCACCACCACCACGCGCTGACGTTCTTCAACGTGTACCGCACGAGCGAGAACTACGTCCTGGCGATCAGCCACGACGAGGTCGTGCACCTGAAGAAGAGCATGGTCATGAAGATGCCCGGCGACTGGTACGCGCAGCGCGCCGGGTACCGCGCGTTCCTGGCCCTGATGTGGGCCACGCCCGGCAAGAAACTGCTGTTCATGGGGCAGGAGTTTGCGCAGCCCACCGAGTGGAACCACGACGCCGGCCTGCCCTGGCATCTGGCGGACCACCCGGACCACCGGGGCGTGCTGAACCTCGTGCGGCGCCTGAACGGCCTGTACCGCACCCGCCCCGACTGGCACGTGGCCGACACGAAGGAAGAGGGCATGCTGTGGGTGAACGCCGACGACGTCGAGAACAGCGTGTACGCATTCATCCGCCGCGACCCGGTGGGCGGCGCGTGGAGTGTCGTGGTGGCGAACCTGACCCCGGTGTACCGCGACGTGTACCCGGTCGGGGTGCCGCAGGGCGGCGCGTACCGCCTGCTGCTCTCCACCGACGACGGCGAGTTCGGGGGCTTCGGCACGCAGCAGCCCGACCTGACCGCCAGGGAGGAAGGCTGGCACGGGCAGACCCATCACCTGCGCCTGAACCTGCCCCCGAACAGCGTGCTGGTGCTGGCCCCCACCGCAGAGACGATCGTCAGCGACGACCGCTGACCCGGGGAGATCAGGGCGATCCACGGAGGCCAAGCCGTCCTGTGGATCGCCCTGACCCGTCGGCCCGTGCCTGGGGGACAGTCGGGTGGGGTGGCCTGTGCTTGAATGCAGCGCGTGACGACGACCCCGCCCGACCCCACGCCTGACCAGCCGGGCCGCCGCCCCACCCCGGACGCGCTGACGGCCCTGAGTTTCCTGCTGCTGGCCGTACTGGCCGCGCTGCTGCTCTGGCCGCTCGTGACCGGCGGCGTTGCCCCCAGTCCGTACCTGATCGGGGGGCTGTTGCTCGCGCGGCTGGGGGTGCAGCTCCTGCGGGCCCGCCGCGACCCGAAACTGCGCCGCCCGGTCAGCTGGGCGCTGGACCTGCTGATCATCGCGCTGATCTTCAACGTGGCCAGCCGCCAGCTTGCCTGACCGACGCCCGGCCATTTCCGGCCTGTGCCACAGGCCAAGTGGGGGATACCTCAGGACCGGGCCTGAGCCCCTCTGCGCCGTCGATTCGGGCCGCAGTGTGCTGGACACGCCGGGACAGATCTGGATGACCGGCCGCCGGAGAGGCGCGTCTTTCCCTCTCTGGTCCCTACCACTGCCTGCTTGGACGCGGCAGATTTTAACGCCGGCATCAGAAAAGCGGTGCATTATGCGGGGCGTGATCCCGACAATCCTGCGCCACGTCCTGCGGCCCCCCCACCGGCTGCACTCCACCTACGAGCGCCTGCTGGGCACCGAGGTCGAGGTGCAGGTGGTGGCCCGCACGGCCGCGCAGGCCGAGGCCGCCGAACAGGCCGCCCTGACCGAGATCGACCGCCTGACGCGGATCTTCAACCGCTTCGATCCGGGCAGTGAACTGTGCCGCTGGCAGGCCCGGCCCGGCGACGCCCACGTTCCGCTGAGCCTGGAACTGCTGCACCTGCTGCGCCTCGCCGATCACTGGCGCACGCTGAGCGGCGGGGCGTTCCATCCGGGTGCGGACGCCATGGGGCAGCTGTGGCAGCAGGCCGCGGCGACCGGGCAGCAGCCCAGCGCGGCGACCCTGGAACGGCAGGTGAGTGCGCTGCGCGCCGCGCCGTGGACGCTGCACGCCGACGGCAGCGCCACCCTGCACGCCCGCGGCCCGCTGGGCCTGAACGCCCTGGCCAAGGGGTACATCGTCGACCGCGCCACGCTGGTCGCGGCCCGCTGCGTGGGCGTGCGCAGCGTCCTGATCAACGCCGGGGGAGACCTGCGCGTGACCGGTCCCGCGCGGGTGAACGTGCAGGTCGCCGACCCCTTTACCGCGCGGGATGACGCGCCGCCCATCGCGCGCGTGCAGGTGCGCGGCGGGGCGCTGGCCACCAGCGGGCGGGCGCACCGGGGCTTCCGCGTCAACGGCGTGCACTACTCGCACGTCCTGGATCCCCGCAGCGGCCAGCCGGTGCAGGACGTGCCGGGCGTGACCGTCACTGCCCCCGAGTGCGTGACCGCCGACGCGCTGGCGACCGTCCTGAGCGTGCTGGATGTCCGCGCGGGCCTGCACCTGCTGGCCGGACTGCCGGAATGCGAGGCGCTGATCGTCACGGCCGACGGGCAGCGGCACGCCTCGCCGGGCTGGCGGGGGGTGGCCCTGGCCCCCGCGCCCGTGACGCCGGGGCGGCCGGTGTTAACGGCCCGCTAACCGCGCGGCGGCACCCTGCCCCCAGGAGGATCCACCCCATGACCCACACGCGCCGCCGCTTTCTGAACCGTCTCGGCCTGACCGCCGCCGCCCTGACTGTCTCCCGCTTCACGCCCGCCCAGGCCGCCGCCGCCACCCCCACGAAGAAATGGCCGACCGGCATGAGCCTCGACGTGACCTTCACGGTCGCCACGAAGGCCAGCGGGCGCGTGAAACGCCCCTACGTCGCCGTGTGGATCGAGGACGAGTCCGGGAACACCGTCCGGAACCTGACCGTGTGGGTGCAGCAGGCCCGCATGAACCCCCGCTGGCTGAGCGAACTGCGCCGCTGGTACCGCACCAACGCCGACCTCCTGACCACGGTCAGCAGCGCCACCCGCAACCCGGGCACGTACGCCGTGGCGTGGGACGGCAAGACCGACAAGGGCGCCCTGGCCAACCAGGGCACGTACTACGTGTGCGTGGAAACCGCCCGCGAACACGGCCCGTACTCGCTGGTGCGCGAGAAGATCACGGTGGGTACGGCGGCGTTCAAGAAGACCCTGACCGCCGACAACGACATCGAGGCGGCCAGTGTCGCTTTCAGCAAAGCCTGAGGAGCAGGGGGCCGGGGGGCGGGCCGCCCGCCCCGCCCCGCGCCCCCGCACGCTGAAGGCCCGCACGAACGTCTGGCTGCGCTGGGCGCACACGTACACCAGCATGATCAGCCTGCTCGTCGTGCTGTTCTTCAGCCTGACCGGCATCACCCTGAATCACCCGGACTGGGTGTTCGGCACGAAGGACGTCACGCGCACCGTGTCGGGCACCCTCCCGGGCGGGTGGATCAGGAACGGTCAGCCGGACTGGCTGACTGTCGCGGAGGAACTGCGCGCTCAGCAGGGCCTGAGGGGCCGCGCCAGCGACCCGCGCGCGGACGACCAGCAGGCCGACATCTCGTTCCTGGCGCCCGGCTACAGCGCCGACACCGTCATTGACGTGAAGACCGGCACCTACGAGACCACCATCCTGGAACAGGGCGCGGTGGCGGTCATGAACGACCTGCACAAGGGACGCGACGCCAGTTCCGCCTGGAAGTGGGTCATTGACCTGAGCGGCGTGTTCCTGACCGTGATCTCCCTGACCGGCCTGGGTATCCTGCTGTACCTGAAAAAGACCCGCGTGCAGGCCCTGACCGTGATGGGCATCGGGGCGGTCCTGACCGTGCTGCTCGCGTGGCAGGCCAGTCGCTAGCCACAGCTGCCAGCCACGGCCGCACCCCCGGCGACCACCCTCTGCCGCCCCGCGCGCGGAGGGTGGCGTTCTGTCGCGCCTCCCGCACTTCCGGACTGGTCGGGGCAGGTATGCTGCGCCGCATGACCGACGACCGCCACCGCCGCCCCGAGGACGTCCGCGCCTTCTACGACGCGCACCGCACCGTCCGCCAGTACGAGACCCACGAGGACGGCACGCCCCTGCCCATGCCCGCAGCGCACCTGGACGTCATCCTGCACGCCGCGCAGCGCGCCCCGACCGACGCGACCGCGCAGCTGTACTCCCTGATCCGCATCACCCGCCCCGAACTGCGCGCCCGCATGGCCGAACTCACCACGAACGCGCACATCGCCACCGCCAGCGAGGCCTTCGTCGTGTGTGCCGACGTGCGCCGCGTGGGGCGGGTGCTGGAGGTCGCCGGGCAGAAGAGCGGTACGTGGCCCGCCATCGCCGTGCACTTCGGCATCGGGGACGCCGTCATGGCGGGCACGAATCTCCTGACCGCCGCCGAGATGCTCGGCTACCAGGGCTGCTGGATCGGCGGCGTGCTGAACGGCCTCCAGGGCATCATCGACGAACTGAACCTCCCGCAGGGCGTCCTGCCCTTCGCGGCGCTCACCATCGGCCGCCCCGCCGAGCACGCCCCGTACCGCCCCCGCGTGCCGCGCCCGCTGGTCATCCACACCGACACGTACCACGACGGCACCGACGACGAGATCCGCGAGGCCGTGCAGGTCATGAACCCCATCGCGGTGCGCGGCGATCAGCCCGGTGACTGGGCGCGCCTGCTGACCGCGTACTTCGGACAGGGCGGCGGCATGGAGAAACGCGAACCCGGCCTCGTGGCCGCGCTGAAAAAACAGGGGCTCTGGGCCGGCGGGGAGTAAGCAACCCCAGGGGAGGGGCGGCTCACCTCCCTAGAATGAGCGGGTGAGCGACCCCAAGTCCGCCCCCACCTACGACCTGACCACCCTGGCCGCCCGCGCGGGCGAGGAAGCGCGCCCGAACCGCGCGCCCGCGCTGGTCGAACCGATCTACCAGAGCACCGTGTATGCCTTCGCGGATCTGGACGACCTCGACCGGGCCATGAGCGGCGCGGAACCCGCCGCGTTCTACTACCGCAACGGCACTCCGAACGCCGCGACGCTGGAACGCGCCCTGGCGACCCTGGAGGGCACCGAGGCGGCGCTGGTGGCCGGGAGCGGCATGGCGGCGATCAGCGCGGCGCTGCTGGGCGTGCTGAAGGCCGGGGATCACGTCATCACGGACGCGCGGGTGTACGGCGTGACGTACGCGCTGCTGGCCGAGGAATTTCCCCGCCTGGGCATCGAGGTGTCCTTCGTGGACGCCTGCGACCTGAACGAAGTCGAGGCCGCCTTCCGCGCGAACACCCGCGTCGTGCACGTCGAGAGCCTCACCAACCCGCTGCTGACCGTGCCGGACGTGCCCGCCCTGGCCCGCCTCGCTCACGGGCGCGGCGCGCTGCTGAGCGTGGACAACACTTTCGCCAGCCCCGCCATGTTCCGCCCCGCCGAGCACGGTGCGGACCTCGTGACGCACTCTGTCAGCAAGTACCTCAGCGGGCACTCCACGGCGTTCGGCGGTGTGCTGTGCGCCTCGGCCGAACTGGTCGCCCTGGCCCGCACGCGCCTGCTGCGCCTGGGCGGCACCATCAGCGCGTTCGACGCGTGGATGACCATGCAGGGCCTCAAGACTCTCGGCCTGCGCATGCGTGCCCACAGCGGCAACGCGCAGGCCATCGCGGACGTCCTCGTGAACCACCCCCGCGTGAAGGCCGTGTACCACCCGGGCCTCAGCGACCACCCGCAGTTCCACCTCGCCATGGACCTCTTCCCGCAGGGCTTCGGCGGGATGCTCAGCGCCGACATCGAGGACGCCCCGCGCTTCGTGAAGGCCCTCGCCGGGCGGATCCCGCTGGCCCCGTCCCTCGCGGACGTCGTCACCACGCTGTCGTGGCCGTGGGGCACCTCGCACCGCCCCCTGCCCGAAGCGGAACGCCGCCGCCTGGGCATCACCCCGAACCTGCTGCGCCTGAGCATCGGCATCGAGGACATCGGCGACCTGCTCGGCGACTTCGAACGCGCACTGGACGAGTAAGTCAGGAGCTCGGGGCCGGGTGTCCGGGCGACCGTGACCGATTCAACGTCACCGCGCTTACCATCCGGCCCTCTCATGAGGGCGCACAGTGGCCCGCATGACGACCTCACGCGAAGTGCAACTCGCCGCCCGTCCCGTCGGCGCCCCCAGGGACAGCGACTTCAACCTCGTGGACCTGACCCTGGCCGCGCCCGCCGCCGGGCAGATCCAGGTCCGCAACCTCTACCTGACGGTCGATCCGTACATGCGCGGCCGCATGAACGACACCAAGAGCTACGCCGCGCCCTTCGCCATCGGCGAGACCATGACCGGCGGCGCGGTGGGCGTCGTCACGCACAGCGAGGACGCCAGCGTGCCGGTCGGCGCGCACGTCCTGCACGATCAGGGCTGGCGCACCCACGCCAACATCGACGCGCGGCGCGTGAAGGTGCTGCCGGAACTGCCCGGCGTGCCGCTCAGCGCGTACCTGGGTGTGCTGGGCATGCCCGGTCTGACCGCCTACGCCGGCCTGCTGCGCGTGGCGGAATTCAAGGCGGGCGACGTGGTGTTCGTGTCCGGCGCGGCCGGAGCCGTGGGCAGCGCCGTCGGGCAGATCGCCCGCCTGAAGGGCGCCTCACGCGTGATCGGCAGCGCGGGCAGCGCCGACAAGGTCCGTCACCTCGTGGACGACCTGCGCTTCGACGCGGCCTTCAACTACAAGGACGGCCCGGTCGCCGAACAGCTCAAAGCCGCCGCGCCCGACGGGATCGACGTGTACTTCGACAACGTGGGCGGCGAGCACCTGGAAGCCGCCATCAGCTCCATGCGCCCGCACGGCCGCGCCGCCATCTGCGGCATGATCAGCCAGTACAACGCCACCGAACCCACGCCCGCGCCCCGCAACCTCGTGCAGATCATCGGCAAGCAGCTCACGCTGCGCGGCTTCCTCGTCGGGCCGCACTACGACCTGTTCGACACCTTCGCGCAGGAGGTCGGCGGCTGGATCGCCAGCGGCGAACTGAAGTTCGACGAGACCGTCGTCGAGGGCATCGATGGGACGCCCGCCGCGTTCATGGGCCTGCTGCAGGGCCAGAACACCGGCAAGATGATCGTCAAGCTGTAATACGGATTCCGTCTGTTTCGTTGACAGATCGGAACACCACCGACCTGCCAACTCCACGCCCGGAATCCGTTTTTCTCCTGCTCGCTCCGCTCGGGTTGAAAGGTGTTGCAAACCTTTCAACCCGAGTCCGTTCAAGACTCCGAGTGAATGGTGTGCGAACACCGTCCACTCCGTTCACAGGAGAGAGGGCCGGACACGCTGAGCGTCCGGCCCTCTCTGGCTGGTGTTCGCTTACGCCAGGGCGGCGATGACGGCGTTCGTGAACTCCTCGGTCCCGGCGGTGCCGCCGAGGTCGCGGGTGCGGGGGCCCTCGACGAGGACCTTGTTCACGGCGTTGTCGAGGCGGCGGGCCGTCTCGTGGTCACCGATGTGGTCGAGCATCAGGACGGCGGCGAGGATGGTCGCGGTGGGGTTGCTGATGCCCTGACCGGCGATGTCGGGTGCCGAGCCGTGCACGGACTCGAAGATGCCGAACTTGTCCCCGACGTTCCCGCTGGCGGCGATGCCCAGGCCGCCGACCAGACCGGCGGCGAGGTCGGAGAGGATGTCACCGAACATGTTCGTCATGACCATCACGTCGAACTGCTGGGGGTTGCGCACGAGCTGCATGGCGGCGTTGTCCACGATCATGGTGCTCGTGTTCAGGCCCTCCACGGTCTTCGCGTGGTCGAGGATGGTGTTCAGGAACAGGCCCTGCGTGACGGGCAGCACGTTGGCCTTGTGCACGACCGTCAGGCGCTTGCCCCGCTTCATGGCGAGGTCGGCGGCGAACTTGCCGATGCGGTCGCTGGCGTCCTTGGTGATGACCGTGTCGGCGATGGCGGTGTCGCCGTAGCGGCGTTCCTGCTCGACGTACAGGCCCTGGGTGTTCTCGCGGACGATCACCAGGTCGACGTTCTCGTACGCGCCGGGCACGGGGCGGGTCTTGGTGGGGCGCACGTTGGCGTACAGGCCGTACTTCTGGCGCAGGTGACGGATCGCGCCGAAGAACCCGGCGGGTTTCTCGCCGCTGGGGCTGGTGGCCGCGCCGAACAGGGTCGCGTGGGTGTTCTCCACGGCGTCGTACGTCGCTTGGGGGACGCTGGTGCCGTGGTCGAGGTAGTACTCGTACCCGGCCTCGGCGTGGACGTACTCGGCGTCGAAGCCGGCGGCGTCGAGCACGCGGCGGGTCGCGGGGATCACTTCGTGGCCGATCCCGTCGCCTTCAATCAAGCAGATGCGATATTTCGCCATAACCTGTCCAGTGTAAGGCCAGTCACGACTGCGCGGGGCCGCGCGGGGTCCCCGCAGGCGTCACCCGCAGCGTGACGGACTGCGCGCCGGCTCACTGAACTGGAAGCGATTCCGTATGGGACGGCACGCTGGCCCGGCCCCGACATTCTGGCCGGGGCTGGCGTGCCCATGACGTGGTGCGGATTGACAGCGTGGGGTCAACTCCACGACCGATCGCCGCGGGGCGGTCAGGGCCGGGCCGTATGCCCGGGATGTGCCGATCCATGAGGCGGCGACTGGGTGGTCAGGACCGCCGTGACGCCCAACACCGCCCCGAGCAACAGCGCCTCCCGCGCCAGCGTCAGGCGCACCTGCGGGCGGCGCGCTGCGAAGGCCCGGCGCACGAGCACAGCCGCCCCGAGGGCCAGCGCCACGAGCGCGAGTTTGACCAGCAGCACCTGCCCGTACAGGCTGCCCAGCCACTGCGCCGGGCCCGTCAGGTGCGCCCGCGCCATCAGCAGTCCCGTGACGGTCAGCACGAGGACGCTGCTCAGGGCGACCGGGGTGAAGCGCCGCGCCAGCGCCGTGCTCAGGGGCCGGGCGCGCAGCAGGGCCAGGACGCCGCCCAGCCACGCCGACATCGCCAGGGCGTGCGCGGCGTGCAGGCCCCGCACCCAGCTTCCATGTCCGGCGCCGTGCCCCACGCCGGCCGCGCTCCAGGCGAGCAACAGGGCGCTGCCCAGACTGACGGTCAGGGTCGCGGGGGGCCGCCACCGGTGCCGCGCTGGGAATGCGTCCGCCCCGGGCGGGGTGACGGTCAGTTCGGCTGCCAGCAGCAACAGCCCCCCGATCAGGCCGGTCAGCAGGGCGCGCCCGGTCGTGGTGTCCGTCAGGTAGTCCAGCACGTCACCGGGCGCCGTCATGCCCAGCGCCGACAGTGTGACGGCCACCTGCCCGCCCCAGCCCAGCAGCAGGCCGCCCAGCCCGGCCCCCAGCAGCCAGGCCGGGGGCGCCCCGGGGGTCAGCCAGCGCCGGGCGAACGCGCCCCCCAGCAGCAGGGCCAGCCCCAGGAACACCAGTCCGTTCAGCAGTGCCAGCACGGGCAGGGGCTCATACGAACTCCGGTTGAAAGGTTCGCAAAATCTTTCAACCCGAGCGGAGTGAGAGGGAGAGAAGCGGGTTCCGGGCGTGGAGTTGAGAGATCGGTGGTCTTCCGATCTGTCAATGAAACAAACGGAATCCGGATCACTTGATCCGGAAGGTGCTCTGGCCAGACACCGGGTGCCCGTCCTCCGAGAGGAGCTTCCAGGCGATCACGTACTGACCGGACTTGAGGTTCGGCTTCAGGGTCAGGGCCAGCCGGGCCGCCGCGCCACTCAGCTTGACGGGCACATTCGCCAGGGCCGCCGAGTCGGCCTTCTCGGCCAGAGCGCGCCGCGCGGCCTCGGCCACCGTGACGCCGGCCGGGACCGCCATCACGCGGAACGTCGAGAAGCGCAGCTCGACAGGTTCGCTGAACACCAGGGTCACGCTCTTCGGGGCGGTCACGGTCGCGTTCAGGGCCGGGGTGACGCCCGACACGGCGGTGTGGGCAGAAGCGGCGGACAGGGTCAGGGCAGCCAGCAGGGGCAGGATGTTCTTCATGGGACGACCTCCAGGGCCAGGAAGGGGCAGAGGGGGGAAGCGGACCTCCCCCAGAGGAGCGGTTACTTGACGGTGGTCCGGCTGGCCGGGCCCTCGGCGGGGTTCGTGTCGTCCCACGCGACGACGCTGCCGTCGCTGTACGTCTGGTAGATCTTCCACACGACCTCGCCCGCCGTCGCCGGGTTCTTCGCCTGGAAGAAGAAGCGGGCATACTCCATGGGCGCCACGCGGCCCGTCCAGACGATCTCGGTCACGAGACCGTTCGCATCCTTCTTCACGGTGCGCGTGAAGCCGGGCGTGACCTGGAAGCGGCTGATCACGACTCCGGCGGGCACCACGAGGCGGATCTGGGTGGTGGCGATCTCCTTCTCGGTGGGGACGTTCAGGCGGTACGTCTCGCTCTTGCCGGCGGCGGATTCGGTCAGGCCGGTCTCGGTGCGGACGGTGGCGTGCGCTCCCGCGACGGAGAGCAGCAGGGCGGCGGCCAGGGTCAGAATGGTTTTCAGGTTGAACATGGGGGAACTCCAGGGTGGATCAGGGGACGCCGCGGGCCACGCGGGCGCGGTCGTCGGAAGGTGAAGGGCACAGGGTGCACGGGGGCACCGGGCGTGGGCCGCGAGGAGCGCCGGGCCGGGTCCCATCGACCGATCGGGTCGGGGACTCCGGTGGCGGCTGCGGTCAGGCCAGCGGTGGCGCGCGGGCGTCCGCATGCCGCAGCGCAAACGTGACCGGCCCGGCGGTGCGGGTGGTCACGTGGGAGGCGCGCTGGGCCCGTGGGCCGACGCGGGGCCCGTCGGCGGCGGCCAGCGCGAAGCCGGCCGTCAGGCAGAACGGGCAGTGGGTGTCGCCGTGCGCGTGGTGCGGCGGGGCGTTCGGTGCGGCGTCCGTCAGGGCGTGTCCATCGGCATGCGCTGGCCCCGCCTCCGCTGTC
>CALPYF020000070.1 GCA_943327755.2 Deinococcus hopiensis KR-140
ATGACTGGGACTTCGTCGCAAGTTTCCTGAACAACCCTGAGATGGCTTTGCGCGACGTAGAACTCAGCGCTGAGGAGCGCACGGCGCTGACTACGCGCGATGTTCGCGCGCTGCGTGCCCTGGGTCTCGACCGCGCCAGCATCAATATCTCTGCTTCGGGCACGCACACACCTACCTGCGCACCTGGCACGCAGCCCTGAGCCACCTGCTCCGTAGAGGGATCCTTCCTTATCTAGGTGCTGGAACGCAAGGGAGAGAAGCGCAATGCTTCTCTTTCTGCCTTATAGGGGCAGGGTACCCGAGGGAAACCACGATGTGCAGCGAGGCAATGGGTTATCCCAGGTCCATGCGCTACGTTGGAACGGTGGCCGTCCGGAGTCGCGAATTTGAATGCCCTTGTTGACGCCTTGGCCCTCCTGACCGGCACTGGCCTTCGGGACGCGGCACTCTGCCTCACCGCGCAGGGTCGACCACCCGCTTGATCTGGAGTACTTATGAGCATCATCCTTTCCGACGTCTCCTACAGGTACGGGGACACGCCACTGTTCGGCCATGTGACCCTCAACGTGAATGCTGGCGAGCGCGTCGCGCTCCTAGGGCGAAACGGCAGCGGGAAGTCAACGCTTCTGCGCCTGATGGAAGGCAGTTTGACGCCAACGACCGGGCATGTGACCCGCACGGGAAAGTTGGCTTACCTTCAGCAGTTGGCGGCCTTGCCTGAAGTGGCCGTGATCGACGCGGTACAACCCATAGGGCTCGAGCAGGCCCGGCGGGCGCTCTCCACCGCTGAAGCCCGCCTGGGCGCGCCCACACCAGCGCACCTGGAGCAGTACGCGCGTGCCGAGGAAGCCTACCGACTCCTGGGAGGGTACGACGCGGAGCACCGCGCTCAAATCATGCTGAGTGAGTTGCAGCTGGATCCCTGGCAGCCTACGCAGTCATTGTCCGGCGGGCAGCGGCGCCGCGCCCTGCTCGCCCAGTTGCTGCTCACCCCGGCAGACCTCTACCTGCTGGATGAGCCGACCAACCACCTGGACTGGCCCAGCCTGGAATGGCTCGAAGCTTGGGTGAAGGCCAGTCCGGCCGCGTTCCTCATCGTTTCGCATGACCGCGCGTTCCTAGACAGCACGGTGACCCGCTGCGCGGAGCTGGAGGGGCAGACCCTCCGGGAATACCCGGGCAACCATACGCAGGCGATGGACACCAAAGCCACCCTGCAAGCGGCGCGGGCGCGTCAATATCAGGCTCATGAACGTAAGGTGCAGGCGCTCACACAGGAGATGGTCTCGGTCCGGCAGCGGGCGGCGAGCACGGACCGGTACAATCCCAGGCGCAAAAAGCGGGGCAACAAGCGGTTCGCGAAGAACAACGCACAGAACGTCGCTCAGACGCTCGCGCGGCGCGCGCAGGCGTTGGAGCGCCGCGTAGACCGGATGCAGGCGCCCGAGCAGCTTCGCTCGGACTGTCAACTCCTGCACCTGCATCTGTCCAGCGCCGATCACTGCGCGGCGGAGATCCTGACCTGCCAGGGTGTAGACATCACCGTCGGTGAGGTGTCCGTCCTGAAGAACGTGCACCTGCACGTCCGGCGAGGTGAGAAGATTGCGGTGGTGGGTCCCAACGGTGCGGGCAAAAGCACGCTTCTCAATGCTCTGCTCGGCCTGCTGCCCCTCAGTGCAGGAACGATCTACCGGGGTCCTGTGGGCGTTCAGCGGGCGGGGCAGCACAACGATGAGCTGGACGCGTTTGCCACGCAGCAAGACGCGCTGCTCGCTGCGGACCCCACGCTGTCGACCCATCAGCTGTTCGGCATTTTGCGGCGGCTCGGGTTGCCTCAACGTCCGGATCACGCGGTCCGGGCCCTTTCGGGCGGGCAGCGCACGCGGCTAGCCCTCGCGCGCCTGAGCGTGACGAAAGCGGGCCTGCTGGTGCTGGACGAACCCACCAACCACCTCGACGTGCCAGCCATCGAAGCACTGGAAGACGTCTTGCACGCGTACGACGGCACCGTGATCTTCGCGTCGCATGACCGTCACCTCGTGGCGCAAGTGGCCACGAGGTGCTGGTGGGTGGAGGATGGCCACGTCGTGGACCTGGGCGAGACCCTACGGGATTGACCCATGCTGGTCAGTTCAGGCTGTAGACCTTCTGGTTGAGTCGGTCAACCCAATCTGGAGCCCAACCGAGCTCTTGCGTAGCCCGAAGCGCCACTTCCTTCAGGGCCCGTTGCGCGGCCACCTCTCCTTCCAACTGCAGAGTGGCTTCTACGAGGAATTCCGCAAGGGTCTCATCGCAGGGCTCCACCCGCAGCAGCCTCCGGGACAGCGTAGCGCACTTTTGATACTCGCCTGCCGCACTCCACTGCGTCATTAGCTTCAAACCCACGTTCATGACTGAAAACGCCAAAGTGTCACGCTCCTCCCGCACCCAATCCGCCTCTATGTCAGGCAGGAACGCCGCTGTGTACAGCGAGACGGCGCGTTGACGATCATTGTCGTCCGGAGCGCTTAGCAGCCGCTTAATGAGGTCAGCGTCCCAGGTAAAGGTCGGTCCCTCGCACAACAGCGTGTACCGTTCTTGCCGGCGGTCATACGCAATGCGCAGGTAAGGCGCCGCTTCTTTCAGAGCGAAGTTCGCCTGATGGAAGTAGTTCTTGGCCGTTTGGGGGTCGTCGTCGGGCCACAGGGTGGCGAGGATGTCGTCGCGCCGGACAGAGCCTTTGAGCAGCAGGTAGGCGAGAAGTTCAATAGTTCTGCGTAGCCGGAGCTTGATTTCCTGACCGTCCGCCATCAGCTTGGGCGTGCCGAGCGTCACCAGGTGCACCTCAAGGGGTTGATCCGCACAGACCTGCCGCCGCTCCAGCAGGAACGTGCTGACGTCCGGCTCAGCGCTGCGCGCCGCCAGCAGCGCCGTCAGTTGAGGCAGCAACCGCAACTCCGGCAGCAGGGGGGCTACGCTTTCCAGAACCTCGGATTGTTCTGCCGCGCGCCGAAATGCCACGAGGGCCGCGTCAGCATCCTGCGCCGTCAGCGCCTCCGCGAGGTGCAGGTCCGCCCACGCCATTTCCCTGGGCAGGTGCAGTTTCTCAAAGGCCTGCTTGGCGCGCTCCAGGGTGGCGCAGGCCTGCCCGTCTCCCGCGAGCAGCTGCCAATAGCCCTGACGCAGGTCGACCATGGCGCGCTCCCACGCGTTGGAGCACAGGCGCGAGGCGCGCAGCAGGTGTGGGCGTGCCTCGCGCGTCTGGCCTTTAAAGCTCAAGACGGTCACCATGCCCAGTGCCGCGAGGAATTCCGTGCCCGTCTCCCCAACGAGGCGTGCCGCGCCTCCAGCGCTTACAAAGGCGGTCAATGCGGCGTCCCACCGGCCAGAAGAGCGGTGAAGCAACCCCTGCAGGTACGCGTGGTATGCCCGCGCGCCGGGCGCGCTACTCATGAGCGCTTCGGCAGCCGTCAGGTCTTGGAGGGCTTCGTCATAGCGTCCCGCGTACAAATTCACCTGCGCCCGCGTCAGTAGGGGCTGCAGGCCTTTGGCTCCGCTGGCATTCTGCAGGGCGACATTCAGGTAATGGCGCGCTGGGGCGTCTCGGCCCAGTCGGTGGTAGGTGTAGCCGAGCAGTTGAGCCGTCTGAGCCACCAGCGAACTTGTCGGGTGCGTGCCGCCCAGTACCGACCACGCCCGCTCCAAGGCCTCCCGCGCGGCAATCAGGTCTCCGTTGTGCAGCAGCAACGCAGCTTTCTCCCGGAGCGCGTACCCCTGCTCGAGCGGAGCCAGTCGGTCTAGGGGCAGTAACGTAATTTCCGTCATCGCGGCGTCCATGTCCCCAAGGCTGCGCAACACAGTGGTGAATTCCAGGCCAGCTTCCACACATCCGCGTGCTTTTGCGCGCAGCAGCATGTCCTTGGCGTCCAGCAGGCGCCCGAGTGCGAACAGACAGTACCCGGCCCAACGTTCATCTTGAGGTGTTGGCACCTTGAGTTCAGCGTACAAGGCCAGTCCCTGAGCGTACCGTCCAGCACTGACTTCCTGGAAAATAGGGTGCGGTGTCAACAATACCTCCGGAAAAGACCCGCGTAAGATAGCCCGTCGAATTTAGCAGCGTGAACAGATTTGCCCAGAAGGTGAGTGAACGCTTCCCGTCACACCATGAGGCGTCAGGCGCGAAGGATCCAGAGGTCAGCCACCGATAGATGCCCGTACGAGAAGTGCTTTTTGGGAATGATACTGCTCGCGCACGAGGTGCTGTTCTGCCAGTCCGTGTTGCGGGATGAGAGGACCCTCTCGTTGAACAGCTGTCACGGGCAGGTTAGAGAACCTGGGCGGCGCCCGAGTTTCCAGAGCCAGGACAGCGAAGCGTGCGCGGAGGAATTTAGGGTTTACCTTTTCAATGCCGTTCCTCGCTCCAAGCTTGCTCTTCTTCAGGTGCCCCGGCTGAGCATTGGCCAGTGCTCAGCACGCTGATGTCCTTTTGAGAAGCGCGACTGCCAATAGGCTGCCCGTTCACAAAGGCGTCCAGCGGTCCGTGGACCGCTGGACTAGAGGAACTCGCCGCTTAGGTTCAGCTGGACGGACCCTGGGGGTGGCTCAGGCCCGTAAAGGGGCATGTAACGCCCCGCGCGCCTGCGGGCATTGGTGGGTCGCTAACAGCCACCCCTTCCTCTCTGTGCGCGTCGAAACGCTCGAAGGCTTTGAGCCCCATCTTGACCTGCGGAACCTGTGAGTAAGGCCAGGAGCCCATCTGACCGCGGACGTAGGAGGTATCCCAGAGGGGCCGGGGCGATTCATCGGTCTGGAGATACGCCTTTTCAATTTCCATTCGCTCGCGTCGGCGCGCGGTGTGCTCCGCCATGAAGGCCGTGAGTTCCGGATCGTCCGTCAGGTCGCGTATAACTGGACGGAACTCCGACGCGAGGGTCCGCTGGTAGGGAATGATCATGCCAAACGGCTCGCCCGCTTCGATACGGGTGACGAGGCCGGGCCGCGTGAGTTTCCAGTTCACCGTGACAGGAACCGGGAGCCAGTCCGACTCGATTGACCCGTCGAGGAAGGTGACGCCGTCTCGGGGGCGGTTGCTGGGACCGCGAACGAGCAGGTTGATGCCGGGAGGTGTTCGGAAGATGTACGGAATGCGCCAGGAGGCTATGCCGTTTCCGAAGTTGCCGAAGACGGGTTCGTTGTTATCCAGGGGTGGGTCGCCGTCGGGGTAGCGCACAACTAGCCCGTCGGGCCCCAGGCGACCGTTCCACATCAGCTCGATGGTCTGGCTGCTGAGCAGTTCCCACCCTTGCTGGTTGGCCACATGCAGCGGCATGCAGCGGTTGGCGAACGCGCCGGGAGTCGCCAACATCCACGGGCGTTGACTGGGCGCGGGCACCAGCTCAATGTGAGGCACAGGACGGTACCGGTACGCTGTAAAGGCCCTCTCTGCGGAGGTGGAGGTCTCGTCGGTCATCATGCGTGGCCTCGGGAGAGCAGTTCGGTACGGGCGACTTTCCAGACTGTCGCGATCAGGCAGGAGAGTACCAGGAGGCCGGAGATCATCAGGCTGACGGCGGTGACTCCGTCCTCAGGGCGCATGGACTGCACATGGTAGGTCAGGGGGTTCACGGCGGCAATCACCTGCATGTAGGTGGGCATAGCGTCCAACGCGTAGTACGTTGGAGCGGCGAAGGTCAACGGTAGAAACAGCAGGTTGACGATGGTGTTGCGGCGGTCTTGCTTCTGCAGGGCGTAGGTGGCCAGCAGCCCCAGACAGCCCCAGAACAGGGCGGATAGGACGGTGCCGGCGGCGAACAACCCCAGTTGCTCAGGCGTGAAGCGTAAGCCAAGCAGCACGGCGCACAAGGCGATGGTGGCTGTCTGCGCCAGGGCGAGTACAGCGGGCGCGACCAGCATGCCCGGCACGTACGCGGCGGGAGAGACACCGTACACGCGCTTCATCGCGGACAGGCCCCACTGGCGATCGACGGCGGCGCGCCACATCACCCGGTGGAAGGTGTTGAGCGCCTGTACAGCGATCACACCGGGAACGAGGAACGCCAGGTACCCGCTGAGGTCTTCCACACCGCGCGCGCTGGCAATCGCGCTGGCTATACCAGCGCCCAGCAGGAGCAGGTATACCGCCGGGTTAACCACCGCTTGGGTGAGCAGGGTGCCGCTGGAATACCGGAGCGCTTTAATCTCAAATTCCACCACGACGAGAAATCCGCGCAAGAACGTCATGGGGGGGCGGGAACGGGACACCGCTGGGTTCTCTAGGATGTTCATGTGCGTCACTTTGCGGCTCCTTCGGTTGTCTTGATGTTGAGATACGCTTCCCGCAGGCCTTGAGCGGTGCGCTGCACGTCGATGATGTCGACGCTGCGGGTCAGGCTCTTCATGAGAGCGGCCAGGTCCTGCCCTCGGGGCAGGTGTACCTGCAGCGGACGGACATCGTCCATGGCGAGCACAAGCGGGTGCAGTTCCTCGAGGGCTTCTGGGCCGAGGTCTCCCGCGTACTCGATGGTAATTAGGTCCGTCGCCGCAAAGCGCTTCATGAACGCCTGCTTCGGTTCGAAGGCGAGCACGCGGCCCTCGTTGATAAACAGGATGTCGTCGCAGAACCGCTCGAGGAAGTCCAGGTCATGCGAGGACACCACGACCGTGGCGCCCCCATGGGCGCGGGCTTTCAACTCCACGAGCAGCCGGTCGCACACTTCAATGTCCAGGCCGACTGTGGGCTCATCGAGAATCAGCACCTGCGGGCGGTGCACCATCGCCCGAGCGATCTGCACGCGCTGCAGTTGACCTCCGGAGAGAAAGTCGCACTTCTTGTCGGCGAAGCTATCCATGTCCAGCAGCGTGAGGATGGCGTTCGTGGCCGCGTGGGCTTCGCCCGTGGACAGACCGGCGAAGCGGGCGCCCATGGCAATGTTGTCGCGAACGCTGAGGTACCAGTCCACCATCTGCATCTGACTGCACCAGCCGATGTCCGCGTGACGGGCAGTGTGCAGCTTCACCTCACCGCGGGTGGGCTGCAGCACCCCGCACACCAAGTTGATGAACGTCGACTTGCCCGCGCCGTTCGGACCGATCAGCGCCACAAAGCGGCCCGCTTCCAGGCTCAGGTTGACATCGCTGAGGGCGACTTTCCCGCCCGTGTAGGTCTTTTCGACCTGGTTTAAACTCACTGTGACTTGACTCATGGGAACCTCCGAGAAAGGATCAGGCGTTGGCGACCAGCCAACCAGCTGGACTGGGAAGGGGCGCCTGAAGGGCCGCGAGCGCACGTTCGGCCTTCTCCAAGTGAAAGTCGGTGGGCTCGACGAGGCAGTGCTCAATCACGGCCCTGAGGTGGACGTCCGCGTGGCTGGGCAGCGCCGGACGGTCCCACCAGATCGCCATGTCCCCGACGGCCTCGCGGCAGCGGCGGTACCAATGGGGATCGCTAAGGGCATAGGCGACTGCGCCAAGCGCGTAATAATCCCGCGCGATTCCAGTCTCGAGTTCACCTTCAACCCGCTTCGGGTGAAAGCCTGGCGTGCCCAGGCCCCCTTGAAGAGGCGCGCCCACTCCAGCGGAGTCCTCCAGGTCTGACAGGGAGATGCGGTTGTTCTCCCCTATCAGGACGTTGTCCGGTGAGATGTCGCACAGGGTGATACCGGCGCTATGGGCAGCACGCATGGCCGCGTGCACCTCCCGCAGGATGTGGTATGCGTCAGCCAACGTATAAGGCTCATCGAGCAGGTACTCGTTGAGGTTGCGTCCGCCGACGTCCTCCATGACGAGGAACAGGTCTTCACCCACGCTGAACAGTTCAATAGCTTCGGCAAACTGCGGACACGCTTCCAGCGCCTGGAGGCAGCGGTATTGCCAGCGCAGCCGGTCACGCGCGTCCACCCCTTGCCGGTTGACCTCTCCCAGCCGGCGGGCTTCCTTGAGAATCACGCGGCGAACCCGAGGCACGTCTGGACGCTCACGGTGCGTGTCGATTTGCAGGGCGCGGAACACTCCGCCCTTGCCCCGTTGACGCAGCGGGTCGAGAACTACTAGGTTCTCCGGGAGGGTCGCGCGGGTGTTCTCGTGCCGCCGGTGCCGCAGCGGGTCTATCACCCAGTCTGGCACCGGAGCGACCGGCGTGCGGGTGTCCTCGAAGTTGAGCTCCTCCGGGCAAGCGCTGTCCCGCTGGCCTTCCTCGCTGGCGATCTCACCGTACCGGTAGTAAACGCTTCCGCGCGCGTCCAGCTTGTAATCCGAAGGCACGAACGGCCCATCGAAACCCTCGGTGAGATCCACGAGCAGGTCCGCCAGCTCGCGAAGTTCATCCGAGTTGCGAGGGTAGACCGTCACCAGCTTGCCCACTTGGGTGATGCCGAGAAAACCGGCATTGAGCATGGTGATGAACTCCAGGCTGCTGGCGGTTTTGAAGTGGTACTGCCTTTCGAGGAGGCGCGGCACGACCGTGCGCATGAGGATCACGGCGTTCAGCACAGACCCGGACAGGTGAAACTTCAGGCCGTACGCGGGCAGTTCATTCCGTTCCAGGTACGGGGGGACCATCCAGCTGACGTTGACAGTGGTGTTCTCGCGTGCCCGACTCTGCGAGGGACGCAGGCCGAACGCCTCCAGCAGCTGCCAGAGGTCGTCGCGCGGTCCGGTGGTGAAGTCAATCTTGGCCATGGTGCTCCTTAAGGGTTGAATCCGCCGCGGTACAGCGGCCGTTTTTCTTGTCGCGCCAGGATGTACAGGCCGTGCGCGTACAGCACCGCTAGGTTCGCGTGGTGGCTTAGGCCGTGGTCGCGCAGCAGGTCGCTGAGTTCAGACACGCGGTGCCGGGAATCACGGTCGTGTCCATACGCAGCCACCACGAAGTCGTAGAAGTGACACCAGTCCAGGGAGGAGAGCGAGGCGGGGTCCTTAATGCCAGCCAAGAAGCGTTGGAGGGGAATGCCGCATCCTACGGCGTCTGCTCCGACCGGCTGCTTGATATATGGGGGTTCATCCATAGGAAACTCCATTGCTGAGGGCGCGTTGCAACGTGCTTTTAAGGGTGGCGCGCTGCCCGGGCGTGGTGGCCGCGTGCCCCATGCCCGGCAGTTGCACCAGGGTGGTCTGCAGCGCTCCCCAGCGGGCTTGTAGGCGCTGACTTTCCGCCACTGGCACCACCGCGTCGTCCTGACCGTGCAGCAGACAGACGCGCGTTCCAGGTCGCGGCCGCACGCCCATGGGGCTCCTCGCGCGCCACGTCTCGGGAGCTGCGGCCACGTCACCCAGGTGGGTGTGCAGGTAATACTTCAGGTCCGGGTAGGCTTGGTTCGCATGCAAGAGGTCCGTGAGGCCCGCCCAGGCCACGACGACCGACACGTCGAGCTTGGCAGCTGCCAGCAGCGCCAGGTATGCGCCATAACTGTGCCCGAACACATCCACGCACTGCGGAGCGTAACCCGCCGCCAGGACCTGACGGTGAACGGTGGTGAGGTCCTCCAGATCCACCTCTCCCCACTGCTTGACCAGGGCTTGCCGGTAAAGAGTGCCCTGTCCACCCGAGCCGCGCAGGTTGGGAAGGAACACCGCGTAGCCTAGCTCCAGGGCGGCACTCACGATGAAATCCTGTTGGTTGGTCCAGAAATCCCCAGGCCCGCCTTTCAGGCAGATCAGAGCGCGGCCGTTGTGACGTTCGCCCTGCACGCGGTAGTACGGAACGGCGTGGCGGGGTCCCGGTGCCAGGTGATGGCTGACCTCCCCGTGAGACGCTTCTGGGTGCGCGGAGACGCCCGTCGCGAGGTGCAGCGTATGCAAGGACGGCACCCTGAGGATCGCGGAGGTGAGGAGCAGCAGGTGCGTGCCGCAGTGCGCCATCCAGTTCACCGTGCCGGGCACCCGGTAGTGGCTGGAGGCGTGGGACTCCACCTGAACGCGCGTGTCCGTTCCGTCGATGTATGCCAGGAGAGTGGGCACTCCGTCGTCCACTGGAACGGTAACGCACTGCAGGTCCTGACACTGGGTGTCCACCGGCGTGCATTCCCGGGTCGTCAGGGCGTAAGCGTACAGGCGGTCATGACCCTCCGCGTCGCTCCGCAGGAATAGCGCCTCACGACTCGTCCAGCCTTCCACGCGGGCGCTACCTCCCCGAACGTCCAGCAGGGTGACGTCATCCGCCTGACCACCCATCTTCAGCAGGAACGCTCGGTGATCCAGCAGGGAACGGGGAGAGTACGCGGTGAACGCCACGCTCCGCCGGTCTTCGGACAAGAAAGCGTTGGAGATCAGGAGCAAGGTGGAGTACACCCGCGTCAGGGTTTCAGGCCGTGACCGCTGAATCAGGGCAATGTGGGACCCTTCGCCGTCCCGAAAGGCCACGCACAGCGTCAATCCGTCCACGGTCAGTTCACAACTTGAGAGTTTCGCGGCGCCAGAGTACAGGGTGAGGCACGTTCCCTCGGCCAGGTCGAATTCCAGAATACTGGCCTGATTCCCGATGCGGCAGGCAACGTGCAGGATCTGGGAGGGCCGCCACCGCAGGTGTAGTCCGTACACCTCCTGAACTCCATGCCCCATGAGCGACACACGGAAGATGAGCGTTCCGGTGCTGGCCTGCCGCACGAGGATGAAATGGGGTTCAGCTTCATCGAGGTACGCGCAGTGTGTGCGGAATTCATCCACCGCTGGGAAGAGTGCGCGGTCCGCCCGCCAGTGGCCCTCGCAGAACGCACGTGACTGGCCGCCTGGCCGCCACTCAACCATGTGCGGCGCTCCTGCTCGCAGTGCCCTGCGGGTGCCCGAAATAGTGCAGCGCCACCTGGACGCGGCTCTTGACGCTGAGCTTCCCGAACACCTTCAACACGCCATTCTTGATAACGCCCTCGCTCACCTCGAGCACCGAGGCGATTTTCTTATTGCTCAGCCCCATGGCGATGTGATGAACGAGCTTAAGTTCAAAGGCTGTCAAAGCACTGGCGTGTGCATTCAGGGTGTAGTGTTTACCCCATCCGCGAAATGCGGCGACGAGGCTGGTGGAGACCATCAAGCTGTCCCGGCTGAAGTCGCTGAGGTTCAGCACGAGAACACCGAGGGAAGACAGGTACGCCAGATACTCCTGGCAGGCATTGGGCGTATACACAATGGTCGGGCGGTAAATGTCATGAAGGCGTTCAAAGAAGCGTCCGACGGGTAGGTCGATGATGACCTGAACAGGACTCTTCTCGCAGACGTCCACCACTGGCGCGACCGCTGCGAGCAGTTGTGCACGGAAGAAGGCGTCACTGCAATCGAAGTGAATGACTGGCTTTTGAGTGGAGTGAGCTCCGGGCCAAGGCACGCGTTCAAGATCTGGGGAAACGGTGGACATCTGCTGGTCCGCGGATTGCATCAAGGTCATGACCCCGGGGTGCTAGTCGATTTGGGCGGCACAGCGCTCCATCCCCCTCCACCGACGGCCCCGCCTCCTTCAGCCTGTGCTGAGAACGTGGCGGTCATCAAGAGGGTGAGGAGGGTAAGTGAGAGGCGCTTAAAGCTCCATACCTGTTTCATGGCTGGAAGATAGAAATGGGCCGCTTTTTGGACGGTTATTACCCCATAAGGCCTGACTACACGATTGGCAAAAAATTGTACGCTAAGGGAAATTAGCCCTCTGGGAAGGCGTTTTCCGGATTGGACTCCACGAACGTGCGCCAGGAGTAATCCCCCGTCAGGCCGATGTGTTCCCAGCCCAGCGGTGACAGGTAGGGCAGGAGTTCCTCCGGAACGTCCTGCCCGTCCCGCCGCATGTCCTTGATGGCCCGTTGCAGCGCCACCGTATTCCACGCGCTGATCATCGCCACCAGCAGCCCGACGCCATTGGCCCGCAGATCCTGCGCCTCCCTGGACCGGTCCCGGACCTCGCCACCTCGGTGAAGGACCACCGCCCGCGTGAGTGAATGGAGCGCTTCTCCCTTGTTCAGCCCCTGATGCACCCGGCGGCGCAGCGCCGGACTGCTCAGCCACTCCAGGGTGAACAGCGTACGTTCGATACGGCCCAGTTCACCCAGGGCCTGGGCCAGGCTGTTCTGCCGGGGATACGCCGCCAGTTTGCTCATCAGCAGCGATGCCGTGACCGTTCCCTGCCTGACCGAAACGGTCAGGCGACGTAGCTCATCCCAGTTCTCCCGGATCAGGTCCAGGTTGAGCTTCCGGTTCAGGGGTCGCGCCAGAGTTCGAACGGTTTTTCCCGCTAAGACGCTGTGCAGTGTCAATGGCGCACTGGTTGAACGCCGTCAGTGTGTCCAGTGCGCCCTCAGCACCTGACACTTCACGAGAAATGGCGTCCTGAACGCAGTGCGACATGACAAAGGGCGGTATCTGGGTCTGTGACGAGCCCCGATACTGCCCGCTTCCTCAGCACCTGACACTTTGGGCAATTGATGTGCTGGGCGTTGGGAATGGCGTCCTGAGCAATTGGAGACAGTCCCAGAACGTGTCGCTCCCCCACCGCACGGCTTGACTCAGGATCTGCCACCCGATCCGTACGTGGCTCACGACCGCTCG
>CALPYF020000071.1 GCA_943327755.2 Deinococcus hopiensis KR-140
GACACCTTGCAGCGGACCCAGCGGCCATACGTCAAGCAGGCCTGCTGAAAGAGGTCACTGGTGAAATCGCTGCCCCCATCACTCTGCACCAGGATGCACTCCGCGATCCCCTGAGCGCTGAGCACGGTCATCGCCTCGTCGAGCGTCCATTTCGCGAGGTGCATTGACAGGCTCCGCACCACACAGTTGGCCAGCACCACCCGTGATGGAACGTCCAGCACGAAGTAGATCCAGCAGACCCCGTCGGACAGCGACAGCCGTGTCGCATCAATCTGCACCCGTCGACCTTCAGGCCAGTCCTGTGGTGCGGAAACCTTCGGGGAAGGTTTCCGGGTCTTCCGAGGCTGAGGTGGGTGAAGGTGCAATTCCCCGAGGGCGACGCGGATCTTGTGCAATCCAATCTCTTCCCCCTGAGTTTTGAGTTCGTGGTACAGCAACCGATACCCAGCGGTCGGGTGGTGCAGGGCGACCTGGCGGATTTTCTCCTGTACTTCATCCCGCTGCTGCTGACGGGCACAGCGCGCCTGCGCGCTGTGCTGATGATCCCGTAGGCGCCAGTACGGCACGCTGGCGTACTGCGCGAAGCGCCGAAGGCTCAGCTGGGGTTGGCTCTGCCAGAGGACGAGCAGGTCGTCCAGCGTCAGAGCCGTCGCACTTTTCGCGCGATATCGAGCTCCAGTTCCTTTTCTGCCAGGATGCGCTTCAGACGATCATTCTCCCGCTCCACCTGTGTGATCCCATGATCGTGCCGGTCCCCAGCGAGGCGGGCAGGCCCCATACGGGTGCCGTTCTGCCCAAGACGCGGGCTCGGCCCGCCTCGAGGAACTGGGTTTTCCACGTGTGGATCAGGCTTTCGTTCACGCCATGCTGCCGGGCTGCTTCAGCGACCCCGAGTTCACCACGGAGCACGCTCAGGACGATGGCTTCCTTCAGGTCAGTGCTCCAGGTTTTTCGCTGTTTCCCCATGGTGAGCTCCAGTGTGCTCGTCCCTCTCTTCGAAAGGGTCAGATTCTGGAAGTCATCCCTGGAGCACTACCACCTCAACTGTGATAGAGGTTTCATTTAGCCAGACAGTCTCCATTTTTTGCCCTCTAGGAGCCATTGAACAGGTCATGGCGCGAGCCCTAAACGGGATAGTGAGTATCCGGAATTGAATCATTTCCTGTTTCGGAGCGGGAAGATCAATAGTGCAGCGGACTGTGACGCCGACTTCGTCGTTGCCATACTGGGACAGCCGTGAAGACATACGTTGTTTCAAAATCGGCGTCATAAATATCGATCCGAAGCCCCTCTACTCTTCCGCAGAACAAGATTTGGTTCTGGTCGTCTATGCCATCGAAATCTGCACCGTGTATAGTGCAGCGGAGTCGCTGATGCGTCAATGCATCATAGAGATGATAGGTGGCGCCCTGAAGTCGCCCTGAGATCGTGTCGGAGCGTTGATAGTCATAGACGTTCACGCGCGGTCCGACAATCCCGGTAAAGAGCGCGGCTGGTTCACGCTCAGCTGCGCTGCGCCGAATCGCTATGAACGGGCCCCCATGAATGGCGGTTGCGACGATGAATGCCAGACCCAGATGGAGATCGGCATTCATGGTGCACTTCCCCGGATTCTGGCGTGCAGGGGGCTGAGCGAGTGACTCAGATTTGACCAGGCTATGTGAGCCAAGGACGCCACTCCGCTCCCCATCAGCACGCCAATCACAGCGTAGAGTCGTTCAGGATGAATACAGGCTCACTGGCCTGAGTCCCACCCGCAAAGCGGCGGGCTTCATCTATCACCAGTGCCTGCAACTGACGGGCTTTGGTGTGATCCCGGGAGGACGATGGAGGCGACATGAAGATGTGTCTCCAGGAGCCGTGGTCGAAGGTATAGCCTCCCTGTTTGGCTGCTTCGCGGAGCGTGAAGGCTTCTCCGAGCAACGTCAGGCAAATCCGCCAGCATCCATTGGTATCGTCTGAAATCTGACTGCTATCAGCTTCAGGCGATTCAGGGGCGCCGCCTTCCCACTGCCAGGTAGACAGCGACTGATCGGCGTCTTGAGCAGGTTGAACGGACGAGTGGAAGGGCATGGGCCATCACTCTCCTCGATGCAGAAGCTGAGATTGGAACGAGAGGATCATAGCTCCTGTCAGTGTCAGTGTGCGCTGTCGGGATGAGAGGAGGGTTCCACTGACCCCTGAGCCTCTCGGTCAAGGACGTCCCGATTGTTGCTTATGGGTCCTTGTCTCGGCGCGCCACCTCCAGATCCGCGCGCATCAGCTCAAAGTGCTCACGGGTGATGTCGCCCCGTGCGTACCGTTCCCTGAGCAGGGTCATGGCGCTGTCGGCACGTGGGAGCAGCGGCCAGAACCGCATCAGAACAAGAATAGCCAGCACGGCGAACAGAAGAACATTGAACCAGCCGAACCCGCTCATACCACATGCAGTCCACATTGCATCCTCCAGCGCCGCAGCGCTCGTACAGACTGCGCTAGGGGTGTTACCAGTCGGTGACCAGCCTGCTCAGCACCAGCGCTGAATCTGCCAAGCTCCCGGGCCGTTCCAGACGCGACTGAGTTGAATGACCAGGTCGTCACCCAGGCTCGACCAGAGTTCCACCTCTTCAACGGACCCTGAGCCACTTCTCAGGCGAGTGGCTTCCAATTGAAATGAGAGCAGTCGGGGCGTACCGTTCCAGACGACCTTCACGCCCGCCGTTGTTCGTTCGACGAAGCTCAAGCTGGATGTAGGGGAGATCGACTGACGCAGCAAATCCTCAGTAATGAGGCGCCGCAGATTCCCGTGACAATGACTGCTTGGAGCCAACGGTGACTGATCCGCGGCGCGGTGTAGGGGCGCCTGTCCTTCCACTCGGGGACACACAGACGCGCCGGACTGCAGTCGTTGCGCGAGCTGCCAGGTGGGCAGCGCCGGCAGGGCAGAGAACTCTCGCTGCAGGAGATTCATGTATCGCCGGTAGTGTTCCAGTGCGGCAGATGTCCCCTGAACAACCGAGAGACAGGCCATAAACCGTTCGTGCACCGCTTCATCCAGATAAGGATCAAGTCTCAGGGCCTGAGTGAGACACGTGACAGCTTCCTGGCACGCGCCTCGTACGCACTGCGCGGCACCCAGATCCAGCTGAGCCTGCGTGTATGCCGCTTGGTGTTCACTTCTTGGACAGGCGACCCATTCGGCGGTCACATCGGTCAGGAACGGGCCTCGATAGTAGAGCACGGCGCGGTGAAGAGCTGGAATGGAACCCTCGGGGCCGGTCCGCTCAGCCTCAATGAGAGAACGGTGGAAGGCGTAAATGTCTGTGTGCCGCCACATGTCCGGGGAGAGGTGGTACCGGCCGCTGTCTTCTTCAACTGTGTCATGAGCGCCCAGCGTGCCGCGTAACCGGTGCAGTGTTACGCGGAAGTGATTGTTGGTCTGCGCCGTATCGTCCTGATTCCAGAGCCCGTCGATAATTTGAGCGCGTGTCCGGCCATCTGGAAAGGACAGCAGGTACTGCAGCAGATCACGGGCACTGACAGCCGTCCAGGTGAGTGGCTGGCCCTCCCGAGAGAATGAGGTATGTCCGAAAGTCGTAATCTGGATGCCGGACATGGGTGCACTCCCGCCGGAACCCCAGAGTGGGTGCGGGCTGCCGTGACGCTAAAGAACGACTGGAAAATGGGCAGGGCTCTGTGGAAAGAACGGAGCCTCCGGTTTCAGTAGTCTAGGCCTCAGGGTCCCCATGTTCCTGAAAGGCAGCTAAAGGCGGAGCGGTAACTCGCCGGTTACAGGTGGCAGCTAGGGTGCTCGCACTTCCGGGGGCGCTGCCCAGTCCCTCTGGATCCGAGGAGCAGCTATGCGGCACACGTTGACCGATCAGGACCTGCGCGCTGAAGTGCAGCGGGCCCTCGCGCTTGAACCTTCGGTTCCGCAGATCCATATTGGCGTGAATGTGCAGGACGGTCACGTAACATTCACAGGATCCGTGCCGAGTTACGCCGCTGCGCTGGAAGCACGCCGAGTTGCGCTACAGGTGCGTGGTGTGCGCTCCTTGCACGAGGACCTGACGGTGGCCCTCCCCCTCGCCCACCGGCGCGATGATCTCGCCCTCACGCATGAGATCGCCCTGACGCTGCGCGGGCACGTGTTTCTCCAGGGGCAGGCCGTTCATGTGTCATCGGCGCGTGGGTGTGTCACGTTGAGCGGTGACGTGGAGTGGCACTACCAGCGTTTGATGGCTGAACATAGTCTGTGGCACGTGATAGGCGTGCGCCGCCTGAGCAACATGATCTACCTGACCCGGCGCGTTCCGGTGGCCGCTGAAGCACTCCAGAGCGAGTTGCAACAGGCACTGCGGCGCCACGGTTCGCTGCGCAAGGTACACGTCAGTATCGCCAAGCGAGAAGTGGTGCTCACCGGCGAAGTTGAAACCTGGTCCGATCATCAGATCACTGAGCAGCTGACGTGGGCGCATGCCGGCGTGCAAACCGTCAGGAATCAGGTGGAGGTGACCTGGACGCGCTCCCGCCTGTCACATTGACCATGCAGAGCGCGTCTCTGTTCCCGTTGCCTGACTCGGCTAGAAATCACGCAACTGCACGGCGCACAGTCAATGAACAGTCAGCGGGGATCATGAGCAGACACGGGCTTGGGCACTGACCTGATTGAGTGAGTGCCGTCAAGGGCATGGGAATGCCGAAGGGCACGCAACGCCTTCACAGGATCAGCCGCTCACATCAAGACGGTCAGGATGCGTCAGGCGTTTCGCTGTACTGGCGTGACAGCGCGCGGTCAGCAACCCGCACCGCCTTTCAGAACTACGTACGATAGAAGAGACTCCAGTGCATAACCAGAGACAACGCGAAGGACCGGAGGGCGGGATGACCCCTGAAACGGTACAGCACAGCCGCTCAACCCCTCTGAGCCCGCAGGGTGCCCGGCGCGGCCTCACCGACGAGACTGCGGCACAATCGCAAGTACTGAACGGGAAGAATATCTTCAGAATAGGGCACTCCGGTGGTGTCCTAGTGGATGACCACAGGCATGAAGATAGCTATTCATTGACGTGGTAGTGGCGCTTGAGTTTGTCCCGTGCCGCCGATATCGAGAACTGCCAATTCGCCCGCACCGACCGCGCATTGCGGTCAGTTTCCCACGCCAGCAATTCCGCTTCGACTGCGTCCACACTGGCCAAGCGCTGCCCCAGACACTGTCGTTGCAGGACTGACCACTCCAGTTCCGCCATGTTGAGCCACGACGCATGTTTGGGCGTGTACACCCATTCGAAGCGTCGGCTCAGCCGACGCGCCTCCTCCGCCGGGAGGTACTGATACAGCGCGGCCGGACTATGCGTCGACAGCTGATCCAGCACCAGCACGATCGTATCTGCTGCTGCGTACCGCACGTCCAGCGCCTGAAGTTGCGCCGCGAACTCGGCGTTCCCTCGCCGCTCCGTGACCGTCACGGTGCGCTGACCCATCAGCGGTTCGAAGGCCACGAAGAAATTCACCGTGCCACAGCGTTTGTATTCATGATCGACCCGTGCCGGGTATCCCGGCACGGGTGGCAGCGGATCGCGCACATGATCGACCAACTGGTACGACTTTTCGTCGAAGCAGATCACGGGCCGACGGGTATCGTAGGGGAGGGCGTAAGTGTCCAGTACGGCTTCCATACACCACACGAAGTCTGCGCCTACCTGGGCGACACACCAACTCTCGACCTGCCACGGCTTGAGGACGTTTTTTTCAGCGTACGCCGGACAGTTTCATCACTGATGCTGTCCACGATCCCCAGCGTCACCAGTCGATCAGCCAGCAACTGCATCGTCCAGGTTTCGCGCCCGACGGGCGCGGAGCACACTTCGGCAATGAGGATGGCCGTCCCGTGCGCATCAAGTTTGGGCGGCTGTTTCGGTCGGGCTCTTTCGTACAGGGCGGCCTGAAGGCGGCCCTGTACGAACTTGCGTCGGATGGACGCCACCGTCACGGTGCTGACGCCCACCCGCTCGGCGACGTCCCGATCCTTCAGTCCCTGGTCACTGAGCAGTAACAGGCGTGCGCGGGTCATCACCCGCGCACTGTGGACTCCTTTGCGGGTCATGTCCGTCAGTTCCTGCCGCTCGTGTGCCGTCAACGCCACCACAAACTGTTTCTGTCGCCCCATCCCTCAGCTTAGATCAAGCCAAGCCTGTGGTCATCCACTAGTTTGGTCGAGGCTCAGATTCGCTCCGTGCAGTCGAAAACGTTGCGGTCGCTCCGTCTCCGTGTCGTCCTGGCCATACTCGCTCACAACCTTGCCCAACCCTAAACGGGGTTTGGAACCGATTGCGGGGAGCAGGTCAGCTCCGCTTCCTGCTCCACAAAGACTTCAAGCGGGTGAACTGATGGACTGCCGGAGATGGCCGGTCCACATCCCGGGGACACCACAGCGGTCCCCCAGTGCACGTGCGTCGCTCAACCAGCACGCCGCCCCGCCGACTTCTGAGTAGGCGAGGGCAGCGTGCTGGCCACCCATCCTGCTCGGGACAACCACCACGCCGTGCGAGATGCCCACCTTCGCCGAGGCGGGTGTGTCCGGCACGTGATGCCCGCTGCGGGGGGATAGGCAACAGCACCTGACCTGCTGTTCAATACCCTATGAAAACCCTGAAGGGACTGGCGGGCGCGGCCCTGCTGACCGCCTCAGTGCTGGGCACCTCCGCGCTGTCCACGGCAGGCGCGCAGGCCCTACCGAAACCCACGCGCGAGCGGATCATCCAGGCCACCGTCATGCTCCTGCCCACCGATGCGAACGGCGATCTGGACGGCTCGCGCGGGTCCGGCAGCATCATCAGCCCGCAGGGATTCATCCTCACGAACTACCACGTGGTGGGCGATCCGGACACCCGGCAACTCTCCCCGTGGATTCAGGTGCGCGTCGTGCAGTTCGCAGACAAGGAACCCGTGTTCACGTACTGGGGCAAAGTCATCGCCGCCGACCCCAACCTGGACCTGGCCATCGTGCAGATCATGGAGGACCGCAACGAAAAACCCGTCGGGAAACTGAACCTGCCCTACGTGGAGGTCGGAGACTCGAACACCCTGAGCATCGGAGACGACATCTACGTGTTCGGCTTTCAGGGCACGGGCGGCATGACCCTATCGTTCTCGCGCGGGTCGGTGGGCGGCTTCACCGGGGAAGACCTGAGCAGCAGCGGGCGGCAGTGGGTGAAGCATGACGCGCAGACCGGCCCCGGCAACTCGGGCGGCGGGGTATTCGACGAGAACGGCGCGCTGATCGGGGTGCACTCGGCGGGCGTGGCGGGCAACAACAATTCCCGCACGTCGTTCATGCGGCCCCTGGCGCTGGCGTGGGGACTGATCACGCCGAACGTGACGGGCTTCGTGGTCCGCAAAGGCGGCGGCGCGGCCGTGACCCCCACCGCGAACACCAGTGCCGGGGCGGGCGGCGGCGTGTGGCCCCCGGCACTGGTGACCGGGCGGGCCAGCGTGACCGGCACGGTGCGCGTCACGGGTGGCGCGGCGGCCGGCACCTGGACGACCGATTTCACGGAAGTCACCGACGACGGTGGCCTCAAGGGCCGGGCGCGCAGCGGCAGCAAGGACCAGACGGCGTTCTTCTACTACAACCAGGAGGACAACGAGGTCTGGGTCGAGTGGACACCGGACGGCAAGGCGTACAGCAGCTGCGTGGTGGAACCCGGCGGCGTGAAGGCCGGCAGCAACGACTGGACCGGCAGCCTGTACGCCTTCCCGAACCTGGAGTCCAACGGCACGCGCACCGGGGACTGCGTGGTCAGCCTGAAGGCCAGGACGGCAGGCACCAGCACGTCCGGCACCACGGTCTCCACCCAGTCGGGCGCGTGGCCTCCGGCACTGGCGTCAGGGCAGGCGTGGACGGTCACGTTCTCGCAGGGCGGCACGTACAGCGTGAAACTGGGCGCGAAGGACAGTGACGGTGACTACCCCGGCACCGCCACGCAGAGCGGCAAGACGGGGGACGCGCTGTTCACGCTGGACGGCGACACCCTGCTGCTGATTGTCGGGCGGCCCGACAAGACCTTCCTCACCTGCATGGTGGACCGCACGATGCGCGGCAGCGCCAAGGCCTACCAGAACAGCAAGGACCCGGGCGTGGCCGCCGGAACGTGCACGGTCGCGTCCGGCGCGGCGGGCGGCACCGTGACCCCGGCGGCACTGAAGTGGCCCGTGAGCCTGAAGGTCGGGCAGCGCTGGGACGTCGCCTTCCCCGGGGTGGGGACCTTCGCGGTCAGCCTGGACGAACCGGACGAGGACGAGGGGTTCGCGGGCAGCGCCACGCGCGGCAGTGAGAAGGGCAGCCTGCTGATCAGTGCCGATGCCGAGGCACTGCTGGTGATCGTGCAGCGCGCCGACAAGACCTTCCTGGTGTGCAGCGCCGACAGAAGCGGCCTGAGTGCGGGCAGCGTGAAGGGCGACGCCAGCAGTCACCGCGACAGCAAGGACAACGGCACCAGCCTGGGCACCTGCACCATCACGCCCCGTTGACCCGCGGGTAGTCCTCCTGCGGCTTGCGTTTGTCTCATCCACGACCTTGCCCCCTGCGCGCCTGGAACTCGTTCTGATTCGCCTCTACGGCGCAGCTTCAGAGTCGCACCCGATCGGACTGAATGGTGTTCGCACACCAAAAAGAAGTCCGGTACTGAACAGCCGAATGAAAGCTTTCAAGCCTCTCCATCTGCAACACAGGTATCTGCTTTCGACTGCAGGTTGAACTACGGCGTCCAGTACCCTCTGAGCGACGAGTTCTGGACCGTCAGACTGGTCCGGTCGTAATCACGGGCACTTGACGCATACACGCTCACTCCCAGCATGTTCCACCCACGCTGCAGATGAAGATCGAGGTCATACTCGCTGGAACTGGTGTACAGGAATTCCACCTCTTCCCTCGAACTCTCACACGCGACTCGGTACTGCAGCGTCACCGGCCGGTCGGCATAGATCAGGACAGACGTGGCGCTCTCACGGTATTCAGCGATCGAAGTGCTGCCCGAACTGGGCTCCTCCAGCCAGTGGACGAGTTCCACCGACCGGAGCACGCCCCCTTCACGGTACGTCGCGACGAGATCCGCCTGGGCCACGCGGGCACGCGAGTCGCTCAGGCTGTATGTGGCCATACCACATCCGGCCTCGAACAAGGGCAGGTCAGGAAGTGGCGTGAGCAGGCGGTCATCTAGACGGTCGGGCAGCGCGAGTCGGACCGATGAATTCTTGACGGTCACCCCCGCGCCCACCAGCGTCCCGGACCCCTGATCGTCTTCGTCCCCACCCACGCGTGCCCGGACGGTCGTCCCCGCCACCTTCCACGGCATCCGCTCCTCACCCTCCCACGCGGACTCGTCCAGCCTGAACGTCAGGATGAACGGTGAGGCCGTCGGCGGCCCCCCGCCTCCCGCCTCTGCCAGCCCCAGCACAGAGGTGGCCAGCATCACAAGCCACCGCTTCCCCCGACCGGTTCCCCGTGTGCCTGCTGCTGTCCACCCCGTGGCTCTGTGCATCGCTTCCCTCCCATGCGCGCCGCCTGCGAACCTCCTGCCGGCCAGAGCAATGAGGCTGAGGCTCCTTCACGGTACGCCATCACGGGGATCCGGCGTCACCTTGGAACAGGGAGTCGCATCGTTCGCGTTGTCGCCTCGCTGGCCTTCGGGATCCGCAGCACGCCAGTTGAGGGTGCCCCCACCGCGGTTCCAGCGCAGGAATGCGCACCACTTGCCCCCCATGAACTCCCGATCTGCGATCACGACGGCCCACCGTCGAGCGGGCAGGACCTTGAGCAGTCGCGCAACCAGCAGGATTCGCGCGGCGGTACAGCTGTTGCCGTGATGGGGCAGCATCGACCAGACGAGTGGGATCACCGCGCCCGCGAGGAGTGCGCCCAGCACGAAGATGTTCAGCGGCGTCTGGCCAGAGTGCCAGGTGCGGGCAAGCGTCCTCATGGGCGTCTGTTCTGCCCAAGAAGGTGCGGTCCATGATCAGGGTGAGCCTGCCGTCGGGCAGCAAGGGAAGCAGGACGTCACAGACGTCCTGCTTCCCTAGTTAAGCCTCGTGGAAGACCCGGGTGACCGTCCGGGTCTTGGATTCCAGGGTTGCCGCTCTGGGGAGATGGAGTGCGATCTTGCGGTGGAGTGTCGATTCAGCCTGGAGCACCGCCAGGAGCACTTCTGCCAGCCGCTTCAGGGCGTCAATGCGGCGATGAGGGAGATGGGTTTTCAGGTGGTCGGTCAGCGTGTCAGCATGCAGGCGAGCCGTATCTGAGCTCGTCACAGACTCAGATACTGCCCCTTGTCATGCCAAACTGCCTTCAGGACGCCATTTTTAGCGAAGTGTCATGTGCTGAGGCTTGAGACCATGCAGGCCGTCCACTGGAAGTGCATCCCGTCCTCCCAGGGATCCGACCAGAGTCCGCCAAGGCCAGCGGATGCGGATCCCCCTCGAACTTCGCAAGTAACTGCGCGATCCGCGGACGACTCGTGATGCTGCTGTAGCGCCTGCCCGAGCGGGTCGGCGTCAAACCACCATGCAACCAGCAGCGGCCCTCCCCCACGTGATCCGTCCGCACACCCGCCCTCTGCCGGCAGAACACCCCCGGCCGCCCCGGCAATTGCGACCCGCACAGCGAACCGCCCTCCGTCGGGTCCGTCCCATCCGCCAGCGGCTTCACCACCGTCCGACCACGACCGACCCGCATCTGCTTCCCGTCCCCCTTACACGGGGTCTACCGTTTTGGGGTGGTGGATGTGGGGTTTGCCGATTCGGTCTGGGTGGCGGCCGTCTGCTTCCAGGTGCGGGTGGTGGGTGTGGGCTGGGGTGGGGCGGCTGTCTTCTGTGGGGTGGGGGCCTGGGCGGCCCGCGCTTGGGCGTGGGGTGTTTTGGGTGTAGGCACGAGCGTCACCTCCTGTGGCGGGATGGCTGAACGGGCGTGGCCTGCACTGGGTCAGTGCAGGCCACGGTGGCGTTCAGAAGGTCAGTTGAAAGGGAGGATGTTCATGGTGGTGAAGATGTTGCCCGTGATGTCGGGGCCTGGCTCGTTGGCGTTGAAGCCACTGACGGTGCCGTCGATCGTGCAGATGTTGGTGTTGTGCTCGTTGAGGGTGCAGGTGACGGTGTGGGTGCGTCCGTCGAGGCTGGTGATGGTGCCGGGTTGGATGACTTTGGCGATGAAGATGTTGGCGCGGGCGAACCGGTCCGCGGCAGCGGATCCAAGAAAGCCGTTGAGTGTGCGGCCTTGTGCGCGGAGCTCGCGTTCGATGGCTGCGGTACGGTCCTGGTCGCCCAGGTTGACCAGGATCACGGTGACTTCGCCTGTGGTGCGTTCGAGCGTGGGGAGGAGGGCTTTGCAGTACACGTCGGTGGCGCTGCGGGCGCAGGCTGTGATGTATTTCCGGGCGTCTTGCAGCCCGACGAAATCTGCGCCTTGCAGGTCGACGGTGCATGAGCCGAGGAGCAGGGGCAGCAGGATCAGGCCGGGTGTGCGCATGGGGTCAGTGTAGGCGGGGGCGGTGAGGGTTGGTGGGTCATCTGACGACGAACGGTGGTCTTTTTCCTGGTCTTTTGCCGACCAGCGCTCGCGGCGGAATCGGTGCTCTGCGGTGAGGTCGATGGTGTATTCGAGTGGAAGTGTGCTGGCGTGCCCCTGGGGCTGCGCGTCCACGTCTTGAGGCAGTGGCAGAGTCCGCGGAACCGGTTTGAACTGACCAGTATCCGCACCGGAGGCGCCGCCCCGGCCTATCTGGAGGGCAGCGCCACTCTCCCCCACCTGATCGTGCTCGACCTGGATCTGCCGGGTATGTCAGGCCTGGAGGTCCTCCGGACACTCCAGGCTTCCGTGAGATGGCACGATCTCCCCGTGATTATTCGCAGTGGCAGTCAGAATCCTGTCGATCGGCAGGTAGCAGCGGACGCCGGCGCGAGCGGATACTTGACCAAACCCGCGCTCTTCGAAGCGCAGCTGCATGAGCCGCTCGGGCAGTGGCAGCACCTGAGAAGTGGCACGCAGCGTGCCCAACTGGCCACCGCCGGGTAAGGAGGCGTTCTGCGCAAACTCGTGTACTACATCGCCAGCAGTCTCGATGGGTTCATCGCCGACGAGCAAGGGGCGTTCGACGCGTTCCCGGTGAGCGACACGTACCTCCAGCACATCGCGACGCACCTTCCGGAAACACTGCCGGCTCATATCCGCACCGCACTGGGGTGCCCGGAGCCC
>CALPYF020000073.1 GCA_943327755.2 Deinococcus hopiensis KR-140
GATGATGGGCTGACCAGCGACGCGCAGGACGGGTTTGGGGCGGGTGTAGGTCAGGGGCCGCAGGCGTGTGCCCAGCCCCGCCGCAGGAATGATCGCTTTCACGCCTCTACTTTATGTCCGTAATGCCTCTCATCTATCTGATCTGACCTTATTGATAGCGGCATAGATTCGCATTCATGAGCTGATGAGGCAAGTCGATATACCGAACCCGCTGCCAAGCCGTCACAAGTTTTGCTTTCAGCTCCGAGACCGAACGGGCACAGAAGTTCCCCAGCACATTGCGCTTCACATACGCCCACACCAGCTCGATCGGGTTCAACTCCGGCGCATAGGGCGGCAAAAACACCAGCGACAGGCGTTCGTGGAGACCCACGAACGCCTGTGTTGCTTTCGCCCGGTGGATCCCGGCGTTATCCAGCACCACCACAATCTCCCCCTGAACGTGGCGGAGCAGGTGCTGGAAGAATCGGATGACGTCCCCACTCCGAATCGCCCCAGACTTCGTCTGCTGGAAGAACCGCCCATCCGACGTGATCGCACCGATGGTCGAGAGTTTCTCCCAATTGGCCGGGAGCGTGACCAGGGGCGTCACGCCCCTGGTCGACCACGTGCGCCGTCGTACGCCTTTCAGCGAGAACCCGACCTCATCCAGATACACCAGGGTCGCGCCCTCTGCGACCTTTTTTTCCCAACTCCGGTGCGACCTGTTCTTTCCAGGACGCGATCCGGAGTTCATTGCGCTCTGCCGCCCGCCCATCCGGCATTTGCGGCGTGAAGCCCAACTGGCGAAGGATTTTTCGGACGTGGTCGTGGTGATACCACACGTCAAAGTGACGTCCGATCAGATCAGTGACCCGACGTGTCGTCCACGTCGGATCAGGGAACCCGTGGTGCACCGCACCCTCCCGCAGGAAGGTGCGCAATTGTTCGTGTTGTGCCGCTGTGAGCCGCGAGGTTGCGCCACTGGCAATGGTGGCCTTCAGGCCACCATTGCGTCGTAGTCGTGCTTTCCAGGTGTAGACCGTATTGACGGAGACACCGAAGTGATTCGCAATCTCCTGGTTCCGATGGGTTCCGCGTTCAATCCATACGAGAGCGGCGAGGCGGCGCTCCTCGAGTTGAGCGCGGGAGTAGTGGGTCGGTTGCCAACCGGGCATGTGGCAAGTCTATCAACTCAGATCTTCACCGCGATCAATAAGTTGCCAGAACCGTAGGATGAAAAAGCCGTCTGGCAAGGCTTTAAGGCATTAACATACGCCCTTTAGGCGATGAAGCAGGTTTTGCAGGGGCTCGATAGTCACGCCTCAGCGTCAGGGGTGAAAAAGAGGACCTGCACCTTAGGGGAATGGCGCGCTGGCGGGGTAGGTGGGGGACAGTTGCATCCGTTACTGGCCGTCCGGTCATTCAGGCTGCCCTGCCAGGGGACGACTCCGGCCACGCCGCTCAGACTGCATTTTTTTCCGTGTTGCCTGCACCAGCGCGTCAAAGTCAATCAGACCCGCCTGGATGTTCTCGAACGTCACCTGCGGCACAGGATCGGGCTGGGGCGCGGCCGTCAGGCGGTACAGCGCCACATCCCGGGCCAGTACGTCGTACCGCGCGTCGACCTTCAGGTCTTGGATGTCCGTATGTAGCTGTCGGATCAGCAAATACTCCAGCAGCGTCGGCTCACGGCGGTCTGCCACCGCCAGTAATCGACCGCCATACACCGCGCTGTAGGCCCGCCACGCGCCGGCCAGCGCCGCTGCGGGCCAATGGGCCAGTTCCGGGTGATGCGCGCGCAGCGCTAGCGCGCTGGCATCCGGCAGGGGATCGCCCTGATATCCGTCCGGGCTCAGCACCACCTGCGGGCGTACCAGGTCATACAGGCCCCGGGCGAAACACACCACGCGGCCCTGCCGTTCCCAGCCCTTCAGGAGTGTCC
Organism: Deinococcus hopiensis KR-140; assembly: GCA_943327755.2. Taxonomy (GTDB): domain Bacteria; phylum Deinococcota; class Deinococci; order Deinococcales; family Deinococcaceae; genus Deinococcus; species Deinococcus hopiensis_A. Next base: position 1,925 of record CALPYF020000073.1, read on the forward strand.
GGGTCCGCCGGAGGGCGGCCGGCGACCGCGCGCCGAGCACTGCGTCGGCGAGTCGCTCCACCGTCATTGGCCAGTCGGCCCGCCGGGCGAGTTGCCAGTCCACCTCCGTGGGTGCACGTGGCGCCTGCACCGCACGCGACTCAAGCGGCCAGCGGGGCAGCTGATCGGCATTCGGGTGATCCCGGCCCGGCGCACGCTCCTCAACTATGCGGAAGTACCACCGGGCGTCCGCCAAGTGAACGAGCAGCGTTGCGCCCGGCCCTGCATTTCCCGGCTGAGCGCACGGTATGTGCCGGGCGCGCATCCAGCGTTTCACGGCGCGGTGGTCTGTCCGGGCTACTTGCGCCACGTCGAGCAGGCGAACCCAGCAGTGCTTGGCTGCTGCCCGGCCATAGAGGAGGTGCTCGGCCTTCTCCAATGCGCAGTCCAGTTCCTCAGCGACGAACCCGGGACTTAACGGTCCGAAGACGCGTTGGAGCTGCTGGACGTGTGTTTCAGGGGTAAGGGCGCTGGTGGAACAGGGGGGCATTCAGCGCTTATCGTACTCGCCCCGTCGCGGTCTGGCGTGCCTCTGTTCTCCTCAGGGGGTTCTTTATACGGCGGCAGATACGAAAGCCTCTCTCTACCCGTGTTGCGTGGACACGTCCGCGTTTACGTGTCGCCAGGGTTTGGAGAGCAAGTTCGCGGAGGGTTGCCGAATCGTAGTGGGTGTTGAGTAAGGCGTGACGTTGATCGTTGTTCGTCGTGTGGGTGCAGGTCACCCCCAGGTTGTGCAGGCGTGCGTTGAGTTCCTGTTTCCAGGATCAGGTGCCCAGCAGCGAGGTCCTTGTCCTGCGGCTGATGCCGGCGCTTAAGCTCAACTACTTCGTGACTGACTGGATCCAGCACGATGAGCCCCCAGGTCTCAGGGAGCAATTGGCACGCCTCTGCCAGGTGGCGCGGTGTTGTAGCCAGAACTCGCTCCGTAAAGCAGTGGTCGTACATGCGGACCTGGTGTGCCAGTCGGCTCAGACTGTCCTTCTCCGTTTTGATCTCGTACCCAATGCTGCGGGCTCCATCTGGCATCCCACAGAGATCTACCCGGCCGGAGAAACCCTCAGCGGATAGGATGTTGATCTCCGGAATGGCCCAGCTGGCTGAAGGCAAGGCCATGAGGGCCTGCCGGGCTGCGATTTCATACAGGCCTCGACCTTCCTGACTGGGTGGCCGTGCCACGCGGAAGTGGTTTATGAGTGTGCAGGGTGTTCCATCCCACTCGAATTCGGGGATGGTGACGTCGTACCAGCCTCGTCCACGGTGCTCCACTGTTGCGGATCGGTAGGTCTGCCGTGCGTACGCCAGTGCTGCAGCATCACGAGTCGGGGCATCAAGTCTCACTCGCGTGTAGAACGGCCCCGGCTTCCCACACAACCAAGACTGAACAAGTGTTAGTGGCACCCCTGCACGATGGTGGACGTAGGGGTGACGAAAAATAGCAGAGGCGCCTCATCACACTCTTTCTTTATATGCCGCCAGATACACTCATTGGCATGACCCACCCTCACGACCAGCTCGCTCAGCAAGTCACCACCGCTCTCCGCAACGCCGACCCCGACACCCTCATCACCACCCTCCACCAAGCTGGCCTCCTCCAAGGCACCCCCGCCCAACACATCAGCAACCTCAAACCCATCCTCCACGCCGCCCACCACGACCACCTCAGCCTCCTGCGCCCCCCACCCGACTTCCACCCCTGGCTGCACGGCATCCTCGCCACCAACCTCGACGGCTCAAGTGCCAAACCCAACACCCGCAACGCCCGCATCAGCACCCTCCGCGCCCTCTACAAGGCCCTGCGCCGCCTCGCCCTCCTCACCGGCGACCCCCTCATCGACTTCCAGAACGCCACCGCCGAACGCGCTGACGACCCCCTCCCTACCAAAGACGACCTCGACCGCCTCCTGAAGGCCGCCCACAAGGATCCCGCCCTCCACGCCGCCATCCTCCTCCTCTGGCACCACGCCCTGCCTGCGAGCATCCTCCTCCGCCTCAAATGGAGCGCCTTCACCCCAGACGAGGGCACCCTCCTGCGCGGTGACCTCATCACCCCCCTCACCCCCCAGACCGAAGCGGCGCTGACCCGCCTCCACCAACGCGCCGGCTACGACCCCCTCTACCCGGACACGCACGGCCGCACCGAGGACCTCCGCATGTTCCCCTACGACACCCAGGACGCCCTGCGCCTCCGCCTCCGGCAGGTCACCCGCGACCAAGGCCTCCCCTTCATTCCCCCAGGCATGATCCGCCGCGCCGCCCTGCGCGACCACCCCGGCACGCCCCAGACCCTCGGCTACACCCGCGACAAGGACTACCGAAAAGCCCTCAGGCACGCCCAGGCCCTCGTCGACGCGACGCGGACACCCTGAAACCCGACGTGAGTGGGGCCCACTCACCAAGTCGCATGGGCAAAATTGACACCCCTTCACTGCGCTGTGCTCAGCTCCGATGCCTATCAGGTCGGCCGTCCAAGTGCACTCCAGAGCAAGCCGCTTACAACCGCAACGCGCAGCAATGCGCCTCAGCACGATGCTGCTGGGCGAGCCGAGTTTCGCCGGCGGCCGCTCGCGCCTGGGCATGACGTGCTGGTGTGGGCCGCGCCGTTCATCCAGGCCAGCCTGAACCGGGGCGCCGCAGCCGACGGGCTGCGCTTGCCGTTCCGGCACTGGCAGCCCGGCCTGTAGATCCTCGTGACCGAGGCGCACGGCACGTACAGCCACCGACGGTTCGACTTCCTGGTCGTGTCGCGCCGCAAGGCCCTCGGCGGCGTCAGGCTGCCCGGGGACGCCACGCCGGAGGGGGCCGCGCCGGGAAACGCGCAGCGCACCCTGGCGCGGCTGCGCCACTACGCGGGCAGCCTCGCGGCCGTGCAGGCGCCGGAACCGGTGGTCGAGGTGGCCTGCCCGGGGTGCAGCGCTCCGGAGTCGCTGTGCACGTGCGACGGCCAGGGGCGCGCGTGACGGAGCGCGAGGCGCTGCTGGACTGCATCGCCATCGTGGCCGGGGGCGGTCCGGCCACGATGGCGGATCTCGCCTCGCGCTACCGGCTGCCGGTCGATGCGGTCTGGACGCTGGTGCAAACCCTGTTAGAGCGGGGCATGCTGGTGTGTGGCGAGCCGGTGCGGATGAAGCGGGGGCATCCGCGGGGGCGGCGGCATCGTTCATTGCGTTCACTCATAGAGGTGCTGGAATTCAATCAGGGACGCATTTTCTTGGTCGAAGAGCCGTCCCTTTCTGCCAATCCGCTATTGCCTTTTTTGGATAAACTTATCAATTTTGGTTAATTGCCCAAGTGTGTTAACCTATTGCTATGAACGAAGAGGTACGGGCGAAGGTAGACGCCCGCCTGAAAGAGAAGGGCCTGAGCCGGGCTGATCTGGCCCGCAGAACGGGGGCCACGCCTCAAGCGGTGACGCGCGCCCTGAATGACACCGGGGGGCGGGGTGGCTCGATTCCCCCCCTGTGGGCCGCGATTCTCGAGGCCTTAGACCTTAACCTGACGGTGGAACCTGGGCAGGGCAACCGGAGCACAGAGCAATGAGGGTGCTTCTCAGCACCGTTTTATGGACGCTGACGGTGTGCGGGGAGTTCGTGCTTCTCTTCCAAACCTGGGTCCACCTGCACTACTGGACTCTTGACCGGGACTACGGGGATGACAGCCCGGAAATGCTCACCCGTGCGTTGCTGGCGTTCACTGGGGTCATCATTCTGCCGATATTCACCACATGGCTGTTGAGGCGGATAACGCGGGGCACGCCTGGGCAGGGGTCGAAGACCGGCGAAGAGGGGCAGGCGTGAAGGCGTACCGCGTGCTGAGCGGGGTCGGATTTGCTGCGGCCCTGGCTGTGGGAGCGTGGCAGGTTCCCGCACGATCGGGGGAACCTGGAATCTCTGCCCTGATCTTCACCGGGGCGGCCCTGGGACTGTTTTTCGTGGGCGTCGTGCTGCCCCCCGTCAAGGCGTGGCGGCACGCGGCCCTGGCGGGCGTGGGCTTCCTGCTACTGGCCCTGGGCAGCCCTGCCGCGTGGCTGCTGGGCGGCTTCGCAGGCATGGGGGCCGTGATGCTGTGGCAGGCGTACCAGATCAAGACCGGCGAAGGGGGGAAGGCGTGAGGCGGTCTTTCCGGGTTGCAGTGGTGTGCCTGATAGTCGCCATGATTCTTCCCACTGTGGCGCTGATGTTGCGCGCGCCTGAGTGGGTGAAGGTGCTTCAAATAGGGTTGATCGTGCTGTGTTGGATTTGGGTGGCGTTCACGCGCCCGAAGCCCGGCGAAGAGGTGAAGTAGGCCATGCACCAGACGGTGCGTGGGGATGAGGTGCGCGTGACCTTAGGGGACAGATTCACCGGCCCGCCCTTGCCGTGGCCGATGCGGGTGATCGTGCGGGCCGCGCTGCGGGTCCGGGCCTTCCTTCAGGGCAAGAGGTGAGCGGCACGCCCAAGGTACCCACCGGGTACAGCGAGAGTACAGACCTGATCGTGTCCTATGGCCCGGCCTTCCCGTGGCAAGTCGTCGCCCTGGCGTGCGCACTGCTGTTCCTGGCGTTCCTCTTTCGCCGTCTTCCCTGGGCGCGCTGGGCGCTGACCGGCGCGGGCCTGCTGGCTCTGATCGTAGCGGGCGTCCTGTGGGCGGCGCTGTCGTGACCGGCGAAGGGAAAGAGGGGGCGCGGCTTCCTCGCCTGAACACGCCGGGCCGTTTGCTGGGCTACGCGGCGCTGCTGTGGCTGGGGTCTACCGTGCTGCTGTTCGTGCCGTTCGGGGTGCTGGGCTGCGTGCCGCTCGCGTTCGTTCAGGTGGCCCTGTTGGTCCGGGCCGTGCGGATGCGTTCGGATGGGTGGCCTATGTACGTGGTGCTTCACGCGCTACTGATTGCCCTGGCGGCCTTTCCCCCAGTCTATCTGGCCTCGCTGCTTTTGGATTGACCGGACGGCATGTAATGCGCTGAGGCGGTGGCAGTAGAACGGCGAAGGGGAAGCGTGGGCACGTGGCCTGCCGGTGTTCGAAGCGGCCAACGAGGACAGCAAGCAGGTCCGCCAGTGGGCGCGCGGGGTTGTGGCAAGTTGGTGGGGTAGGGTGACGCGGTGTTGAGCGGTCAGAAGCTCTCCGGCTACCGGTTCCCCCTCGCGGTCATCGGCTACGCCGTGTGGCTCTACCACCGATTGACCCTGAGCTACCACGATGTCGAAGAACTTCTGCTGGAGCGGGGCATCTGCGTGACTCGTGAATCCATCCGCACGTGATGCATCAACTTCAGCGATTTCTTTACCCAGGTCCTCCGTCACCGGGAACTACGGCGTGGTTCCCGGTGGCACCTTGATGAAATGTGCGTGGACGTCGGCGGTGTCAAACACTGGCTGTGGCGGGCGGTCGACGAACACGGAGCCGTGTTGAACGTCTTGTTGCAGCAACAGCCTGACCGGGCTGCTCAATCGCCGGGCCTTCGACGAGGATCTGCGCGCCGCGTGGGAGCAGGACGCTGGGCTGCACCTGGCCGTCATTGACGTAGACGGACTCAAACGGGTCAATGACCGAGAAGGGCACGCGCAGGGGGACAAGCTCCTGACGATCTTCGCGCAGGCCCTGAAGGCGGAAGTGGGGGCCCTCGGGCAGGTGTACCGCCTGGGTGGGGATGAGTTCGCGGTGCTCAGTCAGTCGCAGCCTGACGTGCTGCTGGAATGGACGGACATCGCCACGCGGGTGGCGCGGCAGACGGTTCTGGCCGCGGTGGGCGCCAGTGTGGGGGTTGCGTCGAAAGGGGAGGCTGACACGGCGGAGCAGTGGTTGAGTCTGGCGGATGCACGGATGTACGACATGAAGCGCCGGTTCAAGTCGATGTCGTCATCCACCTGACGTTGACGAAGATTCTGCATACGGCACTGGTGGAAGGCTGAGTGGAGGTCGCGCCGGGGAGCGAGGACCGGGCGGCAGTTGTGGAAGTGCTGACCCGCCCGCCCCCCACTCGTGATTCAGTTCCATTCAGACCGCAGCGCTTCTGCTTCACGATCTGTCAGACAACCATGCGTCGTCAGGGAGAACCATGAGGCGCCGCTGGGACAGCCGCATTCAGCCATTCTTCGCACGGCTATCGGCGACCCAGATCATGAGGTTCTGAGTCACTCCTTGATTATCATTCTCGATAATGATAATAATCGGATGTGTCTCAATCTGACTTTCTCCTGCACCCCATCCGGATGCGCATCATCCAGACGTTCCTCAGCGAAGACGAGCTCACTACGGCTCAGGTACGGGAACGACTGCCCGACGTTCCAGTCGCCACGCTTTACCGCCACGTCGCCGAACTGGTCACGGGCAATCTGCTGCAGATCGTTCGCGAAGAAAAAATCCGTGGAACCTCAGCGCGCACCTACCGCCTCGCCCTGGAACTCGCCCAACTCGATGCCCAGACGGTCGCCGCCATGTCTGCCGAAGAACTCCAGGCCGCCTTTGGACTCTTCAGTGCCGGCCTCAGTGCCGACCTCGGACGCTACCTGCAGCAACCGCACCTCAATCCCCTGGACGACGGCCTGACATTCGCCCAGATTGCCGTCTATGCCTCCTCAGAGCAGTATCAGCAGCTCATGACGACCTGGCACGCGGCGCTAGAGGCGCTAATGAAGCAGGGCCCAGCCCCCGACCGGCAGCGGCGCATTCTCGCGACCATCATGGTGCCGGTTCCCCAACTGACTTCTGAGGTCGACCAGTGAACTCTGGCGTCACGCTGGACCAGCTGGTCGTCGGGTACCGGCAGCCCCTCCTCGGCCCCGTGTCTCTGCACCTTGAGAATGGAATTCATGTCCTCCTCGGGCGCAACGGGGCAGGCAAAACGACGTTGATGCGCACGATCGCCGGTATCCTGCCCCCGCTCTCTGGCCGGGTCAAGATCGGGAACCAGGGCAGGATCGGCTATCTCGGTCACCGGGCCGCCCTCAACGAGCGGCTGACCGTGCAGCAGAACCTGAGGTTCTGGTACCGTCTCACCCGCCTGTACGCTTCACCGCGTGACCTGAACAGCCTGACCGAGCAGTTCGAGCTCCAGGAGTTGTTGCCCAGGCGCGTGCGGCAGCTCAGCCGTGGACAGCGGCAACGCGCGGACCTGGCCCGTCTCAGTCTGCTCGAGCCGGACCTGCTCCTGCTTGACGAACCTCTGACCGGGCTCGACCCGGTTCAGGCGCGGCACCTCCGCAACAGGATGCAGGAGTGGTCGGCTCAGTGTCCTCTGATCTATTCGACCCACAGCCTGCCGGAAGCACTGGAGATGACCCACACGTTCCTGTTGGTGCAAGGCGCGGCCGTGCGGGCCGTGAACATCAACGACCTAGCCAACCCGAAATCGGACCTCCTGCGCGCGCTGGAGGCGTCATGACCCCCGCGTCCCGTCTCACAGTCCTGATCACAACGCGGGCGTGGTGGCAGCAGGGCCGAAGTGTCGCCGGACTGGCCCTGCTGAGCGGCGTCCTGCTGGGCACCGGAACCCTCCTCCTGAAGTCCGGGGTGAACGGACTTCCCAAGGAACTCCCCGCCAGTGTCATGACACTGGCGAGCGTCGTCAGCCAGGGGCAGATGCTGGACGTCAACACCTTCATGGTGGCCATGACTCCGGTGCTCCTGTCGCTCCTTTGCGCCCTGCTCGCCACAGTCATCACGCCCAGCATCGTGAGTGAGGACGTCCAGGGAGGCATTCTGGAAACGCTCCTGACGACCCCGCTCGGCAAGGCCAGGATTTTTCGCGCCTACCTGGGCGCCGCAGTCTTGCTGACCCTGCTCTGCTGGGGTCTATGCGGCGCCGCGCTGAGCGGCACCTGGGCCGTGATCAGCCAGGTCTCCACGCTGAACGTTCAGCTTGCGCCGCCTCTCCTCTGGATGCTCGCGGCCCTGCCCCTGAGCATGACATTCTGGTCGGCAGCCGTCACGCTGAGTGCGTCTCTCCTGTACCCGGCCAGCCTGGACGGAAGCGCCGGGGTCAACGGCGGACCGGCCCGCCTGCTCGCCCTGGCCCCCAGCGTCCTGCTGCTTCCAGCGGTGGTGACGGCCAGTCAGTCCCTCTGGCCGCTGCTGCTGGGCAGCCTGGTCCTCGCCACACTGGCCGCGTGCTCGCTGCTGCTTCTGACAGCACAACGCTTCAGGACGGCGGCCATGCTGGGATGAAGGATGTTCTCAATGTGTATCTGAAAAACGTGCTGGCGCAGGTTTACCCTGAGGTATGGAGCGTGCACGGTAGAGGGCGGAGGTTATGCGATGAAGGCGAGTGAACACCGCAGGCAACCGAGAGCTCTTGCGCAAACCAGGAGAGAAGGGCGGCTGATGCCGTGGAGAACGGGCGAGCGTTCACGTCTCGATCTGATGGTTCCCCGGCCTGGGGGATAGACGTCGTTTCCTCATGTCATTCGTGCAGACCCTGCCATGATGCAGCATGACTACCCCCTGACGCCTTCTGCTCGCAGACGACAATCCCTATGATCGTCTGCTCGCTGAAGCTGCGTTTGAAGCTATCGGTGACGTCGAGGTGACCTACTGCCAGGACGGCCAACACGTCCTGCGTACCCTCCTCGCCCCCGACACCGTCAAGCCGCATCTCCTCGTGCTTGATCTCAACATGCCCATCATGGACGGTCACGAAACGCTCTCACGACTCCGGAATCATCCCGCTCTCCTGCACTACCCCGTCGTCGTGCTCACCTCATCCGATGAGGTGAGCGACATTACCCGGGCCTACGATCAGCACGCGTCGCTCTATCTGGTTAAGGCCCTTCACCTCCCTGATTTCATGGATCAGTTAGAAGCTGAACGGGAAGGATTCGAATTTGTATAGGTAGATTAGGGAGGAGCAGAAGAGGGCAGGTGGGGTATCATCGCACTCAACGCCTTTATGCGTTCTTCTAGGTCCGTCCGAATGGATTAAACGTGTCTCTGCGCGGCGGCGATGCACGATAAGCTGGGTCAACATGATGTGGACAGTCTCTGCAATCACCAGCGTGCACGATGCTCAGATTGTTACGTTGGAGCGCGAGAACCAGACCCTTTCGGGCCACTGGAGTACCAATGCAATTCCGCTCCTCGGTACCATGACGTACGTTGAGATTGACATTGATGTCGTCATGGATGACATAGACCGTGAGGAAGTTTTAGAAACACGGTCTCGCTCAGTCTTATCCGGAGTGAACAACATCATGATTGGTGTTGTAGAGAGCATCGATGATGACCTCATGCATTTCGTCAGGATCTCAGATGACTGCCTCATCATGATCCAATCGAATATAACAAAGTTGCGCGTCAACACCTTCTATCAGCTCATTGTACCGATCAACAGCCTGTCCATCCATCCATGCTGAGCTCAGCACCTGACACTTCGCCAAAAATGGCGTCGTGAACGCAGTTTGGCATGACAAAGGGCGGTATCTGAGTCTGTGACGAGCTCCGATACTGCCCGCCTGCATGCTGACACGCTGGCCGACCATCTGAAAACCCACCTCCCTCATCGC
>CALPYF020000074.1 GCA_943327755.2 Deinococcus hopiensis KR-140
GGACGGCGCCATCACCGGGAACGCCAACTCGTTCGGCATGGACATCTGGAGTCAGAAGGGCTCCGGTGTCATCCGGTACATCACCTGGGCCGACCAATGGTTCCCCACCCGCACCTTCCGTATCGCCCACCCCTGACCCCCTCCCTCTTTCCACCACCGAGGCACCATGAACAACCGCACGCAAGGCTTCACCCTCATCGAACTCCTCGTCGTCATCGCCATCATTGGCGTTCTCGCCGCCATCCTCCTCCCCACCTTCAGTGACGCCCAGAAAAAGCCGCACGACACCGCCGCCCTCCAGTGCGGCCGGGCCATCATCACGGGCGCCGTGGCGTACCGCATTGGGAACGGCGGCTCGCTGCCTGCTACGCCCTTCTCCCCAGACATCCTCGGCGCAGACGTCCGCGAGGCCTGCGTGGGGCAGCGCGTCATGCCGTACGCCGTGCCCACCTCCACCGCCGGGGCCGAGTACGCCATCTCGAACATCGACAGCAAAGGCCTCCCGTCATTCTTCGTGGCGAACAGCCGGGGCAGCGGCGCGTTCGTCTCCAACAGTGACGATGCGGTCTGTGGTCCGAAGGGCTGCAAACTCTACTTCCTCCGCTGGTCCGCCTGGGGGCTCTGATGACCCGTCGCACCCAGGGCTTCACCCTGATTGAGCTCCTCGTCGTCATCGCCATCATTGGCGTGCTCGCCGCCATCCTCCTCCCCACCTTCGCCGGTGCGCAGAAGAAACCGTACGACGTCGCCACCCTCCAGTGCGGCCGGGCGATCGTCACTGCGCAGACCACCTACAAGATCAGCACCGGCGCGTACGGCGCGTCCCCAGCCGCCCTGGGCGCTGACGTGACCGAGGCGTGCACGGGCGTGGAAATCCAGAGTTACGTCGCGGGCTTCGTCCCCAGCGCCAGTCAGGCCGGGAACGGCGTGATCGGCGCGGACACCGTCAACTACAACTTCTTCGTCTACCACCGCAAGGGCAGCGTCGCGTACTACACCAGCACCGGCGACGGCTGGAAGCTCCGCTGGTACAGCACCTACTGATGCCCGTCCCCGCCCACCCGGACGATCAGGCGCGCACCATGCACGCCCGCTGGCGGGACCTGCTCGACGACACCCTCCTGATCACCCAGGAGCTCCTGCACATGCTCAACCTCACCCTGGACCCGCCCCCCCCACGCCACGGCACCCAGCCAGACGAGGTCCGCACCAACATCGCCACCCGACGCACCGAACTCCACGCGCGACTGGCCACCATCACCGCCGAGACCGAAACGCTCCGCCACCTCGCTCACACCCCACCCGGAGGCACCATGAACACCCGCACGCAAGGCTTCACCCTGATTGAACTCCTCGTCGTCATCGCCATCATTGGCGTCCTCGCGGCCATCCTCCTCCCCACCTTCGCCGGCGCGCAGAAGAAACCGTACGACGTCGCCGCCCAGCAGTGCGGCCGGGCCGTCGTCACCGCACAGTTCTCGTACCGCGCCTCCACGGGCACGTACACCGATAATCCCAGCCTGCTGGGCCCGGACGTGCAGGAAGCCTGCCGGGATGCAGGCGTGCAGTTGGGCGTGCATGCCACGACCCCCACCGCCGCGACCTCCGCGTACCTGATGAGTGGAGCAAACGACGTCAGTTGCGCGTTCACGGCGTTCCATCCCAAAGGGACCGGTTTCTACCGGTACTGGCTCACTTCACCGAATCCCGTGGCGCTTGGTGACCGCCTTAACACGCTCATCCCGTACTGAGCTCATGCCACGCCCCAGGTTCCTGGCGCGGAGTCGCGCGCCCCCCGCCCGACCCGCACGGTCCGCGTTCACGCCCCACGTCTCTCTCCCCCCGAGGTATCCCATGAAGAAGTTCCGCGCTGTCCTGCTGACCCTGATCCCCACTCTGGTTTGCGTTGCTGGCGCGTACCCCGTGTACCCGCCGGAAACTGGCCTGGCGTACACGACGCAGAGCATCACGCTGATCACGCCGTCCGTCAGTCCCTCCTCGTACTGCCCCAGCTGCCGCCCCTGAAGCGGGCATGACCTGAACGGGCACGCGCTGCAGCGCGTGCCCGTGTCGTTGTGATCTGGCTGGATCAGACCTCGAACAGGGACGGCTGCGCGGACACAGGCGCCCCACTGGCCCCCTGATCAGGCAACGCGGAGATCTCCCGGAATTCCAGCCCACGATTCTCCAGTTCCAGCCGGGCGGGCGCTGTGATGTATGGTGCGGCCAGAATGCCCCGCACGGTCGCCTGCGCGCCGAGCGTCTGCTGCACGGACCGCACGTACCGGGCTAACTGGGACACCGCGTGCTGCGTCGCGCGGCCGCGTTTGAGTTCCACCACGACTTAGCGGCCCTGCGCGTCTTGCGCGTACAGGTCGATACCGCCGGACTCCACCATGAGTTCCCGGTTTAGGACCCGTAGGCCCGGCTCGATCAACTCAGGATGATCCGCCAACGCCTGCTGCATCTGCGCTTCAGACCCCTTCAGTACGAACCCCCCTGCCTGCGCGAGTTCCAACGCGAGAGCCACCTGCGGTTCTAGGAACACCACCTGCACCAGTTCCTCCGGACTCCGCCGGGAGGCCAGCAACATACACACGTCCTTCGCGACTTCCGCTGTGATGCGGTCTGTTTTCGGTTGCCAGTTCATCGGCTTGATGCCAGTTGGGTGATGGATCTGCAGACTGCCATCCTGCTTGATCAGCACCTGGTATGTTCCCAGATCAGCCGTACTGGCTGCGCGACCCAGGTAGGTGACCTCGGCCAGCCCCGCCACCTGAATCAGACAGTCGCGGGTGCGCGTATGGCGGTTGAGGAACGCCGCGAGGTCCTGCGGGGACGGCGCTGTGAGTTGCTCGCGGATCATGGATCCAGTTTGACGGGGACGCGAGTGGCCTGCCGTGGTCCGAGGTGCATTGTGACCCGACCTGCGCTAACGGCCACCTAACGCCGATCGCCGTACGCTCCACTCATCAACCTTGGCTAACGGGAACATCTTAAGACCACTGTTGATTGGCTGCCACTATTCGCTTCATTCTTTTTGTCTTCGCCAGGAGTGTGCTATGAGCCTTTCACTGATCATCAACGCCGCCGCCAATGCCGACCAGAGCAGCGCCACAGCCTCCGGCAATGACATACACATCATCTCTGACGCTGAGCGCGCTTCCTTTCAGATTCAGGACGCTGGCCTAAAACAGGCTGTTGCTGCATTTTTCGGGCAGGCTCCCGATGACGCTTTCCTCCACTCGACGACCCCCTGGGGTGACCTCTACACCAGATACGGCTGGCCTCAGGTCCAGACCACCCTCGCCATCCAGAGCGCTACCATAGTCGGCTATTCGTCCGAAGCCACCATCCTCTCCAACAAAACCTTCACCAACAACAGCAGCCACCCGGCCCAGTTCAATACGGGCATTACGGACTCCGTCACGAATACCACGGAGTCCAACTGGTCCAACTCGAACAGCGTGACCGCCAGCCAGACCATCTCGTATGGCATCAACTTTCTGGGCACCGGTGGAGGTGGCCAGAGCCAGTTCTCGTACACCGGCACCTGGGGACAAGGCGGATCGCAGAGCCAGGCCATCACGGTCGGGAGTGAGTCCGGCGTGGTCGTCACGCTGAATCCCAACGAGAGCGTCACGGCTGTCCTTTCGGCAACGCGCGGGCAGCTGAAAGTGCGCGTTACATACGTGGCCACCCTCTCTGGCATGGCCGCCGTCAATTACGGTCACACGTACAAGGGGCATCACTTCTGGGGACTGGATATCTATGCGGTCATGTCCAGCGCGAAGCTGCCACTTAGTATCACCATTACAGAGGACATCACGATTGGGTATTACTCCGATGCGACAATCACCTTGAAAGACAGTGAGCATCAGGTGCTGATGGTCACACCCGCCTCTGCCACGCCTGGTCAGAACGCTGCCGATTAACCCAAGCGGTAGGGGTTGAGCAGACCGACGCGGTCATGACGCCCCACTCGTATGCATTCCTACTGCCGAAGGAATGCATACGAGTGGGGCAATTCATGCGACGGACCAGCATTCCACCTCCCGGCCGTCGTTGTCTCATCCGGTTGAAGTTGCTCACGTTGAGCGACCAGGCTCTTCAGCCTTCGATAGGGGTCACACTAGAGTTGGAACGGAGACTAACGCTAAGGGAAATGAATGTCTAATGAATGTCTGAACCCCGTTTAGGGTTGGGTAAGGTTGTGGGCGAGAACGGCCAGGACGACGCGGAGACGGAGAGCCCGTAGTGTTTTCGTCTGCACGGAGCGAATCTGAGCCTCGACCAAACCAGAAAATACCGTTTCAATGCGTTTTCGCAATCGAGGGTGGCGGCCAGGCCGCCACCCCGTGTCATACCGGGTATTACTCTTCGGTGGGAACACGTAGCCCAAGCAGCAGTACCCCTTATCACCGATGATGCGTGGCCCGCCGAAGTCGGGCCACCGCCGGTTGAGCTCGTAGCTTACGGTCGTATCGTGCAAATTGGCTGGTCGGACCAGATACTGCACGATGGCACCCGAAGCGGTCACCCACGCGTGCAACTTGTATCCGTAGACGTCTCCCTGCGTGCCGTAACCCCAACGAGCACCGGGAAACGAACACCGCTTCCCCCGTTTGGGTCGGCAGACGGGCAGAGGCATGGAATCGACGATCACTTCCATGCAGGACTGTGATGGGGTGGCGACCGCTTCAAGTCGTTCAAGCAATCGCTGTCCCCGGGTATACGCCTGCGTGTAGGAGGGAAGATCGACACGATCTTCCCTCAGGATGTTCCACCAGATGGACGGGAACGGATGTTTGAAGACCAGTCGGCTGAGCAACAGGGCGATCAGCAGGGCATCACTCAGTTTCTGGTGCGAACACCGCTTGACGTCACTTAAATGCCGTTTGGCCCAGCGGTGAAGCTGACGGATGACGGCTCGTCGGCCTAAACTGTGATGGAGACGGTATCTAGCCATACCGTCTCCATTTTTTGCCCTCTGGGAGCCATTGAACAGGTCATGGCGCGAGCCCTAAACGAGGTTCTGAGACCTGAAGCCAGCGCACATCGGAGGGCTAACGCCACTGGCCGCGCGCGAACACCCGCTCAGGGGCTGGGCGCGTCGCCGCGTCTGGCCTGAGGCGAGAAATGGAACAGGAAAGCGCGCTTAGACGCCGATGTCGATGAGGCGTTCACGTCATGGAGAGCCTGTCTCTAGGGCGCGACGCTTATGGGTCAGGCTCAGGGGCTGAAGGTCGCACGAACCGACGGGTCTGGGGCTGAAGACGGCCAGGCGCACGATGATCTGACCAGCGAAGCCATGCCCCAGCATCGGTCCACAGGACCTCCCAGAACGCTTTTCTTGCCCTGCAGGGCAGTGCGGAACACCGCTGTCAAGGCGACGACTCTGGTGGGTCAGAGCCCGGGCCCGGTGAGGCGGCCCCACTGACCGTGATCAGGGTGTCTGCACCCTGCTTGACCGCCGTGTAGTGCAGTTCCGCTGGGCTGATCCTGCCCAGAAAGGCCGAATAATGGTCGGCTGCCGAGAGTTCATCGTCGACCCGGCGGTAGCCGGCCGCCGCCAGCCGCTCGGCCACGGCCCGGGGATGCCAGCCCGGCACCCGGTACTGTTCGACCCGGCTGAAGCCCTCCTGCACCTCGCGCCGGTAACTGTCGCTGACCGGGCAGGTGGAGGTGAATTCGGGCGGCAGCGGGGCCAGGCCGTTCCAGAGCGTGCCTGGCCGCTCGATGCAGTACAGGGGACTGCGCCCGCGCTGAACGAGACTGTGCCCGCGCTGAAGCGGCCAGCTTCCGGCCAAGAGGCCCAGCAGCGCGGCACTCAGCCCCAGCGCCCACCGGCGCCTATTCGCGCGCGTGATCCAGGGCATTGCGAATGGTGATGGTCACGTGGTGGTCCAGCAGGCGGTAGTACGCCACCCGCCCGTCTTTGCGAAAAGTCACCACCCGCCCGGTGCGCAGCAGGCGCAACTGGTGGCTGACCGCACTCTCGCTGATCCCCACCACGGCCGCCAGATCGCAGACACAGAGCTCCGTGGTCGCCAGGGCCGAGAGAATCTTGAGCCGGGTGGGGTCCGCCATCAGTTTGAGAAACGAGGTCGCATGGTCGACGCACGGCTCGTCCGGCAAGTGGGTGCGGGCGAGCGTCACCGCGTCTGGATGCAGACAAGTCACTTCACACACATCATTTTGAGAGGCGGTTCTCACGGCCTGAGTGTAGAGTTTGGCTTCTGCCGTCACTGTCATGTCCTCCACCAGCGCCTCAAGTCAGCAGTTCCAGCAGGTACAGCGCCACGAAGCCCGCGAAGAATGCCGAGGTGATCAGCGGCGTTTCTTTCACTTCATGGGCCTCGGTGAGCAACTCTTCAGTGACCAGGAACAGCAGCGCCGCTGCGCCGAAGGACAGGACGATTTCCAGGGCCAGGCCCGTGAGCCCCTGGAGCAGGGTGCCGCCCAGGAGTGCGCCCACGGTTACCAGCAGGCTCAATCCGCCGACGGTGCCGATCACCCGGCCCTTTGACGTGCCGTCCTGCACGAGACTGGACGCGACCGAGACACCCAGGAACAGCAGTTCCAGCGTCAAGGCCACCACCAACAGCGTCCCCACGCGCGCGCCCGCCGCGAAGCCCACACCGATCAAAAGACCGTCGAGCAGCACGTCAATGCCCACCGCCACGATCAACCCTAGATTTCCGGCGCGCACAGACGAATCGCTCGCCCCTGCCTCCAGCCGTTCGGCCCATTGCCGCACAAGCAGCATCACCGCCACGCCCAGTGCGAAGCCGATCACGACGCCCAGCGGCTGATGCCCCGCCGTGATTTCGGGCAGCAGTTCCCCGGCCACCACGGCGAAGACCACCCCGGCCGCGAAGTGCTGCACGAAACTGCGGGTGCGTTCGGCCGGCGCGCGGTACGCGGCCACCACGCCGCCCACCACCGTGGCGGCCACTGGGATCAGGGTGAGCGTCAGGATCTGCGAGAGGGGCACGCTCATGCGCGCCCCAACAGCGACGCTAGAATGCGGGGCCGCTGATCACTGAACGGTCCATAAAACACCTGCTCTCCGATGATCGTCACCGGCGCGATCCGGACGTTCGCGCGCCGCTGCATCTCGGCAAGGGCCACTGGATCGCCGCGCACATTTTTCTCGGTGAACGCGGCGCCCTCATGGTGAAGGAGGCGCTTGATGGCTTCACAGTCCGCGCACTGCGGCACCGTGTACAGGGTAATTTCTGGCATGGCTGACCTTACGCGACGCGGGGAGTGGTGGGTGCCGTTGGGGCCGCCACTTGCCCCTTCCAACGCAGCAGTCTCAGCGCGTTGGCGGTGACCAGGGCCGTGGCACCGGTATCGGCCAGGATCGCCATCCACAGGTTGGTGTAGCCCAGCAGGGTCGTGACCAGAAAGATGGCCTTGAGGCCCAGCGCAAAGGCGATGTTCGCCTTGATATTCCCCATCGTGGCGCGCGACAGGGCCACCAGATCCGCCACCCCCATCACGCGCTCCTGCAGCAACGCGGCGTCGGCCGTCTCCAACGCCACGTCGGTGCCGCCGCCCATGGCGATGCCCACGTCACTCTGCGCCAGGGCCGGCGCGTCGTTGATGCCGTCGCCGACCATCGCCACGCCACCCTGGGCTTTGAGTTCAGCAATCAGACGCAACTTGTCTTCGGGCAGCAGCTCGGCCTGGACATCCAGGCCCAGGTCGCGCGCAATCGCCTGACCCGTGCGGGCATTGTCACCGGTCAGCATGACGGTCTTGAGACCCAGGTCATGCAGCTGAGCCAGTGCGGCGCGGGCGTCGGGGCGAGGCTCGTCGCGGATGGCAATGACGCCGAGTGGTGTCTGGCCTTCGAGCAGGACGACCGCGGTGCGGCCCTGTTCCTCGAAGGTCGTGATGGCGTGGCCAAGCTCCGCACTCAAGGTGGCCAGGGTGGCCGCGTGGCGAGGCGAACTCACGCTGAGCCGGCGGCCCTCGACGGTGGCGCTGGCGCCCTTGCCCGGCAGGGCCTGGGCCTCCGTGGCGGGCGGCACCACGATCTGGCCCTCCTGTGCCGCCTGGGTGATGGCTTTGGCGAGGGGATGGCTGCTGCCAGACTCGACGGCTGCTGCGAGGCGCAGCACCTCCGCCTGGTCGAGGCCCTGGCCCAGCACATCGGTGACCTTCGGTTTTCCAGCCGTAAGGGTGCCCGTCTTGTCAAAGGCGACGGTCTTCACACTCCCGATGGTCTCCAGGGCGCCGCCGCCCTTGATCAAGAGGCCCCGGCGCGTGCCCGCGCTGATCGCACTGGTGATGGAGGCGGGGACGCTCAGCACCAGGGCGCAGGGGCAGCCGATCAGCAGCAGGCTGATGCCCTTGTATAGCCAGTCGTGCCACGCCCCGCCGAAGGCGAGGGGGGGCACCAGGGCGACCAGGGCGGACACCAGCACCACGCCAGGGGTGTACCAGCGGCTGAAGCGGTCAATGAAGCGGGCGGTCGGCGCTTTGCTGCCCTCAGCTTCCTCGACCAGGTGGATGATCCGGGCGATGGTGTTGTCGCTGGCGGCCTTCTCGACCCGCACGGTCAAGGTGCCGTCGGTGTTGATACTGCCGGCGAACACGGGGTCGCCGGCGCTCTTGGTCACAGGAACGCTCTCGCCGGTCACGGGGCTGTCATCCAGGCTGGAGGTGCCCGTCAGGATGGTGCCGTCCGCTGGAACGCGGCCACCAGGATTGACCTGGACGGTTTGGCCCACTTGGAGGGCGTCGGCGGGCACCACACGGGTTTGGGTTCCGTCAACGAGCAGCGCCGTCTTGGGAGCCAGGGCCGCCAGGGCCTGAATGCCAGCGCGGGCGCGGCCAGCAGCCACCCCTTCGAGCAGTTCACCAATGGCGAAGAAGAACACCACGACCGCTCCCTCAGCGGCCTGTCCGATGGCCACAGCGCCGATGGCGGCCAGGCTGACCAGTGTATTGATGCTGAAGGGGTCACCGAACCGGGCGCTGGCGACGGCTTTCTTGGCGAGGGGCCAGACGCCCAGCAGGGTCGCGGCAATGTACCCGGCGGTGGCGAAGCGCGGTTCGATGAAGCCGAAGAACCAGGCGGCCAGCAGCAAGAGGCCGGAGGTCACAACCAGCCGCCCCTGCCCGGTGCGGTACCAGGGGGTGCCGGCGAGGGCCACCCCGTGGGTGTGCCCGGCGTGATCGTGGCCCTCATGGTCGTGTTCTGTGTGGAGCGTGGGTGCGGTCGCCGGCCGGAGCAGGGAGGGTGTGTACCCCAGCGCCTTCAGATTTTTTTCCAGCGTGGCGCGGGGGGTCTGCGCCTCGTCCAGGTGGAGGGTCAGCGTCTGCTTGGCAAAACTGGTCCTGACGCCCTCGGTCCCGGGGAGGGTATCCACCATGCGCTCGACTTTGGCGACGCAACTGGCGCAGTCCATCCCGTCGACGAAGTAGGTCAGCGGGTCAGGCGCGGCGGGGTGGGGGGACTGAGACATGGTCATACTATAGCTGAGCAAGGGCTCATATGTAGAAGGGTTCAGGAGTGAAGCGCCGTTGGCTGAACGCTCATGGGCTCGGGTTGCCGAGCCCCCTACGCTTGAGTCTCAGGAGGTTCAACATGACAATGCAGAGTCAGATCAAGGAACATATGCCAGTGCTGTGCGCCGATGGCAATACCCACGGGCAGGTGGACCGGGTGGACGGCGACTACCTCAAGCTCACCAAAGATGCCCAGGGACAGCACCACTGGTTGCCGCTGAGCGCCGTAGACCATGTGGACGAGCATGTCCACCTGAATCTCAAGCACGATCAGGTCCAGCAGCAGTGGCTCAGCGAAGACCCCCATCCGGAGCACCGGGCGTAGGCCGACCCTGACCGGCGCCCAATTGGGCGCCGGCCTTTTTCTGGAATCATCAGCAACGCCGCCGCCAGCGCCGCACTTCGTCGTCCGCGACGCCGTCACTGATCTCGGCATACCGCAGGGTGGTCTGGATGTGCTGGTGACCCAGCCGCTTGCGGATGGTCGCCAGACTCACGCCCCCATTGACCAACTCGGTGGCGTGGCTGTGCCGCAGTTGGTGGAGCGTGCAGGTCACCCCCGCCTGCTTGGTATAGCCCTGCCAGCGTTCCTGCACGCTCTGGTAGCGCACTGGTCCCCCCCGGCCATTGCGGGCCGCCTGAAAGAGCGGTCCGTGGGTGTAAGGAAGGGTCCGCACGTACCGCTTGAGGGCGCTGACCAGTTTGGGATCGTCCAGCAGGACGGTGCGCTTCCGGTCGCCTTTGCCCAGCACGGTCAGGTGTTCGTCTCCTGGAGCCAGGTCGAGGTCGTGCAGGTGAAGGCCCAGGGCTTCGCCGATGCGAAGTCCGGTCTCGTACAGCAGTCGGAACAGCAGCGCGTCGCGCCGCTGAGCTGTGGGAATAGCGGCGAGAATGCGCTCGATGTCCGCGCGCCTCAGGCCTTTGGGATGGGGAGGGGGCAATCGGGGGCGCTCCAGGTGCACTGTCGGATCGCGGTCGAGCAGCTCATGCCTGATGGCCCACTGGGCAAACCGCTCGAAGCTGGTGTGCTTGCGGCTGCGGGTGGCGGCCGCCCAGGTGGGGTGAGCGGCGAGGTACTGACCCAGATTCTGGGCATCCAGGACCTGCTCATGGATGGCCAGCCACGTCTGGAGATGGTTCAGATCCGCGCGGTATGCGCGGATCGTCTGCGGGCTCCGTTGAAGCTCAACGAGGAAGCGGGTGGCACAGATCTGGAAACGGGCCGCGTCCATGAAATTCCTCCATCCTGCGATAAGTGTCAAACTCCCCCATGCCTCACCTCTGGGAAAGAAGCTATCCGCCTGCTGAGGAGCGTCTGTTTCCTGAGATAACGGCACTTACCTCAGGATCCCATGCCGGTTGAATTCCTCACTGATGAACAAGCGGCGCGGTATGGCCAGTATCAGGGTGACCCCACCCCTGAGCAACTCACCCGCTCCTTCTACCTCGGTGAGCACGACCACGCCTTTCTCGCCCAGCGTCGGCGGCCCCACAAC
>CALPYF020000075.1 GCA_943327755.2 Deinococcus hopiensis KR-140
ACCACCAACCCCAGCGCGCCGAGCTGATCCTCCATTCCCTCCCGGTAGCGCTGGCGGACCTCGCCCTTGTGCCCGTGAAAGACCCGCCGCGCCACCCGGTGCCGACCCTCCCCACGGTTCAGCTGCACCAGGATGCGGCGCCGATACGCCTCGTCCTGCACATAGTTCAGCAGATACAGCGTCTTCTCGATGCGGCCCAGTTCGGCCACCGCTCGTCCTAATCCTGACAGGCTGCCCCCGCGCTGCAACGTCCGCATCACGGCCGTGGCCTGCACTTTTCCCAGTTTCAGTGACCCCGCCAGCCGCAGCAGGTCATCCCAGTGCTCGGCAATCAAGCGCTCATTGATGGTGTGGCGGCTCAGGTCGTTCAAGGCACCGTAGTCCGCGTCCCGCTCCATGCGCCAGAATCGCTGATCCCCCACATCCGCAAGTCGGGGGCTGAACTGATATCCCAGCAGCGAGAAGAGCCCGAACACCACGTCGCTCGATCCGTGCGTGTCCGCCATGATCTCCCGGGGATCGAGACGGGTCTGCTGTTCCAGCAGGCCTGCCAGAATAAACAGTGAGTCGCGGAGCGTCCCCGGCACCACGATGCCGTGAAACCCCGTGAACTGATCCGACGTGAAGTTGTAGTAGGTCACGCCGCGCTGTGAGCCGAAATATTTGCTGTTCCACCCGGTGTGCGCGGAGCGCACCGGGACCACGAACCGCAGTCCGTCCGCAGAGGCCACTTCCCCGCCTCCCCACTGCTGCGCCAGCGGCAGGGTCAGCTGCGCGTTCACCAGACAGGCATTGGCGGCCGTGATGGTCTCGGCCCGGATGTGGTTCTGCTGCACCCAGGACAGTCGAGACAGGGTCAGCGCTGGCAGTTCCGGGCGGGCCACGGCTTTGAGTCCGATGTTGCAGGCCTGCGCCAGCAGGACCGCACAGACGCTCAACTGCAGGTCGCGCCCAGAGGCGCGACCGTCGGTCAAGTGCGTAAATGCATGCGCGAAGCCCGTGACTTCGTGCAGCTCCAGCAGCAGCGCCGGCAGATCGACCGTCGGCAGGCGGGCCGCCAGGTCCCGCTGAAGGCGGGTCAGGGTGAGGGTCGAGGGGACTCAGGCGCAGCAGGGTCTGGCCCTCCTGTGTCTCGACCTGGAGCGCTCCGTTCTGGCCGAGGTGCGAGGTCACCTCCTGATAAGCCGCGTTCAAGGCCAGTCGCCGAACTTCAAGCTCTGCCTGGGGATCGAGTGACCGGCCCAGGGCGCGGGCCACATCGGCCCGCGCTTCAGTCCAGGCCGACCCCTGCAGCAGTTCAGCCCGGGGGTCCCGGTAGCGCTCGCTGACCGGCGCGAACACCTCGCGGCGTTTGAGCGCCTGGTGCAGTCGGTGCAGCACACAGAGGGTGTAGGCTGCCCGGTTCACCTCACCCACAGCGGGAAACACGCGCCGTTCCCAGCTCACGGGGACGAAGCTGCGCGGCGCCTGTGACCAGTTTGGGCGTCCCCGACCATGCTGCTCCTGCGCTTTCAGAAACCGCCAGGCGTCGAGGAGCGGCCGGGCACTGGTCGTGCCCTCCAGAGTCACCGTTTGAAGCAGTGCCGGCAGGAAGCGGCGTACCGTCGCGTAACTGCCACTCAGGGCTTCGGCCAGAGGGTCGGTATCCGGACTGGCCAGCGTCTGCACGGTGGCGACCGCGTCGCGGAGTGCACCCTCTCCCAGCCGGGCCAGCACCCGTTGCCGGACCTCCCCTGCGGGGACCGTGTCGTCCAGCAGGACGCGCACCGCGTCCTGCAAGGTCAATGCCGCCTGATCAAGATCCCGCAGCGACCGCAGGCGCTCGCGTCTGCGCCGGGCTTCCCCGCGCAGGGCCAGGGTGGTCATCAACGCATCAAACACGTCCAGTACGTCATCGGTGGCAGTGCGTTCCAGATGCTGCACGAAGACCAGGAGCGTCGCGTGGCGGCGCTCCTCCCCCATGCGAGAGAGGGTCTGCGCCCAGGCTCCGCCGGCATGCCGAGCCAGCTGGGTGCGCCGCGCTTCGGGCACATCCTTCAGATCAATGTGGCCGATCCCAAGCAGGCGAATCTGTTCGACCCGCTGCACGGCCGCCAGGAGGGCGGGCGCCGTGATCCGGGTCGGACCGGTGCGCAGCACCTCCAGACTGGTGAGACGTTCGCCCTCCCGCAACACCAGCAGGCTGTCCAACGTGGCCCGTTGCCCGGCGGTGAGCCGTTCGGCCAGCTCTCCATAGGTCTGACGGGCCAGCCGCTCCCGAATCCGCGCAATCAACCGGGCGAGAGTGGTCACCCCTGGCAACACCACCTGGCGAGCGACCAGATGCGCTGTGGTCAGATCGAACAGCACGCTGGGCCGGACACTGCTGGTGGCGACCTGCGCATACAGCCAGCGGATCAGCCGGAACGCCTGCCGCTCATCGAACGGCTGGTAGCCGAGATGGGCCAGAATCAGCTGTTGATGCTTGAATCGGGTGGGCTCCCGTTTCAGGTATTTCGGCAGGACGTCGGCCTGGAGGTCCAGCTGTTCGGCCAGGTGCTGCACGACCACGGCGGGAACCGCCGTGGGGTCCTGCTGAAAGGTGCCCAGAAAACGCAGTGTACACAGCTGGAGCGCGCAGCCCAATTTGTTGTGGGGCCGCCGACGCTGGGCGAGAAAGGCGTGGTCGTGCTCACCGAGGTAGAAGGAGCGGGTGAGTTGCTCAGGGGTGGGGTCACCCTGATACTGGCCATACCGCGCCGCTTGTTCATCAGTGAGAAATTCAACCGGCATGGGGTCCTGAGGTAAGTGCCGTTATCTCAGGAAACAGACGCTCCTCAGCAGGCGGATAGCTTCTTTCCCAGAGGTGAGGCATGGGGGAGTTTGACACTTATCGCAGGATGGAGGAATTCCATGGACGCGGCCCGTTTTCAGACCTGTGCCACCCGCTTCCTCGCTGAGCTTCAACGGAGCCCGCAGACGATCCGCGCATACCGCGCGGATCTGAACCATCTCCAGATGTGGCTGGCCACCCATGAGCAGGTCCTGGATGCCCAGACTCTGGGTCAGTACCTCGCCGCTCACCCCACCTGGGCGGCCGCCACCCGCAGCCGGAAGCACACCAGCTTCGAGCGGTTCGCCCGGTGGGCCATCAAGCATGAGCTGCTTGACCGTGATCCCACGGTGCTGCTGGAGCGCCCCCGCTTGCCACCTCCCCATCCCAAAGGCTTGCGGCGCGCAGAGATCGAGCGCATTTTTGCTGCGATTCCCACCTCCCAGCGGCGCGACGCGCTGCTGTTTCGTCTGGTCTACGAGACAGGGCTTCGCATTGGCGAAGCCCTGGGTCTGTGCCTCACCGATCTCGATCTGATCCCAGGCGACGAACACCTCACCGTGCTGGGCAAAGGGGAGCGGAAGCGCACGGTGCTCCTGGACGACCCGAAGCTGGTGGGCGCCTTGAAGCGCTACCTGCGCAGCCTGCCGTACACGCACGGCCCCCTCTTTCAGGCGACCCGGAATGGCCGAGGGGGACCGCTGCGCTACCAGAGTGTGCAGGAACGCTGGCAGGGCTACGCCGCGCAGGCAGGTGTGGCCTGCACGTTGCATCAACTCCGGCACAGTCACGCCACTGAGCTGGTCAATGGCGGCGTCAGTCTGGCCACCATCCGCAAGCGGCTGGGCCACCAGCACATTCAGACCACCCTACGGTATGCGGAGGTCAGTGACAGCACCATGGACGCGGAATTGCGCCGTTGGCGCAGACAGCAGTCGAAGTAACGCCATTCATGATGTTATCGCCGATGATCTGCGTGCCAAAGGCACATCAGCAAGAGGCGCTCCCACGTTCCCCATTCTTAACACCACGCTTGCCATTGCCCTATCCGCTACGAATTCGCCGTCCATGTCACCATTCCACCCCGCACATCCCTTCAGGATCAACGCATGACGAGCGTCACTGACATGCCCATCGGGCAACTGGCTGCCCTGACGGGTGAGAGTGTCAAGGCGTTGCGCTACTGGACCGACTTCGGCCTGCTTAGCGTGGAGCGCCGCTCAAGTGGCTACCGACACTATCCCCCTCAGGCTGTGGAGCAGGTGCGCTTCATCCGCTCTGCACAGACAGCTGGCTTTTCCCTAGATGAGATTCGCCGGATTCTCGCGGTGCGTCAGGATGGACAGAAGCCCTGCGGACAGGTCAAAGCTGAACTCAACGAGCATCTCAACACCGTTCGGGCGCAGATCGCTCAGCTCCATGAACTCGAACAGCAGTTGCAAGCCAAAGTGGCGTGGGCAGAAGTGCATCCCGATCCAGCCTGCGATTCCGTAGGTTGCGTTTACCTGGACGTGCGCCCGAAGGCTTGACTCTCCCCCTAGGGGGAGACCGTAGCCTCCAGACATGTCCGTCTCCGATTGCTGCGCCCCAAAGCCCAGCCCCACCCCGACCAGTTGTCCAACGTGTGGCCGCACTGGGAAGGCTGTGCCGCTTGTCACCCTAAAAGCGTTGTTGACCCCAGCGGCTCTGGCCACCATGGACCCCAAAGAGGTCTACCGCTTCTGCCCAGACACGACGTGCAGCGTGGTGTATTTCAGCCCCACGTCGACTTATGGCCAGGCGGACGTCAAGGTGCCCGTCTTTCAGAAGGACGAGCGCGGCACCACCCCCGTCTGTTACTGCTTCGGCCACACCCGTGCGGATCTGGAGCAGGCCCACCGGGAAGGCCAGGCGGACGCCATCCCTTCGTCCATCCAGGCGCACATCCGCGCCGGACGCTGTGGATGCGAACTGAACAACCCTCAGGGAAGCTGTTGCCTGGGGAACGTCAACCGGACCCTGGCTTCGGAGGCCCGCCATGCCTGACGCCTCACCTGTTCCCACGCACCTGAGGGCCCTCCTGAACTGCTGTGAAGGCCAAGCGCCAGAAGCGATGCTGCGTGATTTCGTGATGTTCACGCCCACGCCACACGTCATCCAGACCCCAAGCGGGGTCCGCATCTACACCCGCTGTGCGCTGGATACCCTCCTCGCGGCCTGGATTCTCGACGAAAACCTTGAGATTGAAACCACCCCTCCAGGCCAGACCCAGCCCCTTCAGCTTACGGTCCGCAATGGTCGGCTCCAGGCTCCCACAGAGGCCGTCATGGCTTTCCCAACGCAAGCAGAAACTCAGACAAGCGCCGATGTCCACCGGAGCTTCTGTCCGTACGCGCTCGTCTTCTCGGATGAAGAGAGCTACCAGGCCTGGAGTGCCACCACTCCCGTTCCCACCACTGCTGTCACGCTCCAGGACGCCTTCCAGCTTGCCCGTACCCTCACAGACCGCCTCACGTCTCTTCACACCCTCAACGGAAAAGGAGGTGCCTCATGCTGTTAAAGAAACCAGCAAAGAATCTCCGTGCGTACTTGCTGCTTGTCAGCGCCCTGCTGCTGTGCCCCTGCCATCTGCCGGTCCTATTGGCGATCGTGGCCGGCGGAGTGGGCAGCAGCGCTTTCGCCTCGTTCCTCAGCCAGAACATGGCGCTGGTGCTGGCCATTGCGACCCTGTACTTCGTGGTCGCCCTCTGGATGGGCCGACGTCTCCTGACCCAGGATCAGACCTGCGCCGCTCCCCACGTCAAGGGCAGGAATCAGCATGACTGCTGCTAAGTTCAGCCCAAACAAGCTTCTCCTTCCCGCCCTGCTCGTGCTCCTGATCGCTGGGCTGACCACTGCACTGCTCTCCGGCCAGAAGACTCCGTTGGGGAAAGGGTCCACCAGCGGTGGGCCAGCGGTCTCCGCGAGTCTGCCCCAGCTCACCGGCGAGACCCTTCGCCTGGCCGACTACCGGGGCAAAGTCCTGGCCGTCAATTTCTTCGCGTCCTGGTGCGCGTCGTGCTGGAATGAACTCAAAGGCTTCGAGCAGGTGTCCCGTGAGTATGCCGCCAAAGGCGTGGCGGTCGTTGGCATCAGTGTGCAGAGTTCCCCACAGGACACCCGTGGCATGATTGACAAGCTCGGGTTGACCTTCCCGGTGGGGCTTGACGAGAAGGGCGCCGTGTCCCAGGAGGCCCTGGGCCTGCGGGGAATGCCGACCACCCTGTTCTTCGACCGGGAGGGGCGCCTGCTGGACAACGTGACGGGGGAAGTCAGCGAAGCGGAGCTGCGCGCGAAGCTGGACGGCCTGCTGTGATTGCCCTGCTCAGTTACGCCTTCATGGCTGGGACCCTTGCGGCCCTCAACCCCTGCGGGTTTGCCATGCTCCCCGCCGTCATCTCCCGTTTCATTACCCGCCCCTCTGGCCGCAATCCCCTGCTCGACGGTCTGGCCCTGGGCGCGCTGCTCACCCTGGGCACCCTGACCACCTTCAGTGTCCTGGGCCTGATCATCAGCGTATTCGGGACCGGTCTGGCCCGGATCGTGCCGTACCTGAATCTCGCCCTGGGCGTCCTGCTGCTGGTCCTGGCGGTCCGCACCTTCATGGGCCGCCCCCTGGCCCTCCACCTGCGGGGCATGCGCGCGCCAGAAGGCAAACGGCTGTCCGAATACTACCCGTACGGGATCGTTTACGGCCTCGCCAGCCTGGGCTGCACGCTGCCGGTCTTCCTGATGATCGTCGGTGGGGCCTCCACCCGCCCGCCACTTGAACGGGTGGGCATGTTCACCGCGTACGGCGCTGGCATGGGCGCTGTCCTGCTCACGGTCAGTCTCGCGAGTGCCCTGGGGAAAGAGACCGTGATTCGTTTCCTGAAGAACGCTGGCCGATACGTGGACTGGATCGGTGGTCTGGGCCTGCTGCTCGCTGGTGCGTACATGGTGTATTACCAGGCGCGTTTTATCGAGCAGCTCCTGACTGGTGATGCCACCCACCTCCCCCTGCTCGTGGGTCTCGCCGCCCTGGTCATCACCGCCGTCGTGGCGCGTGTCCTGACCGCCAAGGAGTTGAACACTGCATGACGCATTTCTTCAAGATCACTGTCCTGATGGCCCTCAGTTTGCTTGGTTCTGCCCAGGCTCAGTGCTGTGCACCCAGCCCCGAAGTGCGTGCGACCAGCGCGGCGCCAAACACGGCTGGCGCCCTCAATACCCGCGTGCAACTCACCTACGGCAAAACCCTCACCCTCAACGCGTATCGGGGCCAACCCCTGGTGCTGGCCGTATTCAGCACCACCTGTCCCTCGTGCATCACTGAACTCAAGGTGCTGGCACAGGCGCAGCGTGCGGGTGTGAAGGTGCTGCTGGTCTCCAGTCAGGACACCCTGCCGGAATTGACCCGGTTCATGCAGAAGCAGCGTCTCCCGTTCCCGGTCGGACGCGTCCCACCTGAATTCGTGGCGGGCCTGAACATCCTCATGTACCCGACCGTTCTCGTATTGGACGCCAGTGGACGCGTTCAGGAGCGGGTCCAGGGCGCACTGAGTGCGGCCCGCCTCAGGACCATGCTGCAAGCCGCCCGGTAGAGCGTCCCCAAGGGAGGCACCACAGCCCTTTACATGCCCAAGGAGGCCCGTATGGCGCAGAACGCGAGCGACCGCACCCAGCCTGATGTCAACAAAACTGAAGAAACACTCGACCAGGCCACGGCTGAATCTGTCGCCCGGCCGGCTGATCCTGCGGGCAAACCGGGTCAAGCCACGCCGACAGAGACAGCCCCGTCAGGCCGTCATTACGATGTGATCGTGTTGGGGGGTGGGATGGCTGGTGTGCCACTCGCGCACCGCCTGGCGTATAAGGGGCTCCGGACCGCCCTGATTGAACGGGCGGAACTGGGCGGCACCTGCCTGAACCGAGGATGCATTCCGACCAAGACCATGATCGCTTCCGCTCGTATCGCGCATCAGGCGGCTGTGAGTGAGCAGTGGGGCGTGGAGACGGGCGAGGTGCGGGTGAACCTCAGCCGGGTGGTTGACCGCAAAGACGAACTGATCCGCAGCGTCCGCAGCGGATCAGAGCGCAATGTCGCCCAGAACCAGAACGTCACTCTGATTCGCGGGAACGCGCGGTTCACCGGGGAACGCCGGCTGGTCGTCAATGGGGAGGAGATCACAGCGGACAAAGTCTTCATTGCGGTGGGCACCCGCAATAGTGTCCCGCCCATTGAGGGTTTGGAAAGCGTGCCTTACCTGGATTCGACCAGCGCGATGGAACTGCGGGACATCCCGGCCCACCTGGTCATTGTTGGGGGTGGATACATTGGCGTGGAGTTCGCCCAGATGTACCGCCGCTTCGGCAGTCAGGTGACGGTGCTGCAAAGCGCACCAACCCTGCTGGCGACGGAGGATGAGGACATCACCACGGCCCTGCGGGAAGCCCTGGTGGCCGAAGGAATTGAGGTGGTCGTGAATGCGCGTGTCATTCGCGTGGAGGGCGGTGACGGGGACGTCCAAGTCGCCGCAACAGTGAGCGGGCAGGAGACCTTGTTTTCTGGCACCCACCTGATGATCGCAGTGGGGCGGGTGCCCAATACTGACGGGCTGGGGCTGGAGACAGCCGGGGTCAACCTTGACGAGCATGGCTTTATCAAAATCAATGACCGGTTGGAGACGACCGCCTCTGGGATTTGGGCCCTCGGGGACGTGCGGGGTGGGCCGATGTTCACGCACACCGCGCGGGACGATGCCCGAATTCTCTACCAGAACGTCATCAAGAACGCGGATCTCAGCATCAAGGACCGTGTGGTGCCGTGGGGCGTATTCACTGACCCACAGCTTGGACGGGTGGGCCTGTCTGAACGGGAGGCGCGCGAGGCGGGTTTCAAGCTGAAAATCGGGAAGTACGAGGCCCAGAAGGTGGCCAAGGCTCGTGCCAATGGGGAGACACGAGGCCTGATCAAGGTCGTTGCTGACGCTGAGACCGACCGGATTCTGGGAGCGTCCGTCCTGATGGCTGAGGGCGCAGAACTCGTGCACGAGTTCGTCACGGCCATGCAGCTCGGCGCGAAGTACACCGACTTGCAGGACATGATTCACATCCACCCGACGCTCTCGGAAGGCTTGAATAACGCTCTGGGGGGCGTGCATTACGAAGAAGGTCTGGAATGAGCGGGACGCTGGGGAATGGTCTGGGTCCGCTCCGTTCTCCTTACGGCCTGACGCGCTGGGGCTGATGGGGCAGCCGAATCCACCAGGAACGCTGGGCCGCTGGGGGGCCGTCCTCCGGTCGGGCGCGGCTGGACTTGCGCTGGCCCTGCTGAGCGTGCCGTTCCTGTGGTCCTGGCTGGCTCCCTTGCCCCTGGCACTGCTGTTTCATGAATTGAGCCAGGCAGGCTCCAGGCGCCGGGCGTTCCTGCTGGCGTTCGTGGCCGGACTGACCTTTTTCGGTGGGCATCTCGGCTGGTTGTTCGTGTCGTTCACTCGCCTGTTCGGTCCAGTGGGGGGGCTGCTCACGCTGCTGGTGGTTCCTCTTCTCGCGCTGAGTTGGGGGCTCATCGCCTTCCTGGCTTTTGATCGCTCATCGAGGCAGACCCTCTTGGTCCTGCCACTCGTCTGGGTGGTGGGAGAATACGCCCGGACGCTGGGCCCCCTGGCGTTTCCCTGGGGTGCACTGGGGTACACCTGGCTCCCCACCCCACTGGTGCAAGCCGCGGACCTGGGTGGATGGAGTTTGCTCAGTCTGGTGACGACAGGAACGGCCGCTGCTCTGGCAGCATTTGTCCGGGGCCACCGGTGGCCCCTGGTCACCTTGACAGGGGTCATTGTCGTGGGAACGGTGTATGGCACGACTCGCTCCCCACTGCCCCAGCCAGACCAGACCGCTTTGATTGTGCAGGGTGCTGTGCCTCCCCTGGAGAAGGCCGTGAAACGGGAAGGCGCGGAGTTGGATGTCTATCTAGACCTAACCCGGCGGGCCTGGGCGGCCGGCCGGGTAGACCTGGTGGCCTGGCCAGAAAGTGCTTCTCCTTTTCCCCCGACTGATCCAGAGACGTTGGTAGCCCTGACAGAGCTGCGTGTACCGCTGGTCACGGGAGCGCCCACCCAGGAGGGCCGGCGGTACTGGAACAGTGCGTACGCGGTTGAGGGGCAGGTGACTGGCCGGTATGACAAGGTTCACCCTGTTCCGTTCGGGGAGTTCTTGCCCTGGCGCCAGGCGTTGACCCGGGTATACGATCCGGTGTTGGGGTTGTTCGGCCTCCGCCACATGCAGGGCGTTACTCCAGGGACGAGCTACCGTCCTCTTTCCCTGCGGCAGCTCCAGGTGGGCGCCTACATCTCCTATGAGTCCGTGTTTGCGCAGGCTGCTCGGACACTCACGGCCAGGGGGGCACGGGTGCTCGCGCACCTCTCCAATGACGCGTGGTTTGAAGGAACTGCAGGGAAGGAGCAGCACTTTCAGATGGGTCGTCTACGCGCCATTGAAACCCGCCGTTACGTCCTGCGGGCCAGTAACGACGGGATCAGCGGCGTGATAGATCCACTTGGTCAGGTGACGGTCCGTTTCCCTGAAGGCACTCGTGGTGCGTTCCGCGCCTCGTTTGGTGAATACACCGATCTCACGCCTTACGTGCACTGGGGAGACTGGCCAGTGGTGCTGGCTGGGCTGCTGTGGGGGGCAGCCGTGGTCCTGGGACAGGCGTCAAAAGGGCGACGCTCTACTTCTGAACGTCGTCCCCAGTCGCGTGCGAATCCTGCCAGGGCGACTCGTCAGGTTGAATGATGGTCGGGCTCCAAGAGCAGATCTGCGCGGGGAGAAACACTCCATGGCCTCAGTACCCGACACTTTCCGGCGATGTCGTCTGGGACGGCACCAACAGGTGGATCAAGTCACACAGGCGTGATGACTCCCGGCTGAACGACCGGACCAGTTCCCGCAAGCCCATCTTCACCACGCTCCACGCCCGGCGACCATGCGC
>CALPYF020000076.1 GCA_943327755.2 Deinococcus hopiensis KR-140
ATCAGACCGGCGATGAGTCCCACGCCCAGGCCCAGGAAGCAGCGCTGGGCGCTGATCAGCAGCGGCGTGTGGAAGTGGCTGAAGGTGTTCAGGATGCTGGACTGCCCGACGACGCCGCCCAGGATCAGCAGCGCGCCGAAGTACCCGGGCAGCACGCCGCTCAGGCCCAGGATGCCCAGAGGGTGCCCGGCCATCTCCTTGAAGCGGGGGCGGACCAGGGTATCCTGCAGATCCTGGCGGATCTTCGCCTCGGTGTCGCTGACGCCCGCGCCCGTGGCGTTGCCGCGGCGCAGGAAGACCAGCGCGAACACCCCGGCGGCAATGACCATGATCAGGATGTCGCCCAGCTTGATCGGGGCGTTGTAGACGTCCTGGATGGTCTTGCGCAGGTCCTGGCGGGGCAGGAAGCTCGCGGCAACGAGCACCAGCGGCAGCAGCAGGGTCAGGCCCACACCGCGGAAGGGCTCCAGGCCCAGCACGCTATCCTTCGTGGCGCCCAGTGCGGACACGAACAGCACGCCGGTCAGGCTCAGGCCGGTCGCGACGAACCAGTCGCTCACGCGCGCGCGGCGCAGCACGAGGCCCAACGCGGGGAAGGTCACGGCGGCGATCAGAGCCACGCCGGCGTAGGGGTTGAACTTGTTCATGACGATCGCCAGTGCGCCGCTGGCCACGGCGGCGACCAGACCCAGGCGCACCAGGGGGAAGCTCAGGCCCAGCAGGAGCAGCGCCGCGACGGGCCCGATCAGACTCAGGGTACGCAGCAGGGTGTTCTCGCGGAAGGGTTCGATGACGGGCTGCGTGATCGTCACGCCGGACTTGCCCAGCAGTTCGGTGGTGCGGGTCAGCAGGGTGTTCGTCTCGCCCACGGTCGGGTAGGGGCGGACGTACAGCAGGCGCATGCTGCGTTCGCGCGCGGCGAGGTTGTACTTGCTCGCCAGCGTGATGGGGTCCAGCCGCTGCTGCCAGGCGGGGTTCACGCTGAAGGTGCGCGCGCCGCCGTGCGTGGCGACCAGGGTGTCCAGGCCGCGCTGCGGGGTGGCCTCGATCAGGGCAGGCACGCGCTGGCCCAGGCGCTCGTTGACCTTGGCCAGGAGTTCGGGAGTGCGGGCGCCGATAACCTCCTCGCCGTTGAAGATCACGAAGGGCACGTCGGGCCAGTCGGCGCCGGGCTCGCGCACGGCGTCGTCCGCGTAGGGGCGGTACACGAGCATGAAGCCGCGCGCCTTCAGGGTCCCGATCAGGGCCTCGTCCGGCCCGACCGGCAGGAAGGTGGGGTCGGTGGGCCACTCGGTCCAGGTCTGCCCGGCGACCTGCACGGTGCGGGTGGGGATGGTGTAGCGCGCCGGGAGCGACTCGGCCACGCCGGGTTTCAGGGAGCGCAGGTAGAAGTTGCGGGGGCTGACGGCGGCGTCGCCGGTCTCGGCGCGCAGGTCGGCGCCGCTTTTCAGGTACACCTCGCCGCGCTGTGCGAGGTTCCCGATGACGTCCTCGTAGATGCCCACGCCGTTGATCCCGTTGCGCTGGTACTCGGCCAGGAGGTCCAGCGGGTCACGGCCGAAGCGGCGGGCCTGCGTGACGACCGCCGGATAGTCCATGACGAGCGCGGTGGTCTTGCTGCGCTGCTCGTAGCTGACCCGCTGGGCGGCGAGGATCAGGGCGGGAATGGCGCTCAGGACGATCAGACCCAGCAGCAGCGGCGTCAGGCGGTGCCTGGAGGGTGCCGGGACGGTCATGCCCGGCGAGGTGGGCGGGGTGGGTTGGGCGGGCTGGGTCACAGGGCACATCCTAAGGGCAGGGAATTGACCGGGGCGGGGCCCGGAGCACAGCAGCTGAGGATGACGCCGCGCGGGCCCCGCCGCGTCCTCCTAAAGTGCGTGAGCGGCCTTCAGATCGTGGTGCGGATGCGCGCGGCGAGCATGTCCAGCGCGGGTTCGTTCATGCCGCCGTGCGGGATGATCACGTCCGCGTAGCGTTTGGTGGGTTCCACGAAGCTCAGGTGCATGGGGCGCACGTATTCCAGGTACTGCTCGATGACGCTCTCGGGCGTGCGGCCGCGTTCCTGCGTGTCGCGCAGCAGGCGGCGGATGAAGCGCACGTCCGCGTCGGCGTCCACGAAGACCTTCAGGTGCATCCGCTCGCGCAGCGCCTCGTCGTACAGCGCGAAGAAGCCCTCTAGGACCACGACCGGGGCGGGCAGTACGGTGGTGGTGTGCGGGGCGCGGGTGTGGCGCGTGAAGTCGTACTCGGGCATGTCGATGGGCACGCCCGAGAGCAGCGCGTCGATGTGCTGGCGCAGCAGCGTCCAGTCGAACGCGGCCGGGTGGTCGTAGTTCGTCTTCAGGCGCGCCTCGAAGGGGATGTCGTCCTGATTGCGGTAGTAGTTGTCCTGGTTCAGGACGGCCACGCCGCCCTGCCCGACGGTGTCCACGACGCGGCGGGTCACGGTGGTCTTGCCGCTGCCGGAGCCGCCGGCCACGCCGATCACGAAGGGAATACTCATGCGTGCCTCCAGGTGCCGGCGCCGCCCAGGCTGCCGATGAGGTCGATGCGCCGCTCGGCCATCTTCCGCGCGACGACGTGAGGGGCCTTGCCGTACTGCTCGGCGGCGGCCGTGATGCGCCCGACGGTCTGGTAGACGCGCTCGGCCGCTTGGTTCATGTCGAGGTCGGTCGCGGCGGCGATCAGGCCCGCCGAGTTGATCGCGAAGTCCGGCATGTACACGATCCCGGCTTCCTTCACGGCGTCCTCGCCGCGGCGGGTCAGGGGGTGGTGTTCGCCGCCCGCGATCAGGCGGCACTGCAACCGGGGCACGTCGGTGCTGCGGATCGAGTGCCCGTACCCGCAGGGGGCCAGGATGTCGCACGGAGCGTCGAGAATCTGGTCGCAGCTCACGACGGTCACGCCGTCCAGGGCGTCGGCGAGGGCCTCGGCCCGTTCGGGGCGGTCGTCGGCGACCGTCAGGCGGGCGCCCTCGCGGTGCAGGTGCGCGGCCAGGGCGCGCCCCACCGCGCCGACCCCCAGGATGGCGACGCGCACGCCGCGCATGCTTTCACTGCCCAGCGCGAAGCGCGCGGCGGCCTTCATGCCGCGGTACACGCCGTAGCCGGTGACGGCACTCGTGTCGGTGTGCATCCCCAGCGTGGAGTTCGTCTCCTGCGCCACGAAGGCGATGTCGGCGGGACTCACGCCGATGTCCTCGGTCAGGACCACGCGGGCTTCCATGGGTCTGATCTGCCGGCCCAGCGCGCGGAACAGCGCTTCTCTGGCGTGCGGGTCGTCCATGCCGCACTCGGGCGTCATCAGGACGCAGGCGCCGCCGCCGTAGTTCAGGCCGGCCAGCGCGGCTTTCAGGGTCAGGCTCTCGGACAGGGCCAGGGCGCCGCGGATGGCGAGGTCCTCGTCCTGTTCGCGCAGGCGCACACCGGCGATGGCCGGGCCGAGCACGGTGGAATGCACGGCCAGGGCGGCGCGCAGGCCGCTGGGTGCGTGATGAAGCAGCGTCAGGGCCTCGTGACCGCGCGACTGCATCTCCTCAAGTATCTGCATATCACTCCTGTTCCGGACGCCGGGCCACGGGAGCCGTGCCGGGCGCAGAATCACCCCGCAGGCTAGCATCCGCACCCCCGCGCGGCACAGGGTCAGCCGGGCCCCGGCAGGCCAGATGAGCAGTGTGAAAGAAGGCTGTCAGACGCGGCGCGGCAGGCTGACTTCCATGCCTGCATGCGCGTGGTCACGTTCGCATGCCCGCTGCCGGGGTCGGCAGTGGGGAAAAACTGGCGTCACACCATCAGGAAGTCGCTTACAATGTGGCGCACAAAGGGGGAAATGAATGGATCGGATTGCTCCGCTCGCCAAGATTCTGGCGGAAGCGAACGGGATTGACTGGCAGAACCTTCAGGGGACGGGGGCCGGTGGACAGATTGTCGAGCAGGACATCCTGAACTACCTGTCGCGCGTCATGAGCGGTGAGGAAGATCCGCCCGACACCCCCGTCGATCTGCCGCCGCCCGAATGGAACGGCGAGGAAGTCCCCACGGCCGACATGCTGGGCCGAGCGGGCATGAGCGCGGACATGCTCAGCCGCGCCGGAGTGGACACGGATCTGACCGCCTTCGTCGAGCAGACCCGCGCCGCGCCGCAGATGCCGGTCACGGCGCCCGAGAGCCTCGACGACGACGCGCTGGAATTCGAGCTGGAAGACGAACCCGAGGTGCCCGCGACGCCCGTCGCCAGCGTCCCGGCTCCGGTGGCCGAGCCCGAACTCGCCCCGGCTGCCAGTTGGAGCGCACCGGCCACGCCGGCCTTCACGCCCGAACCCGTTCAGGTGGCGCCGGTCGCCGCACCCGAGCCGGTCGCCGCGCCCGAACCCGTCATGCCCGCGCCCGAAGCGGCGGCTGCCCCGGCCGCCGAGGCCGCGCCAGCCGCCGCCACAGGTGGTCTGGCCGCCGGACTGGGCAGCCTGCTCTCCCGCCTGTACCAGAAGCCTGCCGAGAGTGCCCCGGCCCAGCCCGCGCCGGCCCCTGTGGCCAGCCCCGCGCCCACTCCGGCCACCCCCGAACCGGTCACGCCTGCTCCTGCCCCGGTCGAGCCGACCCCTGTGGTCACCCCGGTCCACGTGACCGAGACGCCCGCGGCGCCCGTCATGGAGCCCGAGGTTCACGAACCGGCGGCGCATCACCAGCCGGTCGAGACGCCGGTCCCCGTGGAACCGGTGGTCAGCGAGTCGGCCCGACCGGAACCGGTCGAGGCCGAACCCACCCCGGTCGAGGCGGCCGAGCCGCAGCCCACCGAGCCCGTCCCGACCGAACCGGCCATCACCGAACCGGTCGCGGCCACAGTCGAGTCCAGCGCGGCCGAATCTACCCCCGCCGAGCCGGTTGCCGCGACGCCCATTCCCGAAGCGCCGGTGGCCGAACCCGAACAGCCTGCCGTGGCTCCCGCGTCGGTCCTGCCCGCACCGGCAGGCAACGCGGTGTGGTTCGGCGCGTACCTGCGCCGCGACGCGGACATGGCGGCCCTGCATGACCTGCGTGGTCAGGTGACGGCGGCACTCTCGCGTGACCTGCCGCTGGCCCTGCTGGTGGCGCGCGCGGCGCAGCGTCACGCGGACACCCTGGGGCTGGGCAGCGTGGCGGTGCACGCCGACGGCGGCGCGCTGGCCGCGGGCAGTGGCAGCCTGCGCGACGCACTGGACGCCGGAGCGTTTACCGGCACGCCGGACCTGCTGGTCGTGGACGCCGGGGCGATGGACCTGGACGACCTGCACTTCCCGCACACAACGACGCTCAGCGTGGGTCGCGTGCAGGGTGGCCGCGCGGCCCTGACGCTGAACGGCGACGTGGACGCGGCGCGCGCGGCGCAGTTCCTGGCGCAGGTGGCCGGGACGCTGGAGCAGCCGATCCTGCTGGTGCTGTAACCCCTCCCCTCTTGGCCGCGCCTCCTCCTTGTGTGGGAGAGGTGCGGCCTCTTTGTCGCGCCGCCTTTGTTGTGCCCCAGCGGGCGCGCGGCGCACAATGGCGGGCATGGTGACAGCGATCGTGATGGTGCAGGCCGAGCGGCAGCGCGTGCAGGAGACGGCCGAGGCGCTCGCGGGCGTCCCGAGTGTCCGCGAGGTGTACTCGGTGACGGGCGAGTGGGACATCGTGGCGATCCTGAAACTGACGCGCTACGAGGATCTGGACGACGTGGTGACCGGGCACCTGCGCAAGGTCGAAGGCATCACGCGCACGCAGACGATGCTAGCGTTCCGCACGTACAACGATTCCCTGCTGGACCAGGGGTTCGGGGTGGGGCTGGACGAGTCGCAGCAGCGCTGAGGGGCGCCCCCGGGCTGGTTTAAGAAACCTTTACGCCCTGCCGGTGCGGGGCGGTTTTGTGACCTGCCCCACCGGAGGGTCAGGGGCGGGCGGGTACGTTGCACCCATGAGACATCGTCAACTGAATCGCGTGGCCCTGCTGGGCGCGGCCCTCCTGACGGCGGGTGCGCTGGGTTCGGCGTCCGCGAAGGCCATCGTGGTGGGCAGCAAGCTCGACCCCGAGGCGCAGATCCTGGGGCAGATGATCGTCCTGACCCTGCGGAACGCCGGGCTGGACGTGACCGACAAGACCAACTTGGGGGATACCGGCGTGAACCGCAAGGCGATTCTGGCCGGCGAGATCGACGTGTACCCCGAGTACACCGGGAACGCCGTGTACCTCTTCCCCAAGGCGAAGATCAGCGCCAAGCAGGCCGGGAACCCCGGCACGATCTATGGCCTAGCGCGGCAGCTGGACAGCAAGAACGGCGTGACGTGGCTCAGGCCCGCGAACGTGAACAACACCTGGGTGATCGCGGTGCCGCAGGCACTGGCCCAGAGCGCCAAGCTGAGTAGCGTCGCCGATCTGGCCAAGTACGTCAATGGCGGCGGGAAGCTGAAGATGGCGGGCAGCCCGGAGTTCTTCAACCGCCCGGACACCATGCCCGCCTTCGAGGAGACGTACGGCTTCAAGCTGAAGGCCGAGCAGAAGCTGGTGCTGGCCGGGGCGACGCCACCCCAGACGCAGCAGGCGGCGGCCAGCGGCACGAACGGCGTGAACGCCGCCATGGCCTACGGCACCGACGGCACCCTGGCGGCGCTGAAACTGGTCGCGCTGAAGGATCCCAAGGGCGCGCAGGCGGTGTACCAGCCCGCGCCGATCATCCGCACGGCGACCCTGAAGGCGAACCCTCAGGTCGAGGCCATCCTTAACAAGACGTTCGCCACGCTCAGCCAGAGCACCCTGCAGGGCCTGAACGCCAAGGTGGCGCTGGAGGGCCGCACCGCGCAGGACGTGGCACGCGAGTACCTGAAGGGCAAGGGGCTGATCAAGTAATGCGCCCGCCGCGCTGGGCCCGGTGGTGAGCACGGCGCGGCGTGACGGCGGGGCAGGGGCGCAGGTTCCTGCCCCTGCTGCTGCGCGGCGGGACGTGCGGCTGGTGCTGTGGCTCGCGGCCCTGCCGATGCTGGCCGGGGCGTGGCTGCCGTGGGTACTGCTGCGCCCGAACCGTCTGGCGCCCGGGGAGTACCTGCGGCTGCCGCCCGCGTGGGTGGCGCTGGCCGCCGTGCTGGCGCTGCTGCCGGCCCTGACGGGCCAGGTGCGGCGTGGGCTGGTGTGGCTGCCGGCCACGCTGGCGCTGCTGCTGGGCGTGTGGCTGCTGGGCGGGCGCACGGCGGCGGCGCTCGTGGGTCAGGCGGACTTCGCGCGGGCCAGTGCGGCCAGCGGCGTGTGGCTGTACCTGCTGGGGGCGGGCGTGGCGACCTACGCGGCGGGGCTGGCCCTGCCGGAGCGCCGCTGGGTGGCGTGGCTGTGGCTGCCGCCCGCGCTGGCGCTGCTGCTGGGCGGGCACCTGGCCGACTGGTCGGTTCTGGTCGAGGGTCGCAACGAGGGGCCGCGCTGGGTGCAGGAACTGGGGCAGCACCTGCGACTGGTGGGCAGCGCATTAGGACTGTCGGTGCTGATCGGGGTGCCGCTGGCGGTGTGGGCAGCGGGTCGCGCGCGGGTCGCGGACGCCGTGCTGGGCGTAGCGAACGCCGTGCAGACCCTGCCCAGCCTCGCCCTGCTGGGCCTGCTCATCGCGCCGCTGTCGGCCCTGGCGAACGCCGTGCCCGCCCTGCGCGAGGCCGGGATCAGCGGGATCGGCGTGGCCCCGGCCCTGACCGCCATGACGCTGTACGCGCTGCTGCCGGTGCTGCGCAACGGCGTGGTGGCCCTGCGGGGCGTGCCTACCGGGGTGATCGATGCGGCGCGCGGCATGGGCATGACCGCCTCGCAGCGCTTCTGGCGCGTGCAGGTGCCGCTGGCGCTGCCGGTGTGGCTGGGCGGGGTGCGGCAGGCGGCGGTGCTGCTCGTGGGCGTGGCGGCGGTCGCCGCGCTGATCGGCGCGGGCGGGCTGGGCACGTACATCTTCAAGGGCCTGCAGAGCGCCGCGTCGGACCTGATCCTGCTCGGCGCGGTCCCGGCGGCGCTGCTCGCGATT
Source organism: Deinococcus hopiensis KR-140 (assembly GCA_943327755.2). Taxonomy (GTDB): domain Bacteria; phylum Deinococcota; class Deinococci; order Deinococcales; family Deinococcaceae; genus Deinococcus; species Deinococcus hopiensis_A. Next base: position 8,000 of record CALPYF020000076.1, read on the forward strand.
CTCGTGGACGGCGCGCTGCGGGCGCTGGAGGGCTGGCTGGGTCGCCGCCTGGGGAGGGCCGCATGATTCAAGTGGAGCATCTGGAGAAACGCTACGGGGACAGTGTCGCCGTGCAGGACCTGAACCTCACGTTCCCGGAGGGACAGCTCACGGCGCTGCTGGGCCCGTCGGGCTGCGGGAAGACGACCACGCTGCGGATGATCAACCGACTGATCGAACCGACCGGGGGCCGCATCCTGCTGGGCGGCCAGGACACCCGCATCCTGAAGCCGGAGGCGCTGCGGCGCAGCATCGGGTACGTCATCCAGCAGATCGGGCTGTTCCCGCACCTGAGTGTCGCGCAGAACGTGGCGACCGTCCCGGACCTGCTGGGCCGTGACCGCCGCGCGACCGCGCAGCGCGTGGACGAACTGCTGGACCTCGTGGGCCTGGACCCCGCCGTGTACCGCGGGAAACGCCCCGCTGAGCTGTCGGGCGGGCAGGCGCAACGGGTGGGCGTGGCGCGCGCGCTGGCCGCCGACCCGCCGGTGCTGCTGATGGACGAGCCCTTCGGGGCGCTGGACCCGCTGGCCCGCGACCGCCTGCAGGACGCGTTCCGGGACATCCAGCGGCGCCTGGGCAAGACGGTGGTCATGGTCACGCACGACATCGACGAGGCGCTGCGCCTGGGGGACCGGGTGGCCCTGATGCGCGCGGGCCGACTGGAGCAGTTCGGGACGCCCGACGACCTCATCCACCGTCCGGCGAGCGAGTTCGTGCGGGATTTCCTGGGTGAGGACGCCACGCTGCGCCAGCTGGCCGGGCGGCCCGTGTCGGCGTTCGTCCGCGCGGGGCTTCCCTCGCCGGGTGCGCCGCGCGTGCAGGCGGACCTGAATGCCCGCAGCGCCCTGAGCGTGATGCTGCGCGAGGGCCACGACACGCTGGAGGTCCTGCGCGGCGAGGAGCTGCTCGGACATGTCGCGTGGCAGGACCTGCGCGGCGAGGGCCACGCGTGACCGCGACCCTGCCCGCCCGCAAGCGCCGGGCGCGTCTGCCGTGGGGGGCGCTGCTGTGGCCTGCCCTGCTGCTGCTGTGCCTGCTGCCGGGCGTCCTCCCGGCCCTGATCAATCCCCTGAACCTGGGCGAGGTGGGGGCCTTCGATCCCCCGCTGTGGCGACTGACCCTGACGCATCTGGGACTGGTCGCGCTGTCCGGCGTGGTGGTCCTGGCGCTGGGATTGCCGCTGGCGGTCGCCGTGACCCGTCCCGGCTGGGACGCCCCCCGCCAGCTGGCCGAGACCCTGGTCGGCCTGGGGCAGACCGTGCCGACCTTCGCGATCCTGGCACTGGCGGTGCCCGCGCTCGGTTTCGGCTGGGCACCCACCCTGCTGGGCCTGATCGTGTACGGCCTCGTGCCGGTCGTCAGCAACGCGGTGCTGGGCCTGAGCGGCGTGGACCGTGGCGTGCTGGACGCCGCGCGCGGCATGGGCATGACCGCGTGGCAGCGACTGTGGCGCGTGGAACTGCCCCTGGCCCGGCCCGTGATCCTGGCGGGCCTGCGCACCAGCGTCGTGTACAACGTGGGCACCGCCACGGTGGGCGCGGCATTAGGCGCAGGTGGGCTGGGTGAACCAATCATTAACGGCCTGTCCCAGCAGAACACGGCGCTGGTGCTGTGCGGCGCGCTGCTTTCCGCGCTCCTGGCGCTCACTCTGGACGCCTGGCTGGGCCTGATTGAACGCCGGGCGGGACAGATGTCATGACGGTCACTTTCCGCTAGAATGCCCCTCATGCAGCCTCGGCAGCTTTTCCCGCACCGGACTGCACGCTCCCTTTGGAATCTGCCTGTCCCTGCCCGGACTGATTGACGGCCCAGCTCTCCTGCTGGGCCGTTTTGCTGCGTGTTCTGGAATCGGAAGGCCGTCGGCCCCACGCCGCCCGTGGGTCGAGTTCAGCGTCAGCCCAGCCCGCCTCAAGAGGTGACACCTTGAAGCAGACCGCCTTTGAACCCGGTGACCGTGTCGTCCTTCCGCCCTACGGTATCGGGGTGGTGAGCAGCGTCTGCCTGCGCCCCGTCGCCGGGGAAGACCAGGCCTACTACCAGGTGGACTTCCCGAACACGTCCAGCCGCGCCTTCGTCCCCGTCGCGTCCCCGGATATCGCCGGGATGCGCGCCGCCCTCACCGCCCGCGACATGCCCGCCCTGCTGGATTCCCTGAAGACCAGCCGCCTGAACCTGCCCCGCCAGTGGGCCGCGCGGCACCGCCGCGTGACCGAGATTCTGGTCAGCGGCAACCCCTTCGAACTGGCGATCCTGACCTGCGAACTGCGCCGCTGGAACGTCGAGCGGGGGCTGCCCGATCTGGACCGGCAGGCGTTCCGCCGCGCGATCAAGCTGCTGGAGCAGGAAGTCAGCGGCCTGGAAGACGATGGCGCACAGGACGTGCAGCAGCTGCTTGTCCATGCCTGGAATGAGACCCCTCAGGCCGTCGCCGCTGACTGACGCTGGGCGTACCAGAAAGGAGCCAGACCACCAAGATCTGGCTCCTCTTCATTGCTGCTCCTGAATGTTCGGGCACAACAAAGCGCGGTCCCGACGCTGGAGGCGTCGGGACCGAGGAGAACAGAGTTGCAGTCAGCCCGCAGGGGACTGGTGTGGGAAGAGATGAGGAACCTGTAGAAAGGAGGTGATCCAACCGCACCTTCCGGTACAGTTACCTTGTTACGACTTCACCCCAGTCATGAACCACAGCCTAGACGCCTGCCGTGAGGCTCCCGGCGGTTTCAGCTGCAATTTAC
>CALPYF020000077.1 GCA_943327755.2 Deinococcus hopiensis KR-140
GGGCCACCGTCCGGGTTTTTGATTCCAGCGTGGCTGCTCTGGGCAGATGAAGCGCGATCTTGCGGTGGAGTGTGGACTCGGCCTGGAGCACGGCCAGGAGCACTTCGGCAAGACGACGGAGCGCGTCCGTCCGGCGGTGTGGCCAGCGAGTGTGCAGGTAGGTGGCCAACGTGTCAGCATGGAAGCGGGCAGTATCGGGGATCGTCACAGACCCAGATACCGCCCTTTTTCATGCCTCACTGCGTTCAGGACGCCATTTCTGGCGAAGTGTCAGGTGCTGAGCACAGGTTCACTCAAAATGCTCAGAATGTAGAGAATCCACGTCAGGATGGTCCTTACGCCAGATCGTCGCGCACTCACACGATTGAGAGCGCTTTTAGGGGGCGGTTTTTTTGCGCGAGCTGCGCGTTACACCAGCTTTATCGCCTTTCGTTCGGGGAGTGGTTGAGCGTTTCGTGGCTGGCCGTTTCAAAGGCACCTTGCCCGCCAGGAGGTCAGCGGCGACCTCGGAGGTGAGATCATCGGGCACCAGATCAACAGGGAGGGGGGCGGTGCGGCCCTCCAGGGCCAGGATCACTTCACCGCCTCGCACGGTCACCACGGCGCCTGGGACGCGCGGTACGGGCACGCTGGGGGCGCGCTGGGGGGCCTGCGCAATGGTGCGCGCGAAGCCTTCCGACCAGAAGCGGGTCAGGTAGGCCTCTCGTTTCAGGGCGCCTTCTGCAATCTGGTCCAGCTCTGCTTCCATGTGCGCGGTGAACTGGACATCTACCAGATCCGCACAGGCCTGCGCCAGATAGGCACTGACCAACAGGCCCAGCCACGTCACCGTGAGTTGCCGCTTCACCACGCGGGTATAACCCCGGTGGTCCAGGGTGCTGAGGATGGAGGCATAGGTGGAAGGGCGGCCAACGCCCACCTTCTCCAGCGCGCGCACGAGGGAGGCCTCAGTAAAGCGGCCTGGCGCAGGCGTTTTCTTTTCCTCTGCCTTAGCGTCTTTGACGGGTAGGGTGGCCCCTTGCGGCACGTCGGGAAGCACCTGGCTCTCTTCGCTGTCCCCTTCCTGCACGTCCTGGTACAGCTGCGTGAAGCCCGGCTCGGTGACCGTGCGGCCGATCACCCCGAGCTGGACCGCTCCCGCTTTCAGGATCAGGGTGGTTTTCATGCCGGTCAGATCCAGCATCTGGGAGGCCACCGTGCGCCGGTAGATCAGGTCATACAGGGCCCGCTCATCACCCGTCAGGCCAGTGGTCTCCGGCGCTTTGAAGACCTTGCCGGACGGGCGGATGGCCTCATGCGCCTCCTGTGCGTTCTTGGCCTTTGCCGCGTAGGTCCTGGGCACTGAAGGCACAGCCCCCAGTCCGAAGGCGGCCACGGCCACCGCACGCGCCGCTGAGGTGGCTTCATCACTGAGCGAAGGGCTGTCCGTGCGCATGTACGTGATGTGGCCACCCTCATAGAGCTTCTGGGCGACATCCATGCTCTGTTTGGGGTTGAACTTCAGAGCCTTGGAGGCCTCCTGTTGCAGCGTCGAGGTGGTGAACGGCGTCGGGGGCTTGGTGGAGTACGGCACGCACTCAGTGGAGAGCACCGTCACGGGACGGGCCTTGAGGAACGTCACCAGCTGCCCCGCCTGTTCAGCCGTCAGCACCAGCGCGTCCGTCTTCAGCTGGCCGGTGGCCGGGTCAAAGTCCTTGGGGGTGGCCAGGCGCTGACCGCTCACGCCGAGGACGGTAGCTGTGAAGGGCTTCTTGTCGCCGATTTGAGCGGTGACCCGCCAGTAGGGGGCGGAGACGTGCGCCATGCGGGCCTGCTCGCGGTGTGCCAGGGCCACAAGCGCGGCCGACTGCACCCGCCCGGCCGAAAGACCAGACGAAATGCTGTTCCAGAGCAGCGGTGAGACCCCATAGCCCAGGAGCCGGTCGATGATGCGCCGGGATTCCTGCGCACCGACCAGGGCGTAATCAATCGGGCGGGTGTGCTGAGCGGCGGCCTGAATGGCTTCCTTGGTGATCTCGTGAAAGGTCATGCGCTCGAAGCCACTCTTGAGGCCCAAGGCGGCAACGAGGTGCCAGGCGATGGCCTCGCCTTCGCGGTCCGGGTCGGTGGCCAGCAGCACCCGATCAGCTGTTTTGACCAGCGCGCGCAGTTCGGCAACCACTTTCTTTTTGCCCGCGGGCACGATGTAGATGGGCTTGAAGCTGTCGGAGACATTGACGCCCAGGCGCGCCCAGGCCTCGCTGGCGTACTTCTCCGGGATCTCGGCTTTCGTGGAGGGCAAATCTCGGATGTGGCCCAGGCTGGCGCGCACGGTGTAGCCGCTGCCCAGGTAACCCTGAATCTTCTTCGCCTTGCTGGGGGACTCCACAATGACGAGCGTGGTGGACATAGGGCCTCCAGAGTGAAACTTCTTCAGATAATGCGAGGAAAAAGCCGATCAAGGCGCTGATTTATTCTAGCAAAACCGCTTGAGAAGCAAGGCGTAGCGCGGTAAAATAGACCACAGGAGGCCCCACCATGACTATCCCCCTGCTTCGAATGTCCGAAGAGCGCGAAGAGCGCAAAGCGGCCCTCACGGCGGCCGACCATCACCTGCGCATCGAGGGCGCCCAGGCATCCGCTGAGACAGCCCATCTGTTTCAGCAGTACGCCGATGGGGTGCTGGACGCGCAGGGCCTGAAAGACGCGCTGGACGCCCATTACCGGCATCCAGATCCGCAGCCCCTCTAAGCGTGAGACCGAAATACGGCACCTACCTGCAGGAGAACGGGGTGCTCAAGAACCGCCTGGGGCTGACCGACCAGGCGGCGCTTTCTGCCCAGGAAGCGGACTACTCGAAGATGCGTTACGCCCTGATGCAGGCCGGCCTGGGACCGAAGGTACAGACGTTCGATCTGGAGCACCTGAAGGCCAACCACCGCTTTCTCTTCCAGGACGTGTACGAGTGGGCGGGCCGGACGCGCGGGGAGGTCACCCAGATTGGCAGCGACCTCTTTCTGCCCCCACCTGGACTGAAGAAAGGCGAGACGGAGTTCCTGCGCGCGGATCTGATCGCGCCCAGGCTGGAGAAGGTGTTCGACCAGCTGCGGGAGGACCAGCACCTGCGGGGGCTCAGCCGCGGCGAGTTCGCCGATAAGGCGGCGACGCTACTGGCGGACGTCAACATGGCCCACCCCTTCCGGGAAGGGAACGGCCGCACGCAGCGCGTGTTCATGGAGCAACTGGGCGCGCAGGCGGGGCACAAGTTGGACTTCGCGCCGATCACGCAGGAGCGGATGCGGGTGGACAGCATCTCAGCAGAGAAAGGCGACCTCAGCGGGTTTCAGCAGATGTTCCGGGAGATCACGGATCAGCGTCAGGTGGCCTTGATGGTGGAGGCATTCCGGCATCTGGAGCGCGAGGGCTTCAATCCGAACAGCATGTACATCATGGCCACCCAGCACGGCCAGGTGTACGAAGCAGACCCGGTTGAGCGCACGACGAGGGCCGCCATGCTGATCACCGCTGAGAGCAAGCTGCTGGTGACGCCAGCTGAAAGTCTGCAGAAGGCCATACAGACGGAGAACGGCGTCCGGTTCACGGCCAATCACGGCCGGGGGCTGGGCATGGAGATGTAGGGTGTGTCCCAGCGCCCCACTCTTCTCAGACAGGAGAGAATTTCTGTAAAAACAGAACAGATTGCATGGTGTTGACTTTTGACGTATTACGGGGTATCTTAGAGGAATCAAGGCGGCCCTTGGGCTGCCTTTTCCGCTGAAGCGTGGGCACGGTGACGGACCCATGACGAACGGGGGTTAAAAAGGATCAGGTAGAGCCAAGGGAGCCCAAAAGGCGCTCTCACAAGCCCTCCAGGCCTCCAGCCGATACTTTGACCCATGAAGGGCAGCGTTCACCTTCTCAAAACGAACGTGCGAGTGGGGCGGAAGTAGGCCCTCGGATTGGTTCGATTCCAATCACCCACACCTCTACAGGCGGCCTCCGGGCCGCTTCTTCATTGAATCCGGCGTCCATGCTGATTGAGCACCTGTTGAAACACGATTGGAGCTTGACAACGGAACGAGCATGCACGTGTCCAGCCTGTGTCTCGGTGTTGCTTCTTGCTGCGGCAGCCGAGCCATCGAACGGGGGATTCATTCCCTCCTAGACCGCGATGAAGTGGAGCATCCGGAACGAAAAAAGTCTGCGCCAAAGTCCCATCCGTTTCATAATGCGTATAAGCAAACCACTACACACATCCGCCAGACTCCAAGCGATATTTCCAGGGGGACACCACCTTGCCCGCACCAGATGACTTTTTTGACGACTCCCAGCGCTTAGCTTCAAAGATCAAGACCGAGATTGTCGTCAAATATTTCAAGCCCTGGCTCGACATCTTGGCAAGACGGGCTCCGAAGGTTGGGTATGTCGATCTGTTCTGTGGTCCGGGAAAGTTCGTGAACGAAGCGGGGCAGGAGTTTCCGTCGACACCCCTGCGGATTCTCGACCTCGTGGCGCAACATCCAGAGCTTACCTCGACTCTGTATCTGCACTTCAATGACGCTGAGGCCAGACATGCGGCTAGCTTGCGCACAGCCATGGAAGCCCATCCTGCCTGGCCCTTGATCTGCCGCCGGGTGACGATCTCCAGCCAGCGAGTCAGTGCAGAAACTGTCCGGTCGTGGATTCAACCTTACCCGGCCCTGTACTTTCTCGATCCTTTTGGGTACGGCGGCTTCACTTTCGAGGATCTGGACACCATTGTCCGGCAGCACGGCAATGACCTGTTGTTCTTTCTCAACTACAACCGCTTCAATCCAGAACTAAATCATCAGAATCCACTGATACGTCGTCAACCCGAAACCCTGCTTGGAACCACAAGCTATGAGGCACTTCAACACAGCCTGCAGGCGGCGGCCACCTCCTCTCAACGGCAGGCCATCATCACGGATCACATATGGTCCCAGTTGGAGCGGGGAGGTGCCCCCCAGCACTACGTGGTGCCCTTCGAGTTCAAGTTCAGCGACCGCGACCGCACCAGCCACTACATTGTGTTCGTCTCCAAGAACGCCAACGCTCGCAAAATCATCCGGGAAGTCATGGCTGGATTGAGAACTGATCGTGCAGGGGGGAGTTTCGAGTTCAACCCCCATGCACTCCAGGGTGGGCTGTTCGACGGACATTTCCGCCTGGGGGACGAACTTCACCGCATGTTTGCTGGTCGCACCCTAGCTGTGCAGGACGTTATTGCTGGACATGACAGGGCCTTTCCCCGCTCCCCCTACGTGGAGAAAGACTACAAATCCACCCTCAAGCAGCTCCGCGACAGGGATTACCTCACCGTCATCAAACCAGATGGCAAAGCCGTACCTAGAAATCAAATGCCAGATACGGCCCTCGTAACGTTCGCGGCCCTTAATCAGCGCTGAGTTCTACGACGTCCTCTTCAAGCGAAGCCAGCAGCGCAGGCATTTCGTCCCAGACCCGGCCGTCCAGAAGGCGACCGTTTTTCTTGGGTGTGGCACCGCCCCACTGCTTGTGGAAGAACGCGACTCCACTCTCCTGGCACTGATCGCGGATACTCCGCACCCATTCTTCCTCAATGGGGCGGTGGTGGCGTCCAGACTCACCACCCGTGATTACCCAATGAATGCCGGTCAGATCCAGCGTCAACGGCCCTAGAAGGGGCTCGCATGAAAGAAACCGAACCTTCGCAGGCACCTGTCGCAGCTGATCAATACGCGTGGTGTATTTCTGGGTCTCGACAGATACGCCGATCCAGACGTTGTCAGGCCAGGGCAACAGGGACGCCACCTCAGCGAGCCGGTCAGCGCGCTTGGTCAGCACTTGGAAGACGTGTTGCGGACAGGATTCCATTACTTCGAAGATCTGCTTCAGGTAGCTCAGCGGCATCTGCTCGTGGAACAGATCAGACATTGAGTTGACGAAGATCCGGCTCGGCGTTCGCCAGCTTCGTGGCTGGTTGAGCCGCTGCGAATGAAGCGTGAAGGCAAAGCCCTCTGGGAAAGTGTTTTTGAATCGCTTCGTGATTTCCTCGGCGTAACAGTTCTTGCAGCCAGGCGAGACTTTGGTGCATCCCGTCGTGGGATTCCACGTTTTGTCCGTCCATTCGATTCCGGTTTTACCCCTCGCCATACCTACACTCCTCGCCGCTGAAGCTCCGAGACCAGCCCGCTCAGGAGGATGTTGACATCAGCGCGTTTCATTGGCGGCATCATACACGCTTCTCAATCTGTTTGTAGCCTATTTGTGGCCCTATTGGACCACAGAGTGATAAGATGCATAGGTGCCCCCAACAGTGGTTCAGGCTGACGTCAACCAAACGAAAGACAAAGTTGTCAAAGTGCGGATGACAGACGACCACTTTGCACTCATCAGCCAGGCCGCTCATCTTCAGGACCTTCAGGTCAGCACCTGGATGCGCCAAGTGCTGCTCCGGGAAGCCCGACTGATGCTGAATCAGGAGCAGACGAAACAGGCGCGAAAGTCGGCTTGATCGGCTGACGGGCTCCCATGTAAGAGGGAGACACAGCTTCTAGAGGGCCTGCAATCAGCAGGTTGTTTGAGACTCATTTTGAGCCGGTTCTAGGAGGTGAGGTCGGCGCAGCAGATACCTGCGCCGCTTGCACTCGGGCGGCGTTCAGGTCAGGCTGCCCCCATGACCCCCAGCGACATGGCGCCGCAAGCCTGGGCTGCCCTGTGCGTATTGGACGAGCAGACCCCAACCCAGGTGGCGGCCTTCTCTCCGGCTGAAGTCGCCACACTGGCGCACGATCTGGAACAGATTCTGGAGCAGCACCCGGACGGATCTCCTGATCTGCCGATGTGGGTTCAGCGCCTCTACGAGCAGGGTCCCGAAGTGGTGGTGGAAACGCTGGTGCTGCTGCACCTGTCAGCCCTTGTCCTTGAGGTCTCAAGTCGCGCCCGCACACCCTGGACCAGAGAACTGCTGGACACCGCGCTCGGGGTTGCACTCTCGCTCTACACGGTAGACCTCATGCTCGTGCCCCTCGGCAACCAGCTGGAGGCGGGCCTGCTGCAGCTGGGCGCCAACAGTGGAGGTTCACCCCTGCTGCCCGCAGAAGCGCCTGCCGCCGTTCGTCTGCTGGAGCAGTTGGCCAGGGACAGCGGCGTGCCGGTGCCGACCACCAGCTGGAGTGAGACGTTTCAGGCGTGGCTGGATGTGCTGGAGAATCACGCGGCCCGTGAAGGTGAGCTGGAGGCCTCGTGGCTCCCGGCCACAGAGCGGGTCTCACGCCTCATGCAGTGGCAGCAGGCACCGGTCGCCGAGCAGGACACCCCAGAGGCCCGGGTGGTCCAGCTGGCCACTACGGCGGCCGCGCTGGCGCTCTACGTGGAAGTGCGGTCGAGACTCCCGCTGCTGCCAACCGCTGACCTGTTGCAGTGTGCGGCCATAGCTGTTCAGGCCGCTCTGAGCCTCAGTGCCCGGCACCGTCTGCCCGAACGAGACTTGAAGGCCCTGTGGAAGGATCTGCAGGCCTTGCACCTGGACATTGGCCGTCCACACCTCCCGATCTTCAAACATGGCGCCTCAGTACCGCCGAATCTGGACGCCCTGCACGAAGCGCGACACGCTCTGCGCCGTGCAAGGCACGTTCAGCTGCGCCGACCGACCGCCAGGAGCCGGGGCCTGGACGCCATGCTGTGGGATGTCTTTGATGAACTGCACCGCCGACCCCTGCCCTACACCCCACTGGATGAGCTGACCCTGGCCGTGGCTGGCCGCTGGGCGCTCACGCAGACACCCCGGTGTCAGGGGATGGCGCTGACCGATACGGTGGCTCTGGCCGTCGAACTGGGCCGGATCGAAGTGCTGTGGGCCTGGCCCCTCAGGGATGACCACACGGAAGAACTGAGCCACGCGTTAAAGACCGTGACCCTGTTCCTGCTGGAGTGGAACGGTCATGCGGAGCACCCCCAGTTGAAGGCGTTGATGCGCGCGGCCACAGGGCACCTCCTGGCCGTGGCCCGGCGCGCAGCAGTGGTGCTGCCTGAGGCGCCCCAGCTGGCCGGTCTGGTGGGCGGCACCGCCGCATTACGAGCCACACCACTGGCAAACAATGAGCTGCACAGACTCGCCGATCAGTACCTGGACCTGCATGCGGCGTTGAGCCTGGAGCGGCCAGCTCCTGAAGTGCCGGACACGGCCACCGCCGAAGTGCCGCCGGAGCAGGCGCCCCCGGTGGACCAGCCCGAACCGAGTTGGCCGCCACACGTCACGGCGGCTCGGGCGCTCCTGGCAGGGCGCCGGGTGGTGCTGCTGGGTGGAGTCCCTGATCCGGCCCATCACAAGGCCTTGGTCGAGGCTTTCAACCTGGCCGAACTGGACTGGATTCCTTCAGCCCGCTAAAGTGCGTCTGAAAAACGTGCTGGCGCAGGTTTTCCCAGAGCCACCATGCGTGCACGGTAGAGGTTGGAGGCTGGACGCTCATGACCCGAGCTGCGTACCCAAACGATCTGACCGACGCCGAGTGGAACGTACTTTTCCCCCTTCTGCCTCAAGCGTCAACCGTTGGCCGTCCACGGAAGTGGTCGTTGCGAGAGATCCTGGATGGGATCTTTTATGTGCTGCGAGGGGGCATTGCCTGGCGGGCCATGCCGCACGACCTCCCCCCCTGGCAGACGATCTATCACTATCACCGATTGTGGCGCCTGCATGGCGTCTGGGAAGCACTCCACACGGTTCTGCGGGAATTGGTCCGTCAGCGTGAGGGTCGCGCAACGACCCCCAGCGCCGCAATCATCGACAGCCAGTCAGTGAAAACGACCGAAGCCGGCGGACCCCGCGGCTATGACGGTGGCAAGAAAGTCAGTGGTCGCAAACGTCACCTCCTCGTCGACACCCTGGGTCTGGTCATGGCGATCAAGGTGCACGAGGCCGATATCCAGGACCGCACCGGTGCGGTCCTCCTGCTGCGCGACCTGCCCAATGTTTTCCCACGCATGGAGCACGTGTGGGCAGATGCGGGGTACACCGGCAAGCTGGGGAGCGACATTAAGACCCATCTGGGCTGGACGTTGGAGATCGTCAAGCATCCCTGGTCCGGGTGGCAGGGGACCTGGGCGCCTAAGGATGCACCTCCACGACACGTGGAGGTGCCGAAAGGGTTTGTGGTGCTGAAGCGCCGCTGGGTAGTGGAGCGGACCTTCGCTTGGTTGGGAAAATCGCGGAGGATGGCCAAAGACTACGAGGCGCTGGTGGAAACCGCAGAGAACTTGGTCTATGAGGTCATGATCCGGTTGATGGTGCGCCGACTCGCCAAACCCTCACCCTGACCTCTTCCAGATGCACTTTAGTGGCGCGGCCACAACGCCTCTGTGGACAATTGGAACCCTGAGCGTTGAGGGCCGGAAGGACAGCCTTGTGCTCTCCTGATGACCATGACGGACGATGCGCTCGTAGATGTGTTGTTGATGGCCCGGCAGGAGAATCGCCTGGGCTGGTTCACAGCCGCCATGGACGCATGGTCAGACAAGACCCGTGCTGGGGTGTTGGCTGCGGTGTTCGGGCGCTTGTCGACCGCTGAGCCAGAGCTGCAGATCATGCTGTATCAGGTGGGCCGGGCCGTGGTCGCTGAACGGCCTGCACCCTTTGCAAACCGAGTGTTGGCTGCTGGCGGGCCGGACGCCCTCCTGACTGAGGTCTGCTGGTCGATTGATGGGTGGGCAGACGCGGCGTCGGTCCCTCTGTTGATGGCACTGGTCCGTTCCGATCGGGGGATTGGGGTGAAGCGACAGGCATTGCTGACCCTGCTTCAGACGCGGGATGCAGGTGTGCCGTCGATGTTGGCTGAGGTGGCCGCCTGGAAACTGGACTCGCCTGAGGGAAAGGAACTGGTGACCTTCGTCCGCGAACTTCAGCGGAACACCTGAGCAAGGAGGACGATCACAAGGCAGCGTTGTTGCCATTTAGCAACGGTGGTCTCGCAGACGTCGACCTGGAACATCACCAGCGTTGGCCAGTGCCCAGTTCAGCCGGAGCGATCCAGCACTTCAGGATGGTGCGCCATCGCGTGAGCCTGAAGTGCATCGCCAATGATCCCGAACGGGTTGCGCCCCTCGGTTACCTTGATGAAACGCAGCCGAAGAAGAGGAAAAAGGACGTTGCAAACGGCTTTGGTTAAATCGTTTGGGTACGCAGCTTGCGGCGTGAGCGACCCACCTCCGACCTCTGCCGTGCACGGACGTTACTCCTGGGAGGGACCTGCGCCAGCACATTTTTCAGACGCACTTTA
>CALPYF020000078.1 GCA_943327755.2 Deinococcus hopiensis KR-140
ATGCGGAGGTTGCCGACCATGAAGGTGTCGCCGTGATGGAGTGGGGTTGCGGGGAAGGCGTACTTCCAGTCGGCGTTTCCTTCGTCGGAGAGGAGGAGCTGGGCGCCGGTGCGGGCGGCGAGTTCGCGGCTGCCGGAGAGGTAGTCGGCGTGGATGTGGGTTTCGGTGACGTGGGTGACGCGCAGGCCTTCGCGGGCGGCGCGGTCGAGGTAGATCTGGACGTCGCGGATGGGGTCGATGACGAGGCTCTCGCCGGTCTTCTGGCAGCCGATGAGGTAGGACGCCTGGGCGAGATCGGTGTCGTAGAAGCGTTCGAAGAACATAGGGGCCCTCCTTGGGGGCGGATAACTGCCCGGATGGTATACCCCCATGAGGTATGTCGCAAGGAGGATCGCGGAACTCATTGGAATGACCGATGCTTGGTATTGAAACGCGTGATAACAGCGCACGACGGTTGATCTTCTGCCAACGAATCTGCCGCGCTCCACTCTGAGTTTTGCGCGTTCCAGACGGATCTTCGCGCAGCTTCCCGATGAGCATCTGCGCTCCGAATTGATGATCCGCACCACGCAGCGGCGTTACCGCCAGCAGGCGCTCTCATCGGCTTTCCACCGCGTCGCCATCAGGTTCACCGATAGGTCTATACCCCGTATGGGTATTGGGCTACGTTCAGGAGGACGCTCCGGACCACCCGGCACTCCACTGCCGGTCCGCCGGACCGTCACGGCACACCTCCACGTTCACCCACCTGACCCACCAGGAGAACCTATGCATGCCTCACCTCTTCGCGTGATCGTGATCGGCGGCGTCGCCGGTGGCATGAGCGCCGCTACCCGCCTGCGCCGACTGAACGAAACGGCCCTCATTACCGTGCTGGAACGCGGACCCTACGTCAGTTTCGCCAACTGCGGCCTGCCCTATCACCTGAGCGGCACCGTCGGCCGTGACGACCTGCTGCTCCACACGCCGGACTCCTTGCAGGCCCGGTTCAATCTCGACGTCCGTGTGCATCACGAGGCCCTGCAGATCGACCGTGCCGCCCGCACCGTGACGGGGCGCCAGACCCTGACCGGCGAGCCCTTCACCCTCCCGTACGACCGGCTGATTCTCAGCCCCGGCGCTCACGCTGTCCGTCCCCCCATCCCAGGAATCGAGCGTGCCTTTCCCCTGCGTACCGTCCCGGATCTCGACCGCCTCAAGGCGGCCGTCGACACCGCTGGTCCCCACGTGGTCGTCATCGGCGCCGGCTTTATCGGCGTCGAAGCCGCTGTGCGGGCAGCCGGGCGACACGTGACGCTCCTGGAAGCGGGTCCGCAGGTGCTTCCCCCGCTTGATCCGGAACTGGCGGCCCTGGTTCATCAGGAACTCGACCGTCAGGGTATCCACGTCGCCACTGGCGCCGCCGTCACCCGCGTCACCGACACGCACGTGCACCTGCACAGCGGCGCGTGCCTGCCGGCCGACGTGGTGGTGCTCGCGGCCGGCGTCCGCCCCTCCGACCAGCTCGCCCGTGACGCCGGCCTCGACGTGGCCACCGGCGGCGGCATCCTCGTGAACGACCACCTGCAGACCTCGGATCCCCTGATCTACGCGGTCGGGGACGCCATCCTCACCCGCGACGCCCTGGATCAGCCCGCGTTCGTCCCACTCGCCTGGGGCGCCAACCGGCAGGGCCGCGTCGCGGCCGACCACCTGATGGGCCGTCCCGCGTCGTACGGCCCTCATCCGGCCACCGCGATCGCCCGGATCTTCACGCTGACCGCCGGCAGCACAGGACTCAACGAGCGGCAGGTACGGGCCGCTGGGCTCACGCCGACCGTCATTCACACCCACCCGGCCTCGCACGCGGGGTACTACCCAGGGGCTCAGGGCCTGCACCTGAAACTGGTGTTCGACGCTGCGACCGGCCGCATCTACGGCGCGCAGGCGGTCGGCGGCGACGGGACGGACAAACGTCTGGACGTGCTCGCCACCGCGCTGCACGCGGGCGTGCGCGCCGACGACCTGGCCGACCTGCCCCTGGCCTACGCGCCGCCCTACGGCAGCGCCAAGGACCCCGTGAACATGCTCGGGTACGTCGCGCAGAACGTCATGGACGGCCTGACCCGCCCGCTGCAGTGGCATGAGGCCCTGAGCAGTGGTCGGCAGCTCATCGACGTGCGCAGTGCGGACGAGTACCGCCGCGGGCACCTGCCCGGGGCGGTGAACATTCCGCTGGATACCCTGCGCGAGCAGGCGCCGCACTTGGCACCCCGCGTGCTGGTGTACTGCCAGGTCGGGCAGCGGGGACACACGGCCGCGCTGCTCCTGAATCAGTTGGGCGTCGAGGCCTGCACCCTCAGCGGCGGGTACCTCACCTGGCAGGCCGGTCAGGCCAGCCTGACCCCTGCGGCGCATCCCTGACGTCCAGTGCGGCAGATCTGCCCCGGTGCAGGCGTCCGATCGGCCATACTGCGCACAGATGACCGCTGTGCCTGCAGAGCTGACCCGCCGGATGCGCGACCTCGGTCTGGAGGTGCCGGGCACGCTGGACGGCCAGGCGCTCCAGACCGCCCTGGAGCAGCTCGTTGTCCAGCTCGAAGCTGCCCGTGAGGCCCTGCGGGGCCTGCAGCACGTGTACCACCACGCTGCCGGCATGCTGGCCCTCTTGGAGACCGACGGGCGGCTGCTGGACGTCAACCGCACGGCCCTGGACCTGATCCAGGCCCAGCGGGACGACCTGATCGGCCAGCCGTTCTGGCTGACACCCTGGTGGAGCGCGTCACCCGACGCGCAGCGGCAGCTGCGCGAGGGCATCGTGCGGGCAGCCGGCGGTGAGGTCGTGCGCACCCAGGCGCACCTGCACCTGCCCGGGCGGCACCTGACGGTGGAGTACACCCTCGTGCCACTGCGCCGGGCCGGCGAGGTCACCGGCCTGCTTGCCGAGGGGCGGGACGTGACGGAACAGGCCCGCCTCACCCAGACGCTCGCGCAGGAGCGGGCCTTCCTGAACGCCGTGTTGGATCACATGCACGACGGGGTGGTCGCCTGCGACGAGCAGGGCACCCTGACGGTCTTCAACCGGGCAACGCGGGAACTGCACGGCCTGCCGCAGCGGCCGCTCCGCCCGGACGACTGGAGCGGCGCGTACGACCTGTTCCAGGAAGACGGGCGCGTCCCGCTCACCCCGGATCAGATTCCCCTGTACCGGGCGCTGCGTGGCGAGCGCGTCCAGGACAGCCTGATGGTGATCCGGCCCGCGGCGCGCCCCCCGGTGCTGGTCAGTAGCTCCGGGCAGGCGCTGCGCGCACAGGACGGCACGCTGCTCGGCGCCGCGGTCGTCATGCGGGACGTGACGGCCGAGCACGCCAGCCGCGCGCACCTGGAGCACGCCGCCACCCACGACGCCCTGACCGGCCTGCTCAACCGCGCGGCCTTCACGGAGACCCTGAGCCGGCCGGGCCGTCACCGCAGTCCCGCGGCGCTGCTGTTTCTGGACCTCGACGGCTTCAAGGCCATCAACGACACCTTCGGGCATCCCATGGGCGACGAGGTGCTGCAGCTCGTCTCGGACCGGCTGACCCGGAACATGCGGGACCGGGACGTGATCGCCCGGCTGGGCGGTGATGAATTCGTGGTGGTCCTGACCGCGCCGTGTACGGCTGAGCAGGCGCAGGGGGCCGCTGAACGACTGCTCACGGGCCTGCAGGCGCCCATGCCCAGCAGCGTCGGTCCGCTGCACGTCTCCGCGTCCATCGGTCTGGTCACGCAGCTGGGAGACGCGTCACCGGAGGCCCTGCTGGAGCGGGCCGATCAGGTCATGTACCAGGCCAAGAGAGCCGGGAAGAACCGTGTGGTCCTGGAATCCTGACAGTGCGAGCCCTGGTGCCCTGACCATGCGGGCAGGGGTGTCGGCTGCCCCCATGGTCAGGGCTGGAGTTCGGCCAGCGCCTGTGCGCGCTGCACGTGACGCCAGGCGTGCCGGGTGGCGTCCTCAGTGGTCTCGAACAGGTGATGCCCGGCCGTCGTGACGGCCTCCAGCAGCCCCATGCGCGCCAGAAGCGCGCGCGGCTGGTCCTGCAGGCCGCTGAGGAGCAGCGTCACGCCCTGAGCGTGCAGGTCCCGCTGCAGTTGTGCGAGGGCGTGGGCGCCACTGGCGTCGAGTGTCGCGACGCGGCGCAGCCGCAGGATCACGACGTCCACGTCCGGCAGGGCCCTGAGTTGCTCGGTGAAGCGGCCTGCCACGCCGAAAAACAGGGGCCCTTCGACCCGGTAGGCCAGCACCCGGGACTGCAGCAGGGCGGCGTCCGCGTCGGCCGGGGCGTCCTGATGGATACTCATCGGCTCGACGTTCAGGGTGCCGATCATGCGCTGGACGAACAGCACGCCGGCCACGGCGAGCCCGACCTCAATGGCGAGGATGAGATCGAAGGCGACCGTGACGGTCATGGTGGCCAGCAGCGTGACGTAGTCGCTGCGCGTGCTGCGCCGCAGGGTCCGTGAGGCGTCCCGTTCGAACATGCGGGCGGCCGTCACGAGCAGGATCCCGGCGAGCACGCTGAGCGGCACGAGCGCAGCGAAGCGTCCCAGGACGAGCGTGACGAGCAGCAGGAATGCCGCGTGGACGAGTCCCGTGACGCGCGTCTGCGCGCCGCTGCGCACCCCGACGGCCGTGCGGGCGATCGCGCCCGTACTGGGGATGCCGCCGAACAGTGGCGTGACGAGGTTCGCCAGTCCCTGACCGAGCAGTTCCCGGTCCGGATCGTGCCGGGTGCGGGTCATGCCGTCGGCGACCACGGCGGACAGCAGGCTTTCCAGTCCGGCGAGTACGGCGACGGCCAGGGCCGGACTGAGCAGGTGGGGCAGTAGTTGCCCGTCCAGGGCCGGTAGTGACGGCCACGGCAGACCGGTGGGGACCGGACCGATGCGGGGCACGTCCAGGTGCAGCGCGAGGCTGAGCGCCGTGACGAGCAGCAGCGCGACGATCCCGCCGGGCAGCCGGACGTTCAGTCGGGGCCAGAGCAGCAGGACGCCGGCCGTCAGGAGCGTCAGTAGGAGTGGGGCCGCGGCTGGAGCGCGCAGGAACTCACGGAGCACGTCCAGGCTGGCGGGTAGGATCCGCTCACCCGGGACGGGCGGGAGGCCCAGCGCGGCCGGCAGTTGCTGCAGCGCGATGATCACGGCGATGCCGTTGGTGAATCCCGTGATGACCGGCCAGGGCATCAGGTCAATGGCGCGGCCCAGGCGCAGCGCGCTGGCAGCAATCAGCATGAGTCCGGCGAGCAGGCCGATCACCGCCACCTGGGACAGGCCGTACTGGGCGATGACGGGCAGGAGCACCACGGTCATGGCCCCGGTCGGACCCGTGATCTGGAAGCGGCTGCCGCCGAAGGCGCTGGCGACGGCCCCGGCGATGATGGCCGTGATCAGCCCGGCCGTGGCGCCTGCGCCGCTGGTCACGCCGAAGGCCAGCGCCAGCGGGAGGGCCACGACGCCGACGGTCACACCGGCCAGGAGGTCCTGCGTGAACTGCGCCCGGGTGTAGCGGCGGAATTCGGCCTGCCAGGCGGGGAGGGGAGAGAGGGCCGTCAGGAGACCGGGGCGGGTCATGCCGGGCCGGCCTGCAGGGTGAGCTGCTCGCGTTGCCGCTGAAGCTGCCGCTCGTAGACCTGACGGCCCAGGTCGAGAAACGCGTAGATCTCGGGGTCCGAGGCGCGGTAGTAGGCCAGCGTGCCTTCGCGCCGGACGGACACGAAGTGGTGGGCGCGCAGCACGCCGAGGTGCTGGCTGACGCTGGCCTGCTCTGCCCCGGTGCGGTCCTGGAGTTGCGTGACGGTCTGCTCACCGCCGCGCAGGACGTCGAGGATGGCCAGGCGCAGGGGGTGGCCGAGCGCCTTGAACAGGCTGGCCTTGTACGTGTGCAGCTCCTGCTTCATGCAAGGATTCTAATATTGTAATTCTTGCATGTATAGGATCTGGGCTGTGCCAGGCGTCGGTGATGACCCCACGGCGTTCTGCCCGCCAGCGCCGGTCACGGGAGGCGCGCCATGAACTCGCAGGTGACGCCCCCGTCCCGCTGACAGCGTAGCCGCTCGACCGGCGTGCCACTCGCTCCGCTCAGAACGCGGGGCAGAAGGTCGCAGATCACCTCGTGATGCAGGCCCGCGCCGACATACACACAGTTGAACGCCTCGAGACACAGGCCGCCCGGCACGGCCCGCACGTCCGGCAGCAGATCGCCGTAATCGAGCAGTTCCAGCAGGCGCAGCAGGCGCGCCTCACCGCTCAGGTCATCCAGATGCACTTGCAGCGGCGCCACCATGTCCTGCGTGACGCGGGCCATCAGGCGCTCCTGAAGCCCCTCCGCCTGCGCGGCCGCGAGCAGCGCGTCCAGCAACTCCAGGTACCGCTTGGGAAACAGCCCCGTGGCCCGCGCCGTCACGGTGTACTCGGCCGCCGGGCGCCCCGCCTGACTCCCCGAAGCCCGGAGGTGCTTTTGAATCAGACCGCGCGCCAGCAGTCGCCGGAGGTGATACCGCACCGTGTGTTCACTCAGGTGCAGGGCCGCGGTGAGCGACGTGACTGTCTGAGGACCGCGGGACAGCGCGGCCATCACGGCCTGTGCGCCTGGGGGGATTTCGACCATTTCCGTCATAGGCACCTGCAAGTGAATCATGGAACATGAGGTCAGGAGGGATGAGACATGAGCAACGAAAGCACACTCGACCGGGGGATCCGCGCACTGCTGGCCCTGCTGCTCCTCGCCGCCGGCACCGTCGCCGGGGGAGCGCTCAGACCCACGCTGTGGGTGCTGGCTGGGATTCTGGGCGTGACGGCGGCCGTGGGGTTCTGCCCGCTCTACCGCCTGCTGGGCATCAACACGCGCCGCTGAGGCCAGCGGTTCACACAGGTCTGGCTGGCTGACCCGGTCAGCGTGACGAGAGGACGCACAGGCGTCCTCTCGCCGCTGCACCTCCTGAACGCCACAGCACGCACTGAGCACACCGCTCAGGACATCCGGCTCAAGGGCTTCAACGGCAACCGCGCGGGTGAACGGCGTGAGGACCTGCACCCGCGCCGGGTGACCTTCACCGGTTCGGGCCGCCACTCGGTGAACGCAGCGCACCCATCTGTGCGGCGGTCAACGTTCCGCCAGCCGCGGCAGCTTGCTGGAACAGGGGCAGCTGGACCTGGAGGGACGCCGCACGCAGATTGCCGACCACCTTCTGGAGTGGCGTGTCCCCCGTTGCCAGAAGTGCCAGATCGTCGTACATCTTCACGTTCAGGACTTCCCCGTCGGCCCGGGCCTGCGCGGGCTGTCCAGGCCAGTTCCCGTGGGTCGCAGGCGCAGCGTGTGGACGGCCCAGTGTCTAGGACGCGCAGCAGCCGGGGCAGATCCGGGTCGCGACGCAGGGCGCGCCGCACGCGCCACGCGACGGGCAGCGCAGCGCAGACGCCCTTCACGCAGCGCAGACTCCCTTCACGCAGCGCAGATCCATCACTCGCGCGCGGGCCACCGCTGCATCTCCGGGTGCGTCTGCCTGACCCTGGGATCCCCGTACCAGTCGGGAACGCCGCGGTCGTCCTCGATCCACACCTGCAGTTCACCGGTCACTGGATGGCAGCCCCAGACGAGTTCCACAGCCTCCCCAGCGGCGCGCAGAATCTGGAACGTCACGTGAGCCCGCTCGCGCCCCAGCGCCTCGCGTGCCACACCGGGGTGACTCAGCCGCATGAGCCACTGCCCGGCCGATACGAGATCGAGTCGCTCGGCGTGACTCAGCCGTGCACTGCGTGACGGTCTGGGCACCGGGACCGGCGTGCCGGGGGCCTGCCGGGCGGCCTGCAGGCCCGCCCGCACCTGCGGCCAGACGCGCGGCATGAGCCTCAGTCGCCGGGGCAGGTCCCGCAGCCGGGAACGCCACGCGTCCAGCGGCGTCAGCATCCCGTCCTGAACCGCGCCCTGGTGGAGGCCCCGGGCAAGGCCGGGATCATCCAACCGGAACACGCTCCGCCAAGGACTGCATGCGGCCAGGAAGGCGCGCGCGGTGTGTTCGCCGCCCAGCGACCGCGCGTGGACGATCAGGTTTTCCTCCGTCAGGCCGTACCGGCGGCGCAGCTGGTCCAGATCGGTGTAGTCGGCCGGTTTCAGGCCCCCGGCGTCCCCACCCCAGGTGCGGGCCAGCATCAACGTCACCACGGCCTGATCGAGTGGCGCCGCGCGCCGCACCGTCACCCCCTGCCAGTCCTGCGGGACGCTGCGGTTCCAGACCTGCCGGGTGAGCTCCCGGGTGCGGCGCTGATCCCCGGCGGTCCAGGCGATCACGAACCGGTGGACGTCGAGCCGCGCGTGCCCGCCGGGACTCCACAGGTGGGCGCTCTCGTGCGTCCATGCGTCCGGATGGGCGTGTTGCCCGTCGCTGCGCCACCCGTGTGCCAGGGCGAGGTGAACGGCGCGCGCGACGGTGGCCGGGTCTTCCGGCAGGAGGAGGTCGACGTCGCCGTAGTACCGCTCGGTGGGGGAGCGGTACTCGAATTCCGCCAGCGCGAAGCCTTTGGTCAGCACGGCGGGAATGCCTTCGGCGTGCCACACGCGCAGCAGGTCGCGCAGCTCGCGGGCGATGAGCTGGTGGCGGACCGAGCGCTGCAGCGTCTCACCCCGCAGGTGGGTGCGGAGGGGATGACCGGGGGGGAGGTGCGCGTGCAGGTACCCTTCGAGGTTCAGGGCCTGCACGGACCCCAGATCGGCGGGCGTCAGCGCCGGATCAGCGCGGACGAGCGCGAGGACGGAGGTGGACACCGGTCCAGCATATGGCGCGCCACGTTACGGCTGCCAGTTCGCCCTGCTGCCGCCGCCCACCTGGACAGCGTGAGGAGCTGCTGTACCCGAAGCGTGCGGCGGGTGTGGCCAGTCGGCTACGCCACTTGTCCACTTGGACATGAGAAATGAGTAAATGCTCTTCAGGATTGAGTCTGATGATGCACGCACGGCCACCCAGGTTCAGCGCAGCCGACCAGCCCGGTGCCGGTCCGCAACCCTGGAGTGGCGCCCTGGCCAACAAGCTTCACCTGCTGGTGACCTACCTGCACCGGTGCGGCCCGACCCGTCGACAGGGGTAGTTGGCTGGAACTAGACTCTGTTGGCGAATTTCCCGGCGGGGGTAACAATGCGCTATGAGTCTGCATGCAGCCCCTCTGGCTGAGATCCCGACGCGGACAGCCGAGCTCGTCCGCATCATCCTCCCAAAAGGCAACACCATCACACAACTGCGAGACTGCTTCGGCGCCGTTTACTCCGACGATCAGTTTCGGTCCCTCTACCCGACTCGGGGTCAACCAGCCTACGCGCCCTGGCGGTTGGCCCTGGTCACGATTTTCCAGTTTCTCGAACACCTCAGCGATCGGCAGGCCGCGGAGCATGTCCGCACCCGACTGGATTGGAAGTACGCCCTGGCCCTCGAGCTCGAAGATCTCGGGTTTCACTACAGCGTCCTGAGTGAGTTCCGCTCTCGTCTGGTCGCAGCTGACCAGGGCGAGATGCTCTTCAACACGTTCCTGCAGGCATGTCGGGATCACCACCTCCTCAAACCCGGTCGGCAGCGCACAGACAGTACCCATGTCCTGGCCCGGATGCGGGTACTGAACCGTCTGGAATTGATCGGCGAGACGCTGCGCGTCGCGCTGGATGACCTTGCGACCGTCATTCCCGAGACGCTGTGTCAAGTCATTCCGGTCGGATGGTGGGCACGGTACGGCAGAAGAGTTGAGGAAGGGAACCTTCCTCATTCTGAGCCCGGCCGTTCTGAACTCGCGCAAACCTCAGCACCTGACACTTCGCCAAAAATGGCGTCGTGAACGCAGTTTGGCATGACAAAGGGCGGTATCTGAGTCTGTGACGAGCTCCGATACTGCCCGCCTGCATGCTGACACGCTGGCCGACCATCTGAAAACCCACCTCCCTCATCG
>CALPYF020000079.1 GCA_943327755.2 Deinococcus hopiensis KR-140
CCGAGCGGTCGTGAGCCACGTACGGATCGGGTGGCAGATCCTGAGTCAAGCCGTGCGGTGGGGGAGCGACACGTTCTGGGACTGTCTCCAATTGCTCAGGACGCCATTCCCAACGCCCAGCACATCAATTTCCCAAAGTGTCAGGTGCTGAGGGGCCACCCCTTGCGCATGGAGGAGCACTCATGCCCCGACTTCACCCCGACCCTGCGCGCCCTGCTGACGAGCGGCACGCGCGTCATTCCGGCGCCCAAAGCGGCCGACCTGCAATCCCCCAACCTGAAACGCCTGACCGTCACCCTGAGGCAGAGTGGAGCCAGTCCCGCCCACAGCAGCCCACTCGCGCCCCTGCTGCTCTGGTCCCCGCCGTTCCCCGCCTAGACGGCGTGACGCCCCTGATCCTCGACGCGGACCTGCGTGGTCTGGACGCCCGCGTGCGGCTCGCTCTGCATCAGGACCCGGCAGACGTGCTCCGCGCCTTGTTCCGGGATCTCCTCCCGGATGAACCGGGCAGCGCCCCAACCCTTCATGCAGAATTTGACCTGCTGGCTCCCCTGGAGGACGCCGACGTGACCCTGCACGTCTGCACGGATCAGGTCACGCTTACCGTCGAAGCCAACTCGGATGGGTTCACCCACCTGCCCGCCCTGCATGCGGCCCTCGCCCGGCGTGACCCACACGTCCTCCCCGGGATCCTTGCCGCACTCGAAACTCACGCCGAGCGCCTCACCCCGCAGTTCGGCCCGCGTGAAGCGCATAGGCAGTGGCACCACGAGAACCGCGTCATCGAGTACCTCCTGCAGGAGCACCCGGAATGGAAGGCCCTGACGAAGCGGGATGTGATCCGCCTTGCGCGGCGCAGCGGCATCTCGCACCCCTGTGTGGTGCGTGACGAGGTGCCCTGGTCGTACCTGCGAGACGTGCCAGGCCTGGACGAGACTGTGGCGCACCTGCGACCCCTCATCCCGGCCCTCGCGCCCTGCTGCGTGCCCTCCCGGAGCTGCGCGAAGCGCAGGGCGCCCTGCTGGCCATGACGGAAGCGGAGCGCGGGTGCGGTCTGCTCGACCACCTGCCCAGCCGGGCATACAGCCTCCTGAAGGAAGGGGCAAGCGCGATGATGGACGTGCTCGACGAGGTAATGGCCCTGCACTGGCAGGGGGGAAACCGGTGCGGCCCTGCACCTGATCCTGCACGACTGTGACGCGGACCGTGCGCGACTCGCGGACCTGCTCACGCATGCCCCACGCGTGGAGGTTGCCCTGAACCGCATCCACGATGCGCTCGTGGCAGCCGAAGATCAGTGCGGCGCGTGACGACGGGGGAGGGTGCGCCGCGGTCCCACACGGCCAGGTGGCATCGCCACGATGCCACCTGGGGACCAGTGTCGGGCTTGACGGTAGGGGGGTGGCCGCTGTGTCGCCGGCCTTCAATCTGGAGTTTTAAACTGCTAAAATGAAGAAGTTGAAACGGGTATTGTCCGCGCCCCTCCCTCGGAGGCCTCTCCATGACCCACACGTTCACCCCTACCCGCCGGGTCCCCCCGCTCCCCGGCACGACCCTGCTCGGCCTCAAGGCCACCACTCTCCTCGAACTCGGCAACGCCGCCCGCCAGGGCTTCCAGACCGCCGCGCTCGAACGCTTCGCTCGTCACCTCGGTCTCACCCTCGCCGACACCCTCGACCTTATCCGGCTCAGCGAGAGCACGTACCACAGCTACCGCCGCAAGGGCAAACCCCTCAGCAGCGACGACAGCACCCAGCTCTACCATCTCGCCCGCGTCACCGAAGCCGCCGAAGCCTACTTCCAGAGCGTCACCGAAGCCCACCGCTGGCTCATGACCCCCCGCGCCACCTTCGGCGACCACACACCCCTCCAGTTCGCCCTGCTGCCCGGTGGCGCCGAGTACGTCACGACCGTCCTCAGCCGCTTGGAACACGGCGTCTACACGTGACCCTGACTCTGCACCGCATCAGCCGCCTCCAGTACGCCCAGCACCCCGACATTGCCGAACACGGCTACGGTGCAGCGCTCTACGGCGGCCGCTGGAACAGCCCCGACCCCGGCATGGTCGCCAACCGCCGCCTGATCTACACCAGCGACACGCTCGCGCAGGCCATGCTCGAAGTCGTCGTGCACGTGGACAGCCCCGTCCTGAGAAGTGTCCCGCACGCCTTCGTGCGCTTCCGGGTCGATGAGGCCTCCATCAGTGACCTCGACGTCACCCAGCTCCCGCCCACCTGGAACGCCCACCCGGGCACGCCCGCCACCCAGGTGATCGGCGACCAATGGTTCGACGAGCAGATTTCCCCAGTCCTGCGTATCCCCTCGGTCATCCTGCCCCTGAGCGTATACGGGCCAGGGCAGAGCAACTACCTGATCAATGCCCGGCACCCCCAGATCACTCAAGCCGTCACCCTGCTGGGCTTCGAGCCCCTGCCGTTCGATCCGCGCCTCTGAGAGCGGCGGGCATGGTGAGGGTCGGACTGATTTGTCAAGGGTTTGGTGGAGCCTCAGTTCAGGACGTAGGCCTGCTCCTTGAAGGCCGTCGGAGACTGATACCCCAACGACGAGTGACGACGGCGACGGTTAGGAAGTTGGCTGCCCACCAGTCCATCTTCGCGATCCTGTTGCTCAGCGCTTCACGCTGTTCTATGGTCCTCCCTAATTCTGGGATCGGCTCACCAATCGGATACATTGATCGCGTGCCGCATCCCCCCCGGCGGGGGTACAGCCAATTGTACCAAATTGAAAAATTCACGTCCTGCAGGCTTTCCATCAAGCGTGACAATCTGATCCACCCTGCTATAAAAAATTTCACAGACATCTCAGCTTGACTCCATAAGAGAAGTTTTTTACATTCCGAGTGTTCCGCGTGTAAGTACCAGCGAAGTCACGACATGGGAGTGTCGTGGGGGGACTTCACCTGCGGAGGGAGGAAAACATGAAAAAAGCCATGATGCTGTTCGCTGCACTGACCCTTTGCGCCGCAAGTGCCCAGAATAATCCTGGTGGTCGTTCCACTGGGACCGCCAGCACTAACCTGATCTTCAACACCACGGTTCTGCCCGGCTGCGCCGTGAACCTCGACAGCAGCTACACCAGCCAGGAAGGCGCCACCTACAACGGCACGGACGTCAACCCTGAGAAGCTGGAGATCACTGTGGCCGGACGTGGTGGGAACACGATGCTGCGCTGCCAGACCGGTACTGGCGTGAACTTCAGAGTGTCCGGCGGAGAAAGCCTAGACAGCATCAAGGGCTTCGATGCAGGCGTTATGGACTATGAGATCGACAATGGTGGCATTGGCTCCGTGTCCTTCTCCGGCGATATGAGCCTGCATCGCGTTCTGAACGGCACCAGCTTCGACGACAACAAGCGCCTGGACGGCAAATACTCCGTGAAGATCAAAAAATTCAACATCGCGGGCGGGAACGGCGACACCTACGGCATGACCGCCACCTTCACCCCCAAAGCGGGCGAGTTCGAGCCGATGGTCGGCGAGTACACCGGCACCCTCGTCCTGAACGTCGACTACTAAATCCCGTGAACACAGGTGGACGCGTCCGGCCGCACGGCCAGCGTCCACCTCTTTTCATCCTTCCCGCCCAGGCCACACCGGAGGTCCCATGCGCTCACTCCTGATCCTCGCGCTGCTCACGGGCTCCGCGAACGCCGCCTGCACTGTCCAGCAGTCCACCCTCACCCTTCCCGAGTACTCCGCCGTGGACGCCCCACCCGCCACCGGCACCCTCAGCATCAGCATCAAGTGCGGCGCGAAAGACACCGCCCGCCTCTACCTCAGCGGCCCCGGCCAGCAGATCAGTGGCCCGGACCTAAAACTCCAGTTACGGCAAGGGAATGCCACCCTCTCACTCGTGGCCCTCTCCGCCGCCTCACTCCAGAACGGCCTGCTCATCAACGGCACGCAGACCTTGACCTTCACATTGCAATTCCCGCAGGGCCAGTGGGTTCCGGTCGGCGCGTACACTGCCGCCACGACCCTCACCCTCGTCAGAAACGATTACTGAATTGCCGCCACCCATGCAGGAGATGACCGTGTTCCCAGTTCCCTACCTCCGCCGCGCCCTCCTCATCTGCAGCGCCCTATGCGCCACGCTGGGTAACGTTCACGCGCAGACGTTCGGATTCAATCCCACTGTCCTGAACGTGGATGCCACGAAGAACCTCGTGACTGAAACCGTTATCACCAATGGTACCAGTACCCCGGCCCTGTTCACCGTGACCCCCAAACTCTGGCACATCGTGGACGGTCAACTGCAACTGGCCGACACCCGCGACCTGATCGTGAACCCCGCCCGGTTTACCATCAAACCAGGCGCCTCCCAGGTGATCCGCATCGGTATCCGGAAGAAACCTGGCGACACCGAACTCACGTACCGCGTGTATGTACAGCAGCAGGCGATTGAGGGCGTGGAACTCCCGAAACTGGACGCGAACCTGGGTAAGGACAGCACCGCTTCCATGAACGTCGCGCTGAGCTTCTCACTCCCCGTCTACATCACGCAACCCAGCGCGAAACCGAATGTCTCCATGACTGCCACCCCCATCGGGGACGATCTGAACCTGACCGTGAAAAACACGGGGAACCGCCGCAGTGTGTACCGGAATGTCAGCGTCTCCCGGGGCGGCGCGGCTCAGAGCCTTCAGGTCATCGCCGCACTTGCCGGATCCACGCAGGTCTTCAAACTGGTCGGGCTCGGCAAGACGACTGGGCCCCTCACGCTGAGGTACGTCGATGAGAACGGCCAGCCCCTTACGCAGACCATCACCGCCCCGTAAGGGGCCTCTGACAGCGACACTGGGCGCCCTGCTCCTCGTCGGGCATGCCGCTGCCAGTTGTGAAGCGCCCGAGGCGCTGCTCAGCGTCCGCCTGGGCCAGAGCGAGCGTGGTAGCCAGATCGTGCGACTGGACGTGCAAGACGGTCAGGTCAGGGACGCCCTGTTGCCCACAGACCTGCTGCGCGCCGACGAGCAGGGCTACGTGGCCGAACGCGTCGAGTGCGACGGCGTCACGTTCGTCCGGCTGAAACCCGACCTGACCATCACATACCGCGAGACCCAGCAGGACCTGCTGATCCGCCCACGCCCCACTTACCTAGGTCAGCGGAGCATCGACGTTAGCCGCACCCTGACCAACGCCACACCCGCCGCGCAACCCGCTCTGGGCGTGGATTTTGGGGTGAATACGCAGGTCACCTACGAGCCAGGCAACCCAGAACGGGGATTCGGTAGCACCCAGGCGCACCTGGGCATCGGGGTAGCCACGCCACACGCCACCGGATATGCGGGCGCTGTGGCCTCACTGAACCCGAATCAGACCGAGCCGGCCGCCGCGCGCCGCGTGGACCTGCGCGCCAACGCGCAGTACACCGTGACTCCCGAACTGACGCTCCTCGGCGACGTGCACACCGAACCCGGCAGCCGGCAGCCGGTGCCCGACACCCGTGTTGCCGCGAGCGTCACTGGGATCTACCAGCGGTTCACTCCCCGCCTGCACCCGGACGTCACGCTGTTCCTGGAATCTCCCACGGACATCACCATCATCGTGAACGGGCAGGCGCTGGGCACCCTGAGCGTCGGTGCGGGGGAGGTGCATCTGACGAACATTCCCCTCCAGCCCACTCGCAATGTGATTCAACTGTTACTGGACAGCGAAACCGGCGTCACCCAGCAGACCATCGCCGTACCGGACGACCGCGTCATCACCCCCGGCGAGGACCTGAGCGTCAGGGCCACCGTGGGGCTCAATGGTGGCCAGTGGAATGGGCAGCTCTCGGCACAGAGCACCCTGAGTGCCACACTGGCCGCACAGGGCGCCGTGCAGGTCGAGGCGAGCGGCGCCCTGACCGCCGGCCTTCAGGCCGCCCTGGTCAGCAACGCCATGCCCGAAGGGACCTCGCTGTCTGGGACGGTGGGCGTGCAAGTGAAACGCTCCGCATCTCCATCCCCTACATCCTCAGCGCAAGTAACGACCACCGCCAATGCCAGCGTGTTCTATACCCGGGACCGGCTGAACGTGAACATACGTGCCGCGGTTCCGTTTCATGATCTCAGCAGCAGCACCGTCAACGTGGGGGCCAGCCTCAACGAGCCAAGCTGGAGCCTGAGCGGCTCGATCGGAAGCGCATTCACGCCCAGATCCTGGGGGGCTACCTTAAGTGCCTCACGCAAGATCAATGAGCGCGGCGCCCTGAGCCTGAGCGGCTCGGTCGCGCCCAGTGGATACAGCATCCGAATTCAGGGATCATACGTGTTCACGCCTCAGCTGCGCGGCGAAGTGAACAGCGCGCTCACAAACGGTGCGGTGCGGCCCGGCGCTGCGCTGACATTCAAACCCACCCCAGATCAGACCGTGGACCTGAACGTCAGCCCCGGCAATGTCAGTGCCGCCTACAATCTGACGCGAGCCGTTACCTTGAACGTAACTGCGAATCTCACCGAGGCGACTGCCGACCTGAGCGGAGCACTGAGTGTCATGAACGGCAAACTCACCGTCAGTCGCGCTTTGATTCAACGTGGCGTGCTGATCCGCACGGGTATCCCCGGCCTTGTCCTCACCGTGAACGGCGTGCCTACCAGCCCCGCCAACCGCGACGGCGACGTGTTCATCCTGTCTGCGCCTCCCGGAGAGAACCTGACGGTGCGTGTCAACACCCGTGAGCTGCCGCTGGGCATCGCCGTGGGCAGCAGCACCCTGGAGATCCGGGCCGCGCAACTGGGCCTGACCACCGTGGACTGGCGCGCCAACTTTACAGTATCGACTTTCGTTCAGTTTTTCTGGGCGGCCGGTCAGCCTGCCGCCAACGCCGACCTGCTCCTGAACGGCGAATTGATCCCCTTGGATGACGAGGGCTATGGCCTGATTGAGCGTAGTCCCCAGCCACGCACGGGCGAACTGCGCGACAGTCAAACCGGTCGCCGCTGCGCCGCGGCGCTACCCCCAGGGGCCGACACGGTCACCTGCACCCCGTAGTGGCACGTCTGCTCGTAAGTGTGGACTTTGGACGGGTTTAGGTAGGGGGGAATTAGAGATGGATAAACGAGAACCGGACCCGGCAGGGGGCATGGGTCCGGCAGCAGGGGGGCGGGGGCTCAGGCTGCGGGGAACAGCTCCGTCACCACGCCACCTCGCACGAACAGGGAGAACGTCTCCTCCTTGATGGCGGTCGGCGCCACCCCCACGTAGAAGTCCTGAAGAGTTTCCGGGAAGCGCGAGTCCCCGTTGGTCAGGCTCAGGGCGTGCCCGCCAGGCGGATCCGCGACCAGGGCCGTGCAGCCGCCCCCGGTGTCCTGCCCGGTGAAGGTCAGGCCGTGGGTCAGGTCGGCCCAGTCCTGCGCGCCCTCGCGGCGGGCCACCGCGACGTGAACCCCCCCTCTGAAGACATTCGTGCAGACCTACGCGAAACTTCCGTTCCCTGTCGCGCTTGACCTCAGCGGCACCCTCGCCCGCCACTGGCACACCGAAGGCACCCCACACTGGCTGGCCTTCGCGCCCGGCGGCGACCTCATCCGCAGCGTGTACGGCAGCCAGGACAATGCCCAGACCAGACTCCAGTACCTCCTGGAAGAATGGACCGGGCGCACCGGAGACGCTCAGGCTTAACGGGCGTTGGACGTTGCCTGAGCAGGCACGAAGATGCCGGATTTCAGGTCGTTCAGGGGAACGTTAGACAGTTGAATGAGAAGGGCCGGTGCGGCCTCATTGCGGCGCGTCGTCAGATCGGCTCCTCTGGACACAAACCTCAGGCGTTTGGTCTGGGCGTGGAGCAGCACGGAACCGTCGGACTGCACTCTTCCGAAGTCTGTCGAGTAGCTGTTTTGACCTGACTGGGTGATGAGGGCGATCACCTCGCCCGCTTTCAACCGCGTCCGGATCTGGTGTGCCGGGACAGTTGAGGCCGCCTGGACCTGCGTGAAGTTGAATCGACTGTCCGAGTTGCCGTAGACGACGGCTGCCACTGCGTTGCCGATAAGGCTGCTGTACAGAGTGTTGCCGACATGAGTGCCAGCGGTCCCGGTGAGGTTGATCTGCTGGTCATTGACTGAGAGGGCGGGTTGATCGAATCCACTGATGCGAATGTCTTCGTCATGGTTCCGGAGGTTGATCAGCGCGTCGAACACGGAGTGGGCGAAGATGTACCGCTGCGAACCTTCCGAGAAGGCGAACTGCATTCGCGTCCACGTGCCGTTCGGGCGGCCCATTTCAATGCGGCCGTCTGGGTGAGTCGTGACCGTGCCGCCCACCAGGGCCAGCATCTGAGCCGCGCTTTGCACGCTGATCAGGGCGGGCCTGGAGGTGAGATCGCGTTCGGAGGTCAGGCGGTAGCAGATCTTTCCGCCGGAGCGAGTGTCGATCGGGAGGTTGAGGTTGGGCAGATTCGGCGTGTCTGTGACGCACAGGAGTCCGATTTTGGGTTGCTGGACGACGGGAATGTTGAGGATGGGGCCGACGCTGCCGCCCGCGAGGGCGTAGAGGCTAGCGCTGAGGGCCAGGGCGAGGGTTGCGGCGGTCAGGATGAGTTTCGGCATGGTATACACCTTCGCCATGCCCAGGGTCACGCGAGTGGGTGGCCCGAGTTCACGGATCGCCTGGGCGGTGGCCTGAGTGGGGGTGAGGCCGCTGAGGATCAGGTGGTCGGCGCGCGTCAGGATGTGCTCTTCGAGTTCGTCCCAGAGTTCCTGGCGGCGCGCTTCGGGCAGACCCCAGGTGGCGCGGGTCAGGTACGCGGTCAGGGCGCGCGGCGTGGTGTGGGCGGCGGTGGTCACGCGCCGGTCCCGCCGAGGCTGCGGACGGCGCCGGCGAAGGCGGCGAATTCTTGGCGTTTGGCGTTCAGGGTTTGGCGGCCCCGGTCGGTGATGGCGTAGTACTTGCGGGGTTTGCCGTTGCGGCCGGTTTCGCCGTGCTGCGCGGCGAGGAGCCCTTCGGCTTCCAGGCGGTGCAGGGCGGGGTAGAGGCTGCCTTCCTTGAAGTCGAAGTACCCGCCGGTGCGGTCGCGGGCGGCCTGGATGATCGCGAAGCCGTACAGGGGGTGCTGTTCGAGGAGGGTCAGGAGGATGAGGTCGAGGTTGCCGCGCAGCAGGTCTGGGTTCATGGGTGCTCCGGGTGAGGCTTTGGCCGCGTGGCGTCCCGCGTGGTTGCCGCCCCTGCATAGCTATGTCTGCCTACATAGTCTGTCTTGGTTTGGATTCTGTCAAGCTCAGTCTGTCTATGTATGGGGTGGCGGTTGCACTGGACGAACCGGACTCTCAGGCTGATGAGCCGACCCCATTACTGTGGTCAAGTCCTCAGCACCTGACACTTCGCCAAAAATGGCGTCGTGAACGCAGTTTGGCATGACAAAGGGCGGTATCTGAGTCTGTGACGAGCTCCGATACTGCCCGCCTGCATGCTGACACGCTGGCCGACCATCTGAAAACCCACCTCCCACATCGCCGCCTCGACGCCCTGAAGCGGCTGTCAGAGGTGCTCCTGGCGGTGCTCCAGGCAGAGTCCACCCTGCACCGCAAAATTGCGCTCCATCTGCCCCGAGACGCGAGTCTTGAATCCAAGACCCGCACAGTCGCCCGGGTCTTCCA
>CALPYF020000080.1 GCA_943327755.2 Deinococcus hopiensis KR-140
TCTCGATGCGGAGTTGGCTGCGCTGGGCATTAAGATGATCGCGCCCAATCGACGAAATCGTCGGAAGACGCAGGATGGCCGTCCCCTGCGCCGCTTCAAGCGGCGCTGGAAGGTCGAGCGGACGATCGCGTGGTTGCAGAGCTTCCGGATGGTTCGAACGCGTGATGAAGTGAAGGCAGACAACTTCCTCGGGATGGTTCAGCTGGCCTGCATTGTCATCCTGCTCCGCGCAATTTCCGGATGACTTCTAGTGTCAAGAGCTCTGATGTAGCCGGTCTCTTGTGCCTGATTTCGTTGCTGGCTGGCAGTTGCCCCAGACAATAGCCTGGCCTTGAAGCACTTTCGCATCCTCTATCTGGAATGCCAGACTCAGTTCCGTGTGGCAGATGCGGAGTGTATTGAGGGGCACCGGTCTCTGTATCTTGACCTGCGCTACACTGCGCCGTGATCCCATCTGCCGGCCCGGTTCGCTGGCCGCCATTCATCAAGGCAGGTCCGTGTGAGGCGTGCTGAACCCGGGTTGTTGAACGGCCGCGTGGCTCAGTGCTGAAGATGCTGTCGGATGGCCCGTCTATCTGAATGGAGCTCTGTTCAGAACCGTTCTGTGGGTACAAACTCGGTAGCGAACCGTGACGTGCTCCGGGTGCGCCTATTACGCTTCCCGCGGGTGTGCACGCGAACGCACGAATCCCTCATACAGCGCCAGCAGGAGCAGGGCTGCAAGTACGATGCTCCCGCCGATCAGTTCCAGTCCGCCTCGTCTGGCCACGACACCCACCAGGGCGGTCAGGACGGCGGCGCCCAGCGCAGCGGACGCCACCTGGAGCCCGATAGCCGTATCCGCGTGCTCGTGACCGACCCGCTCGGGGGTCAGGCTGATCAGCGAGGCGAACAGGGGCGCCAGGAAAAACCCGGTGAGCATCAGGCCGGTCGCGGCGAGGACCGGGGCTGGATTCCACCAGAACAGCAGCGCTCCCAGCAGGGCGCCGCACAGGCACAGCCTCAGGGTGGGAACCAGGGGAACGCGGTTGGCGACGAACCCGAACAGGATCCGGCCTGCCATCAGGCTGCCCCAGTACAGGCTGACGAGCAGCCCGGCCGTGGTGGGCGGCACGTCGCGGCCGAGGGTCAGGAGCGAATAGCTCCACTGCGCGGTCACGGCCTCCACGCCGGAGTAGAAAAAGAAGGTGAGCATGCCCATCCAGACGACCGGCTGCCGCAGGGTCTGACGGGTCAGGGCTGGCGTCGTCGCCACACCTGACTCGTCAGGGGCGCTGTCCTGTTGCACCCAACGCTGACGGGTCAGGAAAAAGGTCAGGGCCAGCAGCAGCTGGAGGCTGCCGACCACGACGTAACTCCAGCGCCAGACGGCACCCGCCGACAGGACGGCCGTCACGATCAGGGGCCCGAGTGTGGTGCCGAGTCCGAAGAAGGCGTGCAGCCAGTTAAGAACTCGCGCGCTGAAGTGCCGGGCGCCGTAGGCATTCAGGCCCGCGTCGATCGCGCCGCCTCCCAGTCCGGCCAGGAAGCCGAACCCCAGCAGCAGCCACCACGAGGGCGTCAGGGCAAAGCCCAGCAGCGCCGCAGCGGCAGCCAGGGTGGACAGGGCCAGCACCACGCCCAGGGGCACGGTGCGTAGCACCCGGCCACTCAGGAAACTGGCCGTGAGGTATCCGGCCGTCTGAAAGGCGGCGAGCACCCCCAGCGCGGCGAGCGGAACGCGCAGGTCACCCCGGATGGACGGCCAGGCCACGCCGAGGAGGCCGTCCGGCAGGCCCAGACTGATGAACGCGATGAAGGCCAGCAGGACCAGCAGCGGAAAAGGCCTGACAGACGACGGTTGAGCCATGCGAATCGATTCAACCACGAAACAGGCGGCCCGGTCCGGTCGTGCTCTTCAGGGGGCCGGTGGACGGGCGTATGCGATCACCAGGGGGGCCAGGGCTGACCGGCAGGTCCGCAGGGCGCTGATCAGTTCAGCGTCCGAGCGGCTCAGCAGCGGCTGCTGCTGACGGCGCAGCGTGTCCAGGGCCTGCGCCGACAGGCCTGACAGCCGGCCGATCAGGCGACCCATCTGCCGCCACTCCTCACGTCCGTGCCGGGTGCCCAGCGTGGTCAGCAGCAGCGCGCTGCACGCCACCTGATGCGGCGCCGGACTGGGCCCGCTGACCGGTGGCTGCCGCGGGTGTGCGGCGAAGGGCGTGTCATCGGTGAGGGCCGCGTGCAGCGCCGCGTCATGCCCCTGCCGGAAGGCCGTGAAGGTACGCGGCGTGTCCACGTCGGGCCGCAGGGACCCTGCGGGCACGCCGTACAGCAAGTTCAACCAGAAGCAGGTCGTGAGGTCGTGGCGGTCCGCAGCCCAGTCATGTGACTGCGTCGCCAGGAAGAGGCGCGCCCTGGTGGACGTCAACTCGACGCAGATCGGCTCGGCGTAGAACTGCTCGTGGTCCCCCGGAGCCTGGCCGACCAGCCGCGCCCCGGCGTCGTGCCGCAGCCACGCCAGCGTCACGATGGCCGCCGAGAAGGTGCCCTCATCGGTCAGGGCGTAGATCCGGGCCGGACCGGCCGCCTCGCGCAGCCGCTGCGTGAACGGCCAGCCGAGGACGTAGTTGCCGCCCCCGTTGCCCCGCAGGTCCACGATCACCCGCGCCGGGCACGTGGCCCGCACGCGGCTGAGGACCTGACCGAGCACCTCCGGCAGCGGGCCGTCCGTCCCGGAATCCAACTGCCGCAGTCCGACGTAGAGCGCCTGACCGGGCAGCGTCTGGACGTGCACACTGGCGCCCAGAGTAGGGGGATGCAGGAGTTCGGCCTGTGGGGTCAGGCTGAGCGAGACCGGCGCCTCATCAGCGGCGATGTGGGTGGAGACGAGGCGGCCGTCCGGGGTCCGGAACTGCAGCCGCAGCTGGCGGGCATCGTCAGCCCAGCCGAGCGCCTGCAGCAAGGCGGGCGTGATCAGCACCGGGGGACTCAGGTGGCGCACCCGCGGGGCGGTGCCGCCGATGACGCCGGACAGGAGCGGCCCCCACGCCTCGGCGGGACGGCCTTCCACGCGGACGACCTGACTGCCCAGCCAGCCGGCGTGGGCTGCACTGACCGCCGTGACGTACAGGCCGTCGGCGAACCACCGGAACCGCATGGGCAGCTGGGGCAGGGCCTGTCCGAGCTGCCCGAAGTCGAGATTGGTGTGCCCGTCCCGGGCGCGGGCGGTAATCCGGGCCAGGCCAGCCAGGAACCGGGCGGTGCTCAGCGAGGTCGCCTGAGCGTGGAGGCGTTGCAGGTCCAGCGTGACGGCGGCGCGGGCCTCAGGGGGGTAAACCGCCGCCCGGGTCAGGGCGGCTGACAGCTGCGCCAGATCATCCAGGACGGCGGCCTGGGGCAGGACGTCGGGGTGTGGCTGCTCCGGCAACTGCGGCGGGCCGAACTTCACCGGGGCCTCCGGGCGCCGCTGGCCGGCGAGTGATTCGACTGATCCGGGCGGGTGGGCCCGTGGGATGGGACGCGGACGAGGGATGCGGGGGTGGGCACGGCGGAACCTCCTGTGGGGGCGGCTCCCGGGGGACGCCACACCGCACAGGAATAGCAACCGGAGCGGGCAAGTACCGGACTGATCTTGCCCGCAGGTGGCGGCAACCGGCCGGACACCACGGCCATCGCGGTGGGGACGCGGCGCCGCCTGGGTGGGCCACCCGCCGGTTCGCCACTCCATGTGCGGGCGTCTCAGTCGAGCTCGGGGGCGAGGCCCAGCAGCAGCGTGTAGTCACGCGTGCCGGGCCGCCGCTGCGCCTGCTGGCGGGCCCGGTCCCAGACTGCCGCGAGGTCGGCCCGGAGGGTCTGGGCCTGCGCCGGGGTGAGGGCCAGGGTCGTCCAGGAATTCCATGCGCTCAGGTCGAGGGTGTCCTGGGTGGCGACGTGCGGCGGGGGGCTCAGGCTGAAGTCGACGCCCTCCCGGCTGAGTGTCACGCCGCCCAGGTGCGGGGGGTGGGCGGCGTCACGTTGACCGGCATGCACCAGGCGCCGCATGAACACCTCCAGAAGGGGCGCATGCATCTCGAGCAGCAGCTCGTCCAGGGTGGCGTGCCCGCTGGATCCGAACGGCAGGTACAGCCGGGGATGCACAGCCTGAAACCGCTGCCGTTCCCGCCTGGAGCCGCCCGGCACGGGCGCGAGCAGGCCCCAGTCCACGAGGCGCCGCACGTGGTAGCGCAGGGTGGTGCGTTTCAGCTGCAGCCGGGTGGCGGCGGCATGCAGGTCGAGTGGCGCGGGCAGGAACGTCAGGTAATAGGGCCGGGTGACCGGGCTGAGCAGGAAGCGGGCGGCCGCTTCGTCCTCAACCCAGAACCAGCCACCGGTATCCGGCGGGTCGTCAGCGGCGGCCTGGCGAGTCATTTCGTCCCGGAGAATACAGGGAGCCGGGCGCGGCGGGGCCGCCCGGTGCGCCGACCACCCGCCGGTTCACGCCCGCGTGTGGCCGCGTGGCCGCAGGCTCAGGATGCGGGCGGCGTCCCCACGTATCCTGGCGTGATGACGTGTCCTCCTCCTCCCGTCGACGAAGCCGCGCGCCTGCTGGATCTGGCCCGGTACCACGTTCTGGATACGGCCCGCGAGGAACCCTTCAACCGCATCACCCGGCTCGCGGCGCGGATCTTGCGCACGCCGGTGGCCGTGGTCAACTTCGTGGATCAGTACCGCCAGTGGGGCAAGGCCATGGTGGGCCTCGCGGACACTGAGGCGCCGCGCGAGCACTCCTTCTGTGCCTGGACGATCACGCATGACGCCCCGTTCGTGGTCCACAACGCCCCGGCTGACCCGCGCTTCCGGGACAACCCGATGGTCACGGGCGACCCGCACATTCACATGTATGCCGGCGCGCCCCTCACCACCCCGGCCGGACACCGCATCGGGACGCTCTGCGTCACGGATTCCCGGCCCCATCCGCTCTCCGGTGAGGACCTGCAGTCCCTGCAGGATCTGGCAGCGCTGACCATGCAGGAACTTGAACTGCGCCGCGGACTGCTCGACGCGGCCCGCGTCGCAGACGCGCAGCGCCGTCAGGCTGAGGAACTGCGGCTCACCCTCGCCCACGCGCGGGTCGTGGAGGGCATCAGCAACCTGATGGACCTGAACCTGCCCTTCGAGGACGCGCTGGAGACGGCCGCCTCGCTGGTCAGTGACGCGATCACGGCGGATTTCACGGCCGTCCTGATGCGCAGTGGCGGGGGGTACGTGGTCAAGGTGCCCCGGGTGGGCCGGACAGTCCCGGCGGACATGGCGGTGGCCGCCGCGCCCCTCTTCAGTGGCAGTGAGGGCGTCCTGGGGGCCCTGGGTGACCTGACGACGCCGGTCTACCTCGATGAGTACGCGGCGCACCCGCAGGCGCTCCCGGCGCTGCTGGCGGCAGGGGTGCAGCAGGTGGCGTACGTGCCGCTGGGCCTGGAGGCGCTGCGCCCGGTCATGCTGGTGATGAGGCTCAGGGGCCATGACGTGCCCGGCTGGCGGCCGCAGGACCGCGCCCTGCTGGAAGTGGCGGGGCGGACGGTCGGGCACGCCCTGCGGCGTCAGGCCGCCCTGGCGCGCGCGCAGGACGAGGCCCGGCAGGACAGCCTCACCGGACTGCTCAACCGGCGGGCGTTCGACGAGGACCTGCTCAAGCCCGGAACCCTGACCCCTGACGCCCACCTGGCGGTGATCGACGTGGACGGCCTGAAAGGCGTGAACGACGGTGAGGGTCACGCGCAGGGCGACAAGCTGCTGCGCATCTTCGCGCAAGCTCTGCGGGCCGAGGTGGCCGCCCTGGGCGAGGTCTACCGCCTGGGCGGTGACGAGTTCGCCGTCATCAGCGGCCAGGCGCCCGACGTCATCCTGGAATGGGTGGACGTCGCAGCGCGGGTGGCGGGGCAGGTCGTGCTGGCTGCCGTCGGTGCCAGTGTCGGAGTGGCGGGCGTGCAGGAGGCGGCGCCGGACGCGCTGCTGCACCTGGCCGACGCGCGGATGTACGAGATGAAACGGCGCAGCCAGACGCTGCGGCGCCCGTGAGGCCTGCGGTAGCCCGCCCGGCCAGCTCGACACGTGTCCAGTTATGGGGTGCGGCCCGTCAGATTCAGGGCAGGCGACTTTGCCATCCTGTGGCATGACGACCCCCCTGCGCCTGCTGCTGGCGGACGACAATCTGCCCGATCAGATGCTGGCCGAGGTGGCTTTCGAGTCTCAGGACCTACCGGTCGACGTGACCTACTGCGTGAACGGCCGGGAGGTCATGGAGACGCTCCTGGCGGCAGAGACTGTCAAGCCGGATGTGGTCGTGCTCGACCTGAACATGCCCGTCATGGACGGTCACGAAACCCTGCGCCGCATCCGGGCCCACCCAGCGCTGCAGCACTACCCGGTCGCGATCCTGACCTCTTCGAGAAGTGCGGACGACATCCAGCGGGCGTACGCGCAGCACGCCTCGGTCTACATGATCAAAGCGCTGGATCTGGAACAGTTCACGCGCCAGATGGCCGCGTTCGTCGAGTTCTACAGCCGCTGCCGGTTCAGCGCTCCCGTGCCGGCCTCCTTCAGCTGATCGCAGGAATGCGGCTCTACACAGCTTCCTGACAGTCACCTTCAGGAATCAGGCAGGGCCCCACTCGGGTGGTCTCGCCCGAACCCGGGATGCAGCTCCCCGGTGCGCGCTGAACATCCGGTGCGCAGTGCGTACGTCAGCGCCAGTCGTGGCCTTGAGGAGCACCCCGCAGGCGGACCGTGATGGCCGCCGCTCACTGAAGCGCAGGTTGAGCGTCCTGCACGTCAGAATTCCGAGAGACGCCCTGACTAGAGTCAGGGGAGATGTCGGACACAGCTGCTCTCCCCACCGACCTGTCAGACCGGCTTCGCCTGGAGGCGCTGGCGCAGTATCAGATTCTGGATACGCCCGCCGAAGCGGCCTTTGACCGCCTGACTGAGCTGAGCGCCAGTATCTTCGGGACGCCGCTGGCCGCCGTCACGTTCATGACGCAAGGGGAGCAGTGGTTCAAGGCCAGCGTGGGGGCCGATCTGCGCGTGGCCCCCCGGGACGCGTCCTTCTGCCAGGCGCTCTTCGACGGCAGCGTGCCGGACGTGCTGATCGTGCCGGACGCGCTGGCCGATGAGCGGTTTGCGGGTCTGGCGGTCGTCCAGGGGCCGCCACACGTGCGGTTCTATGCGGGCGCGCCCCTGATCACGCCAGGAGGCCCGCGGATCGGCTCTCTCTGCCTGTACGACGTGGCACCCCGACCGGACTTCAGTGACCGCGAGCGCATGATCCTGCGGCGCCTCGCCGATCAGGTGATGAGCGAGCTGGAACTGCGGCGGGCCCTGCTGAGCCAGCGGCGGGAACGTCAGCTGTACGCGGCCCTGATGGCCTCTGCCATGGACGCCATGGTGGTCCTCGATCCGCGGGGGTACGTCATCGATTGGAACCCTGCGGCAGAGACCCTGCTGGGCTACAGCCAGGCGGACGCCGTGGGCCGCGAACTGACGGCCGTGATGGTGCCGCCAGAATTCCACGCCGCACACCGGGCCGCCCTGAAGAAGTTGGCCGAGGCGAGCGATCATCGGCAGCAGCGTACCGAAGTGGTCGCCCTCAGGCAGGACGGAACGCGCTTTACCGCTGAACTCACGGCGGCTCCGTTCAACCTGGACGGACTGATGCATGTCGCCATTTCAGTCCGGGATGTGACGGAAGTTCGGGCGGCGCGTGACGCCGTTGACGCCAGCCGTCAGCTGCTGATGACCGTCGTGGAGAGTGTCCCGGAAGCCATCTACGTCAAAGACGCGGACTGCCGGTACACCCTGATCAATGCCGCCGGTGCCGCCCAGATTGGTCGGCCGGCGGAGGAGATTCTCGGCCGGACCGATGACGAACTGTTCCCACCGGTGGCCGCCACAGAAGCGCGGCGGCGAGACCACGCGGTCCTGTCCACCGGTCGTCCGGTCACCTATGAGGTGACGGACACCCTCACCTCCGGCACCCGACGCACCTACTGGTCCACCAAACTGCCCCTGTCGGGAGTGGCCCAGCGACCAGCGGGACTGGTGGGGGTGTCCATTGACGTCACGGACCGGACGGTGGCTGCCCATACCATCCGGGCCCACAACGCGACACTCACCGGGCGCGTCGAGGAGGCGCAGCTCGAAATTCTGGCCCGACTGGCCCGCGCCGCCGAATACCGCGACGACGATACCGGAGAGCACATGCGCCGCGTGGGCCGCACGGCAGCCGGCCTCGCGCGGGAGCTGGGCCTGTCGCCCGTGCAGGTGGCCCTGATGTGCCAGGCGGCGCCCCTGCATGACGTGGGCAAGATCGGCGTGCCCGACACCTTGCTGCTCAAGCCAGGGCGCCTCACTCCGGCAGAGTTCGAGACGGTCAAAACCCACGCACTGATCGGCGCTCACATCCTCTCCGGCGGTCACAGTCCGGTGGTGGTCTTGGCCGAAGAGATCGCCCGCACACACCACGAGCGCTGGGACGGCCGGGGATACCCCCACGGCCTCACAGGTCAGCAGATTCCGATCAGTGGGCGCATCGTTGCCGTCGCGGATGTCCTGGACGCGCTGATCAGCGAGCGCCCCTACAAACGCGCGTGGAGTCTGGCCGCCGCCACGGCGGAGATCCGCGCGCAGGCGGGCACGCAGTTCGACCCGGAAGTGGTGGCCGCCCTTGAGCGGTACCTCGCCGCGGCAGGTGACGCACTGGAAAGCGCCGACACGTTCCGGCAGGACTTGAACAAGCTCGCCTGACACGTGAAACCCCGTTTAGGGCTGGGCAAGATTGTGGGCGAGTATGGCCAGAACGACGCGGAGACGGAGCGACCCCAACGTTTGCGTCTGCGCGGAGCGAATCTGAGCCTCGACCAAACCAGAAAACACCGTTTCAATGCGTTTTCGCCATCGAGGGTGGGGCCTAGCTGCCACCCCGTGTCGTACCGGGTATTACTCTTCGGTGGGAACACGTAGCCCAGGCAGCAGTACCCCTTATCACCGATGATGCGTGGCCTGACTTCGCCGGGCCGCCGCCAGTTAAGCCCGTCGCTCACGGTCGTATCGTGCAAGTCGGCTGGTCGGACCACATAGTGCACGGTGGCACCCGAAGAGGTCACCCGCGTGTGTAACTTGTATTCGTAGACGTCGCCCTGCGTGCCATAACTCCAATGAGGACCGGGAAACCCCTTTTGGGGTTCGCGTCATGACCTATTCAATGGCTCCCAGAGGGCAAAAAATGGAGACGGTATGGCTAGATACCGTCTCCATCACAGTTGAGGCCGACGAGCCGTCATCCGTCAGCTTCACCGCTGGGCCAAATGGCAGTTCAGTCACTTAGAGCGGTGTTCGCACCAGAAGTTGAGTGATGCCCTGCTGATCGCCCCGTTGCTCAGCCGACTGGTCTTCAAACATCCGTTCCCGTCCATCTGGTGGAACGTCCTGAAGATCGTGTCGGTCTTCCCTCCTACACGCAGGCGCTCTGTACCGGACATCTTGCCTTCAAGCCGCGCCTAGCGCGTGAAATGGCGTGCTCAGCAGCCTGATCAGTGCGGGTAACTCGGGGAGATTCCACCGCAGGGCA
>CALPYF020000081.1 GCA_943327755.2 Deinococcus hopiensis KR-140
CACCGCCCGTCACACCATGGGAGTAAATTGCAGCTGAAACCGCCGGGAGCCTCACGGCAGGCGTCTAGGCTGTGGTTCATGACTGGGGTGAAGTCGTAACAAGGTAACTGTACCGGAAGGTGCGGTTGGATCACCTCCTTTCTACAGGTCACGTTCATCACACCAGATGCGTCTAAACAGCGCCCCGAGCTTCGGTTCGGGGCGCTTCTTCGTTTTGGTTGTGCTCGCGGCGCTTGGCGGGACAAACCGGTTCAGGAATGGAAGGGGCACACGCCGGGCCGCGCCTCCTGCCAGGCGGGCGCCTGCACCGTGAAGTTCGGACGCTCCTCGATATCGTCGTACGCGCGGTGCCAGACGGGCGTCGTCGCGGGGGACATCGGTGGAATCAGCCAGGACCAGCGTCCACGCACCTCGCGGCCCGCGCGGCGTTCCTGTTCCTCGAAATGCACGAACTGCGCCGTCACGCCGTGATGATCCGCGATCCGCACGCCCGCCCGGTCGAAGGAATGCAGCACCGCGACGTTCAGTTCCAGCAGTGCCCGGTCCTGCCACAGCGACCGCCGCGACGTGGTGTCCAGGCCCAACGCCGCCGCCACGGCAGGCAGCGCGTCGTAGCGGTCCCGGTCCGCCAGATTCCGCGCGGCGATCTCCGTCTGCAGGTACCAGCCGTTGAACGGCGCGCACGGGAACGACTGCCCCGCCACCTCCAGCGTCATGTTGCTGATGACCGGCAGCGCGTGCCACCTCAGGCCCAGCGCCCCGATCTCCGGGCAGGTCGGGTGCGTGATCACGACCTCCTGCACGGCGTCCGCCGGGAGCTCGAACAGCGCCACGCGGCCCTCACCCTCGATGGCCAGGGGCAGCACATCGAACTGGGTGCCCGGCCCACCCGCCCAGCCCAGGCGGCGCAGATGCCCGGTCAGCGCCACGTTCCGCGGATCGCCGATCACCGACCCGTCCGGCTGACGGTACCCGGCGTACCGGATCAGCTGGTCGTTGTGCACGCGCACGCCCGGGCCGAACACACTCATGGTCGGCAGGACCCGCCCACCGTTGAAGCCCTCGCGCAGGTGGGCGAGCAGGTGCGTGAACACCTCCTCCGGGTTCGTCACGTGCCGCAGGTCGCGCACGTCCAGCGTCATCCACGGCAGGCGGCCCACGCAACGCGTACTGTTCCGCCACGCCACCCGCGCGCCGTGCGTGAGTTCCGCCGCACCCAGCGTCACGCCGCCCGTGCGGTACACCTCTGCCTGCCGCTCGCGCAGGCCCGGCAGGCCTGTCTCGTGGTGGTACAGCGCCAGGAACTCCAGCGCCTCTCGCGTCCGTGCGGGCAGGGCAGGGTGAGGGCGAGGCGCGGACATAGACGCCCATCCTGCCCCCACCGGGCACGCGGAATGTCCCACCCCCGGAAGGTCAAGACGACATGAGAACCCCTCCACCCGGCCAGCGGGGGAGGGGGGCAGGTCAGGGTGGGGTTACTTGCAGCTCTTGGCGGAGAAGGCCTTGGTCAGTTCGGCGTCGCGGGCGTCCACCTTGGCGATCACGTCGCGGTTGTCCATCTCGTTCACGACGGCGCCGGGCCAGAAGAACAGGGCCCACAGGACGTTTTCCTTGCTGACGCCCTTCTTGCTCTCGGCCTCGGCGCGGATGCCGGCCAGTCTGGCCTGCTCGTCCTTGATCTCACCGCAGCTCAGTTCACTGACGGGTTTCGCGGTCGCGGAGGTGTACTTGGGGGCGCAGGAGGCCAGCGTCATGGAGGCCACACCGAGCAGCAGCAGGGTCATCTTCTTCATGCCTTACACAGATCAGCGTCAGGAATGGCGTGTTGCCTCAGATGCGCTTGCGTGGCGCGCGGTCATCTGGTGGGCCACTCACGGAAGGCACCCTCCGCCCGGTGGTGGGGGAGGGTGCCGCGTGGCGCGCCCTGTAGGACTCGAACCTACGACCGACCGCTTAGAAGGCGGTTGCTCTATCCAGCTGAGCTAAGGGCGCATGAAAAAGGGCTCCCGGGTGGGGGAGCCTTCCTGGAGCGGGATCACGGATTCGAACCGAGGCCAGAAG
The DNA here is from genome assembly GCA_943327755.2 of Deinococcus hopiensis KR-140. GTDB lineage: Bacteria > Deinococcota > Deinococci > Deinococcales > Deinococcaceae > Deinococcus > Deinococcus hopiensis_A. The sequence goes on from CALPYF020000081.1 coordinate 2,062, forward strand.
CTTGGAAGGCTGCTGTGCTACCACTACACCAATCCCGCTGGGTGCGTCGTGTCGTCGGGGGGATGGTCGAGGCGACAGGATTCGAACCTGCGACCCCTTGGTCCCAAACCAAGTGCGCTACCGGCCTGCGCTACGCCTCGTCATCTGCTTCCCCGTCGAACGCGCGTCGTGAACTATAGCAGACATTGCGCGCCGGGAGGGGGTGTTGTGTGGGTGTGGGGCGTATGCTGCGTGACTGATGAGTGGCGTGCGCGTGAAGACGTTCCTGGATCTGGTGAAGTTCGAACACACGGTGTTCGCCCTGCCGTTCGCGTACGCGGGCATGCTGCTGGCGAGCATGCAGGAGAATGGGACGGGCTGGCCGGGGTGGCACGTGCTGGTGTGGGTGACGGTGGCGATGGCGGCGGCGCGCACCGCGGCGATGGGCGCGAACCGCGTGATCGACCGGTTCATTGACGCGCGCAATCCGCGCACGGCGGGTCGGGAGGTGCCGAGCGGGAAGGTCAGTCCGGCGCAGGCGTGGGCGCTGGTGGTGGTGAGTCTGGTGGTCATGGCGTTCGCGGCGGCGCAGCTGAACCCGCTGTGCCTGGCGCTGCTGCCGCTGGCGGTGGTGTTCCTGATCGGCTACCCGTACACGAAGCGTTTCACGTGGCTGTGTCACGCGTGGTTGGGCGTGACGGACGGCGCGGCGGCCGCCGGAGGCTGGATCGCGGTGACGGGGGAGTTCGCACCGCCCGCTTGGCTGCTATGGGCGGTGGTGATCTTCTGGATGATCGGCCTGGACGTGATCTACGCGACGATGGACCGGGATTTCGACGTGGCGAACGGCATCAGGAGTATTCCGGCGCGGTTCGGGATTCCCCGCGCGCTGCGGATCGCGGCCGTCAGTCACGCGCTGACCTTCGCGCTGCTGCTGCTGGTGGGGGTGGTGACGGGCGCGAGCTTCTGGTATTACCTCGCGGCGCTGGTGATGGGCGGCATCCTGCTGTTCGAGCACCGGATCGTGAATCCGAACGATCTGGCGCGGGTGAACGTGGCGTTCTTCGACGCGAACATGTGGCTGGCGCTGACCATGCTGGCCGGTGTGGTGGTGGACGTGGCGTGGCGGACCCTGACCTGAGCGGGCCTGATCCCCGGGGAGGGGAGGGGAGCCTGGACTGGGTGCCACTGGAGGCCGCGCGGGCCTTCGTGGACGGCGACGAGCGCTGGGCGGCGGTGCTGCTGGCCCGCGCGCGGGACGCGCAGCCCGCCGGGAGCGTCGCGTGGGCCCGACTGGAGCGGCTGCACGGCCTGAGCCTCATTCACGTGCAGCGTGAGGTCGAGGGGACCTTCGCGCTGGAGCGGTCGGACGCGTTGCTGGACGCGGCTGGCGTGACCCGGCCCGATCTGGAGGTACTGGAGGCGCGGGCCGCGTCGGGCCTGCCTGAACGCTAGACTGGCGCGCATGACGGAAGCGGCGCGGGCGGGCGTGACCCTGGAGACCTCGGAGCGGGAGTTCGCGGCGCGCTACGCCGAGTTTGCCGCCGAGGGCACGCTGTACCCGTCGCGGGAGGGCAGTCCGCTACTGGAGTTCGGGGTGGCGGGCCGGGTGCTGTACCTGTTCGACCGTAGCGGGCCGTACGCGGCGGCGCCCGGCGCGGCGCGACTGGTGGTGCATGGCGTGCTGGAAGACGCTGGCCTGCGGCCTCTGACGGCGCAGGAAGACCTGCAGGAGCAGTTGCATGCGGTGGGGGTCTCGGGCATAGAGGGCCGCGGGGTGGTGCTGGCTGTCCAGCGGCAGGTGGTGGTCGTGCGGGCGCGGCTGCCACTGGTGCTGGGGTCGTTCGGGCCGCTGCCGGAGGTGCAGCCGGGGGACTGGGTGTCGTTCCGGACGGTGCCTCCCCTGCACGGGTTCATGGTGGAGGAGCCTCGGGGGATCTTGTCCCGCTAACCTTTCAGGTGTTAAGAGTGTGTTCCTGTATGGGTGGCACCTTTTGATTTACTGCTGAACTGATCATTTTAACGTCAAAATAAAAAACTCTTCCCTTTGTCCTCACGCTGGTTCATGATGACGCTATTCCCATGAGTGACCCCCTGCTCCCCCTACCTGGGCCTCAGGCCCACGCCACACCGGCCTGTCTGGTGCTGGTGGACCTGGTCGGCAGCACGCTCATGGCCCAGACCCTCGACCTGAGCAGTTATATGGCCCTCATGCAGGAATTCGTGCAGGTCATGATCCTGACGCTGGAAGCGCGAGGCGGTCAGGTCCTGCAGCATCAGGGGGACGCCGTGCTGGCCTGGTGGCCAGCCGCGCAGGGCGCCCAGGCCTGCGCCGCCGCGCAGGAAGCCCACGGCCGCGCCGCCCGGCTGGCCCTGGCCGGACACCTGGGTCAGCGCCTGCGCCTGCGCGCCGGGATCTCCAGCGGCGACGTCCTGATGGGTGTGGTTGGCGGACAGATGAGCGCCTACGGTCTCCCCGTGAACTACTCGCGCCGCCTGTGTGACGCCGCGCAGGCCGGACAGACCCTGATCTGCGACGACGTGAAGCAGTGGGCCCCCCAGCTGCAGACTGCGCCCTGCCCCCCACTGGCCCTCCAGGGGTTCGGTCCGCGGTGCACCGCCCACCGACTGCTGGACACCCCTGAGTCGGGTGCCCGCATGAAAGTTGATTAAGCGCCCAGGCGGCCTTCTCATGAGAACGCTCCCTAGACTGCGGGCATGGAACGCAAGCCCCTGGTTTTAGTCATCGAGGATGAGAAAGACATCGCTCGGTTCATCGAACTTGAACTCGCTGCCGAAGGCTACGCCACCGAAGTCGCCTTCGACGGCGTGACCGGCCTCTCCAAATTCCGTGAAGTCAACCCCGACCTCGTCATCCTCGACCTGATGCTTCCCGTTCTTGACGGTCTGGAAGTCGCGCGGCGCATCCGCAAGACCAGCAACACCCCGATCATCATCCTGACCGCCAAGGACGGCATTCAGGACAAGGTCGAGGGCCTCGACTCCGGCGCGGACGACTACCTCATCAAGCCGTTCTCCATTGAGGAACTGCTCGCCCGTGTGCGCGCCCACCTGCGCCGCGTGAACCCCGCCGTGACCGGCGAGGTTCGCGTCGCCGACCTGGTCATGAACCTCGACGGGCGCGAGATCTTCCGCGGGGGGCGCCGCGTGGAACTGTCCGCCAAGGAATTCGAACTGCTCGAACTGCTCGCCCGCAACCCAGGCAAAGTCTTCTCCCGCTTCGAGATCGAGGAGAAGGTGTGGCCCGAATACACCGGCGGCAGCAACGTCGTGGACGTGTACATCGGGTACCTGCGCCGCAAGCTCGAGGAGGGCGGGGAACGCCGCCTGATCCACACCGTACGCGGCGTCGGCTACGTGCTGCGCGAGGAATGAACCCGGCGCGGGGTGCCCGGACCGCAGCACCACTCATGTGCGCAGCCTCTAGACTGCGCCGCATGACCGCCCGGATCAGGTACCCCGCGTGACGCTGCGCTGGCGTCTCACGCTGTTCTATACGGCGCTGCTGGCCTTCCTGCTGACCGGGGTGGGCGTCATCACGCTGTACATGATGCGCGTGAACCTCATCAGCGGCATCGACACTGAACTGAACACCACTTACAAGCAGTTCGTGACGTACCTCGTCAAACCGATCGGGCCGGACGACCAGACCGCGCGCATTCCCACCGACCAGCAGCAGCAGGCGGCCCAGGGCAAGGGACAGTTCGATCAGATCGGGCAGGCGAAACTGCTGGCGCGCTACTACTTCTCGAACTCCAGTCTGGCGGTCGAGGAACTGTCCTTCTACTCACGGCAGACCCTGCTGGACGACCTCAAGACGGCTGATACACCGGCCGCCAAACAGGAACTGTTCTCGTACCTCGCAGGTCTGCGCGAGGAATCCCGTCGCTCACTGGCCGTGGACATCAGCCGCCCCATCACGCTCAGCGACAGTGAGCTGGAAGCCCTGATCAATTCCACGGACGGGCGCCTGCACCTGAACCGACTGATCGCCGACGCGCCCAACCGGGAACCGACCCTGATGCGCCTGCTGGTCGTGCTGGGCCCCCTGGCGAACACGGAACCCAGCCGCGACGCCGGCATGGGCAGCTTCCAGAACTTCCAGAACGAGCCGCCGCTGAGTGTCGTGTACGTCGCCCGCAGCCTCAAGACCGTGCAGAGCACCCTGGACGACCTGCGTCAGGTGGTCATGCTGCTGTTTCTGACCGGGCTGCTGACCGCTGGGACCGGCGCGTACCTGCTGGCCGGTCAGGCGCTGCTGCCGCTGAGGCGCGTGCAGCGCGCCGCCGAGCGGATCGGCGGGCAGAACCTCACCGAGCGGGTGCCCGTGCCGCAGACCGGGGATGAGGTCGAATCCCTGGCGACCGCCCTGAACGCCATGCTGGGCCGCCTGGAGGGCAGCTTCGAGGCGCAGCGCCGCTTTACGAGCGACGCGAGCCACGAACTGCGCACGCCCGTCACGGCCATCAGCGGGCACGCCAGTTACCTGCTGCGCCGCACCAGCCCCACCGGGCAGCAGCAGGAGAGCCTGCGGATCATCCAGAGCGAATCCGAGCGCCTGACCAACCTGATCGCCAGCCTGCTGCAGCTGGCGCGGTCGGACAGCGGGGCACTCACCCTGCAACGCGGGCCGATCCTCGCGGCGCTGTTCCTGGCGGACATCGTGCGGGAACTGGCGCCGCTGGCGCAGGCGCAGCACACGGCCCTGAGCAGCGCCGGGGAGGACGTCACCTTCGAGGGCGACGCCGACCGCCTGAAACAGGTGATCATCAATCTGGTCAGCAACGCCCTGAAGGCCGGGGCGAAGACCGTCACGCTGCGCAGCGAGCGCGTGGAAGGGGACGTGCGCCTGAGCGTGCAAGACGACGGCCCGGGCATCCCGGCGGATCAGCTGGAACGCCTGTTCGACCGCTTCTACCGGCTGGAGGACAGCCGCAGCCGTGACCAGGGCGGCGCGGGCCTGGGCCTGAGCATCGCGCGCGGCATCGTAGATGCCCACGGCGGCCGCATCTGGCTCGACAGCGAGGTCGGGCAGGGCACCACCGCGCACGTGCAGCTGCCGGTCGGGAACGTCCCGGAGTTCGATCTGGACGACGTGCCGTGAGTGAGCAGGCAGGGCCGCCGGACTGTTCATGTCCGGCGGCCCTGCCTGCGCGGTTACCCGTGCCGGGCGGCGAGCGCGGCGCCGATCACGCCTGCGTTCCCGGCGAGCTGCGCGCGGCGGATCGTGACGGGCGCAAAGCCCTGCGCGTACTCGTCCGCAGCGGCCTGCACGCCGTGGAAGAAATAATCGCCGACGCTGGCCACGCCCCCGCCGATCACGAAGACTTCCGGGTCGATGGTCTTCTGCAGGTCCGCCAGCGCGATCCCGATGTACCGCAGCGCCTGACCCACCACGCGCCGCGCGGCCGGGTGGCCCTGCTGCGCCAGCTGGAAGGCCTCGGCGGTGCTCACGTCGCGGTTCAGCGCGAAGCTGGCGTCCCGCGCGATGGCCGTGCCGCTCGCGACGGCCTCCAGCGCGCCGTCCAGGCCCGCGCCGCTGACCGGGCCGCCCGGCAGGGCCGTGATGTGCCCGATCTCCCCGGCGATACCGTGACGGCCGCGCCAGATGCGGCCGTTCAGGACGATGCCGCTGCCGATGCCGGTGCTGACCGTCACGTAGATGCTGCTCTCGGCGCCGCGCGCCGCGCCCAGGTGCGCCTCGGCCAGCGCGGCGGCCTTGGCGTCGTTCTCCAGCACCACGCGCTGCCCCAGGCGGTCGCGCAGACCGTCCACCATGGGCACGTCGGTGAAGCCGTAGATGTTCGGCGCGAACTTCACGCGGGTGCGGTCCGCGTTCAGGGGGCCGGGGATGCCCACGCCGATCAGGCGGGCGTCTGGGTGGCGCTCCTGCAGGCGGCGCACCTCGCCCGCGATGGCGTCCAGGACGCTCTCCCAGCCGGTGTCCGGGGTGGGGATCACGTGGGCGTCGTGCAGTTCGTCGCCGCGCAGGACGCCGCTGGCGATCTTGGTGCCGCCCACGTCGATGCCGATGCTCAGGGGTTCAGTCAGGTTGGTCATGGGAACTCCGAAGGAAATGAAAGCGGGGAAAAACAGCGCGCGGGAGGCGGGAGCGCTTCCAGCCTCGCCCGGGGCCCATCACGGGGTGAGCCGGGGGGCGACAGCTCGCCCCGGCGCCGGGCCGCGCGTCCGGACAGGTGACACTCTGCCCCTGCAATCTACCCCGCCTGACCGCCGCCCGGCCCGGCGTCCTCTGCACGGGTCGCCTCCGCACGGGTCGTCCCGGCCTCCACCCCAGCCTCCTCATCCTCGAAGCCCAGCAGGGCCAGCGCCTCGGGCAGCTGCACCTCCGGCACATACAGGCCCACGTCCCCCATGTACCCGCCCGTCTCGATCTCGATCACCGGGCTGCCCATCGACCACTGGAAGGGCGTACGCACCACGCTCACCACGCCGCCCTCCAGCAGCGTGCGCCTCCAGCCCTCGGCCAGCAGGCGCGGCAGGGTGTCCACGCGTACCCACGGGTCCCCCTGGTACAGCACCCGGTCCTCGAACGTGGCCATCAGCGCACGCTCCGGTGCTCGACCCGCGACGCGAAGTCCTCCGGCAGCGCACGCGGCACCCCCTGTTCGTCCACACGGACCTGCACGGACCGCGCGAACGCGCACGGCACCCCGTCCGCCAGGATCAGCGACACGCTCGTCCAGCTCGTGCGGCCCACCCGCTCCACCAGCGTCTCCACCGCCACCTCCTGCCCCTGACGGATATCCCGCACATAATCGATCTCCAGGCGCGCCAGCACCGAGCGGTCATCGGCCTGCCCGCCCACCTCGCGCGACAGGCCCATGCGGCCCACCTCCAGGAATTCCGCGTAACGGGCGTTGTTCACGTGCCCCATGGCGTCCAGATCCCCGTACCGCAGCTGGATGACGCTGCGGCTCGCGTCCCCCCAGTTCAGCGCCGGGAAACGCGAGGTGGCAGGGGCGGCAGAAGTCTCACTCATGCGGCCCAGTGTAGACCCGACCGCCGCGGCGAACCTTCCCACGCGCCCGTCACGCGCGGGCGCTATGCTGCGCGGCGTGACCGATCTGCCCCCCCCACCACCGCCGCGGCGCGACTGGTGGCGGCGCCTGCAACGCCTGCCGCTGAGCATGATCCTCGCCAGCGTCCTCTTGGGCCTGGGCATCGTGCAGCTGACCTTCCAGCTGGGCAACAGCCTGTACCGCACGACCACCTGGAGCCGCGACACCCAGGACACCCGCGCGCGCATCCAGACCCTGGAACGCGACGTGCAGGAACTTCAGGACGCCGTGCAGGCCGCGCAGACCCCCGAACGCCTGCGGGAACTCGCCCGCTGCCGCGGCTGGGTGGGCACGTCCGAGCAGGTCGTCGTCTCCAGCGCCGCGCCCGCCCCGGGCACCCCCACCGAGACCTGCAAGACGCTCCGCGTGCCGTGACGCCCGGCTTGAAAGAGGAAGCGGCGATCGGGGACTAACCCCGATCGCC
>CALPYF020000082.1 GCA_943327755.2 Deinococcus hopiensis KR-140
CGCGTCGGGCTGCGCGCGGCGCAGCGCCAGCAGGATCTTCACGGCCGACAGCGGGTCGTTGAACGCCCACACCCGGCGGACATTCGGGGCGTCCCCGGCCTCCTGTCCCGCCGGGAGGCGGTCGGCCAGGATCGTCATGTGCGTCACCTCGGGCTTGTCAGCGAGCACGCGCGACAGGTGCAGGCCGTACTCGTTGAGGCTGCGCCGCCCCGGCGGGTAGGCCGTCACCACCGCCAGGTGCAGGCCCTCGCGGGCCGGCCCGCGGGCGTGCAGGCGGCGCAGCGCCAGCGCGTCGCGCAGGAACCGCGCCGAGTCCCGGACCGGGTTGACCTTGCTGTCCGGCGCGTCGACCCAGCTCACCGGGACCTCCACGACCCGCAGGCCGTCCTGAGCGGCCAGGTAGAGGAGTTCCAGGTCGAAGGAGAAGCCGTCGAGCACGCTGCGGCGGAACAGGCTGCGCGCCACCTCGCCGCGGAACAGCTTGAAGCCGCACTGGGTGTCCTGCGCGCTGACGCCCGTCAGTGCCCGCGTGACGCGGCGCAGGCCGCCCGACACCAGGCGGCGCACGGCGCTCTTGCCGGCCTCCTGGGCGCCCTCGGCCGCGCGGGAACCGATCGCGACGTGCGCGCCGGCCCGCACTGCCGCCAGCAGGCGCGGCAGTTCCTCGATGGGCGTGCTGTTGTCGGCGTCCGCAAAGAGGATCAGGCTGCCGCGCGCCGCCTGCACGCCGCGGCGCACCGCGCCGCCCTTGCCGGTGTTCGCGTGCCGGACGACCTGCAGGTTCGCCCAGCCGAGCCCGGCGACCAGGTCGGCCGTGCCGTCACGGCTGCCGTCGTCACTGACGATCAGTTCCCAGGGTTCCCCCAGGGCGCTGACGGCCACGGCGAAGGCCGCCAGGGTCGGCAGGATGCGTTCGGACTCGTTGTAGGCGGGAATGACAATACTCAGACTGACCGGACCGGCCGGCTGGTCACGCCACTGTTCAAACGCGGGATACGACACGGGAAGACCTCCAGAGGTGAGGGGTGAGGGCCCAGGCCGCGCCGAGCAGGAGGGTGCCCCTGCACAGCGCCGCGAGCAGCGTCAGGTGAGCGGGTGTGGTGCCGAAGGTGAGTGCGGCGAGCAGCAGGGCCGCGCCGGAGAGCAGGTAGGCCCGCGCCGTGGCCAGCTGCGCCGCGCGGCCGCCGCAGGCCAGCGCGTGATTCAGGGCGGTGCCGGCCACCGTGAGCAGCAGGGTGCCGGCGGCGGCGCCGGGCAGCAGCGCCGCGGCGCCGGGCAGCGCCCCGCCGAAGGCCAGCTCCACGCACAGCGCCGGGGCGGCCATCATCACGGCGGCCGGCACGCCGGCGATGAGCAGCGTGGCGCCCAGCGCGCCGAGCAGCAGGGGCCGCCCCGGCGCGCCGGTCGCCGCGCGGCGCGCCACCAGCGGAAACGCGGCGACCTGCACCGCCCAGCCCGCGAAGAACACCACGCGGGCCAGGGTGGCGGCCGCCGCGAATTCCCCCGACTGCTCCGGCAGGAGCAGCGCCCCGGCGAGCAGCACGTCCCCGTAGACCAGGGCGCTCTGCGCGGCGGCCACCAGCGCCAGCAGGCGTTTGCCTTCGGCCGCCACGCTGCCGGGGCCCGGGCTGAGTGGACTCGGGGACGCGCCGGCGGGCGGCCGCACGAGCGGCAGGGCCAGCCCGAGGCCCAGCAGCGTGGCGGCCACGGGCGCGGCCGCGCCCGGCCACACCTGCAGCAGCGGCGCGGTGAGCGCGAGCTTCAGGCCGTGCTCGGCCAGCAGGCTCAGGCCGAAGGCGGCGGCCCGGCCGTCCCGCTGCGCCGCGCCGCGCCACGCGCCGAGCAGCGCCATGAGCGGCAGGGTCAGCGCGAACGCCGCCACCCACAGCGGGTCCAGTCCGAGCGGGCGGGTCAGGGGCGCGAGGAGCAGCAGCGTCACCCCCAGCGCGCCGCCGGCGATCAGGGCGGGCCGGGTGTTGGCTCCCTGGGCGCGGCGGGACGTGGCCTGCTGGAACGCGATCGGCAGGGCCGCCGAGAGCATGAACAGGGACGTGAAGGACGCGAACGCGCCGTACTGCGCCGCGTCCAGCCAGCGGCCCAGCAGCAGCGTGAAGCCGTAGTTCAGCGCGCTGCTGAGCAGTACAGCCGCGACGGTCAGCAGACCCTGGCTGGATTCGCGGCGTCCGTTCACGCGGTCATGGTGCCCCAGCGGTCATTACGGCGCACTTTCACCCCCGCGCTGAGGTGCCGGACGCCGTCCAGCACGCCTCCGCTGAGATTCCTTAACCTTCTGGTCGGCTGCGGGGTGCCGGTTGTCACAGCGGCGCCGTGAGGTCAGCGCAGTTCCTCACCCTGCAGCCGCGCGCCGGCGGGAAGCGCGGCGGGACTGCGCGCCCGCCCCTCGACTGGCGAGAGGGGCACCTCCACGTTCCAGTCCCCGTCCCGCGCGGTGGCGGTCACCGCCTCCAGGGGCGCGACCAGGTTCCCCAGGGCGTCCCGGAGTTCCACGTCCAGTGCCGCCGCCGGCAGGGCCGCCGCCCGGCGGGCCGGGCCGGGCAGCAGGTCCACCTCCCCGACCTCACCGGCGGCGTCTCCCGTGGTCGCGGTGACCCGCAGCAGCCCGGTCACCCGTCCGGGAGGCAACAGCGTCCAGGCGGTCAGGTGCTGGACGGGCGCCACGCGGCGCAGGCGCGCGCCGTCAGGCCGCCGGATCAGGAGCTCGACGGGGCGCGCCGTGACGTTGCCGTCCGCGTCGAGCGGGTGCAGCACCAGCGCCGGCGGGCGCGGCTGCGTGACCCGCACGGCCCGGGCGCCCACCTTGAGGGTCAGGGGCGTGCGGGGCGCGCCGGGCGTCAGGCGCAGCTGGCCCTCGACCCGCGCGGCGCCGGCCGTCACGACGTAGGGCGTGAGGCCGGCCCGCGCATACGGGACGGGCACGCGCGCGTTGCCGCCCGGCCCGGCCCGCGCGGCGCGCCGCAGCGCCCCGGCGGGCGTCAGCAGGGTCACCGTCACGGGCGCGCCGCGCGGCGCGCCGCTCAGGACGAAGGTCACGCCGGAACCCGTCACCACCGTCACCTGGGGCGCCCGCCCGGGCGGCGCCGGGCGGCACCCGCCGAGCAGCGCCGCGAGCGTCAGCGCGCCGACCAGCAGGCCGCCCAGCCGGGGGTCGCGCCGCCGGGTCACGGCCGCTCCGGGGCGGGCAGCGTCACGAAACTCACGCGGTAGGCGCCGCCCGGGCGGGCGAACGCGCCGGGGGGGCGCGCCGCGGGCTGCACCGTGGTGAGATCCGCCGGCGCCGGGGGCGGCACGGTCCGCACGGCGCGCGTACCGGCCGGGGGCGTGGCGGGCAGCGTGAACGTCCACGTGGCGCCGGGCGGCAGTTCCGGCCCGACCGCCGCGTGCACCCAGCTCACGCCGCGCGCGTCGTACAGCGTGAGCAGGGCCAGGGGCGCGGCGACCGTCAGGTTCGAGACATTGCGCGCCTGCACCTCGACCTGCCCGGCCCGCACCCGGCTGCGGCTGACCAGGGGCCGCTCCAGGTGCCGGCCCGACACGACCGCGCGGGCATTGACCTCCACCTCCAGGCGGGCCAGGTGCGCGGCGGTCAGGGTCGTCCCGCCGGGGAGCGTCAGCAGGACGCGCACGGGCGTGCGTTCCCCGCTGCGCAGCAGGTGCTGGCCGTACAGCCCCAGGTTCTCCTCCGCGACGCGTTCGCCGTCCAGGCGCGCCGTGACGGTCACGGTCAGGTCGGCCGGGCGGGCGTCGGCGCACAGCACCTCGCCCAGGTACCACAGGCGCCCGCGCGCGTCGCGGCTCACGCGGCCCCGCAGCACCTGCAGGCTGGGGCGGTCCAGCACGTCGGCGGGCGCGGTGACGTTCGTGGTGATGCGCCGGGGCGCGCGGTAAAAGGCCGCGGCCGGCTGCGGGCTCTGCGTGGGCCGCCGCAGGACGAGGGGCGCTTCGGGCGCCGGGGCGGACGCCCAGCCCCGGACGCCCAGCCGCAGGTTCACCGTGCGGCTGGCGCGGCGCTCGCCCAGCGGCGTCCACCAGCGTTCACGCACCACCACGCGCGCGGCGGTCCCGCGGCGCTGCACGCTCAGCCGGGCGCTCTCCAGGCGGGCGTAGGGCCCGCGCAGGCCCCCCTGCGCGCCGGGCACCAGCGTGGCCAGCGTCCGCTGCGTGACCCAGCTGGGCCGGTAGGCCTGCGCGAGCAGCGCCCCCAGGGTCAGCAGGCCCAGCATGAGCGGCACCCGGATCAGGTCCGCCGGGCGCAGCGCCGCGCCGGGCAGGGGCGGCGCCTGGGCCCAGGCCCGCCCCGACAGGGGCAGGAGCAGCAGCGTGCCCAGCAGCGCCAGCAGCGGCACGCTGCCCCACAGCAGGCCCAGCGGCGCCGGCAGCGTGGGCCGCGCGGGCCGCGCCGGCACGGGCGGGATGTCCTCCCGTTCCCAGACCGTCACGCCGTTTTCCAGCGTGCCGATGGCGTGCCAGCCGTGGAGGAACAGCAGCGGGTCCAGAACGTCGCTGCGGGCGTACACGAACTTCAGGTTGACCCGCTCCGGGTGGGTCAGCAGCGCGCTGAGCGCTCCCTGCCCCGGAAGGCTCAGCCGTTCGGGCAGGCGCGCCGCTTCCCCCACGGGCGCGAACGGCTGCGGCAGGTCCGGCGGCAGGTGCCAGAGTCCCGACGGGGTGGCCGCCCGGGTCTGCGCGCTGAACGCGCCCAGCTGCCGCCCGAAGCCGACCGTCAGGAAGCGGTAGCGCCAGTGCTCGTCCTTTTCAATGAAGTTCAGCAGCGGCGTGAGGTTCAGGGCCGGGCCCTCCTGCACGCGGGTGGCGGGCAGGGCGTTCAGGCTGACGCTCCCGAGGATCATCAGCGTGGCCACGGCCAGCAGCGGCAGCGGCGACCGGCCCCCGCGGCGCAGGTCGTCCCAGGCGCGCAGCGCCACCTGCGCCGCGAAGGGCGTGAGCAGCAGCGTGCCCAGAAAGGTCAGCGTTTCCGGCGGCACCCGCCACGGCACCGCCAGCAGCAGGGACGCGAGCGCGGCGGCCCACAGCGGCGCCGAGAGCGCGGCCGCGCGCACGCTCAGTGGCCAGGCGGCCCAGCGGCCCGCCCACCCGGCGCCGTGGTGGGCGCCGCCCGGCCCGGTCAGGCGGCGCAGCGCCGGCAGCGCCCACGCCAGCGACCCCAGCGGCAGGAGCCAGGTCAGCCACGCGGCGCGCCCCTGCCGCATGTCCGGCGCGGCAATCCGGGTGACGGGCCCCACCCAGGCGTGATCGGGCGCGGCCAGCAGCGCGAGCGTCACAGGCACGCTGGCGGCCGCCAGCGCGGCGCGGCGGCGGGCCGCGCCCGCTCCCCAGGGCAGCGCGGCCAGCGTGCCCAGCAGCAGCAGCGGCGCGGCTCCACTGGCGCTGGCGGCCGCCAGCAGCGGCAGCAGCCAGCCGAGCAGGGGCCGCGCCCCGCCCCGCTGCACCCAGTCGGCCAGCGCGGGCGCGCCGCACAGGGCCAGCCCCGCGCCCAGCACGGCGCCCACCTGCCCGAACACGCTCAGGCTCAGGGTCAGCGCCGCGCCCAGCAGCGTCAGCAGGCTCGCGACACCCGCCGCGCGCGGCCCCGCCTGCAGCAGCAGCGTGAAGCGGTACACCCCGTACAGCAGCGTCACCACGCTCAGGAACTGCCCGGCCCCGTACGCCCCGTCCAGCCCCAGCAGGCCGCTGAGGCGCGCGACCAGTTCCGGCCAGAGCGGCGCGTGGCCCGTCAGGGGCGCGCCCGCGTACCAGCGGGCATCGAACGGATCAAACGGCGCGCGGGCATACGCGCTGGCCAGGAAGACCTGCGCGGAGGCCTGATCCGACTTCAGGCCCGTGCGGGTCAGGACCAGCACGCCGTGGTACGCGCCGGTCAGCAGCAGGGCCAGCAGCAGCAGGCGGGGCCTGGACTGACGGCTGCTGGGGGTCACCCGCGTAGCCTAGCGCGCCCACCCGCCCCGCCGGTCAGGGCGTCCACTCAGGCGAAGCGGGCCAGGTCAGGACTGGCCTTGAGCTGCGCGACGACCTTCTTGATGTCCTGGGTCCGGTCCTTGCGGACGACCAGGGTCACGTCACCGGCCCGGACGACCACGACGTCTTCCAGACCGATGGTGGCGATCAGATCCTCCCCGCCGGTGGTGTACATGATGGCTCCACCGGTATCCAGGCTGACATGTCGCCCCACGGCGACATTCCCCCCGTCCCCCTTGAGCAGGCGCTCCAGGGCGTTCCAGTCGCCCAGGTCGTCCCAGCCGAACGCGGCTGGAATCACGACCACGTTCCGGGCGCGTTCCAGCACCGCGTAATCCACGCTGATCTTGGGCAGGGCCGGGTAGATCTGGCGCAGGCCTCCCCGCACGAGGGACGCCTCGAGCATCGGGCCGTACAGGTCCGGGATGAGCGTCTCGAACGCGTGCAGGATCGTCTGCACCCGCCAGATGAACATCCCCGAATTCCACAGGTACCGTCCGGTCTTCAGGAATTCGCGCGCGAGATCCGCGTCCGGCTTCTCCGCGAAGCGCTGCACCCGGTACACCCCGCTGCGTCCGTCCTCCGCGCCCTGCTCGATGTAGCCGTACCCGGTGGCCGCGTACGAGGGCGTCATGCCCAGCGTCACGAGCGCGTCGTGAGTCCGGGCGTAATCGACGGCGCGGGCCAGGACCGCGTGGAACGCGTCCGGGTCGTCCACCCGGTGATCGGCGGGAAAGACGCCTATCACCGCGTCCGGATCGTCACGGTGCACCGTCAGGGCGCCGTACAGGATCGCGGCGGCCGTGTCGCGCGGCACCGGCTCGACCAGCAGGTTTTCCAGCGGGAGGTCGGGCAGGTGCTCCAGGACATGCCCGCGGTGCTCGTTGGCCGTGACGATCATCAGGCGCTCCAGGCCCCCCTGGCCGACGGTCAGGCGCTCCGCGGTGGTCTGGAGCAGACTGCGGCCACTGCTCTCGAGCGTGAGAAACTGCTTGGGTTTACTTTTGCGCGAGAGGGGCCAGAATCGTTCACCACTGCCGCCCGCCAGGATCACAGGGTAGAAGGTCATGGTGTCTCTTATGCCTGCGGCCGACTGACACAGAAGTCACTTGCGGTGAAATGAATTCATTTCAGCCTGCCCCGGCGGGTACGCTGCGCCCATGACGCTCTCATTCGGCACGGACGGCTGGCGCGGCGTGATCGCTGATGACTTCACGTTTTCCAACGTAGGCCGGGTCGCGCGGGCCCACGCCGGGGCGCTCCTCGCCGCGGGCCCCGCGCGCAGCGCCGTGGTCGCGCACGACACCCGGTTCCTGGGCGCCGCGTTCGCCCGTACGGCCGCGCACACGCTGGCCGGCGCCGGACTGGACGTGCACCTGCTCGCCGGTCCCACGCCCACCCCGGCGCTGTCGTACGCGACCCGGGCGGGCGGGCACGCCGGGGGCGTGATGATCACCGCGAGTCACAACCCCGGTCAGTACCAGGGTTACAAGCTCAAGGGGCCGTACGGGGGCAGCGCCACACCCGCCCTGGTTCAGGAGGTGGAGTCTCGCCTGGACGCGCCGGTACCGGCTGCGCAGCCCGGCGCCTGCACCACCAGCAGTGTCCGCGAGGCGTACCTCGCCAGCCTCGCCGCCCTGGTCGACACGGGTGCGATCGGCGCGGCGGGCGTCCCGGTGTACCACGACGCGATGCACGGCGCGGCTGGCGGCTGGATCGAGCAGTTCACCCGCGAACGGCTGAACGTGCCCTTCCATGGACTGCGCCAGGCGCCCGATCCGCTGTTCGGGCAGGTCAACCCCGAGCCGATCCCGGCCAACCTGGAGGCCACCGCCCAGGCCATGCGCTCGGTCACCGGGCCGGCGTTCGCGATGGTCACGGACGGTGACGCGGACCGGATCGGCGCGGTGCTGGCCGGGGGGGCCTTCTTCAACAGTCACCAGATCTTCGCCGTTCTCCTGCAGCACCTCGCGCGGCGCGGGCAGCGCGGCCGGGTGGTCCGGACCGTCTCCACCAGCGGCATCATCGAGCGGCTGGCGCAGCATCACGGCCTGGAGGTGGTGCAGACGCCCGTCGGGTTCAAGTACATCACCGAGCTGTTCCTGGACGGCGATCAGCATCCTGACCGGCAGGTGCTGATCGGCGGTGAGGAGTCCGGCGGCATCGGCATTCAGGGTCATATTCCCGAGCGGGACGGCCTGCTCAACGGCCTGCTGCTGCAGGAGACGGTCGCCGCGACCGGCCTGGGGCTCGGCGAGCAGTTCAGGGCGCTCGAGCGGCTCCTCGACTACCCGCATCACTACGACCGCACCGACCTGCACCTGCCGGCCCCGATCAACCGCGCCGAACTGATGGATCACGCGACTCAGACCGCCCGGCTGGGTGGGCATGCCGTCCGCGACGTGATCACACTGGATGGGGTCAAGCTCGCCTTCGACGGGGGCTACGGCATGATCCGGGCGTCGGGGACTGAACCTGTCGTCCGGCTCTACGTCGAAGCGCCGAGTCCTGCCGAGGTCCAGACGATCCTGGGTGAACTGAGAACTGTGACGCTGCAGCACCTGCACTGAGCGGCGCCGCCTGCGCAGCCGTTGAAGGCACAGTTCGTCCGCACGGCCGGCCTTCTCGGCCCGGGCGGGCTGCGGGCGAACTGCGCCCTGACCCGGGCCCGTACGCCGAATCGGCGTTTCTGCTGCTGCGCACCGTCCGCAGCACCTCGTCTGGACGCCGCACCATCAGAGCCCCGGGGCTTCCGGGAGGACGGCCGGCACGTGGGGCGCCACTGGAGAACCGTGATGAGGCGTCCTGACGCCCGGGTGACAGAAGGACCATGATCTGGGCACGCCCATGCTCACACCCTCGCAACTTGACCTGCTGTCCTGGCTCAGCCTGGGCAGCCTGGTCGAACGCACCAGCGTGACGGGGCGCCGCGCAGACACGGAGACGTGCGTGGCCGGAACCGTCGTCACCGACCACGACTTGGACACCCTGGAAGGCCGCGCCCTGACCGAACTGCTGAGCACCTGGCAGATCGGGCCGGTCGAGTACCGCCGGTACGGGCTGACGGGCTTCGGGCTCAGCGTGCTGCACGCTCACCAGGGGCTCGGTCCCTGATGGACGCGCGGCGCGCCAGCGGCTCATACGGGATTCAAGTGATTCCACATCATTCGGAGTCGCCCGGTGGCCCCCTCACCCTTCCGTCGCTTCGCTCCTCCCTCCCTCTCTGCTGCGCAGCTCTCCGAGTCCCACAGGGGGAGAGGGGAAAACAGAATGTGTTCAAGTCGGA
>CALPYF020000083.1 GCA_943327755.2 Deinococcus hopiensis KR-140
GTCGAGAACGAGGGCGGCCTGGGCGCCGTCCGCCGCGTCGAACGCCAGCTGAACCTCAGCGTCCAGGCGCTGCGCGAGCGCCAGCACCCCCACAGCGACCTCGCCCAGACTTGGCTGAACTCCGCCCGCGCGTACCTCGTCACGAACGCCCAGCGCCGCCAGGCTGTGTAAGCCGACGAGACCACGAAGGGCGCCCCGACCAGCTGACGGTCGGGGCGTCCTCTTTGCCCCTCAGCTCAGGCTGTAGATCTCGCCGTACTTGCGGGTCAGGTACGCCACGTACGGATCGGCACTCAGGGGCCGCCCGGTGGCCTGCACGGTCAGCTCTGCGGGCGTCAGGCTGCGGCCGTGCTGGTGCACCTGCTCGACCAGCCACGCGCGCAGCGGGCCGTACTCGGCGCGGTCGATGCCCGCCGCGACCCCCGCGTCCTGGCGCGCAGCCTCCAGCAGCTGCACGCTCAGGAGGTTCCCCAGCGTGTACGTCGGGAAGTACCCGATCAGGCCCGCCGACCAGTGGATGTCCTGCAGCACACCCGACGCGTCGTCCGGGGGCGTGAGGCCCAGGTACGCCTGCATCTTCGCGTTCCACGCCTCCGGCAGGTCACGGACACTCAGGCTGCCCTCCAGCAGCGCGAGTTCCAGTTCGAAGCGCAGCATCACGTGGAAGTTGTACGTGACCTCGTCGGCCTCCACGCGGATCAGGCTGGGCTGCACGCGGTTCACTGCGCGGTACAGTCCGGCGGCGTCCAGACCCGCCGTGACCTGCGGCGCGGCCTCCTGAAGCTGCGGGAAGTAGCGCTGCCAGAACGGCAGGCTGCGGCCCAGCAGGTTCTCGAACATCCGCGACTGGCTCTCGTGCACGCCCAGGCTCGCCCCGGCGGACACCGGGGTGCGCTCCCAGCGTTCGTGCACGCCGCGTTCGTACATGGCGTGCCCGGTCTCGTGCCAGGTGCCGAACAGGCACGCGGGCCAGTACTCCTCGACGCGGGTCGTGATGCGGATGTCGCTGCGGCTGAAGTTCGACTGGAACGGGTGCGCGCTCTCGTCCTGCCGCGCGAAGTCGCCGGTCAGCCCGAAGGCCTCGCCCGCCACGCGCCACGCGAACGCCTTCTGCGCCTCTGCAGGGAACGGGCGGGTCAGGACGCGGTAGTCGGCGGCGTCCCCGGCGGCACGGATCCGCTCCAGCAGCGGCAGCGTGCGGTCGCGCAGGTCCGCGAACACGCTCTGCACCTGCGCGGCGCGCATGCCGGGCTCGTAGTCGTCGATCAGGGCGTCGTAGGGGTGGTCCTCGAAGCCGCGCAGGTCGGCCTGACGGCGCGCGAGGTCCATCATGCGCTCCAGGTACGGCGCGAAGCTGGCGAAGTCGCTGTGCTCGCGGGCGTGCACCCAGGCGTGGTGCGCCTCGTTCTGCGCGCGGGTGCGGTCCTCCACGAACGAGGTCGGGAGGCGGGTCGCCTGCGCGTAGTCGCGCCGCGCGACCTGCACGACCGCAGCCTGCGTGTCGCCGTCGGGCTGCACGCCGTCCAGCAGCGCGCCGGTCTCGGGCGCGGTGAACAGCTCGTGCGAGAGCCCCGCCAGGGTCGCGAGTTGCAGGCCGCGCACGCGGGCCGCCTCGGGCGGCATGGAGGTCTCCTGCTCCCAGGACAGCAGGCTCGCGGCGGCACCCAGGTCGCTCACCTGACCCAGGCGGCGGCTCAGTTCATCGAAGGTGGTCATCACCCCCCAGGGTAGCGCGCCGTGACACCCGGTCCAGCGCGAATGCGGTCACTGCCAGCGCTCGCGGTCCTCGCTGGCCTCACCCAGCAGCAGGGGGCGGACCTCGCCCAGCAGGTACAGGCTGCCGCACACCAGCGCCTGCGGGGCGCGCCGGGCGGCCAGGGCCTCCAGCGCCGCCTCTGGGGTGTCCGTGACGGTCAGGGGTACCTCCGGGAAGAGGGGCGCGAGGCTCGCCGGGTCGGCTGCGCGGGGGCTCAGCGCGGCCCGCGTGAGAATCACCTCGGACGCCAGGGGCCGCAGGGCCGCCGCGACCCCCGCGAGGTCCTTGTCGCCCGCCGCGCCGAACACCAGTGGCAGGCGGTCCACGCCCAGGTCCCGCAGGGCCGCCGTGACCGCCTGCGCGCCGTCCGGGTTATGCGCGCCGTCCAGCAGCACCCGCGTGCCACGCCAGGGGATGACCTCCAGGCGGCCCGGCCACTGCGTCGCCTGCGCGCCCGCCTGCACCGAGTCTGGGCTGAGGCCCAGGCGCAGGGCGGCCAGCGTCGCCAGTCCCGCGTTCGCCGCGCCGTGCGCGCCCAGCAGCGGCGTGCGCAGCGTGACCGTGCCCAAAGGGCTGTCCACCGTGACCTCGGAGCCATCCCAGCCGCGCCCCTGCACGCTCAGCTGCGCCTCCTCGCCCAGCGCCCACAAGTCCGCGCCCTCGGCACGCAGGATGGGCCGGAGGTCCGCCGCCACGCCCGTCACCGCCGGACGCCACGCCCGCAGGATGCCCGCCTTCTCCCGCGCGATCGCCTCGCGGGTGTCGCCCAGCACCTCGGTGTGGTCCAGGCTCACGTTCGTCAGGACGCTCAGGATGGGGTCGAGGGCGTTCGTGGCATCCAGTCGCCCGCCCAGGCCGACCTCCATCACGGCGACCTGCACGCCCGACCGGCGGAACAGCTCTGCGCCCAGCGCGGTGATGACCTCGAAGAACGACGCGCCGACCTCCTCCGCGTGCGGCCGCAGCTCCGCGAGGGCCGCCGCAACCTCCGCCTCTGGGAGTTCCGCGCCGTCCACCACGAACCGCTCGGTGAAACGCGTCAGGTGCGGACTGGTGAAGAGACCCGACCGCACGCCCCCGGCGCGCAGCATGGCCGCCAGGGACGCCGCCGTGGACCCCTTGCCGTTCGTCCCGCCCACCAGCACGGTCCGGAAGGCCCGCTGCGGGTCACCCAGCCGCGACAGCAGCGCCTCCACCTGCCCCAGGCCGGGGTGCATCCCGAAGCGCTGCCGCGCGAACACCCACGCCAATTCACCAGAGAGGTCACCAGAATCAGTCATCCGCCCAGCATAGGGCGCGCGCACAGCCAGAGGCCCGCCCCCTGTGCGGGAAGCGGGCCATCAGGTCGGCGAGGTTCAGCTCTGCGGCGCGAAGTACCCTTCCAGCGTCGGCACGATCTGCTTCTTGCGGCTGATCCGCCCACCCAGGTCCGCCACCTGACCGTCCACGCTCGCCCCGAAGGCCTCGCGCAGCACCTTCTCCTCGGTGGCACTCAGGACCAGCGTACGGTTCGTCTCGTTGAGGATGTCCACCACGCTCAGCAGTACGCCGCTCAGGCTGTCCTGCGCCTTGGCCTGATCCATCGCCGCGAGCAGTTCCGCCTGACGCCCGAACACGTACCCGGGGTTGGTCGTTTCGATCACGCCGATGCCCCAGCTGTGCGGCGCGGTCACCTCACCAAACGGGAACACCTTGTAGTCCATGCGCAGCAGCGTGTCCGCCGGGGTGTCCCCCAGGTCACTCTTCGCGGCGAACATCGCCAGCGCGTACGCCTCCACGTCCTCGACACCCGCCACGGGCGCCAGGAACGCCACAGCGTCCCGGTCCTCCTGGGTGGTGGTGGGACTGCGGAAGTGCAGCGTGTCACTCAGGATCGCGCTGAGCATCAACCGGGCGTCCAGCGCCTCCACGGTCAGGCCCGCCTCGCGGTGCAGTTTCAGCAGGATCGTCCCCGTGCAGCCCACGGGCTCGAACCGCAGGTAGGGCGGCTGCGCGGTCGTCAGGTCGCCCAGCTTGTGGTGATCCACGACCCGCGTGACGTTCAGCTCCCCGAGGTTGGGGGTGGACTGGGCACTCTCGTTGTGGTCCACGAGGGCCACGGGCGCCCCGGCGGGCAGTTCAGGCAGCAGGGCCGGAGCCTCAATCTCCGCCTGGTCCAGCACGAACGTCGTCTCGAAGTTCAGGTCGCCCAGGCGGTACGCGGTCGCGTCCACGCCTTGGCGGGTCAGGAGCCGCGCGTACACCAGCGCGGCCGTGATGGCGTCAGTATCGGGGTTCAGGTGACCAAACACAGCAATCATGCGGCAATTCTACCGATTTGGCATTCCGGAAACGGCGACCTGCTCGCACAACACCAAAAGAAAAACCCCCCGCACGGGGCGGGGAGTTCATTCAGCTGCCTAGGGTTAGAACTTGACCTTGTAGCTGATCTTGAAGACGTTGCCGCGGGCATCCGCCGCACCGGCGACTGCCGCGCCGTTGCTTTCACGCAGGCGCAGGTTGCCGTAGCCGTAGCCAAAGCTGAGGTCGTAGTAGTTGCCTTCCACGTACAGCAGGTCCTGACTGACGGTGCGGTTGCCGTTGTACTGG
This sequence comes from Deinococcus hopiensis KR-140, assembly GCA_943327755.2. GTDB lineage: Bacteria > Deinococcota > Deinococci > Deinococcales > Deinococcaceae > Deinococcus > Deinococcus hopiensis_A. Next base: position 4,346 of record CALPYF020000083.1, read on the forward strand.
TCGATGAACGCACCAGCGGTACCAGCCTTGGCGCTGCCGTCGGCGTTGAAGGCCGCCACGTAGGGGGCGTAGGCGCGGTTCGTGCCCTGGTAGCCAGCGTAGTACACGGCCAGCTTGGTGTTGGGGAGCAGGAACTCGTTCAGCTTGACGCCCACGCGGTACAGCACGTCGCTCGCGGTGAAGTCAGCCGCAGCGCCAGTGGCGGTGCCGTAGTCGTAGCTCTTGTTGTAGGCCTTGACATACGCTTCGAAGCTGGGCTTGAAGACGGTGTTCAGGGCGTCGGTCTTGACATCAACGCTGCCGTTGAAGGAGGTGGTGTTGGCCAGGGTGGCCGTGCTGTTCCGCTCGCTGTCCGCATAGGTGCTCGTGTTGAAGCCTGCATTCAGCTTGATGGCGGCAACACCCAGTTTGGTGTCGTACGCGGCGCTGCCGTACACGACCTGGTTGGTGTAGCCGTTGGTGGCCGCGCGGTAGCGGGAAGCGTAGCCCAGGGTCAGATCCAGGCCCTTGACCAGTGCGGCGGCGTCTTTACCATTGTGCTTGGCTTCAAAGCCGTACTCGCTGTAGCAGACGCTGTCCGTGGCAGTGCCGCAGGTGCCGGAGTCCAGTTCGCTGGTGCTCAGACCAAACTCGTTGCTGTTGTACGCAACGCTGTTGCCGAACAGACCGGCGTCGCTGTTGGCACGCAGGCGGCCGTCGGTGGACACGTTCCGGTAGAAAGCACCGAAGCTGAAGCCCAGGGGCAGGCCCAGGTCAGCGCGGACGGCCGTGCGGACGCCGCTCTTACCCTGGAAGGCAGCCGCGACGGGCGCCTGGGTGCCAGCCAGGTACTCGTAGTACCCGCCGCGAACGGTCACCAGGTTGAACAGGCTGACCTTGGCAGCCACGCCACGGTCAACGATCGCGCTGGCCTCACCGGCGGTGTTCACAGGGCTCTTACCGAAGTTGACGCTGTTATCAACGTACCCGCCCAGGTTGATCAGCCCCAGGATGTCCGCCTTGGCCTTCACGCCGAAGCCGGTGCGGCCAGCAGGGAAGGGGGCAGTGCTGTTGGTGGCGGTGGGGTCGGCTTCCATCACACCGGCGACAGCGTCGTAACCGGCGCTGACAGTGCGGTAGTTCAGGGTGTACACCTTGACCGGGCCCAGGGTCCCGCTGGTCTGGGCGTAGAAGGCGCTCTGAGTTTCCACGGCGCCGGCCGTGGCGCCCGCGAGGCGGCTGGGAGCGATACGGCTGGTGGCGTACTCGCTGTCGAGCTGCCAGCCGGCCACAGTGCCGTGCAGGTCAGCGCCGAAGGCCGTCACGTCGTTGGGGGCAGTGCCGGTGTTGGCGCCGCGACCCAGGGTGTCCACGCCTTCCTGCATGTAGTTCAGGCCAGCTTTCAGGGTGCCGACGGGGGTGATCTCGGCGCGAACGCCGCGGTAGTACAGGTTGTCGCCGTTGGCGCCGCCACGGCTGCCGTACACGCCGGTGATCATGGGCTTGAAGGCGCCGATCACAGGCAGAGTGCTGCCGTCTACGCTGACGATGTAGCCGTCGCCGCGGCCCACGGCGTCGTTGTCACCAATGTAGTCGGCGAACTTGAACTTCAGGGCCTTACCGAAGGTCACGGTGACGGGCGCGTTGCCGACGGTGAACTTGGTGGTGGCCTGGTTGAAGTAGAAGAACAGGGGGCGGTAGGTGGTGCCGTCCTGCACGACGTCAGGGTAGCGGCTGTCAGCGGTGGGCAGGCCGGCGCGGATGCCGAAGCTCACGTCGACGCTGTTGACGTTCAGGCCGCCAGGGCCAGGAACGTAAGCGCCACGGACGTCGCTGCGGGCCGTGTCGAACTTGCCGCTGTTGCCGAAGGTGATGCCGAAGCTCAGGGTGGTCTGACCTTCGACGGCGACGGGCGTGCCGTTGCCGTTGGCGTCAACGGTGCTGAAGCCGTAGAAGCCGTTGGGGGTGTTGCTGACCAGGGCACGGCCGCCGGTCAGGTCGGCGTAGTCGACGGCAGTGTCGACAGTGGTGGCGTTGCCGTCGTCACCGGTGCTGAACACGGTGCCGGGGATCAGGCGGTCCAGATCCATGTTGCGGTTGGCGCGGGCCACGTAGTAGGTGGCGGTCAGGCTGGGGGAGATGCTGAACGCGTACTTCTCGAGGGTCGCCACGCGGTTGCCGAGGTCGGTGACCTTGGTTTCCACGGTGGTCACGCGGCCGCCGAGGGCGTCGAAGTCGGCACGGGCGACGAGGTCGGCCTGGGCAGCTTCAACGGCGCTGACGCGGTCCTGGAGGTTCAGGATGTCCTGGTTCAGGAGGACGGTCAGGTCGTTCAGGGCGGCGATCTGGCTGGCGTTGTCGTCGACGTCGGCACGGAGGGTGTCGTAGTCGTCGGCGCGGGCGGCGAGGTCGTCGATCTGGCTGGTCAGGCCGGCGAGGGCTTCGGCGTCGCCGCTGGCGGCGGCGAGCATCTCGACGCGCTCTTCGAGGCGGGCGAAGTCGTCGCGGCTGACGGCGTTCTCTTCGAGATCGCTGACGCGCACGCCGAGGGCGGCAAGGTCGGCGGCGAGTTCCTGGATCGCGTTCTGCAGCGCGGTCAGGGTTTCCTCGTCCATCGTGGTGGTGGTCACTTCACCGGTCTTGATCTGGCCCAGGAGGCGGGCGATGATCACGGCGGCTTCGTAACGGGTCAGGTTCTGCGTGCCGCGGAAGGTGCCGTCGGGGTAGCCGAGGAGGATGCCCTTGCTGACGAGCAGGTCAATGGCGTCCTTGGCCCAGTGACCGGCGGGGACGTCGGTCAGTGCAGGCACCTGGGGTGCGCTGGCGGTCGCGGCCGTCTGAGCGGCGGCGGCGCCGAAGGACAGCGCGGCGGTGAGAACGAGCAGGCTTTTCTTCATATGAACCCCCAAAAGGTCGTCGCGCGGCGGAGCACGTTCTGCGGCTCTGAAGGTGACGGTGGGGCGAGTTGCCGGGTTTCCTCTCCCAGAGTGGTTCGCCGTTCCCGTGTTCTTTCGCGCAACCTGACATTCTTTGCCTGTCGGTTCAGAAGTGTCAGATCAGGCGGATGATACAGGCATGAAAGAGACCCGGTCAACCCTGAGAATGACTTAAAAGCCCGATTTCATCGCACATGACCGATCTCTGATCAGAGCATGAAGATTCTACGAAGATGGTGAGACTTGATTTTTATGCGTAACGCTGGCCACATTGGGGTTTTTAGCCCTCCGTTCCACGTCCGGTATCCAGGGCAGCCTGGAACCAGTGAGGCATGCCCTGTCGGAAGTAACGCGCCCCCCAGGCTGACGCCCAAGCGTGGAATTCCCCTGCCTGGATGGCGGTGCGGGCCCGTTCCATCAGGCGGTGTAGGTACCGCAGATTATGCAGCGACAGCATGCGCGGCCCCAGCATTTCCTCGGCGCGGATCAGGTGCGCCAGATACGCCCGGGTGTAGTTGCGACAGGCGTAGCAGTTACACTCTGGATCCAGGGGCTCCATGGAGGTGCGGGGCGCACTGGAGTTCATGTTCAGGCGCCCCTCATCCGTCAGGGCGTACCCGAAGCGGCCCGTGCGGGTCGGATACACGCAGTCGAACATGTCCACCCCCAGCGCCACGCCCGCCACCAGGTCCTCTGGATGACCGACACCCATCAGGTAGCGGGGCTTGTGCTCGGGCAGGCGCTCAGCCGTGAACGCCACCGCCGGATACATCTCCTCTTTGGGCTCACCGACCGCCAGCCCACCCAGTGCGAAGCCAGGCGTGTTGTACGGCAGCGTGAGTTCCAGACTGCGTTCCCGCAGGTCCTCATGCACGCCACCCTGCACGATCGCGAACAGCGCCTGCTCAGGCCTGGACTTCACCGTCAGGCAACGCGCCAGCCAGCGTTCGGTGCGCTCGAGGCTGCGCAGGATGTACTCCCGCTCGGCCGGATACGGTGGGCACTCGTCGAACGCCATGATGATGTCGGCCCCCAGCGCCTCCTGCACCTGGATGCTCCGCTCGGGCGTGAGATTCACCAGACTGCCGTCCAGGTGACTCTTGAACACCACGCCCTCCTCGGTGATCTTGCGCATGTGCCCCAGGCTCATGACCTGGAAGCCGCCAGAATCGGTCAGGAACGGCCCGGGGTACGCCGTGAAGCCCGGCAGGCCCCCATGCGCCGCCACCAGCGTCTCGCCAGGGCGCAGCATCAGGTGGTAGGTGTTACCCAGGATCATCTGAGAGCCGATGTCCGTCAGTTCCTGCGGGCTGATGCCCTTCACGGTGCCCTGCGTCCCCACCGGCATGAACATGGGGGTCGTGACCGTCCCGCGCGGCGTGTGGAACTGCGCCACGCGCGCCCGGCCGTCACGATGCTGAATGTCGAACTCGAACATCCCTCTATTGTGCCGCAGATGAAGCCCAGCCCGCCCTTTCCCTCGTGAAGCGGATGACATGCAACCTGCCGACGCGACGAAACATCGGAGAGCGGGCCACCCTCCAATGATCTGGAGGGCGGCCCGTTCGCGCGTCAGCAATGAAAAAGCCCCCACTTCTTTCGAGGTGGGGGTGAATGTGGAGCGGGAGACGAGATTCGAACTCGCGACATCTACCTTGGCAAGGTAGTGCTCTACCAGCTGAGCTACTCCCGCACGTGCGCGCCGCTTGCGGCGCGTTCGGTGCACGTCACTCGTGAGTGACGGTGATGATA
>CALPYF020000084.1 GCA_943327755.2 Deinococcus hopiensis KR-140
GAAGTCGCAGACGCGACGTCTGGAGGCACGCTCGAAAACGACCGTCAGTGAAGCGATCCGGGTGGCGTTGGAAGCCGTCCGCCCAAAAGATTGCGCTGGCTGGTTTCAGCATTGTCTTTTCCCTCAATGCCTCTGAAAACCGCTTTGACAGCCCAGGCACGGCGAGTTCATGAATTGGCCATGTGGTCAGTTTGAGGTGCGGGTGTCAGGGTGGCCCTGACATGCTGACCGGGATGCCACACAACACGCTGACTCCCGGAGGTTTATCCATGAAGACCCGTTCCCTGCTGGCCCTGCTGACCCTGTCGACCTGCACCTCGGCGTCTGCGCTCACCAGCGCGACGGGCACCCTGGACGTGACGGCCTCCGTCCGCGCGACCTGTTCGATCTCGAGCGCCGAACTCAAGTTCGGTGAGCTGACGCTCGGAACGGTTGCCAGCAGTCTACTCAAGACGGCGAAGGTCACGGTCAGCTGCAATGCCGTGACCCCCTACACCTTCACGCTCGCCCCCGGGAAGTACAACCAGGGCACGATATACCGCATGCGTCAGGTGGCCGATCCCTCGGTGTTCATTCCCTACGAACTCACGGCCGTGACCGCCGGCACCTACACCGCCCTGACGAACGAGATCACAGTTACCGGCTCGGTGGTCAACAGTGGCGCGTTGGCCGTCGGTGACTACGAAGATCAGGTTCTGATGACCTTCTCGTACTGATGACGGCCCTGCAGAGCGCGCTGCGCCGGCTGCTGGCCCTCGGGTGCCTGCTGGGGGGACTGGCGGGCAGCGTCAGTCGCGTGGCCCTGAGTCCCACCACGCTGCAGTTGCCCAGCGCCCAGCGCAGCGTGAGCGTCACGGTCACCAATGACGGCGACGCCCCGGTCACCTTCCAGGTCAGCGTCCTGCAGTGGACGCAGGACGGTCAGGAGACGCTGGCCGTGACCGATCAGCTGCTCGCGGCGCCCGCGCAGTTCACGCTCGCGCCCGGCGCGCAGCAGGTGGTGCGGGTCGCGCGGCTGGCGGGCGCCCCGGTCACGCAGCGGGCGTTCCGGCTCCAGCTGCTGCAGGCACCCGGCGCCGGGGGTGGCGTGCAGATGAGTGTCCGGCACCTGCTGCCGCTGTTCGACGGGCCAGCGGGCACGCCCCGCCTCGGGGTGGAGGCCGAGCCGGGCGCGGTGACCCTGCGCAACACCGGCACCGGCACGCTGCGACTCGTGAACCTGGAGGTGCAGGTCGGGGCGCAGTGGGTGCCGGTCGGCCTGCGGTACGTCCTGCCGGGCGGGCGGCTGACGCTGGACACCGGCGGGGCGGTGGCGGCGACCGCACTGCGCTACCAGGACGCGGCGGGGGTGACGGTCACGGCGCCGGTCGACCCGCCGTGAAGTGGTGGCCCCTGCTGCTCACGCTGGGGTCGGCGGCCGCGCAGGAGTGCCGGGCGCCGCCGCTCACGCCGCTGCCCGTGCAGGTGGTGGTGGACGGCGCAGTGGGTGGGGACGCCCTGGTCGGGGAAACGTCGGAGGGGCTGGTGATGCTCGCCAGCGACCTGCGGCCCTTCGGGCCTCCGGCCGTCTGCCCGGACGGGTCGTGGCAGCTCGTGCCGTTCCCGGCCGTGCTGGACCACGCGGCGCTGCAGGTGACGCTCACACTCCCGGCCCGGGGACCGGCCCGGCCCGCCTCGGACGTGCTGCGCGCCGTTCCACTGACCGACGCCCGGGTGCAGGCGGACGTGCAGGTGGACACGAGCAGCGGCGCCGCGGGCCGACTGGACATCAGCTGGCCGGTCACGGCGACTTTCACGGTGGGCGGCGCGGTGACGGCCACCGCCGACCCGCAGGGGAATATCCGCACGCAGGCCGAGGCGAGCGCGCGGCTCACGCAGGCACTGCCGGACGGCGCGCGCGTCACGGCGGCCGCGACGGTGCAGGCGCCGGGCAGTCCGCTTCCCTTGACGGTCACCCTCGGTCGCGTGGCGCCGCGGGCCGCTGCGCCGCCGCTGGTCATCACGGCGGCGCAGTCCGGGCGGGCCGAGGTGTGGTTCGGGCCGACCCTACTGCACACCGGTCCGTACGCGGCCGGGCGGACCGAGGTGGACACGTCCGGCTGGCCGCCCGTGGCAGGTACCCTCCTGATCCGCCTGACCGAGGCCGGGACCGTCCAGTCGCTGCAGGTGCCGGCCGATCTGCGGGCGAACCGACCGGTCCGGGGCGACGGAGACGCGAGCGTCACCGTGCAGGCGGGGCCGTCGCAGTGGCAGCTGCAGGCTCAGGTGTCCCGCGTCACGGCCAGTCACGTCCTCCTGACGGCCACCGCGGCGGTCGGGACGGACGTGTCCGGCCGCCTCGACGCGGAGTGGGTCGCGCCGGACAGTGCGCTGTGGCAGGCGGGCGCGCAGCTCAGTGCCCAGGGCGCGCGCCTGGCGGTCTCCCGGCAGGGGACCGTGACCCTGACCGGCAGCCTGAACCTGCGCGGCGGCGCGCCCGGAGCCTGGGGGCCGGGGGACTGGGCGCTCAGTGGCCGGGTGCCACTGGGAACGACCGGTACAGCTGAGCTCGGCGTGCTCGTCTCGGACGGCACGCCGCTGATCCAGAGCAGTGTCCAGCTGCGCGCGTGGCCGGCCCAGAACGCCGTCACTGCGGCGGCCCTGACCCTGCGGCCGGGCGGCGTGCAGGGCCGCGTGACCGTCTCGTGGACCGTCACGCCGACGTGGCGGGTCGAGGCGCAGGGCGGCCCGGGCGGCCCGGCCGTGCGGTCGAGCGTGAGGACCCGGGTCGGCGAGTGGACGCTCGGCGCGGCCGCGTCGACCGATCAGGGGTTGCGGTTGGAGGCGCGCGGACCAGCCACCGCGCAGGTGACGCTGGGGACGTCGCCCCGCGTGGCCCTCAGTGCGGCCGGGACCAGCGCCGGGCAGCTGGTGCCGCCGGACGCGCCCAGCGTTCTGATCGTCACGCTGGGGCTGGGCGGCGTGCCGGTCACGGTGGGGACAGAGACCCGGATCACCGGGCCCGATGGCCGCGCGGCCTTCAGCGTCCCACCGGGCGGGGACGCCACGCTGAGCCTGGACGACCGCGCGCTGCCGCTCGGCTGGACCGCCGACCGCACGCAGTGGCGCGTGCAGCTGGTCGCGGCGCGCCTGCAGGCGCGCCGACCTGCGCGCCTTCCTGCACCGCGAGCCGCTGCGGCGCCTGCCCGTCCTGCCGGGCGCGCGGGTGACGTTCGGGGGGCAGCCCGTCGAGGTGCTCGCCGGTGGGTTCGTCCTCGTCCCGGACGCCCGGGACGGAGATCTTCTCGGGATTACCCTGCCGGGCGGGGAGCGGCTGCACTGCCGCTGGAGCGGGCAGGAGGAGCTGACATGCGCCCCGTGACCGTCCTGTGCGCGCTGGGCGTCCTGAGCGGCGCGGCCAGTGCGGAGATCACCTGCACGACCACCGTGGTGGGCCTCGCCTTCGGTGACTACGACGCCCGGGCCGCCCTGCCGCTCACGGCGCCGGGGAGCGTGACCGTGCAGTGCCGCACGACCGCGCTGCTCACCCTGGGCAACGTGCCCTTCACCATCTCGCTCGGAGCGGGGCGGAACGGCACGCCCGGCAACCGGGCGATGAACGCAGGGCCGGCCCTGCTGCGGTACTCGCTGCTGACGCCAACCGGGCTGCCCTGGGGCGACGGCACGGCAGGCACGGTCACCGTGAGCGGCGTCGCGGCCGTGCCCCTGCTGCCCGGTACCGGCTCGCCCCTGAGGGCGCCCATCACGGGCGTCGTGCCGGTCGGGCAGTTCGTTCAGGTGGGCAGTTACGCCGACAGCGTGACTGTGACGGTCGAATACTGATCTGACCGTCACGCGGTGTGGGCGCGGACGGCTGAACCGGGGCACCGGGGACTGACCCAGCTGAACTGGCGGCGGGACATCCGGCGAGGAAACCGTTCCACGGGCACCAGCATCGGAAGTCAGCGTGGCTATGGGCTCAGTGCGGAGCCACGGCAGCTGAAATCTGCGTTCTAGAGGCTCAGATTTTGACCTCCATATAAACTACGTCACAAATCGAATTCATCCGGGTGTCGGCCGCCCCGTACGGTGCGTGCATGTCCACCCGTGATCACAGCAGTCCCGCCCGCCGCGACGTCCGCCGGGCCCAGCCCGACGGCGCCCCCCGCAGCTGGCACAAAGCCCACCGACTGACGGCCCTGCTGGCCGAACTCCAGGCCCGGCCCCAGACCACCGCGCAGCTCGCCGCGACCTTCAGCGTCGGGCAGCGCAGCGTGCAGCGGGACCTTGACGCCCTGCGGCGCATGGGCCACCCCGTGCACGAACAGTCGCCCGGGCAGTACGTCATTCCCCGCAACGGCACCCTGCTGCGCCCGACCGAGGTGCTCGCGGCGTACACGGCGCTGCGGCTGGCGCATCACCACTCGCCGGCGCTGGGGGGCCACTACCGGCAGGCGCTGAGCACGCTGTCCCTCGCGCTGCCGGAACGGGTGCGGCACACCCTGAATGCCAGCCTGCGCGGCGGGGGCGGCACCATGTTCACGGACCGGCAGATGGAAGTCATCGGTGGGGCGTGGCTGGATGGGCGCGTGCTGCGCTTCGATCACCGTGAAGGCAACGGCATCCTGCGCACGGGACTGGAACTGTGCGTGTACTTCGTGGAGATCAGCCGCACGAACCTCGCGCCGTTCGTGATCGGCCTCAACCGCGCCAGTGGCTGCGTGGAACCCTTCAAGCTGTCCCGCATGACCAACCTGCACCTCCTTGCCGAGCAGTACGAACCGGACCCGACCTTCGACCCGCAGGCGTACCTGTCCGACGCGTGGGGGGTGATCGGGACCGATCAGGGCGTGACCGTCACCGTCCGGTTCGATCCGGACGCCGCGTACCGCGTGCTGGAAGGGGGGTTCCCGCAGGCCACCCTGATCCGCGGGGACGGGTTCGTGGACATCGAATTCCACGCCGGGGTGGACGAGACCGGACTGCCCCGCGAACTGATGCCGTTCCTGCTGTCCTGGGGCGCCCGCGCCGAGGTGCTCTCGCCGCCCGAGGTGCGCGGCGCCTGGCTAGCCGAGATGCGTGACGCCCTGTCCCGCTTCGACCGTCCGGCGCCGCCAGCAGCGTGACGGCCCCCTCGTGTGCGGCCGGGGCGCGGCGCGTCAGTCCGCTCCCCCCAGCAGCAGTTCCTGTTCCCGCTCGGTGACCCACGGGAAGGCGTGCACGCCCCGCAGGAAGGCCGGAATGGGCGCCCCCGCCCGCTCCAGGTTCAGCACGTCGTACGACCAGGCCGCTGTGGGATCGAGGCGGTACCGCCCGTGGGCGTGCGTGACACTGCCCGGCCAGCCCAGCCCGCCGCGCAGCTGCTGCAGTGCACGGGAGGCCCGCTGCGCCCGCTGGCGTCCCGTGCGGGGGCGGTCGTCCCGGACGGCGTCCGCCAGGGACTCGGCGTCGAGGGTGCCGCCCGCGTCCAGCAGCGCGACCAGGGCCACCAGCGCGAGGTCCGGCAGCGGGACCGGCCGCCCGTTGACCCGCACATCCGGGTAGCCGGCGGCGGTGATGTCCACCCGCAGGGTGTCCTCGCGCGCAAGGGGCTGCGGGGCGCCCGGGCCGAGCAGCGCGAACAGGTCCGGCAGGGCCGCCGCTTCCTCGCGCGTCCACAGCATGCGGGGATTCAGTGGGCGCAGCAGCCGCGCGGCGAGGTCGTGGTCCCCCTGCCGCCGGGCGAGTTCCGCGCGGACGATCTCGGCCCGGGCGGCGTCCTCGCTGACCAGCGGCCCCGTGCGGCTCAGCAGATCGGTGACGTGCGCGGCGTCCAGGCGGGGCAGGCTGACGTGCGCGGCGGCGAGGTCCACGTTCACCCAGCTCTGCCCGCTGGCCCGCTCGGCGGGGATGGTCACGGCGGCCTGCGTGAGCCACTCGATGGCGCGCAGGCTCTGGCCCCGCAGGCGGGCCGTGTGCCCCAGGCCCCGGCGGGCCTGCTGCAGGTGGTGGAGGTTCCCCTCGTGCTGCGCGCGCGTGAGGGCCTGCGTGTACAGGGCCTCGGCGCGGGGCCAGTCGCCGCGCGCGCGCAGCACGGCCGCCAGCCCGTTGCGCCCCGAGCCGCGGAACACCGGCGCGAGCCGCACGCACGCCTCGAAGCTGTCCTGCGCCTCGTCGAGTTCCGCGTGATGCAGGTGCGCGTAGCCCTTGGTGCTGAGCACCCAGCCTTCCAGGTCGTCTCCCCGCGCCTCGAGGGCCGCCGTGGCCAGCAGCTCGATGGCGTGCGCGTGCCGCTCGGTGAACAGCTGACACACGCTGTACTCCACGGTGGTCAGCGTGCGGGCGCGCCCGGCACTGAGGTCGATGGCGGCGCGGTAGTCCGCTTCCCAGCCCGGGCGGTCCAGGCGGTGCCGCGCCTGAGCCCGCGCCCGCAGGGTCAGGGCCCGCTCGTAGTCGGTCAGGCGCGCCGCGTCCCGCAGGGCCAGTTCCGCGTGGGTCAGGGCGGCCCCGTACGCTTTGGCCCCGATCGCCAGATGCCAGGCGAGCATGGCGTGCCCACTCGGCGCCGTCGCGGGCCGCTGCGCGTAGCTCAGTGCGACGCGTTCCAGTTCCGGTTGCAGCGGGACGTTGACATGCAGGCGCAGGTGCAGCCGCGCCGCCTCGAGATCGTCCGGATCGGCGGGCGGCAGCGCCTCGAACCAGCGCAGGAGCTGCGTGAACCGCTCACCCGTCCGGGCGCTGCGAAACGCTGCCCCGATGGTGCGGCGGGCAGCGGCCCACTGCGCCGTCTCGATCAGGGCCGTGATGGAGTCGTCAAGGGCGTCGTCACGCTGCGCGGCACGGGTCGGCACGCGCGCATGCTAGGGCAAGGCGCCGCCCAGACCGGTGAGCCCCGCCGTCCCTGCGTGAAGGAACACCCTCAACGAGCTGCGGGCTGCTGCCCCGCCAGGGCATCCGCCAGATTTCAGCGGACAGGCGGGTGCGCGCGGCTCTCCACCACAGGTGGTGGCTTGAGGACGGTCGGCACGTTGGTGCCCAGGACGTAGAGGCCCATCACGACCAGAAACGCCGCGAAGCCCCGGCGCAGCGTCACCTGCGGCAGGTGGCGCCCGATCCGGGCCCCCACCTGACTGCCCGCCACGCCGATCACCGCGAACAGCGCGATCAGGGCCCAGTGCAGGGCCGCGCTGCCCTGCTCGAGGTGCTTGAGAAACCCGGCGGCGCTGTTCAGGCTGATGATGCTCAGGCTCGTCCCGACCGCCAGACTCATGGGCAGGCCGCCCAGCAGCACCAGGGCCGGCACGATCAGGAAGCCCCCGCCCACGCCCACCACGCCAGTCAGGATGCCCACTCCAGCTCCCTCCAGCGCGGTGAGCCACGCCGGGTGAACGGCGGTGCCCGGTGCGGGCGGCGGGCGGACCATCAGCGTCGCGGCGAGCAGCATCACGGCCGCGAAGATCAGCAGTTGCGTACCGCCGCTCAGGTGGGCACTCAGGGCCGACCCGGCGGCCGTGCCGAGCATGCCGGGCAGGCCGAACAGGACCACGCGGCGCCAGTCGATCTGACGGCGGCGGGCGTAGGGGACAGCCCCGAACAGACTGATCAGCCCGACGATCGCGAGGCTCTCGGTGATGGCGAGCTTCTCAGGTTCACCGACGAGATAGACCAGCACGGGCACGGTCAGGATGCTGCCTCCGGAGCCGAGCAGGCCGAGGCTCAGGCCGATGAGGGCCGCGCCGATCCAGGCGAGGATCACGACTGGTCGCCGATCACCAGGTCGCGGCCCTCGCGCGTCCAGCCGAAGGTGCCGCCCATCAGATTCTTGAGCTTCTGGCGGCCCTGCGCGGCGAGGTACGCGGCGGCCTGTGAGGACCGGTTGCCGCTGGCGCAGATCAGGACGGCGCTGTCGGGCACCTCGGTCTCGCGGCCCTGCAGTTCGGACAGGGGGAGGTTGATCGCGCCGGGCACGTGGCCCAGCGCGTACTCGTCGGGTTCGCGCACGTCGATCAGGGCGGCACCTACGCGGCGGTGGATGTCGAGTTCGTTCGGGAAGAGGTCCGTGTAGGTCATATCTATCTGCCTCTGCGGGTGGGGAGCCCGGCGGCCTGCCAAGCCTGGATGCCCCCCTGGAGATTGCGGACGTCGAAGCCGCGCGCCTGGAGTTGCCGGGCGGCCAGGGCGCTGCGGCGGCCGCTGGCGCACTGACAGATCAGCACCTGCCCCTGCGGAAGGTCGGCGCCGCCCAGGTCACCCAGGGGCACGTGCCGGCTGCCCGGGATGAAACCCTGAGCACGCTCGGCCTGTTCGCGGACGTCGAGGATCACGGCGCCCTGCCGGGTGAGGTCCTGCGCTTCACGGGGGGTCAGACTGGGAACCGGCGAGCCCAGCAGTGTCTTCAGGAACCCGAACATCCTCAGACCGCTCCGACGGACTGCCCGCGCTGATAGGCGTCGTAGCCGCCGGCGAGTTCACTGACCTGGAAGCCCCGGGCGCGCAGGAAGCTCGCCGCCGCCGCACTCCGTGCGCCGCCCTGGCAGTGCACCACGATCTCCTGATCCCGCGGCAACTCGTCCAGCTGCCACGCCAGGCGACCGGCGTGCAGTTGCTGCGCCCCCGGAATCGCCCCCGCCTGGTGTTCGGTCTTGTTCCGCACGTCCAGAATCAGCGCCCCGGCGTGCCGGGGCAGCTCCGCCGCTGGGAACGGCTGCGCGGCCGTGCTCTCCAGCCCCTCCGTGGACGTCACGAATCCCGTCACCTGATCC
>CALPYF020000085.1 GCA_943327755.2 Deinococcus hopiensis KR-140
AGGGACGGGAAGGGGAAAAGGGCACCTGCGGCGTGACGTGAGGAACGCCGCTGCTCAGGTGCCCTGGTGCCGCAGGCATTCCCCTGGACGGCCTGCCCCAACGGGGCATATGTTTACAGATTTACATATAAACATGTAAAAAGAGAAAAGAAGAGAGGGATAACCCCCTCCTTGTTGATCCTCTCCAGCTGCGCACCAGGGAATTCCTCAGGGCCTGCCTTCCTCTATCCTGGCCATATGCCGGAGGGACCCCATGTATTCGTCACTGTGAATCAGGTGGAAACTGGTGAGGTTGTGCGCCAGCTCGGGCCTTACCTGAATGCGGCCACCGCCCGTCGAGCCGTCCCCGCCTTTACGGGGCAAGCCATGACTTGGGAGCGCACAGCCGAGACCTGGCGCTCGGAGAAATACCCGCTGGCCTATCACGTGCCGGCAGATGCGCCAGATCCAATGGATAGCATTGATCAGCCCTGAATACCGGGTTATACTGTGCAACATCAAAGGCGACCTTCGGGCCGCCTTTTCTATTGGGCCTGTACAAAACTCTTATGTCACTGTTTTTGTTTGAGCCACATCGGCCAGGAGTTCCGGGAGCAGGTTTTCCTGATGGCCTCCCAGACCTGATTTCGCCATTGCCCCTGCCAGATCAGCCAGACTCTCGACTGGACAGTTCACAGCACCAGCCAAGGGAAGACTTCCCCGCCTACACGCCAGAACATAACTCTGCACGTCCATCCGCCAGGGCCGCCAGTTAAGCTCGACCTCCCGCATCAGGAACGAGGCGATGCGGAGGCCTCCCACATCAAGATCGCAACTCAGATAGACGATCGTCGTCGACGGAACCCGCCGCAGCAACGCCGTCACTGCTGTACCAGGCTGGCCCTGCGTACAGACGAGTGGAAGACGCGGAACCGCCTCATGAAGTGCCTCAAAGACACTCGGATTCTCAACCACGTAGAGCTGGCGCCCAGGCACCTCAACCGCCGAGATCCGCAGAACCTCGCGGAGCGGGAGCGCCAGGCAGTGACCAGCAGCGGCTCGCAGCCAGTCTGTCCCAAACAGACCAGCACACAGCACCGTGCGGCTCACGCCGTCCCGTTCGGGATGGGGCCACCCCAGATCGTCGAGTGCCGCCCGGAACACCCGGCCAGCGAGACGATCCGTGTCCAGGGCGTGGGCGTCCCCACCCACCTGCGCCGCCAGGATGGGAAAGCTGGGGGCTTCTGGCAGGGCCTGAAGGGCGCGGCTGACCAGGCGAACCACCTCTGCGAGGCTTCCCGACCGCTTCAACTCGGCTTTCAAGGCCAGTGCTCCTCCCCTCCCTTCACGCAGGAGCGTCTGCCAGTCCGCATGTGGGACTTCATCGACAGCCTCATCCCATTGCCGACCCATAGCCTCTTTCTCCTGACGCCGGATCTGCACCGGGCCGCCATTCAGCTCCGTCAGGACGTCGACCAGACCCACCGCATGACGGCTCTTCAACAACGCCTGATTCAGCACGGCCAGGTCAAGGGTGCGGCGCCCGGGTGATTCACCGGTCAGCCGCGAGAGTGCCAACCACGCTTCAGGCGGCAGTTCAGGTTGGCTGCGGCGCAGTTCGCCGTCACGCCGGTACCGCTTCAGGGCGGCCTCAAGTACAGGGCGCAGGCCGCTGCGGTCAAGATCGTCAAGGACACTCATGCCAGGCCGCTCTGCTGACCATCATGGACCTGCGTGCCGTCCCAGATGGAGGCGAGGGTGCCCAGACTGTCTCCTTGCGGTGTACTCACCCGCAGGAGTTGATACGTCGCTGCGCCACTCAGGTCTGCAGACAGATCAATCCGGTGTTGGCTCGTCGCGATCCATGAGAGATTCAGCGCCTCCATGATGCGGTACAGCACGCCAATGTTCGTCAGGTCCATCCCCGCGAACGCCTCATCCAGACCGAGCAGGCGCGGGGTGCGGGGACCACACTGGTCGAAGCGGGCGGCCAGAGCCGCGAACAGGAACGTGTACAGCATCGCGCTCCGCTCCCCCCCACTGCGCTGGGCGAAGGTCCTGTCGGTGATCTCACGCCGCCGGTCTAACGTGACACTGAAGAACGTGAATTGCGTCCACTCCCGGTAGTCCAGCGCCCGCTCAAGAGCCTGCGCGAACGATACGTCCGCCCCGGTCCGCGCCTGCAACGCCTGAATCAAGCCGCGAACTTCGTCGCGCACCGCCTGCCACCAGGTGGCCGGTTGATGGGTCGGATCAATCCGGGCGTCAATCAGGGCCGCCAGCTGCGCCACTGGCTCTCCCGCAGGAGGGGCCACACGCGTCCTCACGTCCAACTGCTCGGAGTGAAAGGACAGCCCGCGCAGGGTGGTGCGGAGCCGGTCAATCCATGCCGTGGCCAGTCGCTGCTTCTGATCGAGTTCTTCCACAAGTTCACGGATCAGTTCGTCGTGAAACACCCGCGCTTCTTCGTCTGACAGGAGCCGCCTGACCCCTTCAAGTTCTGCCGTGAGGTGCGCCAGAAGGTGGTCCGGCGTGGCCAGCACCCCCTGAATGTGAAAGCGAGGGCCAGCCAACGTCCGGGCTGGGTGATAACTCTCCGGCGTTTCCAACAGCGGACGGGCAAGATCGAAGGTCGCCCAGAGGTGATGCTCCGCGTGCTGGAGTGCCTCTTCCGTCGTGGAAACGGACAGGTCTGGCGCTGCCTCGGGCGCCAGGGCCGGGTGAGCGCTGCAGACTTGGGCCAGATGCTCCGCCGCCTGCGCCAGGTAAAGTTTTGCTTCCTCAGCAGCCGTCTTGAGAGCGGGGAGGCGGCCAGCCACGTTTCGCAGCCGTTCCTCAGCTTCAGTGGTTTCCCTGAGGAGGTCGCGGTCGCGCCGCTCCAGATCCCGTAATTGCCCACGCAGGGCCTGCACCTGGTTCCGGAGCTTCGCAGTGTCCAAGGCGTCATGCTGGGCCCGAAGTGCCGTGACCTGAGTCGCCAGGGCGTCACGCTGCGCTTCCAGGGTCAGGCGTTCTGTCTCCAGTTCGTGAAGATCCTGCTGCCGCTCCTGGAACTCGTCTGAGCGGGCCGTGATGTCCTCGTCCAACCGACGCCCCTCAACCTGAGCCTGAAGAAAAGCCGACAGGGTTTCGCGTGCCCAGTGGTGTTCCTGTTGAGCGGCCTGAAGGGTCTCTGGGCCGGCCGCCGCCTGAAGGTCGAGGGGACGGAACGCCTCATGGAGCCGCTGCTCAGCCGCCTTGGCCGCCCCCTGTGCTTCCTTCCAGGCCTGCAACGCCGCCTCATGAGTTTCAGTCCGCAGCATCAATCGTTGAAGCGCCTCGTCCCGGGCCCGCTGTGCCTGTCTCCGGTCACGGGCGACGGCGGGTGCCGCCTGGAGGTCTCGGATGACCCGGTCAAGGTCAGCCAGGGCCTGGGTCGCTGCCGTCAGCGTCTCCTGGCCAGCCGCCAGAGCAGCGTTCACACGACTGAGTTCTTCTCGGAGGGCGGACAGCTGCTTCTGACGTTCCTGCTGGCGGGCCTTCTCGCCAAGGAACCGGACGCCTTCATCCGGGTTCCCACCAGCCAGCAGGCCACTGCGCCAACCCTGCCGCGTAATGGCAACAGGCGCAGGAGCAGCCAATGTGATGGCCAGGCTCCTCAGGATTGCCTGCACGCTCTGCGGAGCGCCGTCCTCTGGCTCCAGCACCGTGCCCAAATGCTCTTCGACCGCCTCTCCTGGCGTGAGCAGCCCATCGGCGAGGCCTTGACTGGTCAGAATCGTCAGCGCCGTGCCCTGTGCTTCCTGAGGGACGACCAGGGCCGTGAGCAGACCAGAGGCCAGCAGCGCGCCCTCCAGGGCGCCGACGTCCGAGGCATCGGCGCGCGGGCGTACCAGCTGGTAGAAGGGGCGCGCATGAATGCCCTGATCCTTCAAGGTCTGGAGGGCCAAGTCCCGGCTGAGAGGCAGCGGCGGCGCCGCGCCCACCTCCTGTTGCAGGGCAGCCTGCCGGTCCTGAAACTGCAACTGCTGCGCTGTCAGGTCGCGTACGCGGTCCCGGGCCGCTGACTGGGCCTCCTGCGCGCCCAGGATCAACAGCTCAGCCTGGCTGGCGAGGTGCTCAAAGGCCTCGTCCATCTCCGACCCTGCTTCCAGCTGCTCTCGATACACCGTGAGCGCTTTGGGCGAAAATGGAAGCGCCGCGGCCTGCTGTGACAAGAGAGCCGCCGTCTCCCGGTGCGTGCGATCCAGGAGATCAGTCTGCTGCGCCAGGGTCACTCGGGCCGCTTCGGCCAGTTCTGCAGCCGCCGTCGCCGCTGCTTGCCGGTCCGTCAGCCGTCCCGTGTCCCGTTCGAAGGTGCGCAGGGCCGCCTCGGCCACACCAAGCGCCTGCGCGCGCCCGTCCAGAGTGCGGTCAGCCTCCTCAGGCATCCACCAGGACAGGCGATGAAGGGACGCCTGGAGGTTGTTCTGCTGGTCAAGTGCATGCTGTCTGGCCGCATGGGCCTGCTGGAGGTGGGCTTGGTCCCTGAGCGACCGGTCATGCACCGAGCGGCTGCGGCGGCGGTTCTGGTCCAGCAGGGTTCGGACATCCACCAAGCGGCGCTCCGTGGTCTTCAGGGCCTGTTCCTGACCCCCTATCTGAAGTTCTGTGGCTTCAAGATCGATCCGAATGCCTTCAAGGTCACGGGACGTCTCCTGACCCTGTTCCCGCAAGCCAGTCAGGGTGGCCGTGAGGCGATCGCGCTCTGACTGAGCCTCCTTGAGATCGCGCTTTGCCTGCTCGTCTCTGCTCTGGGCCATCCGCAGCCGACCATGAGCACGTCTGGCCCGTCCGAGCACCAGGGTGAAATTGGCCTCTGCGACACTCCGAACCGCCTGCTCCTGAGCGTCAAGGAGCGTGAGGCGCTGGGCATGCCGGTCCAAACGCTCAATGCCTTCCGCCAGTTTCTGGGTCACCTGAGGGGCGATCGGGGGCAAGGAGCGGCGCAGCACCTCGGTGATCTTTGACGGCCGCACGTCTCTGCCGAGCTTGGACCCGCGCACCGTGAGCAGCAGGTCGATCATCTCCTGGAATTCACGCTCAGGCACGCCATACAGTCGGCGGCGCACCAGTGCGGCGTACTCCCCCTGCCCTGAAGCAACCTCCCCCTGGAGACTGCGCACCCGCTCTTTCAAGATCCGTTCGGAAAGAGGCTGGCCCTGGTCCACCAACGCCAGACCGCCCTGCTGCATGCGGCCCGGAAGCCAGAAGCCCCACTTCCCTACCGCACTGCTTCCCTCACTGGCACTGAGCCCCAGGCCGATGGTTTCGTACCCACCTGCTGGTGTACGAAACTCAAGCGCGAGATACGCCCTGCGAGCACTCGCCTCAAATCCCGCGTCTGGACCGCCCAGGAGGTAGTAGCGCAACTGTCTCAGGGTCCCCCCGAAGGGATCGAGGCGCGATGGACTGCTGTCACCATCCAACAGCAGCGTGATGGCGGCGGTCAGGGCTGTCGACTTCCCAGACCCGTTCCGCCCAGTCAGGAACAGGCGGCCACGCACGAAGTGGAACACTTGATTGGGGTACAGCCAGTAATTGACCAGGATCAGGCGCGTAGGGGTCAGGCTGGACACGGGGCCATCCAACAGATCCTGCACCGCCTTCACGCCGAATAAGGTCACGAGGCGAGAATACTGTCCTGGCCCGTACTCAGTCACTTCCGCTCAAAGGGCACCATCAATCAAACAATGAGGTAATGGCTTGCTTCTCAGACTGTCCCCTTGCCTCTCCAGTTGCCTCCGTCTCGTAGGTGGGATCGAACCGGGCCAGATGGGGCTCAAGAGTCACTGACGCCGTATCTGAGACGGCAACGCCGCCCCAGAGCCGCCACTCCGCCAGGACGAGCTCCAACAGCTTTTCGGTACTCTCTTTCCCCATGGTGCCCCATCTGGCCCGGTATGTCGCCCGAACCTGGTCGAGCAACCCATACAGACGCACCTTGGTCACGGTTAACCGACCAGAATCCTCAGGCGTCAGGCGTTGGTGTTGAACTTCTTTGCAGACAGCGCTCAGCAGGAGTAGGGCCACACTACTCGCGGCGCTGCGGCCCGGCATCCAGCGGCTTCCCATGCCGCGAACAATTCCCTCACGGTGCAGGGTGGCGTACTCGCCGTTCACACTCAGACGCCAGCCCAGCGTGTGTTGCAGGTCTTCGAGCAGCGGGGCATTCAGCTGCTCAAACGCCTCGGGGTCCTGCGCACAAGTCATCGACGGTCCGCACAACAGCATGCGAATGGCACGCTGCGCGGCGGATGCAGGCAGCTCTGAGGGCCTTGAGATCAAATAAGGAGCCGCTGCAGTGAACTCCAGCAGTGCCCCCCCGGATGAGCCCGCGTCGCTCTCCCCGCTCTCCCACTCCTGCGATGACTCATCGACAATGGCCAGGGCCCCCAGCTCTCGAAGGGCCCGGACGGCCTGAAGAAGAGCCAGCCGCTGAGACCGCACACTGAAATCCAGGTCCTGGGCTTGGGGATGGCTGCTGATCGCAGAAGCAAGCTCGGCCAAGCTAAATTGCCGGACCTCACCGGCCTGAACCCCAAGAAACTCGTGGTACCACAGCACCCAGGCCACAAATCCCGCCGCCTGTGGGCTCCGCACATCCGCCCAGGCACGCCCACCTTCCGGAAAGGGGGGCGACAGCACCAGCCGGAGCACCCCTGGCCCGCTCTGGACAGTCAATGCGGCCACGCGGGCGAAGAACGCCCGCAGTTCCAGACGCCAGGCATAGGTTTCGCGGAAGCCCTCCATGCCCTCTGTCAGCAGGGGCGTGTCCAGCAGCGTCCGGACCGCTGCGGTGAAAGCGGCTGGAATTGGCTGCACCTCACTCATGTCTGTTCACCTTTCCCTGTGTGGACCAGCTCCAGTTTCGCCCCCTGCTCCAGCCACAGGGTTCCACTTGGCGTGGCCAACACGGCGGGTGTATTCAACAGGTGAATGCGCACCTGATGTCCCGCTGGACCAGGGACGGTCACGACCGGCGAAGCCTCGTGCGAGGCATGGAAGGCGGCGGAAAGCCAGTTCAGCAGCTCGGCGACCAGCGCATCGTCACCCACTTCAAGTGCCGTGAGTTCAAACGAGTTGGTCTCACCAAACAGGGCCAGCAGGGCGGCTTCGTGCTCTCTATGCGCATGAAGAGCGCTCCGCGCCGCCTGCCGCGCTTCCGGGCTGGTGTCGCGCACGGCTGCACTGACCCGTTCGGTTTCCCGGCCACGCGTGACAGGGCGCAAGGTGACGGGTTCCACCGGCTCCAACCACGAGTGACGGACGCCCTCCCGCTCGAAGCTCTCCGGGGCATGCAGGGGGGCACTCAAGCTCAGGGCTTGACTCAGCTCTTCCCGAGCCAGCAAAACATCATCCAGGGCACCCAGGCGGGCGGCCAAGGCGGAGAGTTCCGCCGCGCGTCCTGTTCCCAGTTCACGCGTGCGGTGCACCGCATCCACAAAGGCCAGCACCCGGCTGACGGCGCCGCGTAGCGCCTGGATGCCGTATTCCAGGCCGTCCCCCTGCCCAGCTGGCCGGGTGAGCCACCCCAGCAGGGCCGCCCACTCGCGCTGGACCACACGGGCGGCTTGATCTGCATTCAGGACAGCGGCGTCGCGGGTGAGCCGACCTGAACGGACGGAGGCCAGCTGACCCAGCAAGGCCGCCTGCCGTTCGGGAGGGACCGCCACAAGGGTGTCTCTCAAGCGCCTTCCCGGGCCGGCCAATTCATTCGAGAGCCGTTCGACGTAGGACCGCACAGCATCCTTGAATTCCAGGAAGTCGGTGAGGTCTTCCAGGCTGAGCTTGCGTTCCAAGTTCAGCGTCAGGGAACGCACGTCCCCTGACAGCGCTGCGAAATCACGTTGAAAACTTGTCCAGGCCGTGTCCAGTTCTTCCCTCAGTACCCGACAGTTTCCCGAGTGGCTTGAAAAAGTTCGACTGACACGCGAGAACAGAACGCGTCTCCCGATGTCCTGGCCAAGTTGACCTGCTGCTTCACCGCGCACTTCCCGGAGTTCCGCAAGAACCAGGTCGAGTTGCTTTCC
>CALPYF020000086.1 GCA_943327755.2 Deinococcus hopiensis KR-140
TAGCGTTCGACAGTGGAGCGACTGACTTGGAATTGTCGAGCAACGTCCGCCTGGCTCATGCCCTCTTGTACGGCGTGGACGATCCGTTGTCGAAGGTCAAGGCTGTACCCGCGCATGGATCACATTACTCCTTCAACGCCTCTGGAAACCGCTGTCAGACTCAAGCCACACGCGATATGAAGACGCCGAGACCGGGGAAGTGTGGCGACCGTGACAGCGCTTGCCACCCGGCCTCCGTCTGAGGCGGCCGCGAACTTGCGGTCGGGCTGGCGCCTTTCACTGCCTGGGATTGTGACGCCCGGATGTGCCCACCTTCCTGGTGGGGAGCACGTGTACCGTAGACGCGGACTCCTGGGAACGAGTCCTGTCCCCAGCGGCAGCCCGACAGGGGAGACGCCCGGCAGGTCACGCTGACCGCCAGGGGACGTGAGGTGACCCGTGCAGTCTTCCGGGTCTTCCCCGGCTGTTCCGGCATGACCGAGGTCGTTGCAGCGGAGGCGGGACGCCGCCCAGTGAACTCCAGCGTGTGGGCAGCTGCCATACAGATGTGGCCGCGGCATTCGGAGGTCCTGGGGTGTGCCGCGATCTCTCTGAATAGAGTGGACTCGCGGAGCTGCGTGGCGGAGCGGGCACCTGAAAAAGACAGCGGTCGGCTGTAAGGTGGACGGGAGTGGGGCTGGGCCTGCAAGGGAACTGCCACCCGCGGTGACACGGAGAGGTCGGGGCTGGTGACCTCGGCAGGAGGAATGGCCTGGGAGGACCACTCCTCGCGATCGAACCTAGTGGCGGACGGTTCGCCCTGGACAGCCCGTTACTTCCCGAGGACGGTCGTCACGGCGTCCGTGCCGCACTTCTCGTCGATCAGGCCGCTGGGCGCGCCGCCCACGCCCACGGCGCCCACCACGGCGCCGTCCACGCGGATGGGTGCGCCGCCCGCGAGCACCAGGTACCCGGGGATGTCCGCCAAGCCCGGGTTGGCGGGGAGGTTCTTGGCGATGTCGCTGGTCAGGGCGCGGGCGCTCGCACTCGTGAAGGCCTTGCCGAGGCTGGCGCCCAGGGTGTGCGGTCCGGCGTTCTCGGCGCGGGCGACGGCCAGGGTCACGCCACTGCGGTCGACCACGGTGACGCTGACGTTGTAGCCGAGTTGCGCGCAGTTGTTCACGGCCAGCGTGGCGATGCGGGTCGCGGCACTCAGGCTCAGGCTGGGCGGCGCCACCGTCACGGCGGTGGCCAGGGTGACGGGCGCTGGCGCCGTCTGCGCGGCGGCCAGGGAGAGGGCGGAGACGGTCAGCGTGGCGAGGATCTTGTGCATGGGCTTCATGGTGCGCCGGCGCGGCCCGGAACGGTATCCGGGGAATCCACGGCGGCGCTGCGTAGTTTTACGGAGGGGCGCAGGCGTGGCCGCCTGCTCAGGTCGCCCCGTCTTCCGCGGCCAGTGCGGTGCGCAGGACGTCGGCGAGCGAATCGGCGTCCAGTTTCGCGAACAGGCTGGCGCGGTGGGTTTCCACGGTGCGCGCGGAGATGTCGAGCGCGCGGGCCGTCTGCTTGCTCGTCTGCCCGTCCAGCATGCCGCGCAGCACGTCCTGTTCACGCGCGGTCAGGCGCGCCAGCCGCTCGCGGGCCTGCCGGCTGACCGCCTGCCGCGCACGGCCGCGCACGTGCTGGCGCACGGCGCGCTGCACGGCTTCCAGCAACTCGGTGTCGTCCACGGGTTTACTCAGGAAGTCCGCGGCGCCCTGCCGGAACGCGCGGCGGCACAGGTCCACGTCCGCGTGGCCGGTCAGCAGGATGACCGGCAGGTCCACGCCGCGCGCCTGAAGCCTCAGTTGCAGTTGCAGGCCACTGAGGTGCGGCATGCGGATATCGAGCAGAAGGCACCCGGTGGCCGGCGGCCCCTCGGCGTCCAGCGCGCGCTCCAGACTCGGGCCGTCGGGGAAGGCTCGGACCGTCAGGCCCACGGTGCTGAGCAGGAACCCCAGCGCGCCGCGCACCGCGTCGTCATCGTCGACCAGGTAGACGGTCGGTTCCAATGCGGGCCACTCAGTCACTCGCGGCCTCGAGCGCCAGCCGGGGCAGGCTCAGGGTGAACAGGGCGCCGCCGGCCGCGTTCTCGCCGCGCAGGTCGCCGCCCATGCTCTGGGCGAGCGTCTGCGACAGGCTCAGCCCCAGCCCCAGGCCCCCGTCCTTGCTGGTCGTGAAGGGCGTGAACAGGCGCGGCGCCACCGCAGGGGCGATCCCGGGGCCGTTGTCCAGAACGGTCAGGGCCCACGTCTCGCCCACGCCCTCGACGTTCAGGGTGATCAGGGGCGCCGGGGTGCGGTGCAGGGCCTCGAGCGCGTTGCGCAGCAGGTTCAGGATGATCTGCTCGAGCTGCACGGGGTCCGCCTGCACCAGGGGCGTATCGGGAAAGGCCGTGCGGACCTGCACGCCCTGGCGGCTCAGGTCGGCGCGGCACAGCGTCAGGACATTCTGCGTGGCCTGCGCCAGGTCCGTCGCGCGCGCCCGGCTCGGCGCCCGCCGCACCCACTGGCGCAGCCGCGCGATGATCTGCGTGGCCCGGCCCGCCTGGGTCACCGAGGCGGTCACGGCGTACCGGACGCGGCTGAGATCCGGTTCCGGGTCGTCCAGCAGTCGCGCGGCCGCCTGGCTGTAACTGACGATGGCGGTCAGCGGCTGGTTGAGTTCGTGCGCCAGGCCGGCCCCCATCTCGCCCAGGGTGGACAGGCGCGAGACGTGCGCGAGCATCTCCTCGTGTTCACGCACGCGGCGCTCGCCCTCTTCGAGATGACCGAGCATCCGGCGCTGCAGCGCCCCCGCCTCCCGAAGGATCAGCACCCGGCCGCGCAGTTCTCCCTGCGCGCCGCGCAGCGGGGTCAGGGCGCCCTCGACCTGCACGGGCCCGCTCTCACGCACGAGCGTCAGCCCGGCCGGGAGCACCGTGGGCGCCTGGCTGTCCCAGAAGGTGGCGGCGTCGAACGGCGCCTGCGACAGGGTCGCGCGGAAGGTCGTCACGGCGCGCAGGTCGGTGCCGGGCGTCAGTCCATGGGCCAGCGTGGTCCGCGCGGCCGGATTGGCGAGCGTGACCCGGCCCTGGCCGTCAAGCGCCACGATGGCCTCGGAAGCGGCCTGCACCACCCCCCCGGCCCAGGCGCGCTCGTCCAGCAGGGCGCGCTGCGCCTGACGGCGACTGTCCTGCAACCAGAACAGGAGCGCCGTCAGTCCGGCCGTCAGCAGCGCCCACGCCGCTGCGGCCCCCCACGGCCACGCGCGCCACGGTACCGCCCGCGCCATCTGGATCGCAGTGACGTGCCCAGCACCTTCTGGACCCGCAAGGTCACGGGGGCCGCGCCGGGGGTGGGGGCAGGCACGTGCGTCACGATCACCTGCGCGGCGCCGGGCTGCAACAGCGTGTAGTTCAGCGGCGCGCCGAGCGCCTCGGTCAGGCGCCGGGCGTCCACCCACACCCGGACGCGGCCACGGGACAGGGCGTAGAGCGGGCCGCCGCCTTCGGGCCAGCGGGCGGCGGGCGCGGCGACCACTGCCGGCGGCAGTCGGGGGGGCGCCTCGGCCGGCGTGCCCAGGACCTCGCAGCCGCGCGCGGAGCAGCGCTCCACCGCGACCACCTGCGGGTAGGGGCGCAGCAGCGCCGTCAGGTAGGCGCCGAGCGCCGCCGGACTGACCCCCTGCCCGTCGAGCGCGTCGACCGTATTGAGGACCGCTTCCTGCTGCTCCATCCGCTGCGACAGCACGCGGTGCAGGATCCGCGCGTCGGTGTTGAACGCCTCGCGGTGCCGCGTGCCGGCCGACACGAACAGGACCGTTCCACCTGCACTGGCCAGGAGCAGCCAGAGCAGCGCGGCGGCGGCGCGGCGGGTCATGACCGTATTGTGCCGACTTTCCGGCGTCAGAACGTCACGGGGACGACCCTGCCGGGGGCGGGGCCGTCCGGTACGCTGGGCAGCATGCTCCGCCGCGCCCTGATCCCCCTCGGCTGGACCGCCGTGAGTGCGCTCGCGCTCGGCGTCGCCAACACCTACCGGTTCCAGATCTCCACGCACCGCGCGCCCCTGCGGGGACTGACCCGTCCGGTGCGCGTCGCTCACCTCAGCGACCTGCACTACGGCGTGTTCATGCGGCGCCGCTCGGTGCGCCGCTGGGTGCAGGCCACCCGCCGGGCCCAGCCGGACGTGATCGTCGTGACCGGGGATTTCCTCGACAGTGGGGTCGGCCGGCGGCGCCACAGCACCCTGTTGGCGGAACTCGCGCGGCTGCGCGCGCCGCTGGGGGTGTACGCCGTGTGGGGCAACCACGACTGGACCAGCCTGAACACGAACGCCGCCCGGCAGCGGTTCGCCGAGCAATTGCAGGCGGCGGGGGTGCGGCTGATCAACAATGCTGGCGTGCAGGTGCGTGACGACCTGTTCGTGGCGGGCGTGGACGACTGGTGGTTCGGACAGCAGGATCTGGACGCGGCGCTGCGCGACCATGCCGGCGGGGCCGTGGTGCTGCTGGCCCACAACCCGGACTACCTGTCGCAGGTGCCGGCGTGGGTGGGCCTGACCCTGAGTGGGCACACCCACGGCGGACAGGTGCGCCTGCCGCTCATCGGGCCGCTGAAGCGGCGCAGCACGCTACTGAACGTCCTGCGCGGGTGGGTGCGGGGCGACCGGGTGGTGCAGTCCCCGGCCGAGGGCACGCCGGGCGAGATTCCCGCCGGGCAGGCCCTGGGGTTCGTGTCGCGCGGCCTGGGCGTCACGGGCGTTCCCCTGCGGTGGGACTGCCCGGCGGAACTGGTGATCCTGGAGCTGCACGCCCCGAACGGCACCTGACCGGCCCCGGGGCCGCGGGCGCGCGTAACCTGTCACCCTGTGGGTGCAAGGATGGGCCGCGCCGCCGCCCGGAAAGGCCCGGATGATCTAATGGCGTTTTTGCCCGCCGCTGAGCGGCGGAGACCCTGTTCTGGAGGCTGACCCCCTTGACCCAACCTGCCCTTTCTCCCCTTGACCGGTACTTCGGCCTGAGTGCGCACGGCAGCAGTGTCCCGCAGGAAATCCGGGCCGGCGTGACGACCTTCCTCACCATGAGTTACATCCTGTTCGTCAACCCGCAGCTGCTGTCGGGCGCCATTCCGGTGCCGAACGCGTTCGTGCAGCTCCTGATGACCACGGCGCTCGCCGCGGCGTTCGGGTCGCTGGCGATGGGCCTGGTGGCCCGGTACCCGTTCGCCCAGGCCCCCGGCATGGGCCTGAACGCCTTCTTCGCCTACACCGTCGTGCAGGGCATGGGCGTGCCGTGGCAGACTGCCCTGGGCGCCGTCTTCATCTCCGGGGCGCTGTTCGTGCTCCTGAGCGTGCTGGGCGCGCGGCAGGCCATCGTGCGGGCCATTCCGCTCGGCCTGAAATTCGCCATCACCGGTGGGATCGGCGCGTTCCTGGCCTTCCTTGGCCTGCGCAGCGCCGGCATCGTGGTCACCAACCCCGCGACGATCGTGGGACTGGGCAACCTCATGTCCCCCGGCGCCCTGCTGACCATCGCCGGCCTGATCGTCACGGCGGCGCTGATGGCACGACAGGTCAAGGGGGCAGTCCTGTGGGGCATCCTGCTCACCAGCCTCAGCGCGGTCCTGCTGCGCCTGCCGGTCTTTGCCGGTGGCGTGGACGGTGCACTCCGGGCGTTCCCCGGCTTCGGGGGCCGCGTGCTGGGCATCATTGACGCGCCGGTCTGGCCCGGCAGCCTGGTAGGGCAACTCGACCTGGCGGGGGCCCTGGGGCTGGGCCTGCTGAGCGTGGTCTTCACGTTCTTCTTCGTGGATTTCTTCGACGCGACCGGCACCCTGACCGGCCTCGCCCAGAAAAGCGGCTACTTGGACGCCCGGGGGGACATGCCCCGCGCGCGGCGCACCTTCGCCATGGACGGCCTGGCCGCCATGTTCGGCGCGTTCATGGGCACCAGCACCACCACTGCGTACGTCGAGAGTGCCAGCGGCATCGGCGAGGGCGGCCGCACCGGACTGACCGCCGTGACCGTCGGCGTGCTGTTCCTCCTGAGCATGTTCCTGTGGCCACTGGCGGCCGCGATTCCGGCGGCGGCAACCGCGCCCGCCCTGATCCTGGTGGGCGCCCTGATGATGGACGGCGTGCGGCACATCGACTGGGATGACCTCAGTGAGAGCCTGCCGGCGTTCCTGACCATCGTGGCGATGCCCCTGACCTTCAGCATCGCCAACGGCGTGAGCTTCGGCGTGATCACATACTGCGCCGTGAAGATCCTCGCGGGCCGCGCGCGGCAGGTCAGCCCGATCCTGTACGGCGTGGCGGCCTTGCTGCTCGCCCGCTACGCGTTCCTCGGTCAGGAATAAGAAGGTCACCGGTCGAGCCCCGCATAGGTTTGTGCGGGGCTCGACCAATTTATTGCGGTTGACGGACGTATCAGCCTTTGCCCGGAGCGATCGATGAGATCCATCCCCAACAAGAATTGTCGGTCCGGGCTCTGGACTGGAGACAGTTCGAGACTTGAAGGCGATGGTCATCACCTTGACAGGGTGGTGCAGGGCGCGTAGGGTTATAGGCCTGCTGTTTGCCTGGCATGCAGCAGGTCTGTGGTGCAGGTGGCCTCCGGGCCGGTCTGTCCGCGCCGCTCAGGGCCTCCGTCGGAGGGCCCGACATGCGCGTACCACGCTCAAGAACGATGAGCATGGTGTTGACAAGATAAAGCCCAGCAGATAGACTTCTTCAGTCGCCGAAACCGGAGCCCCGCTCCGAAGAACGCGCACCGGAACGCCAGTTCCGCGAAGCATGACAACGGAAGATGCTTGAGAAGCACAGGCCAGCTCGACAGGGCTGAGTGAGCGGCACGCCCCCCGGTGTGCTCCAGACTCACGAAAACGATCGAGACCTTCGGGTGGAGATCACAAA
>CALPYF020000087.1 GCA_943327755.2 Deinococcus hopiensis KR-140
GTCAGGGCGTGTCCATCGGCATGCGCTGGCCCCGCCTCCGCTGTCTGGGGGGCGGGTGGGTCGCAGGGGACGCCCGCCGCGTGTACGTGGACAGGGGTCTCCGCCGCGGCCTCGTGGACGTGTCCGGCTCTGGTGGCCGCCTGGGTCAGGGTGCCCAGGGGCAGCGTCCCCAGGGTCAGGCCCAGCCCGCCTGCCTCGGGGCTGCGGGTCAGGTGCGCCAGCGACGCCAGCACCGCGAGCAGCGCCAGCAGCCAGCGGCCCGCCCGGGTCGGGGCAGGTCGCAGGTGGTGGGCTGGCACTCGCATCGCGCCGAGCATAGCCCGGCCCCCAGGTGAGAATGTCCTGAAGGTCAACATGCCTGAACCGAGCGGAGCGAGAAACCGGCGGTACCAGCGGCCGGAAGGGAAGCTGAAGGGCGCGCCGGTGGCGCTTCAGTGCAACTGAGTCTCGCTGTCAGTGCGGGAAGCCGGACGCGGGCCGCGCCGGGGGACGCTTCCGGTGCAGGATCGCCGCGGCGATCAGGCCGCCCACGAAGCCGAACAGGTGCGCCTCCCACGACACGGCCGGGTTCGCCGGGAGCACGCCCCACAGGATGCCGCCGTACAGCAGGAACGCCGCGACCGCCACGCCGACCGCCAGCGGGGTGCGTTCCCTCCAGCCCACGCCCAGCAGGTACGCGAGCAGCCCGAACACCAGTTCACTGGCACCCAGGTGGACGCTGCCGCCCCGTCCGAGTAGCCACACAAGCCCCCCGCCGATCAGGACGATCAGCAGCAGCGCCGCCAGGAAGCGCGCCACGCCGCGCAGGGCACTCATGAACGTCAGGACGGCCAGGGGCACGGTGTTCGCGATCAGGTGCCCGAAGCCCGCGTGCAGGAACGGCGCGGTCAGGACGTGCCAGAACGTGCCGGGCGCGCGCGGCTCGATGCCGAACTGATCCAGCTGCCCCTGGAACACCAGTTGATCGGCGCCCTCCTGCACCCACAGGCCCGCGATGAGGGCGGCGGTGACGGCGGCTGCGCGGCCCAGGCTGGTCGTCGGACGCGGGGCCGCAGCAGGGCGGGCCAGTGGAGGGCGGTTCGGGGGGGCGCGCATGCCCCAGCATGCCTCACGCGGGCGGGGGCGCGCGTCCACCCTTGGGTGCAGCTCATGTCGGCAGGCGTAGGCTGCACGCATGCAAACGCGAACGCTGGGACACAGCGGCCTGACCGTGTCGGTCGTCGGGCTGGGCTGCAACAACTTCGGTGGACGGCTGGATCAGGCGGGCACGACGGCCGTGGTGCGCCGCGCGCTGGACGCCGGCATCACGCTGTTCGACACCGCCGACATCTACGGCAACCGCGGCGGCAGCGAGGAGCTGCTGGGCCGCGCGCTGGGCGCCGAGCGGGCGAACATCGTCCTGGCGAGCAAGTTCGGCATGGACATGGGTGAGGGCCGGAAGGGTGCGCGGCCCGCGTACATCCGCGAGGCGCTGCACGCCAGCCTGCGCCGCCTCGGCACCGAGTACCTCGACCTGTACCAGCTGCACACCCCGGACCCGGAGACGCCCATCGAGGACACGCTGGGCACCCTGAACGACCTGGTGCAGGAGGGTCTGGTGCGCGCTGTCGGCGTGAGCAACATGCCCGCCGCCGACGTGCGCGCCGCCGACGCCCTGGCGCGGCAGCACGGCTGGGCGCGCTTCACGTCCTGCCAGGACGAACACAGCCTGCTCGTGCGGGACGTGGAACAGGACCTGATCCCTGCCACGCGCGACCTGAACCTGGGCCTGCTGCCGTACTTTCCCCTGGCCAGCGGCCTCCTGACCGGCAAGTACCGCGCCGGGGCCGACCTGCCCGCCGGGGCGCGCATCACGGGGAGCCAGGGCGCCCAGGACCGCTACCTGACCGAACGCAACTGGGCGGTCGTGGAGGACCTGCGCGCCTTCGCGCAAGGGCGGGGCCACACCCTGCTGGACCTCGCCTTCAGCTGGCTGCTGTCCTTCGACGTGACGAGCAGCGTGATCGCCGGGGCCACGAAACCCGAGCAGATCGACGCGAACGTGGGCGCGGCCGGCTGGACCCTCACGCCCGAGGAGCTGGCCGAGGTGGACCGCATCACGAACCGCTGAGTCCGCCCGCGTCCCGCGCGTACCATGCGGGGCGTGAAGTTGCCGATCGAGGAGGTCACGGGGGAGGTGCGCGCGGCGCTCGCGGCGCATCCCCTGGTGGTCGTGCAGGCCCCGCCGGGCGCGGGCAAGAGTACGGGGTTGCCGCTGGCGCTGCTGGACGAGCCGTGGCTGGCCGGGCAGGGCGTCGTGTTGCTGCAGCCCCGCCGGGTCGCGGCCCGCGCGGTCGCGGCGCGGCTGGCGGAAGGGCTGGGCGAGGAGGTCGGCGGCACGGTCGGGTACCGCGTGCGCTTCGACTCGCGCGTGTCGGTCGCGACGCGGCTGGAGGTCGTCACCGAGGGCATCCTGACCCGCCGCCTGCAACGCGACCCGGAACTGTCCGGCGTGGGGCTGGTGATCCTGGACGAGTTCCACGAGCGCAGTCTGAACGCCGATCTGGCGCTGGCGCTGCTGCGCGAGGTGCAGGGGGCGCTGCGGGACGACCTGCGGGTGCTGGTCATGAGCGCCACGCTGGACCCGGCGCTGCCCGGGCGGCTGGGCGCGCCGCTGGTCGAGAGCGCGGGCCGCGCGTACCCGGTGGACGTCCGGTACCTGCCGACCGACCCGGTGGGCCGCGTGGAGGAGCTGGTGGCGCGGCAGGTGCGCGCCGCGCTGGACGCCGAACCGGGGGACGTGCTGGCGTTCCTGCCCGGCGTGCGCGAGATCCGCGCCGCCGCCGCGCTGCTCTCCGGCGTGGACGCCGTGGTGCTGCCCCTGTACGGCGACCTGCCGGTGCGCGAGCAGGCCCGCGCGCTGCGCCCCGACCCGGACGGGCGGCGCAAGGTGGTCCTGGCGACCAGCATCGCCGAGACGTCCCTGACCATCGACGGCGTGCGCGTCGTGGTGGACGGCGGTCTGAGCCGCACGCAGGCGTTCGACCCAGCGACTGGCCTGACCCGCATGGTCACCGGCCGCATCACGCGCGACGCCGCCACGCAGCGCGCGGGCCGTGCGGGCCGCACCGCGCCGGGCGTCGCGTACCGCCTCTGGAGCGAACGGACCCAGCCGCTGCTGCCCGCCGCCCGCCCGCCGGAGGTGCTGGACTCGGACCTCGCGCCGCTGACGCTGGAACTCGCGCAGTGGGGCGTGACCGACCCCGCGACCCTCCACTGGCTGGACGTCCCGCCGGAACGCCGCGTGCAGACCGCTCGGGACGTGCTGCAAGGGCTGGGCGCCCTGGACGACGCGGGCCGGGTGACGCCGGAGGGCGCGCGCCTGCTGGACTTCCCCACGCACCCGCGCGTGGCGCACCTGCTAACTGCCGCCGAGGACCCCGAGTTGGCGGCGGACGTGGCGGCGCTGCTGGAGGAACGCGACCCGCTCCCCAACGGCTCCGGCGCGGACTTCACCGACCGGGTGCGTGCCCTGCGCGCGTGGCGGCGCAAGGACAGCAGTGGGGGAGACGTCGCCGTGCTGGAAAGGATCGAGCGGCTGTCCCGCCAGTGGCGCACCCTCTTGAAGGTCCGCGCCGACGACCGCGACCCCGACCCGTTCACAGTGGGCGCGCTGGTCGCCCGCGCGTACCCGGAACGCGCCGCGCTGGCCCGCGAGGAAACCAGCGGCCTGCGCCGAGGTCGCTTCCTGCTCGCGGGCGGTCAGGGCGCCGCGCTGCCCGAGGGGGACGCCCTGGCCGGAGCGCGCGCCCTGGCCGTCGCGCACCTCGACGCCGCGCAGGCCGAGGGTCGCATCTTCCTGGCCGCGCCCCTCGACCCGGCCGCGCTGGACGCCGGGGCCGCGTGGGTGGACGCCGTGCGCTGGGACGCCCGCACCGGCACCCTCGTCGCGCAGCGGGAACGGCGCTTCGGCGCGCTGGTGCTCGAAACGCGGCCCCTGCGGGACCTGCCGGCCGCCGCCCGCGTGGACGCCCTGGCCGCCGCGATCCGTGATGAGGGCCTGCACCTCCTGACCTTCAGCCCGGACGCGCAGGCGCTGCGCGACCGCGTGGAGTCCGTGCGCGCGTGGCGACCGGCGGAAGACTGGCCGGACCTGAGCGACGCCGCGCTGCTCGGCACCCTGGAAGACTGGCTGGGCCCGCACCTGGACGGCGTGCGCAGCCGCGACGACCTGGGGCGCGTGAACCTCCTCCCGGCCCTCCAGGCGCAGCTACCCTGGCCCCTCCCGGCCCGGCTGGACGACCTGGCCCCCACGCACCTGACCGTCCCCACCGGCAGCCGCATTCGTCTTACCTACCGCCCCGGCGAGGCGCCCATCCTAGCCGTGAAGTTGCAGGAACTGTTCGGTCTGGCCGACACGCCCGCCGTGAACGAGGGCCGCACGCCCGTCCTGCTGCACCTGCTCTCGCCCGCCGGGCGGCCCGTGCAGGTCACGCAGGACCTCCGCTCGTTCTGGAACTCCTCGTACTTCGAGGTGCGCAAGGACCTGCGCGGCCGCTACCCCAAACACCCCTGGCCCGACGATCCCTGGACCCACGCCCCCATGAAGGGCACGAAGAAACGCGGCGTGTGATCCGGAGTCCGGCTGGGTCATGGGCAACCCGGGCGCGCGCCAGGGCGTCCACTCCACCGGAGGTCGCGTGATGGGCGCGCGCTGGGACGCCCTGATCGCCGCGCTGTACGGCCCGGTCGGCTGGCCCCGCGCCCGGCGGGTCGTGGAGCGGCTGCGGGTGCACCTGCCGCCCGGCGGGTCGCTGCTGGACCTGGGAGCGGGCACCGGGCACACCGGGGTCCTCCTGGCCCGGCAGGGCTGGGCGGTGACGCTGGCGGACGCGCCGCCTCACCCGGGCGCGTGGGGGCAGCGGCTGATCGCGCAGCCGGCGGCACGGCACCTCGCGCGGCAGGCCGGGCTGAGGCGGGTGCTCACGCCGGGGCCGCTGCCGTTCCCGGACGCCCACTTCGACACGGTGCTGCTGGCGTTCGTGCTGCACCACTGCCCCGACCCGCCCGGCGTCCTGCGCGAGGCGGCCCGCGTGGCCCGGCGGCGCGTCCTCGTGCTCGAGGACGTGACCGGGGACGGCCAGCGGCCCGGCCGTCTGGCGCGCGTCCTGGACGCCCTGGTGAACCTGGAAGCCGGGCACCCCCACGCGCAGCGCAGCGACGCGGACTGGCTGCGGCTCTTCGGGGCGCTGCACCTGACCGTCCACGCCCGGGAACGCTGGACCTCGCGGGAAATCGGTGTGCCCACCGGCCACGTCCTGTACGACCTGCGGCCAGCCGGCCCGTGATGGGGGTGCCCTGCCCCCGACGCCCGCTCA
This sequence comes from Deinococcus hopiensis KR-140, assembly GCA_943327755.2. Taxonomy (GTDB): domain Bacteria; phylum Deinococcota; class Deinococci; order Deinococcales; family Deinococcaceae; genus Deinococcus; species Deinococcus hopiensis_A. The sequence continues at coordinate 5,358 of CALPYF020000087.1, forward strand.
CCTGAGGCGACTCCCGGCGCGGCACGCTGCCATGCTGCCTGTCATGCGCCGCGCCGTTCCCGCCTGTGCCCTGAGCCTGCTCGCCCTGACCGGAGCGTCCCAGGCCGCCGACTACTCGAAGGCGGTCTGGAGCGTCGCCTCGGGGCAGTCGGGGCAGACCCCCCTGATGGACACGAACGTGATGGGCGAGATGGTCATGCGCGCCTGGGTCACGCCGCGCGGCGTGCCGGTGCAGGGGCTGATGTTCATCTACATGCCGAAGCTCAGCACCAACCACTGGGCGGTCATGCTGGTCGAACCGCAGGGGCAGCCCGGTGAGTTCTTCGGCGCGCGCAGCCTGAAATTCGTGCGGGCCGCGAAAAAGGACGGTCAGACGGCTAACCTGTACACGCTCGGGGACGGCATGTTCAAAGGCCTGTACCTGATGGACGGCAAGGTGAAGGACAAGCGCGGCCAGATGATGCACTTCCTGATGCTGCTCACGCCGCAGATGGCGCAGCAGGAACCCGATCCCGCCGACTTCCTCAAGTGACGCTCAGGCGGGCCGGCGTGCGGTGAACAGCGTGCGGGTGAAGGCGTAGTACACGCGCCCACCGGGGTAGGCGGCGTGGAGGCGTTCGCGGTAGGCGGCCAGGAACCGCCGCTGCCCGTCGTCGGTCAGGCGGCTGAGGTACGGCACGAGGGCGGTGCCTTTCGTCCAGTCGATCAGGCCGTCCGCGCCGTTCAGCAGAACGGGGTAGACCTTGCTTAGGGCGGTGATGTCCGTGCCGCCCAGTGCGTCGAGCAGTTCGGCGTAGCGGGCAGGCGGCAGGACGGGGGACGCGCCGTGCGCGGTGCCGAAACGGGCGTACCCGCCCAGTTCGTCCTGGAAGTCCAGGGCGGTGTCGGTCAGGAGGCGGTGGCTGGGGTGGTCGTGGTTGGCGGGGACCTGCGCGGCCAGGACCCTACCGGGATTCAGGTGCGCCCACAGGTGCGCGAGCAGCGCGGGGTGATCCGGCACCCACTGCAGTGAGGCGTTCGCGTGGATCAGGTCGTGCGTGCCGTCCAGGCGGCCCAGGTCGCCCTGCTCAAAGTGGAGGTTGGGGGCCTGCTGCGCCTGCGCCCGCTCCAGCATCTCGGCGCTCTGGTCGAGGCCGGTGACCTGCGCCTGCGGGAAGCGCCGCGCGAGTGTGAGGGTGTGTTCGCCCGTGCCGCAACCCAGGTCGATGACGCTGGCGTACGCCTGATCGGGAATCAGGGCGTGCAGGTCGCGGACGGGGGCACTGCGGGCTTCGCGGAAGAGGTGGTACTGGTCGGGGTTCCACGTCATGCGCTCAGCGTAGGCGGGGCACTGAGCTATGTGTGCGTACTCCAGTGGTGACAGCAGGTAGGGCGTGATAGGCAAACCCGCCCGGCGGCAGGTGCGCGGGCGGGCGATGGTCGTGTGGTGGGTTCAGAGCAGGCGGGCGAGGGTGCCGCCCAGCAGCATCA
>CALPYF020000088.1 GCA_943327755.2 Deinococcus hopiensis KR-140
GGCGGTGACCGTCGCGTTGGGATTGCCGGCGTAGGTGACCTGTACGTTCTGGCAGGCTTCGGTGACGTCGGGGTTGTTGAGTGCGGTGAGGTGGGTGGCGTACGTGCCGCTGCTGGTGTAGTAGGGGACCTGCGCGGTGGCGATGGCCCGGCCGCATTGAATAGCGGCCGTGTCGTACGGCTTTTTCTGGGCGTCTGCGAAGGTGGGGAGGAGGATGGCGGCGAGGACGCCAATGATGCCGATGACCACGAGGAGCTCAATGAGGGTGAAGCCTTGCGTGCGGGTGTTCATGGGGTCTCCTGGGGTGACCAGCGGTAGAGGTGGCCGAGCCGGTCACCGCTGGCCGTGCCACTCGGTGGGGCGAAGAGGTAGTAGCCGCTCCCACGGGGGTGGAACACCTGGAAGGCGTAGGTGTTCGTAGTGGTGGCGACGGCCTGTGTGGTCGTGGCGTCTGGGGTGCGGACCTGGGCGTTCGCTGGGGCGACCTGGACACCCGCAGTCAGGCAGGCAGCCTTGACGTCGCGGCCCATATCGGCGAGGTCACGGACGTACCCGCCGAGCGCGAGGGGCGCGGTCGTCTCGAAGGTGACGATGGCCCGGCCGCACTTGAGGGCCGCTGTGTTGTACGGGCGCTGCCGCGCGCCGGTCACGGTGGGGTACAGCGCTGCCGCAAGCAGGCCGAGGACGGCCATGACGAACAGGATCTCGATGAGGGTGAAGCCGGGCGTTCTGGGCGGCATGTCAGAGGCAGATGACGTCGTCGGCGTCAATGGTGGATGGTGAGGAGGCGAGGTGGGCACCGAGTGTCCACGTGATGCGGGTGGCAGCGCGGGTGGGGTCTTCGCGTGCACCGTTCGGGGGGGTGCGCAGGGCGGTGAGGAGGTCGTCGAGAGGGCGGGCGTGCGGCCAGAGGAGGACGGGGCTCTGCTCGGGGTGCTGCTCGTCCCAGAGGCGTACGGTGCGGGTCTCGAGTTCGTCGAGGGCCCAGGTGGAGATGGTCTCGGGGAAGATGAGGTGGCGGAGGGTGCCCGCGTGGACGCGGTAGAGCGTCCACGGGCCGCAGGTGATCTCCTGGATGTGGAGGCCCTGATCGGTGTGGGGCGCACTCCAGGTGGGGTCGGGGCTGCACGCGGCGACGTGGAGGAGGTCGCTGCGGAGTGTGCGGTGGGCGGCAGCGGTGTCGGTGGGGCTGCGCAGGGCGCTCAGGACGCTGAGCCAGGAGCGGGAGAGGATGGGGAGGGTGAGGTCGCCGACGCCAGGGAGGAGGGTGCCGTCGGACCAGAGGACGGTGCCGCCGTTGCCGAGGTGGTGGGCGAGGGGGTGGACGCCGGTGGGGAGGGGACGCTGCCAGGCACCGTCGAAGAGGTCATGGCGGGGGGCTGGATTGCGGACGCGGAAGGCGCCGTCGAGCCAGCACAGTTCCCACCAGGTGGGGGGTGAGGGGGAGACGGTCTGTGCGGTCGTCATGGGGCGTACCGTCCCATGCATGGGGGTGACCGTCTGGGTGGGGGGGTGTGGGGGCACCCGGTAGGGGTGCTGCTCTTGCGGATTCTGGGACGGTGCGTAGGGGTGACCGTGACCGCTTAGCGTTTGAGGAAGGTTTCGAGCTGGCTGTACCGCCGGGGGGCGCCCGTGTGGGCGGCGTGCGTCCAGGCGGCGCGCAGGCCGGACGCGGTCAGGGCTTCCTTGGCGCGGGTGACGGCTGTGTACGCGAGTTGCCGGGAGAGGAGGCGCTCGTGTTCCGGGGCGAGGGTGACGATGATGTCCGGCCACTCGCTGCCCTGGCTGCGGTGGATGGTCATGGCGTACGCGAGGGTGAGGGTAGGGTCGCTCGGGCTGAAGGTGTGCTCGGTGTCCTCGATGATGCAGGTGACTTGCTTCCCTGCACCGATGACGAGGCCGGTCATGCCGTTCATCAGGCCGGTGTTGTGGTTGTTCCGGGTGACGAGGATGGGATCTCCGGCGCGGAGGCGGGTGTCGCCGGGGTTGAGGGCGGACTGCAGGGCGAGGTTCAGGGCGTCCACGCCCAGGGGGCCGGCGCGTCCGGCTGTGAGGATCATCGGACGTGCCTGGTCCTGGCGGGCCTGAACGAGTCGGACGATGTCCTCGGCGGACTGTGCGCCCACGAACGGCACGCCGGTCTGGGCGGGGCTCTCCCCACTGATGAGCTGGGAGGCGAGGGTGAGGATGGGGCTCCCGGCGGCCTGGCGGTGCGTCTGCGTGAGACGCCCGGTGGGGACGGTGCGGGTGAGGGCGGCCAGTGGGTGCCCGGGGTCGATGGGGGGTAACTGGTCCTCGTCGCCGACGAGGATGACCCGAGCGCCATCGCGGACGGAGCGCAGGAGTGCACCGAGGAGGGCGTTGCTGGCCATGCTGACCTCGTCGACCACGAAGACGTCGCCGGGGAGGATGCCGCTGCTGAACTTGTGACCGTCGTAGCTGAGCAGGCGGTGGAGGGTGGTGGCGTCGCGGCCCGTGCTCTGTTGCATGCGGCTGGCGGCCTTCCCGGTGGGGGCGCACAGGACGCTTCGGAGGTTGGCGGCGTCCAGGGCATCGAGGAGGGCGCGGAGCGTGGTGGTCTTGCCGGTGCCGGGTCCGCCGGTGATGACGCTGACGGCCGTGCCCGCCGCGAGGAGTACGGCCGCGCGCTGCTCCGTCGTCAATCCGGGCGTGGTAGGGACGGACACCCGTGCGGGCGTGCTGGCCATGAGTCGGGCGATGTCGTCGGCGAGCCAGGCTTCCACGCGGTGCTGCTCGGGGAGGAAGGCCGCCTGAGCATCTTCCAGGAGGAGCTGACCGTTCAGGGCGTCTTCAATGGCCTGCTGGGCTTCGTCATCGTCGAGTGCATGACTGTCCCGGAGTTCCCCGGCGAGGACGGGCAGGGGGAGGCAGGTGTGGCCGTATTCGAGGGTGGCGCGGCGGGTGAGTTCGTACGCGAGGGCGGGCCCGCGGCGAGGGTCGAAGGTGCTGAGGCCCTGAAGTCGGGCGGCGTGGTCGAGGACGCGCAGGGGAATGCCGTGGCGGATGGCAAGGTAGGGCTGCTCGCGGAAGGCAGCTGGTGCGCCGGCGCCGTGCTGGTTGAGGAGGGCGTGGGTGTGCTCTGGGGGGAGACCGAGATCGGCGAGGGCCTGCAGGGCGCCGTAGAGGCGGCTTTCCCGGCGGGCGTGGCGGGTGAGGGCCTGGGCGATGCTGGCGGGGACGCGGGTGGAGAGACTGGGGGCGTTCTGGGTGACGGTGTGGTGAGGGTCCGGGCCGAGCCGGGGGAGGAGTTCCAGGGCGGTGGCTTTCTGGGGTGGGCGGAGGCGGCTGTAGAAGGCGCGGGCGAGTTCGTAGGGGGTGATGACGCGTTCGGCGCGGGTGAGGGTGCTTCCTTCGGTCCAGGCGCGGAGGGTGCAGCCGGGGGTGACGGGGGGGAGGGGGCCGTAGAGGGTGAGGGGGCCGCGCTCTGTGCGGAGTTGGCAGCCTTCGCTGGTGGGGGTGCGCCAGGCGCGGAAGACGGTGCCGAGGATGGGCGCGCCGGGATCGCTCATGCTTGCAGGGTGGCGTGCGTAGGGGTGACGACAGGGGAAACGCCGTGTCCCTCCCCAGGGTCACGGCGTCGATGCTGCGGGTCGAGTTCTCCAAACCAGTGGCCCCGCGTCTCCCACCCTACCCTGTGGGTGGAGGGTGTGCGGGGGCGAGGCGATGCCTGCCGGAGGTGCTCGTTCAGCTCGCCGGAGCGCTGATGCCGTCGTGTGGGGAATGTCCTGTCATGCCCTGCGCCCTGCCATGCGTGGGGGTGGCGAACGTGAGACCCCAGTGGGGGGGCCGGGCGGGTCACCCCCAGGCCTGTGAGGGTGAAGGGCATGACGCGAGCGATTGATACTGGTCCTGGCCTTTGGGCCAACGCTGTGCCTCCCGTGGAGACCGTCGTGCGGTTGGCGTTGGGCGAGGTGCCCCGAGCGGATGATGGGCGGTGGTTGACGCGGACCCTGGCGCGGGAGGTCCTGGCGGGCCTGCTGCGGGCATGGGGGGACGTGGGCATCCTGGGCGCCCTGGGTCGGATCTCAGGGCTGAGCCTGGATGACCTGCTGGCCTTGGAGGGATTGAGTGGGGCGGATGGGGCGCTGCGGGGGGCGGTGGCGCGGGTGCAGGATCTGCCGTCGGCGCATGCGGCGCGGGTGTGGGGGGAGGTGCAGCGGGGGGTGGCGGTCCTGCTGGCGGCGTGACGGGGTGGTCGGAGCCGTTCCGGTGGACGGTGGTGGTGCAGCGGGCATTGATTGGGGAGACGGAGGCGGCGGTGCGGGCGTTGGCGGTGCGGGTGGTGGCGTGCTGCCCGGCGGCCGCGTCCGCGTCGGTGATCGTGAGCAGCTGCGCTGGCGTGGGGCTGCTGGATGCGGAGGGGGAGGTGCTGGACGTGGCGGATCTGGATGCGGACGTGGCCGTCGAGGTGGCGGAGTTGTTCGGGGTAGGCGTGTACGCGTTGCCGCTGCAAGGGCGGCCGGGGTGCCGGGTGGAGGCTGCCTACGAGCCGAAGGTGAAGCCCAAGGTGAAGCCGTGAGTCCCGAGGCGGTGTGGCCGCCCGAGCTGCCGGAGGTGGTGCTGGACTGGCCAGTGCCGCGGGGCGTGAAGGTGCGTCCGGTGCGGTGGGTGGGGGGGGGACGCGGCGAACTACCGGGCACATTTTCAGGCGGCGGTGGAGGCGGGGATGGCGTTGGCGGTGATCTGCAATGACGCGCCGAGGGGGCCGGGGGCACGGGTGACCCGGTGGTTTTGTCCGGGGGTGCCGATGCACGTGACGGGGGAGCAGGTGGTGGGGGAGGATGGGCGGGTGTGGCACGTGTTCCTGGTGCCGGCGGCCGCGGCGCTGCTGGCGCTGGAGCGCGGGCTGGTGACCTGCATCAAAGAGTGAGCGAGTATGAACGAAGGAGGGCGATCCTATCGTGAGTCTAGGATCGCCTCGTTTGGGTGTGGGCTACCTGATTGTGTGGGGCATTTCCATGTTCTCAGTTATGGAACATCACCTTCGCTTTGTTTTCGGGATGTGCTTTCAAATGCACGTTCTCGAACGCATCCCAGTTCTCGAAAATGGTGATGCTGCCAAAATTGGAACGCCAGCACACCACGACTTGACCCGTATGAAAGATCACGCCGTCCAGGACGTGGCCTGTTCCGCTGATGCCCGTCGCGTCCGCCTCGCGAACGATGCTGAAGAGTCGCGGTTGATTCATGTTTTCCTCGCTGAGTTGATGGTGAGCGCATGCTTGTAGTGAGGGCTATCGAACTCATATACGAACACCTCTGGATCTGCTTTCTCAATGAAGCTCCGGCCGCTGTCAATGGCAACTGACGCTGGGGAGGCGAGGAACAGATGAATTCGCTTCACCGATGTTACGTTCGCTCGAATGGATGTTAGGATTGAGCGCAGCATTGTTCCGTATTCACTCAACTGCGCTCTGTACTTGAGAAAGTCCGGCCCAGGTCTCTGAGCCCGGATTTCGTAGATGAGATGTTCCCGGCCGATGGCCCTGCTGATGGCGCTGCGCTCGACGATTCCAGACATCGACACCGCAATGGCCACGTCTTCGACATCGACGATGTGCTCCGGCAAGTACGGATTCAGTCCATCGTCACTGCCGGGCTGTCCGACCTGCCAGCACCAGCGGTTGGAAGCAGCGGACCTCTGATACTGAAAAAGATCCAAGTCCAGTCGACTGGTCAGTTCGTGGCCCAACAGGACGAGCAGCGGTATGGGTGCGAGAGCAAAGACCGATACGTGCTGGATCTCTTCCTTAGTCAGCTTCTTCTTGAGAAGGTCACGGGTCTCTTGAACCACCTGCTCAGATGCGGCATTCCAGTAAGCTGCTCGCCCTTCGCTGATGCGGTAGGCATTCAGGTCGATGATAATGCTACTGTCACTGCCTGGCCAGCGGGGTTTAATCGCCTGTTTGACCGCTTCTTCGTTGATAACGCTCTCCCGTCCAGCGATTCGGCCCTGTACAAGTAATAAGGTGGTCTTGGCGTTCTCGATGGCATGAGTAGCGTCGCGAATCCTAGATTCGTGAGTCCTTTTGTAATCCAGCAAGATCTCCTCCGTGAATTGATCCACGTAGTTGAGGTTATCGATCAGGTCGCCGTGTATCTTGCAAGTCAACATCAAGTTGTTGATATCGATCTCCAGCTCTTTCGAACGGGTCGCGTGCCCTCGAGGGCCAGCAGGACTGAAAGCAACGATATGGGCAATAGTGGCGAGATTACTTCTCTTCTGTGATACCGAGTCGATAAACAGTGGCTCGTTGCATCCGTGGAATTCACATCGCCCGGCGGATCGTCCCCATAGTTCCCGTTGGGTCTGCGCTGGAATGGATGGTCGATCTGATTTTTCGTACTTCGGCTTTCCGATTTTCGTGGATTTTGCCGCCGGAGCTGTGGGGGGAATTGTTGGGGCCACTTCAGATTTATTCGCCATGTTGCTCCAGATCAAGCTCAATCATCACGTGCGCCTTCCTCTCTGGATTGTGCACAATGCATGCGATTCAAGGGGCGAAGATCCTCTGTACCGGACATCTTGCCTTCAAGTCGCGCCTGGCGCGTGAAATGGCGTGCTCAGCAGCCTGATCAGTGCGGGTAACTCGGGGAGATTCCACCGCAGGGCATGGCACAGCCGCTCCGCGCCGTACCGCACGAGGCTCATGGCCGCCCGGCCATGAGCCTTCACCTTGACCGGAA
>CALPYF020000089.1 GCA_943327755.2 Deinococcus hopiensis KR-140
GGAAAGCAACTCGACCTGGTTCTTGCGGAACTCCGGGAAGTGCGCGGTGAAGCAGCAGGTCAACTTGGCCAGGACATCGGGAGACGCGTTCTGTTCTCGCGTGTCAGTCGAACTTTTTCAAGCCACTCGGGAAACTGTCGGGTACTGAGCTCCATGACTCATGCTCTTGCGCTCCAGTCACCGTTAAGGTCGGCACACTGGTGCCTAAGCAAGGAGCGCGTGGCGTCTTGAAGGGCACCTGCGATGGAACGCAGCTGTTCAGGTATGCAGCATCGGCCGACGCCGGTGAAAACCCGACTTCTCGTTTCACTGCTACCACGATGCCGTGATGGGGGCTCTCGCCCCATCACACGGCCCTTAGCGTAAGTCTCCGTTCCAACTCTAGTGCGACCCCCTGCTGATCGACGCCCGCAGCCCCGTGAACGGCAAACTGGACGCCCGCCGCGTGGCCAGCGCGTTCGGCATGACCCTGCGGGAACTCGCGCAGGTCACCGGCCGCGACCCCAGCGGCCTGAGCAAGCACCCCACCAGCGACACCCTGCAGGGCCCCCTGCACGAGCTGGAAACCGTGGGCCTGCACCTGAGGGACGTGTTCGGGGACCTCAGCGTGGGGCGCATGTGGCTGCGGGCGCCCAACCCGGTCCTCGGGGGCCGCGCGCCGATCAGTTACCTGCTCGAGCGGCGCCCGGTGGCCGTGCGGCGCCTGCTGACCCTGGCCGAGACCGGGATGCCGACTTGACGGACCACCAGGCCCTCAAGCGCGCCCTGATGGGCGCGCCCGTCTGGACGCCCCCGGAGGTGCTCGACACGTACCGCACGGTGCCACTCCTGGCGCTGCGCAAGTACAACCGTGATCCACTCAACACGGACGGGTCGCTGGTCACGGGTGGGCGCTACAACGCGCCTGCGGACCTGCCCGGCGCGCACGCCATGCTGTACGTGGCGGAAAACCTCACCGTCGCGCACGCGGAAGCGCGCGCCATCACCGTGGTGACCGGCGCGGCCGGCCTGCAGATTCAGCCCGGCCCGGACCAGCGGCCCCGGCTGGACATCACCGTCAAGTTGCGCCTCGGGGGCGTCCTGGACCTGACCGACCCGGCCGTCCTGAACGTCCTGAGCCTGCACCCGGCGGACCTCCTGCAGGAGTGGCTGCCGCTCAACTTAGACGGCCAGCTGGCCCTCACGCAGGTCCTGGCCCGCGCCGCGCTGGACAGCGCCCGGTACGACGCCATCCGCTACCCGAGCGCCCGGTACCCGGGCGGCCGGAACTACGCCGTGTTCCCGGACCGCGTCGCCCCGCAGGACCGGGCGGTGCACGACCCGGACGATGAACTGAGCGTCTTCCCCGGCCCCACCCGGCCCTAAACCTTACAGGGCGCGCGCGATGGCCTCCACGGCCCGCAGGCCCTGCCCGAACCGCGCCATGGCCTCCCGGTGCCGCTCCAGTTCACTGTACGGCAGGTACCGCATGTGCAGGTGCCCCACCGCCTGAAACGCCGGGCGGCGCAATTGGTCCCGCACGTCCGCCTCCCGGCTGTCCGGCGCCACCAAGTACAGGCCCTGCACGGCCCGTTCCGGCGCGCCCAGCGCCAGGTCCAGCAGCCGGACAATACCGGAGTAGATGGACGTGGTGTGCTCCACCTCAAACGCCGCGGCGGGCGCCAGGGTGCCCCGCTCGAACCACACCACGTCAATCAGGCGCACGGCGTCCGCGCCGGGCGTGCCCGCGATCCCCGCCGGCAGGGTGTCCAGGCACCCGTCCCCCAGGCGCCCCCCCTCGTACGCGCGGGAGCGGTCATTCGCCGCGATCCACACCTCGAAGCCCAGCGCGAGGCCCAGGTCCCGCAGCCAGCCCTGCACCTGCGTGTGCGTGTGATCCTGCGCCATCGCCGTCTCCTGCGCCTTCCGGGCGGCTTTGCTCTCCTCACGCACCTGCGCGAGGTCGGCGCGCCACGCGTCCACGTCCGGGCCGTCCTCTGCCCGGGGCGGCGCCGCGTACCGGCCGCTGCCCACATCGAACATCAGGCCCGCCACGGCGCCCAGGTCGTTGGACAGCAGGCTGCGGTGCGCCTGCGTCAACCGGAGCAGGCCCGCGCGCAGCGCGAGGTACTCCTCCCACTTGCCCAGCTTGACCTTCGCGCCGGTCACGGCGTTGTACCCGTTCACGATGGCCGTGTTGAAGGGCGGCATCAGGGTCGGGTGCAGGAAGTACATCAGGTTCGCCGCGGCCGGCCCGAGCCCCTTGATGCCGCGCGCGTCCAGCGTCCGGATGGCCTGCAGCAGCTCCTGCTCGGTGGTGCAGCACGCGCAGGTGTCCAGGAAGTGACCGAACGCCCGCTGATGCTCGGGGTTCTCGTAGATGTCCGGAATCCGCAGCTTCGGTTTCCACAAAAACGCGTGGTCCGCGCCGCGGAACATCTGCCGCTGCTCCGCGATGGAGTGCACGACCGTCTCCAGCGACGACCCGCGGTACTGCGTGCCGAAGCGGTCCTCGCGGATTTCACGGACGACCACCTGAATGCCCCGGCGGATGGACCGGAAGTTCTTCAGGCGCTCCTCCCAGAGGAACCAGGTCCGGTACGTGCCGCCGGGATCGTCCCGCCAGTGACGGATCAGCGTATCAAGCGTCTGCATGTGGTGGCGCGGAGTGTAACACGCGCCTCAGGGCCCCGCGCGCTCAGGCTGACGTTCCCCCTTTACGGGTGGGCGCGCAGCCAGGTCTGGAAGTCACGCATTTCTGCGGCCTGCGCCGCAATGATGCGGCCCGCGAGGTCGAGGACGAACGGGTCCTGCGTGCGCTGCAACGCGAGATTGGCCTTCTCGTTCGCGGCGGCGTGGTGCGGGATCATCCCTTCCAGGAACGTCCGTTCTGGCATGCTCGACGCGCGGATCATGGCGGGCATGTCCATCATCTGGTTCATCTGGACCATGCGGGCCATGGCCGCCGCGTTCGGACCGCCGTACGCGCGCAACTGCGCCTGCATCTGCGCGATCTCCCGCGTCTGATCCTCAATGATCTTCGTCGCCCAGGCCCGCACCTGCGCGTCCTTCGCGCGCTCCAGCACCGCCCGGCTGCTGTCGATGGCACTCTGGTGGTGGGGGATCATCATGGACATGAACGCCCGCTCGAACGACCGCCCGCTCATGCGGGCGAGGTCGTTCATCATCGGCATCATCATCGCGCGCATGTCCAGTTGCATCTGCAGGCCCATCCGGGACAGGCCGGGCACGGTGGGTGACGGCGTCATGGGCATGCTCATGTGGGTCATGGGCATCCCGGACATGCCCGGCATCGCCATGCCGTCCATGCCGCCGGCGCCCGCGGCGCTGAGCGGGCACGCCAGCAGGCTCAGGGTGAGCAGCGCCCGCCTCACGCGGTCACGCTCCCCAGCAGGCGCGTGCACGCCTCTTCGCAGCGCCGGCAGCTTTCAGCGCACACGGCGCAGTGCGCCATGTTCATGTGCTGCGCGTGGTTCGTGCACTCGTCACCGCAGGCTCGGCACGCGGCCACGCACGCCTGCAGCTGCGCGCGCAGGACGCCCTGGTCGGCTTCGGTCAGGCGGCTCAGAACCCGGCCGGTGGCGGCGCAGATGTCCGCGCAGTCCAGGTTCAGCCGGACGCAGCGCACGAGGTGCGTAAGGTGCTCGCGTTCGCCCAGGCACGCGTCCGCGCAGGCGGTGCACACGGCGCTGCATTCGAGGCAGGCGTCCAGGCATGCGGCGAGCGCGGCGGGATCGAAGGTCGTCTGGGGCTGGGGGTGGGTCCGCAACATGGCTGACAGCTGCTCGTGCATGGCGCTCCTCGGGTCGGCGTGAACGGAACGTGGGCCGGTGCCGGGCCGGACCCACGGGTCATGAAGGGGCCGCTGCCCCTGCGCCGTTACGTTCGCAGCGCCGTGTAAACCTTTCCTGAGAGGCGCGTTGCGCTGATCCTCACGTCCCCCCCATGCGGGGTGGCGCGGGTCAGGTCACGGCCCCTGTACGCTGGCGGCATGTCCTCTGCCCCTGCGCCGATCCGTCATGTCTGACCCTGACCGGGACGTTCACCAGGACGCGCCGCTGACCCCCACGCCCCGGTGGGTCAAGGTGTTCGCCTGGGGGGGCGGCCTGGCGCTGCTGCTGGCGCTCGCGGCGCTGCTGTCGGGCAGGCCGCACGGCCCGGGCCGGCACTTCACGCCCAGCAGCACCTCCAGCACCCCGTGACCCTCACCGGCGGGCTGCGGCGGGCCGCGCTGACCGTGCACGTCATCAGCTCGGTCGGCTGGCTCGGCGCGGTCCTGGCGTTCCTGATGGTGGCCGTCACGGGCCTGACCAGCGCGGACGGCGGGCTCGTGCGCGCCGCGGCGCTGCTGATGGCCGCACTCGGACAGACGGTCATCGTGCCGCTCAGCCTGCTGGCCCTGGCCAGCAGCGTACTTCAGGCGCTCGGCACCCGCTGGGGCCTCCTGGACCACTACTGGGTGGTCATCAAACTGATCATCACGGCCGTCTCCGTCCTCGTGCTGCTGAACGTCCAGCCGCGCCTGAACGCCCTGGCGGACCAGGCGGCCGGGTGGCCCTCGCCCACGCCGGCGCAGGTGGCCCAGCTGCGCAGTCCCTCCGCGGCGCTGCACGCAGGCGGCGCGCTGGCGGGGCTGGTCACCGCCACGGCCCTGTCCGTGCTCAAACCGGCTGGCTTCACCCCAGTCAGCGCCGCCAGCGGCGTGCGGCCCGCCGGTCTTAACACGACGGCAACACGGGGCCCGTAGCCTGGACTGGTGACCCGCACCCACATGGCCCTCCTCGGGGCGCTCCTGACGTCGGCCGCCGCCGCGCCGTACGCGCAACAAACCAGTTTCGGCGTGCCCATTCCGGTGATTCAGGCCGCGCAGGCGCAGACGACCGTGCCGTCCACCTGGGCGCCGCTGCCCACCGCGCGTGACGGAACGCTCACCGGCCCGGTCGTGACGGCCGCGCCGTTCAACGAGCTGATCCCCAGCTGGAACGTCACGGGCCCCGCCACGAGCGCCCTGCAACTGGACGTCCGGGTCCGCCGACCTGGTGGCCGCTGGACCCCGTACTTCACGTTCGGCACCTGGCGCGCGGCCGGCCCCCGCACGAGCGCGCCCGTCACGCCAACCGCGGACGGCACCGTGCGCACCGACACGCTGACCCTCCCGTACCGCAGTGACGCCTTTCAATACCGGGTGCGCCTGGGCCCCGGGCTGAAGGTGACGCTGCTGTCGTTCAACACGAGTGACGCGGCCCTGCGCTTCCGGGATCAGGGCCGGGCCGGCCAGCCGTCCGCCTGGAACACGGCGTTGAACGTGCCGGGGTACTCGCAGATGGTGTACCCGGGCGGCGGTCCCATCTGGTGCAGTCCCACCAGCGTCAGCATGCTCCTGGGCTTCTGGCAGCGCCCGGTGCGGGTGCCGGACGCCGCGCGGGCCACGTATGACCAGGCGTACGACGGCTTCGGCAACTGGCCGTTCAACACGGCGTACGCGGCCACGCAGGGCCTTCAGGCGTTCGTGACCCGCCTGGGCAGCCTGCGGGACGCTGAGGCGTACCTGCAGCGGGGCGTCCCGCTGGCCGTGAGCGTGCGCTTCGGGGCGGGTGAACTGCCCGGCGCGCCGCTGACCTCAACGGCCGGGCACCTCCTGGTGCTGGTCGGCTTCGACGCGCGGGGCAACCCGGTGGTGAATGACCCGGCGGCGCCCAGCGACGCGGGCGTGCGCCGCACGTACCCGCGCGCCGTCTTTGAGCGACTGTGGCTGAATCACGCGGGCGGCATGGCGTACGTCATGGGGGCCCGGTCGTGACCGCGGTCCGCCCAGGGACCGCCCGGCGGACCCGCCCGCTGTGGTGGGTGGGCGCGCTGACCGGCGCTGGCCTGCTCCTCGCGGCGTACGTGGGCTGGCCGCGCCCGGCCGCGGCGACCCTCAGCGGTGACTTTCACGCCCTGCGGGCCCTGCCGGGCGGAACGGTGCTGTACGGGCAGCACGCGGGCGTAGCGCGCAGCACCGACGGGGGCCGCACCTGGAGCGCCCCGGACGGCGCCGGGGACGCCATGGCCCTCGCCGTCCTCCCCGGCCAGGACACCCTGATCCTGGCGGGCCACGACGTGCTCAAACGCAGCCGGGACGGGGGCGTAACGTGGCAGAACCAGGGCTTCGGGAACCTGCCCGGCACGGATCTGCACGGATTTGCCGTGCGGCCCGACCGTCCAGGCACGTGGTACGCGAACGTGGCCGGCCGCGGCCTGTACCGCACTGCGGACGGCGTGACCTGGCAGGCCGTGTCGCCCGCCACGCAGGACGCCATGACGCTCGCGGCCGCGCCCGGCGGGCGACTGTACGCGCTGAGCATGAGCCAGGGGCTGGTGACGTCCCCGACCGGCGTGGACTGGGCGCGGGTGACGGGCGCGCCGGCGGCCGTGGCGGTGGACGTGCACCCGGTCAGCGGCGCCGTGTACCTCGCCGGTCCGGACGGCGTGAGCCGCTCACTGGACGGCGGGCAGCGCTGGGAGACGCTGCGCTTGCCGGAAGGCGCGCGCCTGGTCACGGCCGACCCGCAGGACGACCGCCGGCTGCTGAGCGTCGGGGAGAGCGGCCGCGTGTACCCGTCCAGCGACGCGGGGCGCACGTGGTCGCCGGACCGCTGAGGGCCGGCGCCGGCCTGGCCTGAAGAACAAGCGGCCGCCC
>CALPYF020000090.1 GCA_943327755.2 Deinococcus hopiensis KR-140
AGCAGCAGCAGCAGGGATCGCCAGTGCGACCGCACGAACGGGACGAATTCACGCCGGGACCGGGGAAACATCCTGTCATTACAGCCCGGCGGGACGTGCGGGCGCACCGGGGGGCGCTTACGCCTTGCTTAACGCTCCTGCGCCCTTTGGCGTAGTCGTCCATGCGCCACCCGGTGCATGTGCGCGCACCCGCCCGGGGCGCACCATGGGAGGCAGAAGGACCGCGCCCACACGGGCCGCCACGGGGGCGGCGGCGCGACCTCAGGAGCCGAGAATGCAACACGAATTCGGTCAGCTTCACGCGCAGGACCTCCTGCTCGAAGCGCAGCACGCCCGCCTCGTCCGGCAGGCCCAGGCCGCCCAGCGCGCCGTCCGCAAGCCCCGCCCCGCCCAGCCCGGCGCCCTGCGCGCCCTCCTGCACCGCCTGCGGCTCGCGTGACCCGCCGCCCGACACCCAGAGCGCCGCTCCCTTCCCAGTGAAGAGGAGCGGCGCTCTTTTCGCTTAGGTGCTCAGGCGATGGGGGCCGCGCGCGCCTCGCGTTCGGTCAGGAAGGTCTTCACGCTCTGCGCGGCGCGCATGGTCATACCGGGCACCGCCGCGATCTGCTCGACCGGGGCGCTCGCCAGATCCTCCAGACTTGTGAAGTGCTCCAGCAGCGCGTCGCGCCGCTTTTGCCCGATGCCTGGCAGGTCATCGAACACGCTGCGCAGCATGGATTCCCCGCGCAGCTTGCGGTGGTACGTGACCGCGTAGTTGTGCACCTCGTCGCGCACGCCGATCAGCATCCGCAGCGCCGGGTGCGTGTGCGGCAGCAGCAGTTCACGGTCCACGCCCACCTCGGTGCCGGTCTCCAGCCACCACTGCGCGCCGTAGCGCCCGGGGAGGATCAGGCGTTCCTCCCGCTTGGCGAGGCCCACGACCGGGATGTGCACGTTCGCCTCCTTCAGGGCGTCCAGCGCGGCGTTCACCTGCCCGCGCCCCCCGTCGATCAGCAGCAGGTCCGGGAGGGGCAGCTTGTCGCTGAGGCTGCCCGTGAAGCGCCGCGTGATCGTCTGTCGCATGCTGGTGTAATCGTCCGGGTGGTCCAGGCCACGCACCTTGAACCGCCGGTGCTCTCCGCGCCGCGAGCGGCCCCCCTCGAACACCACCATCCCGGACACGATGTTCGTGCCGAAGAGGTTGCTGTTGTCGTAGCCCTCGATCCGCCAGGGTCGGTCCGGGAGGGCCAGCACCTCGCGCAGCGCGTCCAGGCCCGGGTGGTCGCCCCGGCGTTCCAGCAGCGCCATCTCGGACTCCAGGCCGCTGTGCGCGTTGCGCTGCGCCATGTCGATCAGGTCCACCTTGTCGCCGCGTTTGGGGGTGCGCATCTCGACCTTGCGCCCGGCCCGCTCCGACAGGAAGTCACTCCAGGTGGGGGCGTCCTCGAAGTCGGCGGGCAGCAGGATCAGTGGCGGGACGTGCGTGGCCTGCGTGTAGTAATCCTGCACGAACGCCTCGACGATCTCGCCCAGCGGGGCGTCCTCCGTGCCGGTCAGGAACCGTTTGTCGCGGCCCACGACGCGCCCGCCGCGCATGCGGAACAGCTGCACCATCGCGTACTCCCCGGCCTGCGAGGCGCCCAGGAAGTCCAGATCGGTCTCCTCGCTGACAAAGGCGTGCTGCTCGGTCCCGAACAGTTTCTCGACGGCCTGCACCCGGTCGCGCACCCGGGCCGCCTGCTCGAAATCCTGGCCCTGCGCGGCGACCTTCATGTCCTCGCGCAGCCGGGCGATGACGGGCGCGGCGCGGCCCTCCAGCAGGCTGGTCACGTCGTCCACCACCCGCGCGTACTCGCCCGGGTCGGCGCGGTCCACGCACGGGCCCAGGCAGCGGCCCATGTGGAAGTTCAGGCACGGCCGGGGCTTGTGCTGCATGGGCAGCCCACTGTTCTTCCGAAGCGGGAACATCGTGTCGATCAGGTTCTTCACGCGCCGCACCGCCGACGAGTCCGGGTACGGCCCGTAGTAGCGTCCGCCGTCCTTCAGGACGCGCCGCGTGACGACCAGCATGGGGAAGGCCTCGTTCGTCAACTTCAGGAACGGGTAGTGCTTGTCGTCCTTCAGCGTGACGTTGTAATGCGGCCGGTGCTGCTTGATGAGGTTCGCTTCGAGCACCAGCGCCTCGACCTCGTTGCGCGCGGTGATGAACTCCAGCGTGTCGGCCAGTGCGGTGAACTTCCCGCTCTTGCCGCCCGCCTTGAAATGCTGGTTGACGCGCGAGCGGAGGTTCTTGGCCTTGCCGATATAGATGGGTGTCCCGCCCTTGCGGAAGATGTACACGCCGGGCGTGGTGGGCAGCACGGGCAGGTCGTCGGGATGCACGCCACGCAGCATAGTGGAGCGGCAGAACGGTTTCCGTGACGGTGGGTGCGAAGCCTGAACCTGACCAGAGAGAACAGATCATTCACGAATTGGCAAAATCGTGAAAGTATTCACTAATAAAGAAGTATTCTAGAGAGTTAGTAGATTGAGATGCCGGACAGGAACAGAAGCCTTCAACCTCACCACGTCCAGAACACGACCGGCACCTCTGCCAGGAGTTGATTCCCGGTGAAGGCCTTGGCACTCAGCCACGATTCGTCGCTGAACCTCGTACGATCAGGAAAATTCAGCACGGCCCGGTCGTGACCGGGTGGCAGATGCCCGATGGGGAGCGTCCCGCTGTACCGGGTGGCCTCATGAGCGGCAACGTGCTGGTTCCCCGTTCCTTCATAGCAGCCGTATTCCCTGGGAATGTCTGGCATGTCTCTCTGGTCACGGAGGCGCGTGAACCGTGCAGTTCGGTTGCCGAACGAGCATCCGTCACGCCGACCAGCGCACCGCAGTCCCCTGGATTGGTGATGAGGACGGCGACGGCGGCATGATGACCGAGAGCGAGCCTGGGCACACTGACCTCCACGCAGACCCGGTCACAGACGCGACTGCGTGCGGGAACGAGCAGGGCGACTGCGGTGGCAAGCGCGACCATCACGCCGACCAGGAGAGGCAACGTCGACCGTCTCATGGGGCCATCGTAGGCGGAAAGACGCTCGACCTGACCGGCTCATCGCAGGCCCGGTGCCTTCCATCTTCCATAAGGTTCCTGACAGGTTGGGGGTGCCGCTGAACGTCTATCCTGCGTGGCGTGTCCACCGAGTCCTTCACGCATGACGGCGCGCACCTGGGCGTGCGGCGCACCGGGACGGGCCCGCCGGTCGTGCTCGTTCACGGTCTGAGCGGCTCGACCCGCTGGTGGCGGTTCAACGTGCCCGCGCTGAAGCAGACAAATACGGTATACAGCCTGGACCTCAGCGGGTACGGTCTGTCTCGCGGTCGTCCGTCGCGCAGCGTGCGGGAGGCGGCCAGGCTGATCGTCGCGTGGCTGGACGCGCAGGACCTGCGCGACGTGGCGCTGGTCGGGCATTCCATGGGCGGGCAGATCAGTCTGCATGTCGCGGCGCAGCGGCCCGAGCGGGTGCGGAACCTCGTGCTGGTCTGCGCCAGCGGCCTGCTGCGGGCGAACGCGGCGCGCACGGCGCTGCACCTGCCACGCGCGGCGTGGATTGGCGAGCGGCGTTTCATCGGCCGGATCGTGCTGGACGGTCTGCGGGCCGGACCGGTAAATCTCTGGCGGAACGCCACGGATCTGCTGCGTGACAGTGTGCAGGACATCCTGCCGTTCATTCACGCCCGGACGCTGATCATCTGGGGCGAACGAGACATCCTGGTACCGCTTGCGCTGGGGCAACTGCTGCACGAGGCCCTACCCGGATCGAGGTTCGAGGTGATTCCCCGCGCTGGGCACGTGGCGATGGTGGATCGCCCGGCGGTCTTCAACACGCTCCTGCTGGGCTTCCTGAATGGGGGAGATGTGGGGGCAGCCTCTTGAGCGGACAGCCCACCTACCTGACGGTCAATGGCCTGCGCACCCACGCCTGGAAGCGGGGTCGGGGTGCGCCGCTGGTGGTCGTGCCGGGCCTGGGGTGCGCGTCGTGGATGTACGAGCGGCTGGCGCGCGAGCTGGGGCGGGAACGCACGGTGTTCGTGTACGACCCGCCGGGGCATGGCGACAGCCAGGGCCGCCCGGATTTCCCGGTGTGCATCGAGCACCTGACCGATCATCTGGCTGCGTGGCTGCGCGCGGCGGGGCTGGAGGGCACGCCCGTGTTCGGCCATTCGCTGGGGGGCGAGGTGATGTTCGACCTCGCGGCGCGGTATCCGCACTGCGCTCCTGCCTTGATCGCATGTGCTCCGACGGGCATCCCTGAGAACCCCAGTGTGCGGTTGCAACTGGCCCGTCTGCTGCGGGATCTCCCGCGCGAGCGGCTGGGCCTGCTCCTTCCGGGTCTGCGGGCGTACGCCCGGTGCGGGGGGCGGCGCATGCTGCTGCTGGCCCGGGATCAGGAGGCACACATGACGGGTCCACTGCTGCCACGGGTGCGGGTTCCGACTCTCCTGATTGACGGTCAGAGTGATCCGGTCATCCAGACGTGGACGGTGGACCGGATCTGCGCTGACATTCCGGCAGCAGTCGCGCGGCAGATTCCGGGGGCGCCCCATGGATTGACGGATACGCATCCCAGAGCAGTGGCTCAGCTGACCCTGGAGTTTCTGCGAGCTGTTGAAGAGTAGTTAACACTAATCAGAGAACACTAATTTCACGATTGCGATTAATCGTGAATATATTCACTTACTTGCCTCTGAAAGATCAGACTGACCAGGGATTAGATGGACGTCTCCTGATTCAGGAACTCTGCGCGGCCATCCGCGCGTGAGCGCTCCGCTGCGAACGCCATGCGGTGGGAGTCCAGCGATTCGGACAGGGGCGTGGGTGGGGGGGTGTGGCCGCGCAGACTGGCGAGCCACGCCTGGATGAGGCCGTCGTCGCCGCCGCCGTGCGTGCCGCTGGCGTCAACGGTCCAGCGCTGGCTGTGGCCGGTGCGGAAGTCGTGGAGTTCGAGTTCGTGGCGGTCCATGTGGCCGCGCAGTTCGCCGTGTGAACCGAGGAGTTTCAGGGTGCGGGTGTTGTTGTGCGTGAACGCGCTGACGGTGAGCTGTGCCGTGACGCCACTGCGGAACCGGATGTTGACGGCCTGGTGGTCCACGATGTTGTTTTGTCCGAGGTACACGCATTCGCCGTACGGACCGTGTGCCAGTGCGTCGCTCAGGGGGATGCCCCCGGCGGTGAGGACCGTGACGGGCCACGCGTGCGGGTCGCGGGTGAGGTAGATGCGCCGCGCGTCGGACGGGCAGCCCTGGACGGGGCAGGTGACGCAGCGGTCGGTCGCGCCGGGCGGGGCATGCTCGGGGCGGAAGTGATGCAGGGCGCCCTCGCTGCTGACCCGTTCGGGGGGGCTGGCGGCGAACGCGCGGAGCAGATCGAGGTCGTGGCAGCTCTTGGCGAGCAGGAACGGCGCGGCGGGCGGTGACGCGCGCCAGTTGCCGCGCACGTAGGAGTGCGCGTAGTGCCAGTGGGCGACGTTCTCCGCGTGCTGGATGCCGATCAGGGTGCCGAGGGCGCCGCTGTCCAGCACGCGCCGCACCTCCCGGAAGAAGGGCGCGGCGCGCAGGACGTGGCAGACCGTGACCCGCCCGGCGCTGGCCGCCTCGGCCGCCTGGAGGAGGTCGAGCTCGGGTTCGGTCAGGCAGATGGGTTTTTCCAGCAGCACGTCGTAGCCCAGGGCAAGGGCCTGGACACAGGGCCGGACGTGCTGATCGTCGGGCGTGGCGATCACGACGGCGTCCGCCACGCGACCCAGCGCGAAGAAGGCGTCCGGGTCGCGGAACTGCCGCTCGGGCGGGACGGCGTGGCGGGCGGCGACCTCGGTCAGGCGGGCCGCTCGGGGGTCCACGACGTGGGTGATCTGCGCGCCGTGCCCCGTGAGGAGGCGGGCGTACACGTCCCCGCCGCGGTTGCCGGCGCCGATGATCGCCACCCGGACCGTCATGGGATGCGCCGCTCCACGCCCCAGCCGCTGCCCGCAGGCCGCGCGAGGTGGCCTGCCTGCCAGTCCAGGCCCGTGAACGGGTCGTCCGCGAGAAGCAGCGCGCCGTCCAGATCGGCCCAGTCGCACGCGCCCGCGAGGTGCGCGGCGGCGGCGATCCCGAGGCTGCTCTCGATCATGCAGCCCACCATGACGGACATCCCGTGCGCGCGGGCCAGGCGCAGGGCCCGCAGCGCCTGGAGGGGCCCGCCGAGCTTGGCGAGCTTGAGGTTCACGCCGTCGAACGCGCGGGCCAGTGCCAGGACGTCACCGACGTGGTGCAGGCTCTCGTCCGCGACGATGGGCACCCCCGCCACGGCGCGCAGCGCGGCGTGCCCGTCCAGGTCCCCGGCGGCGAGGGGCTGCTCGACGAATTCCACGTCGGCGGCCTCCAGCACGCCGAGCATCCGGCGGGCCTGGGTGCGGGTCCAGGCGGCGTTGGCATCCACGCGCAGGCGGACGTGCGGGGCTTCCTCGCGCAGCGCGGCGATGATCGCCTCGTCGCGGTCGGTGCCCAGCTTGACCTTCAGGACGCCGTGCCCGCGCGCGGCGGCCTCGCGCGCCTGCCTGCGCATGTCGTCCAGGTCGGCGATGCTGACGGTATAGCTGC
>CALPYF020000091.1 GCA_943327755.2 Deinococcus hopiensis KR-140
AGGGACGGGAAGGGGAAAAGGGCACCTGCGGCGTGACGTGAGGAACGCCGCTGCTCAGGTGCCCTGGTGCCGCAGGCATTCCCCTGGACGGCCTGCCCCAACGGGGCATATGTTTACAGATTTACATATAAACATGTAAAAAGAGAAAAAGAAGAGAGGGACCTCCCCCTCCGTCCGCAGTCCGGAAATGCAGCCTACTTTGTCACCAGCACCAGCGCGTGCTGCTCCCGTACCTCGACAATGGCCTCCAGGCCGTCAGGGTCCAGGTCACCTGCTTCCAGCAGCTCTTTCATCCGCTTGGGGTCAATGATTGCCACTTCGAGAGCCGCCGCGTCGCCGTACAGGTCCCGGAAGCCATCGACGGAGTAACTGATCTTCTGCGTCGTCTGCAGCCGGGCACGGTACAGCTCCGATTCAGGCTGGTTCCCATCCAGCATGGCCGCTTTAATGTCATCCCGCAGCGCGTTCTTTTCGGCCTCCAGCCCTGCAATGGTGTCACGGAGCATCGCAAAGCGCTCCAGCTTTTCCTGCGGGGACAGGATGTCGTGGTCTGGGAAGCTGGTCTTGGGCATTCAGGTCTCCTCCGTTGGAATGTGTGCGGGACAGGCCCTGCCGGTGGCCCTCTCCCCTGTTGATACCTGGCACCTCACAGCTCACCCCGGATCATTCGGGCGTAGAGCTGGGGGTACTGCGTCTCGATCACCAGCATCACGTGGTCCTCGTCTGCTTCTTCGAACGGCACAAAGTAGGCGCAGAGCGCTCCCTGGATATCCCGCTCGTACCAGCCGCTCTCCTGGCGCACATCGGCCGGAATGCGAGCATTCAACTCTGGTCCGAGGTAATAGCCGCCATGCCGGTTGGTGGTGACGAAGATCACCCCAGGCATCACGTCTTCACGCTCCAGCACAGGCCCCCAGGGACTGTGATCAACAGGGAGAGTGCTTATGCGCCAGATCCCTCCGGTTTGCCCTCGACGACTGGAGGCGAGGCCTCCCAGGTGTTCAGGTCCAGGACCTGATCAATCGGCTCTTCGAACGGCCAGGCGGGTACCTGCAGGCGGCTTATGTGCGGTTCGAGCAGCTGGCGCAGCATGTCCCAGTCCTGGGCTGGTTCGGCCGCGCACACCGCGTCGTGCACCGCCCGCAGCAGCGCTGAAGCGCGTCGCTCGTCGCCCGCGTCCAGCGCGGCGGCCGCTGTGTGCAGGGCGTCACCGAACGTGCGCAGTAACTGCGCGGTCGGGGCAAGGTCGCTCATGGGTTCCGTCATGTCATCACCTCAGAAGGAATGGGGCTTCAGGCGGCGTCGTTGTCCTGGCGGACCCAGGGGGCCTGCCGTTCGTAGCGGTAAGCGCTGGCCACCGCCTGCCGGGCTTCTTCGATCGTGAATGGACCCTGGCGTAGATCTACCACCAGGTGCACGTATTCCTCCACGTGCCGCTGCGCCTCGTGCAGCGCGTAGCCGTTGGCGTGCATCCACAGGCCGAACATGAATGCCCCCTTGTTCCTGGACTCGCTGGCGTATTCGGCAGCCCGGTCCACCATCAGCCACACTGGCACCTGGTCGTCGTCACTGTCGGCCGCGCTGCGGGTCTCCCGGCTGGGTCGGGCCACCGGCGCGGGACGCACCAGTCCCAGAGCGGCGCGCAGAGGGTACGTCACACCATCCACCGTCACCTCTTCCGGGATCTCCTCGATGCCCAGGGCCCGGCGAACCTCTGTGCGGCGGTAGGTGCCCGCGCGGTTGCGTGAGGGCGGGGCCATCACGTGGCCCCCATCGCCCCGGACATCGAACCCAGGGGGTAGGGCGCCGTTGGTGTGGCTGGCGTTGCTGGCCACGTACCAGCCCGGGTGGCGCACGTACAGGTGCGCGCCCCCGCTGGGGGTCAGCACGTGCGGGGCCCAGGCCAGTTCCTGCAGGAGACCCAGGCCGGCTTGGTCCACGTCCACGACCACCCATCCGGACACCTCGCCGGTCACAATGCCGAGGCCGCGGGCGCGGTGCTCCAGGTACCAGGCCTCCAGTTCTGCCTGTGTGGGCAGGCGGCGCTGCAGTTCCTTCCAGCTGCTACGGCGTTTGCCTTCCTGATTGATGGTGAAGTGGCCGGTCGCCTTCAGGGCTTCGTGGTGGGGTTGCTTGGCTTTGGGGCTGATCCCGCCGCCGGTGGGGATCACGGAGAGCCCGCACGCCACGCGGGCGCAGGCTTCTTTGTACATCTGCTCGGGCTCATGCTCGTACACCGTGATCCTCCATGTTTACAGGTAAACAGGTAAAAATGTGATGGCTTATTTCAGATCGGCATGCTTCTCGGCGAGGTATGCGGACACCGCTTCCTGCAGCAGCTCGTACTGCTTGCGCCCTTCCTTGGCGGCCGCCTGCTTGAGCAGACGTTTGGTACGGCCCATCAGGTGAGCGCTGAACGGCTCCAGTTGATCGGGCGCCTGGCCCGGGATATCAGGGACGACGCTGGGCGCTTCAACAGAGGCTGGCGCCGTGGCCTGGCGAATGCTGGCCAGCTTGCCGTAACGCGGCGCTTTTTCCTTGCCCTTAGACATGGTTCAGCACCTCGCGGCCCACGCTGCTGTAGTCCAGAGCCACCAATTTGGCGTAGCGGTTCGAAGTAAAGGCATCGAGCGGGATCTGCAGTTCAGCGGCGTCACCAACGGCTGTGCTGTGGCGCACCAAGGTCGTGAGGACCGGCACGTCTTGCTCGGCGAGCGCGTGTCGAAGCTCCTCGCCGCGGCCGCCCACGTTGGCCACCACCAGCACCCGGTAATTGGTGATGTTCGCTTCGGCCAGTGGGGTCAGGGTGCGAATCAGTCCGCGTGCGCTTGTGCCATCAGCCTTGGTCGGCACGATCAGGAGGTCACTGTTCTGCGCGAGGCTCACCAGGTCGTCGCCCTGTTCATTGCCTTTGGTGTCAATGACGATGTACTCGTAGGGCGCCGTGATCTCTGGTGTCATGTCCCGGTAGGGCAAGGTATCGAAGGTCCAGCCGTCAAAGCCGCCACTGCACCACTCGACCGCGCTTTGGAGCTTTTCGTCAGCGTCCAGCAGCAGGGTTTTTCCTTTGCGGCCGAGGTGCTGTGCAATGTGGACCGCTGAGGTGGTCTTCCCGACCCCTCCTTTCATATTCCCAACGCTGATCACTTTCGGCATACGATATTTTAACCTATTTACATGTAAAAAAGCAAGTATGTAAATGGAGAGAAGTACGTCCTGAACGATGAAAATGCGCCCCATGGGGGCGCTTCATCAGACAGAGGAGAGAAGGGGAGGGGAGAGGCCGCCTGCAGGTGCGAGCGATACTCGTCAGGGCCGGGGGGTCACTGGAGGGCTACTCGTCCTCCAGCTCCTCACTGTCCGGCGCCGGCAGGGGGCCACTGGTGATGTCGTCGTCATACCACTCGTCGCCGCTGTACATAGAGACCTCCTGGTCGTCAGGTGATGGGGTGGCCGCGCATGTCCTCGGCATAGTCACACGTCAGGCACTCGCGGCCCATTACTTCGCCCGTAAAATCGTGGGACATGAGCGAAAATGCGTGGCCACAGCGGGGGCAATCCGGCTCAGGAGGCTCATGGGGCTCCTGCGTCAAGAGGGGGTCCGCTGAGACGCGTTCGGGTGAGGTGCAGCGAGAGCTGGCTAAGGTCTCGGTCGCAGGCCTGCAGGGCATCACGGATCTGGTGGGCATCAGTCTCTATCTCCCTTGAGAGGGCTCGCAGCAGCGCCTGCTGGCTGCGAACGTAACTGGCCAGTGCGCCTTCGAGCAGCACCAGCCTCTGAGCGGTCGAGAGCGGGTCAAATAGAGTCACAGGGTCCTTGGGCTGGTCCTGCCCGAAAACGGGCAGGACCAGAGGTGTGTTCAGTCATCCAGTTCCCCGGTTTCCCGGCAGAATTCGCGCCAGTTCGGCCGCAGGAGTTGAGCGCAGCCGTTGTACTCGTTGCCGCAGGTGCAGGTCGTGGTGTCACCTCCAGAGAGATTGAGGGGCTGGCCGCAACCACAGCGAATGGTGCCGGGGTTCCACACGTCGTTGGTGAAGTCCACGGTGCCGTGGTCCACCATCGTTCCCGCTTCCACCTCGCGCAGGGCGAGGGCATAGTTCTCGCGGGCCAGCTCCGTGCTGAACATCACCTCGCCGGCTTGATTCACGTCGAACATGAAGCCGCAGCCGGGATCATTGACGTAGGTGAAGTGACGCTGGGGGCTGTTGATCTCCTCGTGGCCGGGTTTCGTGATCCATTCTGCGGGCATATGAGACTCCTTTCTCCTCTGTCTGGGGTAATGACAGTGTACACTGTTTCGTGTACAATGTCAAGAAATACGTTCAGTGAGACGCCGTTTTCGCCAGCTCCTCAAGCTGTTCAGCATCATCAATCAACGCCTGCAGCATCTCCTCTGCCTGCGCGCGGTCCGGGGCATTGCTCAGCCCTGGCAGCAGGTCAGCGTGCAGGGTGCGCGCCTTGGCAGCGAACCGCAGACAGTCAGCCGCCCGGTCCGGGTTGGGGCTCAAATGGCCATGCTTCCGGGTGATGTCGCGGTAGCGGGCGATGTACTCCTTGGCCCTTTCGGCGCCAGGGAAACGGGCGTAGTACCGGGCCTGGCGCAGCTGTGCTGCCACGTGGCGGCGCTGCTGGCGCATGCGTTCTGCGCGGGCCTCCAGCGCTGGTGAGCGGGCAGGGTTCGAATCAGGCATAGGGCTCCCGTCTGACCCCGGTGAACGAGGTCAGTGGTTCCTGCGGGGCAGGTCAATACAGGGCGGAGTCAGCCAGTGAGCGCAGGAGCCGGGCTTTCGACTCGCTGGCCAGGGCGGCAAATTTCAGGCAGCTGGAGCGCCGGTCCGGATTGGGCACAGCCGGCCCCTGCTTCAGCACATGTCGCAGGCGTTCCTGGGCGGTCGGGTTTCCCTGTTGCGCAGCAGCCCTCAGCGCCCGCAGTCGTCTCGCGGCCTGCTTTCGGAGAAAGCGCATCATGTGAGCCGTGGTGTCCATGGCCTGGTCGCGTCGGGGCATGGGTCGGACCTCCAGGAGTGGAGGCTGGGGGCCTACGCCCCCAGCAGCGGATCAGGCAGCGACGGGCACGCGGGCAGAGAGATTCTGGGCCACCTGGCGCGCTCTGGGGTACAGGCTGCAGAGGTAAGCCCAAACCTTGCGCGCCTCGTCTTCCGTGAGGCTGGCCAGGGTGGTCAGGGGCTGGGACTGACCCAGGGCTGCCGCGCTGAGCGCGTAGTGTTCGGGGTGAGGCACCCCAACTTTGCCCATGATCCGGTGCAGGAGGGACGCGCGGGGCTTGCCGATCGGCAGCGACGCCGGGTCAGGCAGGCGCTCTTCGTGCACGAGTTGCACCCGGCCTTCTGCCTTGCCCCAGTCAAGCAGGAAGACCGCATCTTGATAGGCGGCGTCCTGACCGTCAATGGTCGCGGTGCGCTGGCCCTGGGCGTCTGCCGTCAGGGTGACCGTGCGGGTACTGATGTACACCTTGGCACTGGCGCCATCGCCCCATGAGCCGTAAAGATCGACCGTCCAGGTGCGGGTGATGTTGCGTGGGCCGACGTCTTGATGCATGGTTGGCGCTCCTTTCCCCTCTGTCTGGGGTAACTACAGCGTACACTGTTTTGTGTACATTGTCAAGGAAAATGCCCACCCAAACAACAAAACTGAGGGACTAACAGTCCCTCAGCACCCGCCCCCCTTCCCTCGTCCCCACCCCACCGGAGTCCGTCACACCGCGCCCCCTCCGGGCGCGCGTGTGCCACCCTGCGGCGCCCGGTGGCCGCCCTGGCTGCGCCCGTCCCTTCTCGTCTGCTGCGCCTGACGCCCTTCCCCCTGCTTCAGCTGTTGCTGCTGTCAAGCGGGGCCGGGTACCCGGCCCCAAGCCGCAACCCGCCCGGCGCCCTTCCGGGTGGGTTTGACAGCGTCCCTGGGGGCTGTGGCCCTGCCTATCCTGTCGGCGCCAGCCGGGGAAAAGATGTCGGCGCCCTTCTGACATGTTTTCCCCGGCTGATGCCCGTCCGGCGAGGACACCGCTGTTTGCCGTTGTGCTGTTTGGGCGGACCTGAACGTGTCCGACAAGCCGCCTCTAGGAGCGCGGGCAGGTCCGCCCCGCACCTGATCCGCTTCGCGGTCAGGTGCCTTTGTGCGGTGCGGCCTGTGGCCGCGCTGCCCTCTTCGGCCCGCTGTTCGGGCCGAATCCCGGCCCCTGGGCCGGAATGGGCCGCGCCACGTGGTGTGCTGCGGATCTGTTGCGCCCAGGACCGTGGCGCCCTGCACCGCCCAGCTTCCAGACGGTGACAGGGACGGGAAGGGGAAAAGGGCACCTGCGGCGTGACGTGAGGAACGCCGCTGCTCAGGTGCCCTGGTGCCGCAGGCATTCCCCTGGACGGCCTGCCCCAACGGGGCATATGTTTACAGATTTACATATAAACATGTAAAAAGAGAAAA
>CALPYF020000092.1 GCA_943327755.2 Deinococcus hopiensis KR-140
TCCAGACGAGCGGCACCGTGTACCCGTGCAACACGACGCCGAGGACCAAGAGGTTCAGGGGCGACTCGCCACGCTCCCAGGTCGTCCGGTCCATGCTGAGCAGAAGTTTCCCAGGGGGCAGCAGGGCCAGCAGGAAGGCCAGGAACACCAGTCCGGTCGGCTGGGGATCCCGGCACCCTCGTTCCACCCGGCGTTTCTTCGCGTCGAGGGAGCTTGCCCCAGGCAGGTGGGCGCACAGGTCACTCTGGTTCACGCTCCTCGCGGTCACCATCGCGAAGATCACGGCCACGACACGCTGCAGCGTGTCGTGGCGCAGGAAGGGCACGCAGGCTTTGAAATGGCGGATGAGTTCAGTACGCTGGAGATCGGCGGGTTCTGGGATGGTCACACACCCAAAACACCGCCGTTTGTCGTGCCGATTCGCGACCGATCATACGTTCAGGAATTTTGCGTCCAGCACAGCCTCATCCTGAAGATGTCCGGTACAGAGGCCGGTGTGGTAAGCGAACGCCCCTCCGGTGACCGGAGGGGCGCCTGCACTGAGAATGGATCAGGGGACGACGGTGGTGGATTCAGCCTTGAAGTTCGTCTGGGCCTGACCACTGCTTTCGGCGGTGTTGTTCCAGCGCATGGTCTGCTGGTACTGACGGGCCGCCGTGCCGGCGGGGGCCGTGACCTGCGTCCGCACCCAGATGACGGCGCCAGGAGCGACGCGGAAGGTGGGCGTGAACGTCAGGGTCTGCTGGCCGGTGCCGCTGGCGGCGTTGACGTTGTACTGGTTGCCAGCCGTCAGCAGGGTGCTCGTGGCGTTGGTGTAGTCGCTGGTGATCGCGCCGGTCTGCGGGTCGCGGGTGGGGTTGGGATCGTAGTAGACCTGAGTGTTGGCGTAGTTGAAGATCCCCGGGGTTTGCTGAATCGGGTCAAGTGCGCCGAAGTTGTAGATCAGAACGTTGTTGGTAGCGCCCTCGTTGCTGGAGGGTTCGACGCTGGCCGCGCTGGCCAGGATAGTGCCCGTCGTGTCGCCGGCGCGGATGGGATCCACGGTGTCGGTCAGCTGGGTCTGTTCGGAGATGAACGAGGTGACGGTGACGCAGGCGCGGGCTTGGCCGGTGCCGCCGTTGGTGCTGGCGTAGCTGCCCGTGTCGCAGTAGTCGCCGCGGGGAGTGCCGGCGGCCACGCTGCTGGTCAGCGTGAGCGTCAGGCTCTGACCGGGGTTCAGCGTCAAGGTCGCGGGCACAGTGCTGACGGTGCGGCTGGTGGCGTCATAGGTGACGCTGCCGGTCTGGGTGGTACCGGACAGGACGTAGCTGCCGCTGCCGTAGTTGACGAAGACGTTGTTGAAGTTGCCAAGCAGGTCCTTGACCGCCACGTCGGTCGCTGCAGCCGAGCCGCTGTTGGTGACCGTGATGACGCTCTGGTAGCTGCTGCCGGGCGTGAGCTGGTTGATTGCCGGCTGACCGGCGATCTGGTTGTTGACCTTGGTGATGGCCAGGCGCGGGGACGCGACTTTGAAGCAGGGGATGTCGGAGGTGCCGGCCAGGGCCGCGCCGTTGTTGCTCGTGGCCGTGAACGTCCCCTGGTCGCAGTAGGTGCCGTCGACGCTCCCGGCGGCCGCAAACGTGAAGGTCTGCGAGGCGCCAGCAGCGAGGTTGAAGGCCGCGGTGGTGAACCCGTCGTCCCCGTTCTTCGTGACGGCCACGGTCTGCGGGGCGGTGGTCACGTTGCCGTTCAGGGCGTAGTTGGCAGCCACGGTGTTCTGCGCGAGAGCGTCGGTGACGACCACATTCGTGGCGTCAGCGTTGCCGTTGTTGCTGACAGTGATGCGGGCGTAGACGGGCGCGTTGGGGGCAACGGTCACGCCGCTGGCGATGGGCGTGAAGGCGCCAGCCGCGTCGACCGTGCCGAGCGTCTTGATGATGTTCAGGGTGGGCGCGGTGACGGTCAGGCACGCGTCGTCACTGAGGGTGGGGGTGACGTTGCCGAACGCCCCGTTGGTGTAGGACACGATGGTCGCCACGTCGCAGTACACGCCGACGGCGCTGGCCTGCGCGGGGAAGGTGAAGGTGCGGCTGGCGCCGGGTGCCAGGTCGAAGGTGGCGTCGAAGCCGTCCGTGGTGTTCGCGGTGGTACCAGCCGGCGCGGTGATGCTATACGCAGCGGCGTTGCCGGACTTCAGGACGTCGTTCAGGCGGATGTTCGTGGCGGGGCCTGCGCCCGTGTTGGACACGGTGATGGTGAAGTTCTGCGCTTGGTTGAGCCCGGCGCGGTTGTCGTCCGGGGTCTTGGTGATGGTCAGGCGGGCGCTGGGCGCGAATGTCTTGTTCAGGAACTGCTTGGTGATTTCCGTGCCGTTGACGTAGGCGACAGCGCGGACGCGGGCGGTGGCCTGGGTGGTGACGGCAGGATCGTGGTTCAGGGCCGTCCAGGTGAAGCCATTGGTATCCGGGGTGTTGACGCCTGTGACGTTGTACAGCGGGTACTGGGTGCTGCTGGGGAAGCGGACGTTATTGCCGGTGGCGTTGTTGGTGTAGGTGTTGGCGCTCAGGGCGTTGTCGTTGATGTCCTGGCCGGTGATGGGCGCCCCGGACGGCTGACCGCCGTCATCTGCTGCGGAGAAGCGGACGTTGCCGGTCTGCTCGAGGATGTCCCAGCGGACGTTCGCGCCGATGATGGGGTACACCTTGCCGTCGGCCGCCTTGTAGCCCACGAAGCCACCCGCGACGTTCTGGGTGTTCAGCGGTGCCACCTCGTCCTGCTCACCAGCGGTGGGGGCTGTGGCACCCAGGTTTGCGGGGTCGATGCCGCCCGTCTCGTTTTCCAGCCAGGCGTAGAACACGAATTTTGTGCCTGCGTTGTTCAGGTCGTCTTTGGTGATGGCGACCATCTTGCCGTTGGCATCCATGTAGTAGGCGCCGGATACGGTGTTGGCCGCCAGCGTGGGGTAGGCCAGGTTGCTGGAGCCGCCGGCCGTGATCGTGAAGCTCTGGGTACTGGGCTGGAAGCCGTCCTTGCTGTACGTGGCGGTGTAGTTCCCGGGGGCCAAGGTGGCGTAACTGGTAGCGGGCACAACATTGCCACTCGCGTCGCGGATGGTCAGGGTGTAGCCGTTGGGGTTAGCTGGGAGGTTGACGCTGCCGGTCGTCACGACGGGCGTGGTGGGGGTGGGGGCCGTGCCCCCTCCGCAGGAGGCGAGAAGCAGAACACTGGTGAGGGCCGCGATACCGAGTTTCATGTGACTGTTCATGAGTGCCTCCATGGCGTGAATCAACCACCCGGTCTCACAGGTGAGATCGGCGTGTTGCAGGTAGACCGTGATGAGGAATGCGGTTGACTCCCTCATTTATCCATTCGCGCTGAACGTCTTTGTGAGTCCGATGTACATGATGAGTTCAATGGACATTCAGAAGGGTTTCACTTCTGACGGTCAGGTAGCATTATTCTTCGATTTAGATTAATTTAGATTAACTATGCCCATTTCGATTCATGGTAGCGGAGCTCTGTACCGAACATCTTCAGACCTCGTTTATGGCTCGCGCCATGACCTGTTCAATGGCTCCCAGAGGGCAAAAAATGGAGACGGTATGCTGACTAACAGTCAAAACTTCCGAGACGGGCGAGAGCGGATCATCCGAGCTGTGCTTTGGGCGAATCCCACAAGGGGAAATGACCTTTGAGGGCCCCGCCCCATGCAGTACGCTGCCCACATGCTGCGATGCCTCTGCTGGATGGGCCTATTGCTCGGCGGCTGGAGCATCGCCGTTTCGCCAGCGCAGGGCCGCTGTGCTCTTGGTGTTACCATCACGGCCGACTCTGTGATCTTTGAAAAGACCAAAATTCCTACGGGCGGCGCACGATACGCCTGTGAACTGGTTTCACAAGATCGGGCGACTGGTCTGGTGATCGTCAGACACTTTGTGATGAATGCCATCGAAGACGCCACCATCCTGTATTTCAAACCAAAGGTCGGGCTCATCTGGCGCACCAGCGCCAACCTCATTGGGGCCACGAAGGATGACTACCTGTTCGCCTCGGACAACGACGAGGAGCCACTGGACGAGGCGCAGGTCTATCGGATTCAGAAGACCACCCTGGCCCGACGGATCACTCGGATTCCGATCCAGGCACGTCCAGGCTGCGGAGAAATCGAGTTTGTTGGGCAGGGGACGACGTTCAGTGCGCCCAATCTGGTTCAGGTCAGTCGAGTCGACGGTTGTGGTCTGTTCTTCAAGACCGTTGTGCTGAAATGAAGCTTGTTGTGTCCACAGGATGTCGAGAGATACTCTCTTTGAACGGCGCGATTAAGTGAGACATCAAGAGGAAACGCAGACCGTAGCGTGCCCTGCAAGGCATCGTGTGGATGTCGGCTCTAACGTGTCTTCATCGCAGAAATACGCTACAGGAGCCGACTTTTCCCTAGCTATCAAGAGTTTTGACTGGTAGTCAGGACGGTATGGCTAGATACCGTCTCCATCACAGTTTAGGCCGACGAGCCGTCATCCGTCAGCTTCACCGCTGGGCCAAACGGCATTTCAGTGACCTCAAGCGGTGTTCGCACCAGAAACTGAGTGATGCCCTGCTGGTCGCCCTGTTGCTCAGCCGCCTTGTGTTCAAACATCCGTTCCCGTCCATCTGGTGGAACGTCCTGAGGGAAGATCGACACGATCTTCCCTCCTACACGCAGGCGTATACCCGGGGACAGCGATTGCTTGAACGACTTGAAGCGGTCGCCACTCCGTCACAGTCCTGTTTGGAAGTGATCGTCGATTCCATGCCCCTGCCCGTCTGCCGACCCAAACGGGGGAAGCGGTGTTCGTTTCCCGGTGCGCGTTGGGGTTATGGCACGCAGGGAGACGTCTACGGATACAAGTTGCACGCGTGGGTGACCGCTTCAGGTTCCATCATGCAGTATCTGATCCGACCAGCCAACTTGCACGACACGACCGTGAGCTACGAGCTCAACCGGCGGTGGCCCGACTTCGGCGGGCCACGCATCATCGGTGATAAGGGGTACTGCTGCCTGGGCTACGTGTTCCCGCCGAAAAGCAATACCCGGTACGACACGGGGTGGCGGCCAAGCCGCCATCTCCGATTGCGAAAACGCATTGAAACTGTGTTCTCTGGTTTGGTCGAGGCTCAGATTCGCTCCGTGCAGACGAAAACGTTGCGGTCATTGCGTCTCCGCGTCGTCCTAGCCGTCCTCGCCCACAACCTTGCCCAACCCTAAACGGGGTCTGGAAGACGTTCTCTGCGTCCTTCAGGCTCTTCTTGCCCGGGAGGCTGAAATGTCCACTGGCGATCAAGGCTGCTTCGACGCGTTCCACCGTGCGCTGCACGGTGGTTTCGTGGATACCCCAGTCGTCGCCCAGGTGAGCGAAGGTGCGGTATTCCCGCCAGAATTCCAGGGTCAGCAGGAGTTGCTCACCAAGACTGAGCGCAGGGGGGCGCCCGGATTTCTTCTTGCCACGTTGCCACTCGACCAGGACGGCTTCCATCTCCGCGAATGTTTCTGGATAGATCCCGGTGCGGCGTTTGAAGCGCGTGCGGTTCATCTTCAGCGTGCGTTCCAGGCGCCCGTAGCTCACTCACACAGCATATCTGGACACTTTCGCAGGAGGTCCACCGTAGACGTTGGCCCGCTCGGCGAGGCACCGCACCTCCCCGACCTGCAGATCTCCAAACCACGTGTCCACGCGCAGCTCGTCCACGACGGCGTTCTTCCGGATGCGAATGGCCCGTTTGATGCCCTTGCGCCTCAGGAATCGGAACCACTCCCCACCGATGAACTCCCGGTCAGCGACCAGGCCCTTCCAGCGGGTCGCTGGAAGGGCCTTCAGGAGTCGTGAGACCAATTGGATGCGCCGGACCGTGCCGCTGTTGCCGTCGTGATCGAGAGCGGTCCAGACGAGCGGCACCGTGTACCCGTGCAACACGACGCCGAGGACCAAGAGGTTCAGGGGCGACTCGCCACGCTCCCAGGTCGTCCGGTCCATGCTGAGCAGCAGTTTCCCAGGGGGCAAAA
>CALPYF020000093.1 GCA_943327755.2 Deinococcus hopiensis KR-140
CGCTCGGGGCGCGTCAGACCCGTATCTTCCAGGTTGAACCCTCTGGTTTTCAACGCGGCGTGCAGATTTTCTGTTTGCCAGCGCAGGGCATACCGGCGCATGTTCGGCAGGGCGTGCCCCCGATACGCCAGGTACAGCATGTCACCGGCTGCGTTTTTCGTGGCTGCCACCCGCAGATTCACACCGTAGATGCGGGTCTGGCGATGCCAGACCCTGACTTCACCCACCTGAAGGTTCTTGAAGACCGCCCAGACCGGCATGCCGTGCGCGCCGATCGTGGCGCGAGCTGGGAGACGAATGCAGGGTGCAACCCCGTGCTGGTCGAGGAATCGAAACCAGTGCTGCCCAATGAATTCACGATCCGCGAGCAGGCACCGGATCTCCCGATCTGGGCAGAGCTTCAGGAAGCGCTCCACGAGCGCTTCCCGGACACAGGAACGACTGGCCCCACCGTGCGGGAGCAGTGTCCACATCAGCGGCAAACTGAACCCGTTCCACACGGCAGAGAGCAGGAGAATATTGACGTCCTGTTGGCCAAGTTTCCAGTTGGTGCGATCGAGAATGAGGTCGACTGGGCCGGGCGGGAGAAAGGACAAGGCGAATCGGGGGAACAGTGTCTCAGGAAACGGGAACTGGACGAACCGGCAGAGCCGCTGATACCGAGTCGTCAACGAGCCTGGGAGGGCAACATGCGTCTTCAGGCTGTACAGGACGACGGTGCGCGCCTGAATGACCGCCAGGATCAGGGCCGTGAAGACGACGAGGCGGCGAGCGTCCACAGGGAAAGCAGACCGCAAGGCGGTCTGCAAGGTATCGTGAGGTGGTCGGCTCCTAAGGGTTTTCATCGCAGAAATACCGTACAGGAGCCGACTTTCTGCTGCCTACTGTGCGTTTTGAAGGGTAGTCAGCTCAGCCGCACCTCAGCGGTTGATCCGTGCTCCCTCAGCTGGGCATCCCGTACGGTGTGGGTGGAAGGTGCTCAGAGCCCAGGTCCTTTCGAATGGCGGCCAGCCTGACACGACCATCGGCCATCGAATCTCTTGTCCTACACCGCGCCCTTCGGGCCGCCCGAGCCGCGCTGCACCAAGGCCCTGCCCTATAGTGCGCGCATGCCGGACAACGCAAGCTTCCTGCTTCCCGCCGCCCGAGCAGTGCATTGCGGATGAACACAACGAAATACACCCAGATGGCGCGCGCGGCTCGTCCACACCTCCTGGACCTGATGAGCACCAGGGCGAAGTGGGCCGATGACGAACTGCGCGCTGCCCTTCGCCTTGAAGGCCCGGTGCTCCAGACGGTACTCCTGGAGCTGACCGCGGAGGGTTTGATTCGGCGACGGTTCGTGCCGACAACCCCTCGAGCGGTCTACAGTGTCAACGATCCTGCAGCCCGCGTGAATGAACACCGGACCCTCTCTCCGGTGCAGCACCGCACGTACACCTACCTCCTGGGACGCAGGGAAACACTGGTCACTGTCGCTGCTGCCCTGCGGCTTCCCAAAGAGCAGGTGGCGGAGACCCTGGCCGTCCTTGACGATTGGAATCTCATCAGGTGCGCGTTCGTGGGTCACCTCGCCGTCTTCTCGCGGACAGACGCTTGACCGAATTGAAGGGTAGCGCTCGGTCGCGCTGCATGCAGGCCGTGCGTCAGTCATAGACCTGCATCTCGGCCGTGTGGCGCAAGGCGCCGTCCGGGTGCATGGGGCGGGTACGTTCAAGCGGCAGATCATAGTCAGCAGCACCAGCACCGAGGGTGCCTTGAACCGCGAAGGTACTTCAGGAAGGCGCAGGCGGCGTCTATTGCCGCAGGAGGACGCCACGGTGGTAGGCCAGGTCGCCGCCGCCAGGGATCAGGTCTGCGCTGCGAGGGCCTGATCCCGCACTTCCCAGCCGTGGCAGTACGGGCAGTGGTGGACGGTGGTGCCCCAGCCTTCGCGCAGTCCCGGAAGATCTAGAAGGTGATCGGTGGCACCGGTAGCGAGCAGCAAACGCTGGGCGTGAATGGCATGGCCACCGGCCAGGGTCACGGTGAAGCCGTCCGGTTCGGGCGCGACTGTCTGAGCCTGGTCTGATCGAATGGTGACGCGGCCAAGCGCACTGAATCAACGCGCTCAGGAGCGTTCGACCCGACGCTTTAGACAATTGGTGCGTCTATGAGTGTTGGAAGTTTGTGAGTATAAGTTTCTATACTTCATTACGAACCACCCAGCTCCATCGTTCTGCGCGGTCCTGATCCTCGCCACGCCTCGCACTCCTCAGGAGGCCTTACGCCATGCGTATTCCCGCGCTCTTCCTGCTGACGACACTCCTCCTCGCCGGCTGTACGCAGCCCAGCAGCGCTCCCCCTATCCCCATCGGTACGGCACCCACTGAGCCGACGCCCACCACCCCAGCCCACATCGTCGTCGGAGCGCCAGTCGCTATCACCTTTAGCGGCCTCGGAGGCGCCCGGCCAACCGCGTCAGCACGGACACTCACCGGGCAAGTCCTCAGCAGCCCTAGTGGCGTCACCATCAGCGCCGCTCCCACCGTGCGCAGCAGCACGGACATCATCCCGCCAGGCCAACCGCGCACAGCAGGATTTCGCTATCTCCACGTGACATTCCCCATCAGCATCAGCGGCGCGGCGGTCACCAATCTCACCTTTCTCGGAGCAGCCCTCACAGGCAACCCTGGAGACAGCGCCGTACTCACCCTGGAAAAGTACCCTGGTGGCACCGCCGCGCCATACACCGCCACGGAACTGACGGCCCTAGCAACAGCCATTGACCCATCCAGCCCCGTCACCCAGGAGATCTTCACACAAACCCCAGCACTGGTCTCGGGTGAAGAGGACGCACTCCAGCTGTACAGCGAGGCAGATGTCAGTGGCCTAGCCTTCCCCAACGGCCAGACCGGCAGCATCTTGCCGTACGGCTTCGTGAGCCACGCTGGAACCAGCCGCACCATTCCCATCGGAACGAATACCGGCACAGTCACACTCGCCATCAAAGTGCCACTCCAGGCCCAGGCGAAAGATGACCCGTACACCGTCACCCTCACCTTCGTGCCGGTACAGGACAGTGTTACCAGTATCACAGAGTCCCCAGAAGCCCAGTTGCCGAGCAACCAGGCTGCCTTCCAGGCCGCTGTAAACCGACTGAGTTCACCTGTGATCAAAACCCTGCCCGGGTCAACGCGCGCAGGTGGCTCACTCTTCTGCAGTGTTCGCACGGCAGGGTCTGCCAGTGCGCCAACCGGCACGCTCCTGGGGGCTGTTGCTCCCATTGACTTGGCTGTAGGGAGCACAGAACGCATTCCGGCCAATGCCACCTCTTGCTTGAACGGTGGGGTCGACGGGGCAGATTATGTGATCTTCCCGTTCAACACGTCAACGACGACCAGCCGATCACTCACGGTCACGACCTCCAACACGGTCGCGCCCGTTGGAACGCTTTCAGTGGGCGGCTCACTCCCCACGTCAGTGGGTGGGCTGGAATTGAATGCCGAACCATCAGTATTCAAGCGCCCCGGCCCGAGCTCAGTGAAGTTGGCCAGCGCCAACCTCCTTCGGCCGCAGATACTGCCTTCAGGCACGCCGAATGTTGGTGATCAGGTGACCATTAACACAGCCTCCGGCTGCACCGCAACGCCAGAATTACGAACAGGTACTGTCCGGTTCGTGCGGCAGAACGTGGTCCTCATTTCAGATAATGCCAACCCACCAGGGGGAATCCCAGACGTCAGCACCCAGTCTGTGGGGACCGATTACCAAGGGATCGTCAACAGCTTCACGAATCAAATCTGGCCGGCCGTCACAGGGGGCTTCGGTCTCCCAACTGATGCCGACAACAACGGCAACCGCGTTGTGCTGTTCTTCACCTCCGCAGTGAACGCTCGGAATCCGCCCGCAAGTTCATCACGGAATACAGGATTCTCTGACGCACGCGATTCATCCCCGATCACGACATGCTCAGGCAGCAATGTGGGCGAGATCATCTACCTGCAGGCAGCTGACCCCACAGGAGCAGTCAACAGCAACGTGGTCACGGTCGCGTCCGCCGTCAGCACAGCGATTCAAACCAGTGGCCGTGAGTTAGCACGGGTCATCAACAACTCCCGCCGCGTTCGAGTCACAGGCGCACCACTCGAAGAGTCCTGGCTCCTTGAAGGCTTGAGCGATATCGCCTCAGAACTCACGTTCTATCAAGCCACAGCGGTGGCGACCGACGGGACGGTCATTACACCTTCCTTGACGCCCCGTATGAACATTGTGCTGTCAACCCTCACGACCGGGCCGACGGCAAGCCGCCGAGTCGCCGCGTTCAACACCTACGCGAATCAGAATTACAGCAACTACCGCCCCTTCCTCCAGAATCCCAACACAGCCGGACCCTATTGGACAAATCCAACCGGAACCCCGGCAATCGCAGCACGTGGCGCAACCTGGAACTTCCTGCGATATGCCGTTGACCGGTACGTCACCACGACAGGCAATACCGAGGCCAGCTTCTGGACAGCTCTCATCAACTCCACTACGACAGGCTTGGCGAACCTTCAGGGCGTTATCGGCGCAGATCCAATCACGTGGATGAACGATTGGGCTGTGGCGACCTACGTGGACGACGCTCTCGCAGCAGGCGTCGCCCCGAACTTTAACGCCCCAAGCTGGAATTACCGCTCAGTGTTCGGTGGACTGGGAGGCTTCCCTGCGGCGACCCGGACGCTCACCAGCGGCACGCAGCTAACGCTCTCCTATGAAAAGACGGCCACCAGCTACCTGCGGACACGAGTCAACGCCAATCAGCAGGGGGGCATCACCGTCAGCTCGCCGACGCCCGCTGACTTCACCGTCACGATCTTCCGAGCCCGATAGGAGCAGCTATGAAGCGAATTTTTTTCCTGCTGCTCGGCACCTTGCTGCTTGGAGCATGCGCGCAGCCAACCCTCCCCTCCCCCAACTTCACTCCGGTCGGTCAGCCCTTCACGTTGACGTTCACAGGTCTGGGAACCCCAGACTTCGCGGTCAAGCTCAGTGCCACCGTCACTAAGCAGGCCCTGACGGATCAGCAGGGAACAGTCGTGCCTGTCCGGGTGCTTGGCCGGGGCAGTGTGGACATCAT
Organism: Deinococcus hopiensis KR-140; assembly: GCA_943327755.2. Classification (GTDB taxonomy): domain Bacteria; phylum Deinococcota; class Deinococci; order Deinococcales; family Deinococcaceae; genus Deinococcus; species Deinococcus hopiensis_A. Next base: position 5,102 of record CALPYF020000093.1, read on the forward strand.
TCCGTCCGGCCAGGCCCGCACCGCTGGCTTCCGGTACGTGTACTCCGTCGTCAGCGTGACCAGCTCGGCTGCCCTGAACAACGTCAGCTTCTTGGGCGTACGCACGACGGGAAGCCTCCCCGGCGCCACGCACGACACGGCCATCAGTGCCCTGATCCGTGCTCCGGGCGCTCCGGCTTACACTGCCGCTGAAGCGGACACGTTAGCGCTGAATACCCAGCCCGCTCAGGCCAGCACCGCCAATCCCACCACCGGGGGTGTGCAGGTCCTGCCCAATACGGACGACACCGTGCAATACCTACCCGAAGGAGACCTGTACACGCCCGGTAGTGCTCCAGGGATGACTTCCAGAATCTGACCCTTTCGAAGAGAGGGACGAGCACACTGGAGATCACCATGGGAAAACAGCGAAAAACCTGGAGCACTGACCTGAAGGAAGCCATCGTCCTGAGCGTGCTCCGAGGTGAACTCGGA
>CALPYF020000094.1 GCA_943327755.2 Deinococcus hopiensis KR-140
AGGTGAAGGCTCATGGCCGGGCGGCCATGAGCCTCGTGCGGTACGGCGCGGAGCGGCTGTGCCATGCCCTGCGGTGGAATCTCCCCGAGTTACCCGCACTGATCAGGCTGCTGAGCACGCCATTTCACGCGCCAGGCGCGGCTTGAAGGAGAGAGGCCATGGGATTCCCATTGCTAGCTTTTGGAGGCAACACGTTTGAGGGTGCCTCAACCGGAGATGTGTGAAAGGAGTGGATAACAGGTCCTCCACCGGGTGATTTGAGATATGTGTTCGATAAAGGTCACGCAGGTATTGGCGTCCCCTTCGCTCTCATCGTGTTGTGACATGCTCTTAGGCCATGTCTGCTGTCGCCGCTCCTCCGCAAGAGCACACTGTTTCCCTGGGGGACGATCACTCCCCCCAAGGGCAACTGACGTTTCGGAAGCCGCCTGCGCGACTAAAGTGGACCCGCGACAAGGTACTCGCCTGGATGGTGCGGTATATCCGGCGCCATGCGAATCTACCCTCCCGAACGGAGTACTTCGAAACGCAGGACGACGGGCCCGACGAGAGCACCATCCGCCTGCGACTTGGTGCGTGGAAGCCTGCCTGGCGGACCGCCCTACAGGTCATTCTGGACGAAGCTGAGGCACCGCGCGGTCAAGACGGTCACCGGACTTGCACCCAACCAGACCCGGAGCCTGCCCAGAACCTACAGACCGCAGTGCTGGACGGCCTACGTGGTGGGCTGCGGCCCTTTGAACTGGCCCGGGACCTGCGGGTGCCACGGGCCCTGATTCTCTCCATTCGGGACGAGCTCCGGCTGACTCTGCCAGACCCGAATCTTGGTCGGGCGAGGCGGACGCGGAAGAGTCGGCCCCCCACGGCACTTGAACAGTCGTGGAGGCAGGTCGCTTGGCCCGCATCGGCACTGGACATGACACGACTGATCTACGGGCAGAACCCCACTCAGCAGGAACTGAACCGGGTGCGGGTGCAACTGTTCAGACTGGTTCAGCACGGCCGACTGAACAAGATAGGGCGAGACCAGTACGAGTTACCTTGAGTGATTCGGAGCGCAGCGGAAGGGCCACGAGACTCATCCCGTGGCCCTTGCCCTCCCCTTCTGAGGTCAGCGGCGGTCTTGCTCGGACTGGCCGTACTGGATGACCTGACGGTTGGGCATCAGGTTCGTCATGGATGTGGTCGGGAAGAAGGGCGGAGCCAGGCCGTTCAGCATGCGCTGGTCGTACGTGAAGCTGCGCCCCAGACCGCTCGTGCAGTTGCCAGACACCGAGTTGAATTTACCAAAAGCGCCGTATTTGCGTTGAATAACGCCGCCCAGAATGTAAGCGGTGCCGAGACTGCAAGAAACAGTCGTGTAGTTCTCAACCTCAACGGTGTCGTCCGCCATGATCGTTGCCTGAATCTGCACGTCAGTCGGGACATTCAACGCACTGTTGGAATTCCCTGCACCGATCCGGACGGCACCGCCACTGCTGTAGATCCCAAGGACGTTCTTCTGCGCGAGAGGATCGCTCGAGCAGTTGGGAACTTGCACGTCCCCATTGCTGTCCCGTCGGAGTGCACCATCACACGGATTGTCCGTGTACTTCAGGTCACCTGTGATTCTGATGTCGTCATTCGAGACGACTGTAATCCCAGCAAAGCTGGCCAGAGCTGGTGGCGCCGTATTGGGATTGGTGCTGTTGGCCGGAACACGCGCTGGTCCTTTCAGACTATTAATGCCGCCGTTGCCGTAAATGACACCGTTAAATCGGGTGATAGGTGTGGGAGGCACGAGATTGTTGAGAGCTGGTACCCAAACCAATCCGACTTTTTGATACAGCGGGCCAGGACCCCCATTGACGGGGTCTTCCATCACGCGGTATTGCGTGGTCGTCACAGGTGAAGTGGTTGTCGTGACTGTGATGGCCTGATAGTTCTGACCAGCCATGATGGTCCCCGCCTCACCGACGCCCGTGTTCAGTACGATATTAGAGTTCGCGTTATTGATGTAGAGCCCAGCCTGTTGTGCCGCTGCGGCCTGATCGTTGGAATTGGTCGGGAACGGGATTTCAGGTGCATTCCAGGACACCCCGTTGGTGAATTCAGGCTGCGTGTACGAATAGGTCGGCGGGTTGAGTTGCGACGGATTTCGGAACGCTGTTGTCCCGTTGGATGCCGCGAAGAATCCTCCTGGTGTGCCGCGGTCTTTCACGCCACTACTGCTGACGGCACCACCGAACCAGGGTTCACCGTTGAATGCGAAATTCCCGTTGGTATGAACGGGGCCATTGAAGAGCGTGCGGGAGGTGAAATAGATGCTGGCGGACGAGCCCTGCTGGTGCTGATCGGTGAGCAGAGCGAATCGGGCGAAGCTGCCGTTTCCTACCGTGAAGCGGTACTCACCGTTGACGGTCAGGGTGCGGCGGGCGGTGCCTTCCGACGCGGCAACGACCATGACGTACGGCAGGCTGTATTCCTGGGTGCTGTTTCGGGCACCCGACAGGAACCGGCCCTCTCCAAGCCCGACCGTGGTGGCCGGCTCACCGTCACAGGCGGGCAACTGACCTGTAAAGGTCATGCGGATGCTCAGATATTGATTGTTTTTGACTTGGTACGGCCCATAGCAGCCTGCGCCAGGCAGGCGAGGTTGGAGGTCGTTACCGAGCAGATCCAACTTCTGTGCCACGATGTTGGCCGGCGGACGGGTGGTGATATAGCCCGATGCGAACACCCAGGTCGAGGCATTGCCGATCAGGTTTTGTTGAGCAAGGTTGACGACGGAGTCCCCCATCTTTGCGCCAACTGGGCCTTGCAGCAGACTCTGGGCGAAATTCCGGCCACCCTGCGCGACCGCAAGGGTTCGGGTAACGCGGAGCGAGTCGCCCGTCTGCTGCAAATTGAGAATGGTCAGCCGGGTCATGACGGCGAACACCCCAGTCAGGATAAGCACCAGCATCAGGACAGTGACGACCGCTATTCCTTGGTCACGCTGTTTCATGAAACCTCCAGCTCAGCACGTCACCGAAGTATTCGGGACGATATATTTCAGGGGGGAGTTGGTCAAAGTAAAAACTTTGGGAATCTCGACGCTGGCGGAGAGGCTGCGGGTCTTGACGCCGCTCGGTTCCGTACGCTCCATGTCAAGTCGCAGACCCACTCGGGAGAGCGTGGCGCTGGCAGGGACATCCTGCATCCGGGTATACGTCGTCCCGACTGTATCGATGTAGGTGACGTTGAACGCAGATACGCCGTAGGCAAGTGGTGTTTCAGTTCCTTGCGAACTGCGGTACAGGATCTTCTGAGCGGTATTCAAGGAGTACCCGACGAGATTCACGCGCTGCACCAGATTGTCGGGGCTGGAACAGATGGTGTTCATGGTAGTGGCGTGGGCGAGCGTGACCGCCCCCCCGGTTGTGACGGCCGTGGTGAGCACGTGACTGGTGGCTGTCTTCTGAGCTGTGGTCGGGTTGATCAGCAGGAAACGGGTCCCAACGGGCCAGGAAAATGCGCTTGGAGTAATGATGTCGACCGCAGCTGACGTGTTGAAAGCTGCAGCTGGGCCCGTGACACTGTGGACGGCCGTATCTGTGAGCCGAGCGATGGAAATGCTGGTATTCGCACTCACGTAGGGCTGGCTGGTGATCAGCCCGTAGGCGGAGTTGCGGAGGTCCTGGGTGATGATCTGCGAGGTTCGGCGCAGGCTGGATTCCAGGCTGACCGTGGATTCTGTGTTGCGCTGCTGGGTCAGGGCGCCGGTGAAGGCCGTAAAGACAATGCCGAGGATGACCAGGAGAACGCTCATGGCGACGAGCAGTTCCACCAGCGTGAAGCCACGCGTCCGAAATTCAGTAGATGGTGTCTGCTTCCGCACAGCTGATCGCTCCTCGGTTGCGCCAGCAGGCGCGAATGGTGTACAGCTCGGCTGGGCTGCTCAGAACGCTAGTACTGCCCTGCACGGGGTTGTACTGCGTGGTGTTGGAGACGATCACGCAGTAGTTTTGTGAATTTGCGGGGAGGGTGCAGGTGGACCCGGAGGTAGGAGCTGAAACTGGCGCTGTGAAGTTGGTGGGGGTGTAGAAACGAAGTTCGGATGAGCCTGAATCGAGGGTAATGGCGTGCTGGTTGACCTGGGCGGTAATGGCTGCGATGAGTTGGGTGGCGCGTGTGGAGAGTGCCGCGGCCTGGTTGCCTTGCATACTGGAGAGGTAGGCCGTCACGGCGGCTGTACTCAGGATGGCGAGCATGGCGAGCGCGACAATCACTTCAACGAGCGTGAGGCCTTGATCGGGATGGTTCATTGAACGACCGCCTGGCCGCTGGCGGAGATGAGAATGGCGCGCTGCGTGCCGCTGCGGCTGGCCTGGAGGCAAGGCACGGTGGTACCGTTGTACGGGCAGGTCTGAAGGGTGTTGAGTCGGGTGACGAGACCGGGGGCGGAGACGCAGAGGAAGCCGGTGGCCGTCTGAGTCACGTCGGTGGGTTTAGTGATGGTGGTGTCGGTTGAGGCGAGGGTGGGTGTGGTGCCGGTTTCACAGGCGTCTGGGGTGAGGGTGGACTGTGCGGGGCCCCAGCGGACGCCGGCCGTGTCGTACAGGATGACGTAGAGGCGGTTAGTGCTGTTGGCGCGGGAGGTGGCTTGCTGAACCGACAGCGCAATCTCGTTGACATATCCGGAGAAGGTCAGTGTTCTGGATGTGCTTCTGAAACTCACGATGCCGATGGCCGCAAGGATGCCGATGATGGCCATGGCCGTCAGCAGTTCAATCAGGGTGAAACCCGGGGCCTTCATGCCTAGATGATCCCAGAACTGAAGCGCTCGTAACACCATCAAATAGGGGGTGTCAAAAGTGAACTTTTCTACGTGTGTGACGCCATTAATGTCGAGTAATCCACAACTGCATGACTGAATGTCAAAGCGTAGATGAAGCCGCTGACAGGATGGGCGACCCGCACGATGAGCGGTGTCACCCGGGTGTCCTGCTAATTAAGATAATTAGCAAAAAACGAGTACGATTCTGAACGACAAAGACTCATATCCACCCGGTAACAAGGTAGATGCGGCTTGAGTATAGCCAAGCTGCATCTACCTCGTCGTGAGCCTTACGTTATTACTGGGTCATCTGGTGCGTTCACTGTTTCTTCTCGACAAGCTGAATATCTTGCTTGAGAATGTCAAGAATCATATCCAGATGTGTGACGGGAATATTATTCCCGCCTGTGACATATGAGGAGACGCTGGACGAGTTGATCTGGAGGCGTTGGGCAAGTTCTGCCTGTGCCCCCCGCTTCCCCCGTAGGGCGGCTCTCAGGGCATCCTGAAATTCAGTGTAGTTCACGTGTACAAACTATCTGACTCCGTTTGTGCATGCCGTAGGGGCAGATTGACTGCTGCCGACCTCTGTACCGGACATCTTGCCTTCAAGCCGCGCCTGGCGCGTGAAATGGCGTGCTCAGCAGCCTGATCAGTGCGGGTAACTCGGGGAGATTCCACCGCAGGGCATGGCACAGCCGCTCCGCGCCGTACCGCACGAGGCTCATGGCCGCCCGGCCATGAGCCTTCACCT
>CALPYF020000095.1 GCA_943327755.2 Deinococcus hopiensis KR-140
AAGGGCTCCAGTTCAATCAGCAGCTGGTCGAACTCGGCAGGACTCAACCCCACCAGCCGTTCAAAGGACCGCCCCCTGGATTTCAGCTTCTCAAGCCGCAACACCCTTGAACCTACCGCTCCGACCTCTACTGCGCAACAGGTCTTGACTGCACGGCAGTGAACTGGCCCCGCATCGGGCCCCACGTACTGGAGCAGGTCATGAAGTGCCCTGCTGAACACCACGCCTCTTGACTGAACTTCAGCACAGACCACTGGCCCGAGCGCCTCTCAATCCGCAGTGTGGCCGTTCCGACGCTCGTCTCAGGTGCCACGCCTGCCTTCTCGATGAGCCACCGCACAAGGAGCGTCCATATGACCGTCTCAAACGACCTGAGTTTCACCTGGGTTCCCGGCACGATGGACCGGGTCCGCTTCACACACGACGGGCGCACACATATGGTGTATCTCCGGGATGTGATCCGTCAGAACGTGCACAGCGACAGCGCTCTCTACCTCAAAGGGCGGGTGATTCTACCGGTGTCAGCACGGCACCTCGTGGATCTGATGGGACGTTTGTCGCTCGGGAGCAGCCGCGCGCGCGACTCCATAGAGCGCAAGGTGTGATCACCACTGCAGTGATCGCGTCCCGAACAGGGTACAGTGAGGGCGTAGATTTCCGAGTCCGCTTTGATCGCGCACGGGCAATTGCCTGTGCGCGTTGTCGTAGAGCGGAAGTCTCAGGAGTGGAGCATATGGCAACAGGAACAGTGAAGTGGTTCAACGCAGAGAAGGGCTTTGGATTCATCCAGACCGCCGGAAGCCCAGATGTATTCGCACATTTCAGCGCGATTCAGGGCAACGGCTTCAAGAAGCTGAACGAAGGCGACGAAGTGGAATACGAGGTCGAAGAAGGTCAGCGTGGAAAAGGCCCGCAAGCCCGCAACATCGTGGTCACCCGGGCCGCGCCCGCCACTGCTTCCAGTGATGGTCGTTACGACCGCTGGTAAGACAGCCACCTGCAGCGCCCCTCGGGGCGCTGTTCTCAATTCAGCGCTCGGCGAGACGCCCCTCCAAACTTAGGAGACTGCCGCATGACATGCCGCTCCGTGATTCTTACCGCCGCCCGCGAACTGAGCCGCACACATCCCGAAGGAACGTTTTCCATTCAGGGCGTTGTGCAGTGGATGCGTCAGCATGGCGCCCACTACAGTGACGCCGAGGTGCGGTTCCATGTACACACCCTGATGTGCCGGAATGCCAGCGCCCGCAAGCCGAATGAGGCTGACTATCAGGATCTCGAACGGGTGTCACGTGGCCGGTACCGCCTGCTGTGACCCACGCCGGATGTGGCGTTCAGGACCAGGCCCGAACGCGTGGTAACTGCGCCGTAACCCTTTGCCCATACGGTGCGGAGAGTGACCTCTTTCCCGGCGGGTGCTGCCGCTGGGATGACGCCGGAAGGTCACGTGAGTCTGCCCCCATCCTGGGGATTCGCGAGGTGATCATGCTTGACGGTGCCCAAAAGACTGACGCCGCGCTCCGACAGGCGGTGCAGGACGCCCTGACGTTCGACCCACGCATCACTGCGGCGCACATTGGCCTCACGGCCAACGCGGGCATCATCACCATGACCGGCAAGGTACCCAGTTTCATTGAGCGGTACCACGCGGGGCAGGTCGTGCTGGGCCTGCAGGACGTCCGGGGCCTGGCGGACGAATTGGAGGTTGATGTGCTGGGTCAGCACCGCCGGGACGATGAAGACATTGTCCAGACCCTCACGGCAGCGATCGACGCCAACAGCCTGATCCCACCCGGACAGATCAGGAGCGCAGTTCATGCTGGTCTGGTCACCCTGTCCGGCGAGTGCGACTGGCATGATCAGAAGGACACCGCAGAACAGTCCACTCGTTGCGTGCCCGGCGTCACGGGCGTCATCAATACGGTCACTGTCCGCCCGCAAGAGCGCTCGGATTGGCGGGAGGTTCGTCAGAAGATCATCGGCGCGTGCCAGCGGCATGCCAGCGTGGACGCGAAGCAGATTGCCGTTGCCCTGCGTGACGGCGCCGTCACATTGACAGGTGCGGTCCGTTCCTGGGACGAGCGGCGTGACGCGGAGAACGCGGCGTGGCTGGCGCCGGGCGTGCGTCGCGTCGACAACCAGATCGCTGTGCAGCACCCCAGGTAACTGGACACTGCTGGGTCGACGTCATGGCCGGGGCGCGACCCGGCATCAGGAGGAAACCACATGTCCACGGCCCGTTGGATTGATATCACGCTCGGCGCGCTGCTCGTCATGCTGGGCATCTGGGGCTTGATGTTGGCTGGCCCGCCAAGCTTCGGCGTATTTCCATTCAATACCCTGTCGGGCGCCGTGATTCTTATCGCTGGAACAGTGCTGCTGGGCGGCGCGGTGGATACAGAAACAGCGAAGTCAGCTGCAGGACTGATCGGCGTCGTGCTGGCCCTCACGGGCGTCACTGGGCTTTTTTCTCAGCTGCTGTTCGGTCTGATACCACCCAGTGCGTGGACCACCTGGTTGCTGATTCTCTCAGGTGCCCTGCTGCTCTATGACTGGCTGGACGCCCCGGACCCCCATCGCCCTGAGCGGGGCCGCAGATCCTAATGCCGTCCCGATTCATAGTCGACATTCGTCCTACGAGAGAGGGGCTCTACCCTCCATCAACGGCAGGCGTCAAACATGTCCGTTTGAGGTATGCATGTACACACGGTCTGTTCGCTGTCCACCGCTGAAGAGTGAACTCTTGTCGCACTGGTCACACATGACTGAGACGCTGCTGCTGTGCCTCGATGGGAACGACCGGGTGGTGAGCGGCAATCCAGCGGCGCAGCGCTGGTGCCAGGCTGCGCTCCACGCTGGAAGTTCCTGGTGGCCGAGCTGTCCAGCGTACGCTGCGGCCGCCCTGCGGGATGCGGTGAACAGCGCGCGGTGTGGCGTGGGAGGGAACGTCATGGTGCACCAGGTCGACCCTGCGCGCCACTGGACCTTCAGCGTCACACCCGCTCCCGGCGGTGGCGTGATCCTGGAAGGGCACGACGTCACGGCACTGCAACAGTCCCAGGACCAGGTAAGCTGGTGGGAAGCCTGTTTCGAACATCTGCCGGTCGCCGTGACGTTCTACGACACGGCAGGCTGCCAGTTATTCGGAAACGTCGCGTACCGGGAACTGCTAGGTAACCTGGCACCGCTGCCGGATGTTCTGGCGGTAGATACAGATGAAAGTCAGGTGGCTGCGCCGCTCCAGGTCGAGGCAGACAGTACCGTATGCGTCCGGCGTGGTGCCAGCGCTCAGCATCTGAGTCTGCAAAGTTGTCCGGTGGAACGCCATGGCATCTGGACGGGCGATCTCGTGATGATTCGGGATATTACCAGTCACCGGGGACTGGAGCGTCGCCTGACATATCAGGCGACGCATGATGAACTGACGGGGCTTCTCAATCGCTCAGCCCTGGAAACGAATCCAGTCACCAGGGCGTCTCCCAGGCTGAACACGATGATTTTCATCGATCTGGATGATTTTAAAAAGGTCAATGACACCTGGGGGCACGCAGCGGGGGACTTGGTCTTACAGGCAGTGGCGTGTCGGTTGCGCCGCTGGCAGGAAGCCGGTGAGTTCACCGTACGCTGGGGCGGCGATGAGTTCGTCGCTCTGATCGGGGCAGCCACATCCAGGCAGGCTCAGCGGCGGGCAGAGGTTCTGCTGAGTGCGCTGCAGGAGCCGGTGCAGATAGGCACTCGAACCGTCAGTGTCACCGCGTGCATCGGTGCGTACTACACCGATGCACCCTTACAGCGCCGCGTCACCGATCTGATTGCACGGGCCGACGCGGCTATGTACGCAGCGAAGCGCTCAGGGAAAAACACAGTTCAGGTCGAACTGCTCCTCCAGATCCCTGCAGACGACAGTCATGCGGGACGATAGCGGTGCCACTTCCCCTCAAACGTTGGCTGTGTCCTGCCGGCAGTCCACTGCCGTTGCCCTAACCTGCAAGCGGGCGTCACGCTGTCACGGAATCATCAGAGGCTGACGGCCTGAGTAACGACGGTCCGGGCGAGCCACTCGGGTGAGGGAGCCTGCTGTCATGGCCTCACCGCGCGTTTTCGCAATCGAGGGTGGCAGCCTGGCCGCCACCCCGTGTCGTACCGTGTATTGCTCTTCGGTGGGAACACGTAGCCCAGGCAGCAGTACCCCTTGTCACCGATGATGCGTGGCCCGGCTTCGGCGGGCCACCGCCGGTTGAGCTCATCGCTCACGGTCGTGTCGTATAAGTTGGCTGGTTGGATCGGTAGTGCTCCAGTTTTGACTTCAAGCGGCGTTACGAGCGTTCGCCGATGAGGTGAGTGTAGACCAGGGCGTGGCGTAGCCGAGCGCCGAGTGTCGGCGCTCGTGGTTGTACCACCGGTGAAAGTCCGGCATGGCCGCCCGGACATCGGCCATCGAGTGCCAGTCGTGGCGGAACGCGAACTGGTATTTGTACGTCCGGTTGAGGCGTTCGAGAGTCCCAGTGCCGCCCGGTTGGGACACCTTGCAGCGGACCCAGCGGCCATACGTCAAGCAGGCCTGCTGAAAGAGGTCACTGGTGAAATCGCTGCCCCCATCACTCTGCACCAGGATGCGCTCCGCGATCCCCAGAGTGCTGAGCACGGTGATCGCCTCGTCGAGCGTCCATTTCGCAAGGTGCATTGGCAGGCTCCGCACCACACAGCTGGCCAGCACCACCCGTGATGGAACGTCCAGCACGAAGTAGATCCAGCAGACCCCGTCGGGCAGCGACAGCCGTGTCGCATCAATCTGCACCCGTCGACCTTCAGGCCAGTCCTGCGGTGCGGAAACCTTCGGGGAAGGTTTCCGGGTCTTCCGAGGCTGAGGGGTAGGACCACAGGACAGCGTGGAGCTGAATCATGCGGCTTCAACAAACGGTTCGATCCGATAGCGGAGCA
>CALPYF020000096.1 GCA_943327755.2 Deinococcus hopiensis KR-140
CGGTCCTGGGCGCAACAGATCCGCAGCACACCACGTGGCGCGGCCCATTCCGGCCCAGGGGCCGGGATTCGGCCCGAACAGCGGGCCGAAGAGGGCAGCGCGGCCACAGGCCGCACCGCACAGAGGCACCTGACCGCGAAGCGGATCAGGTGCGGGGCGGACCTGCCCGCGCTCCTAGAGGCGGCTCGTCGGACACGTTCAGGTCCGCCCAAACAGCACAACGGCAAACAGCGGTGTCCTCGCCGGACGGGCATCAGCCGGGGAAAAGATGTCAGAAGGGCGCCGACATCTTTTCCCCGGCTGGCGCCGGCAGGATAGGCAGGGCCACAGCCCCCAGGGACGCTGTCAAACCCACCCGGAAGGGCACCGGGCGGGTTGCGGCTTGGGGCCGACGAGCGGCCCCGCTTGACAGCAGCAGAAGGCCTCAGCATGGGGAAGGGCTGAAGCGCAGCAGACGAGAAGGGACGGGCGCGGGGTGGAAGGCCACGGGGCGCCGCAGGGGCGGCACACGCGCGCCCGGAGGGGGCGCGGTGTGACGGACTCCGGTGGGGTGGGGTCGAGGGAAGGGGGAGGGTGCTGAGGGACTAACAGTCTCTCAGTTTTGTTGTGTGGGTGGGTGTTTTCCTTGACGCTGTACACGAAGAAGTGTACAATGTAGTTACCCCAGACAGAGGGGAAAGGAGCACCAACCATGCCTGAGCAGTCCACCACCCGCCGTCCATACGAAGAGTTCTCCGACCTGCGCGAGATGCCCACCGAAGCGCACTGGACCGGCGAGGGCGACGTGCCAACCATCGGCCAGCGCGTCTTCGTGGACGGCTACGGCCCCGGCACCGTCAGCGCCTACATCGTCTGGAGCCATGAGCTGCACGCCCGCGTCGAGCTGGACACCCGGCCCGACGTTGTGGCCCTGCCCGTCATGACGAACCAGCACGGCGCGTACCTGTACGCCACCGCGCACGACCTGACGCCCGAAGCCCGCCCCCAGCGCATCGCCGCCTGATCTCACCGGCCCCGCCCCCAGGCGGGCGGGGCCACTGGAGGAACCCTCATGCCCACCCTGACCCAGGGGCAGCAGCGCGCCCTGAACACCCTGACCACCACCGCCCTTTCCGTCGAGATGGCCGAACTGGACGCCCAGAACACCGAAACCGACGACCTCTCCCGCAGCCTCCCGCACGGCCTCCAGGGCCTGCGCCGCCGCCTGGCCGCGCTGAAACTGCGCGCCGCCAGCCGCCGCCACCTGAACGCCCGCGCCCACGTCCTGCGCCTGGACATCCCCACCGGCTACAACTACTTCACCCAGAGCGGCGGCTTCACCTGGACGACACTCCTGTTTCAGGACTTCACCGTGGACAGCGTGCTCGTGCTGCCCGGCCAACCCGGCACCCCCGCCACGCCCGACCCCGCCGACATGGACCCCCGCGCCCTGGCGGAAGTGGACACCCAAAACCGCTGGGCGACCCTCTGGGACGCAAACGCCGTCCTGACCCTGCACGGCGTGTCCCTCGCGTGGACCGACCACACCTACCAGGGCGCGCTGCTGCTGGACAACACCGGGCGGTACCTGGCCTCTGTCCGCATCCACCCCCACGGCGCCGCCGACATCCTCACCGACGACGGCTCACAGACGCTCGTGTTCACCCGGTACGACATGGACGCGGAAGCCCCCGTGATGGCGTGCTGCGCCGAAACCGTGCACAGCGCCCAGGCCGGAGCGTTCCGCCCCCAGACCCAGACCGCCTAAGCCCCCAGGGGGCGGCCGCCCCTCATGGGGCGGCGGCACCCCTTCGCTCCGGGGTGCATACAGCGCGCGCTGCGCGCGCACGTTCTTTCCAGGGGAGACCTGCCATGCCACACACCGCCACGTACAACCAGGACAACGACAAACTCTACCTGTTCCCCGGCGAGCGCCTGACCGATGACGAGTACCAGCGCGTCACTGCCTGCGGCCTGCGCTGGTGGCGCGGCCACAAAGCCTTCGTGGGCAACTGGACCCCCGAGCGCGAGGACGTCGTGCAGGTGTTCGCAACAATCGAAGCGGTGGACGAGCCCGAGGACTTCCAGGGCCGCGCGGCGCGCTTCACCGGCAAAGCCAAACGCGCCCAGGGCCGCGCTGACGCGCGGCGCGGGGCCGTGCGGCAGATCATGGATGCCATCCCGCTTGGCCAGCCCATGCTGCGCGACCATTACAGCGCCCGCCGGTACCGCCGCGACATGGACCGCGTAGACGCCCACCACAAGGCCCTGCGTGCCGAACAGGGCAAGGCCGACCACTACACCCGCCGCGCCGAGGGCACCGCGCGCCGCGAGCAGCAACTGCACACCCCAGCCCACATTGCCCGGCGCATCGAGACGCTGAAGGCCGAGCAGCGCAAGTGCGCGCGCCGGGTCACCTGGGGCGCGAGCAGTGCCGAGCACGCCCAGCGCTGGGCCGATCACCTGGGCCAGCGCATCCTGCACGAGGAAGCCCGCCTCGCGCGGCTGATAGGGGAGACCGGCCAGGGCGTGCCCGTGCCCGGCGACTTCCAGGTGGGGCAGCACGTCGCCACGGTGCGCGGCAAGGCCGAAGTGATCAAGGTGACGCCCAGGAAGGTGAAGTGCCGCCTGCTGGACGGGGAGAGCCCGCACCTGCCCGGCCCGTTCCGCGAGTGGCTGGAGAAGCCCGAGCGCCTGCACCCCGCCGCCTGAGACCCCATGAGGCGGCCCGCCGCGAGGTGGGCCGCTGGAGGTGCCCCGATGCCCAAGACGACCCCGCGTGACCTGCTGACCCTGCGCGCCACCGACGGCCGCCGCGTGCAGGTCCAGGCCCGCCAGATCCGCGCCGTCACGCCCAGCACCACCGGCGCCGGTCACGCCCACGTCGAGCTGTACAAGGGCGGCCGGTCACACATCGTGCAGGCTGACCCGGCCGAGTTGGCCGCCCAGGTGGCCAGTCTGCGGCCACGGTCGCGCCTGGCCAAGGAGACCGACCCGCCTGCTGTCTACGAGTACAGCCTGCGGTACTACACGCCCCACCGTGAGCCCCCTGACGGCATGGACCGCATCCAGTTCACCGAGCGCGTCGAGGTTCCAGCTGGAGGCGGCGCCCCAGGCATGCCCCCCGCCTGCCGGGCCCGGTACCTGGAGCGGGCCGGGCAGTGGCTGGAGCGTGTGCATGCAGCCCACCCTGCGCCCGGCGAAGATCCGCACGCTGGCGCAGCGGGCGGCGTACTTCGCGGGTGAGGCCGTCGAGGTCGAAGTGGCGTAGGCCGGCCGCGAAGGTGACAGCGCCTGTCAGGCGCGGCCCTCCATGCGAATCCCCGCTGGCGCGGGGACCAGGCCCCCAGGGCAGCGGCGTTCCTCACGTCACGCCGCAGGGGGCCTTTTCACATTCCGGTCCCCGGCGTCGTTTGGAAGGCGGGCAGTGCAGGGCGTGGCGGTGCTGGGCGCAACCCATCCGCACTTCGCCCAGGGGCGATGGTGAAGGCCGTGCGAAGACCCGTGGTGAGGACAGGCACACCCGGGGGTCCGCGCAGGCCTTAGCGTGCCTCCTGTGGACACCCCGCCCGCCCCTGGTACCCGCTACAGCCTGTGCGCAGGCAACGAGCCCCGCTTCGAGGTGGTGCGCGTCCTGCAGGAACACCCCGAATACTGGGTGCTGGAGCTACGCGGCCTCTACCTGAAGCAGCTGCGCGTCGAGGTCCTGGTGCTGCGTGAGGCGGCCAGCTTGCGGGCCCACCGGCTGAGGCGGCGAGCGCCATGGCCCGGCCTGGCGGCCGGTGGTGGCCAGCTTGCGGTGACGACAAGATTGCGCTCCTCTGCACGAAGCCGCTGCTTGTGCCCGCACGACGCTAGAGTCAGTCATGCAGGAAGACAAATGGAAAGAGCGGTTGTTGTCCTCGGGTCTGCCGCTGGAATACGTTCTTCAATCTAAGTTGGAGCCATTGAAGCTTTCTATTGATGTGGAGCTCAGCACCTGACACTTCGCCAGAAATGGCGTCCTGAACGCAGTGAGGCATGAAAAAGGGCGGTATCTGGGTCTGTGACGAGCCCCGATACTGCCCGCTTCCATACTGACACGTTGGCCACTTACCTGCACACTCGCTGGCCACACCGCCGTACGGACGCGCTCCGTCGTCTTGCCGAAGTGCTCCTGGCCGTGCTCCAGGCCGAGTCCACACTCCACCGCAAGATCGCGCTTCATCTGCCCAGAGCAGCCACGCTGGAATCAAAAACCCGGACGGTGGCCCGCGTGTTTCACGACGCTCAGCTCACGCCGCAGGACGTCACAGACGTCCTGCTTCCCTTGCTGCCCGACGGCAAGCTCACCCTGATCATGGACCGCACCACATGGCACTACGGCCAGACGCCGCTGAACATCCTCGTCCTGGGCGTCCTGCTCGGGGGCGCGGTGATTCCCCTCGTCTGGTCGATCCTGCCGCATCAAGGCAACAGCTGCACTGCTGCCCGGATCCTCCTGGTCGCCCGGCTCCTCAAGGTGATGTCTGCCCGCCGCTGGGCCGTGTTGATCGCAGACCAGGAGTTCGTGGGGCGCGAGTGGTGCTCGTTCCTGCGCTGGAAACGCATCCGGCACTGTATCCGCATCCGGGAGAACACCAGAATCGAGGATGAACTGGTGCGAGACCTGTTCACGACGCTCCAACCGGGACAGGTGCGCACCCTCTTCGAGCGGACGTGGGTCTATGGGGGCTGGATGCACGTGGTCATCACCCTGTCCCCCGCGGGGGACAGGGTGATCGTGGCATCCGATTTGCCCGTGCTGGACGTATTACGGACCTATCAGCTCAGGTGGGCGATTGAATCGGCGTTTTCCGCGATGAAAGCCCGAGGCCTGAATCTGGAGGCCACGCACATGACAGCGCCGGAACGAATCTCTCGGCTTTTCGGACTGTTGTGTATCGCACTGGCCTGGATGACCCGGATCGGCGCGCAGC
>CALPYF020000097.1 GCA_943327755.2 Deinococcus hopiensis KR-140
GGGGTTCGCGATGCCGCAGTTCTTCAGTGAGCAGGGGAGCGAATTTGATGTTCCACTGCCGCAGGGTTTCGTGACTGACTTGGATGCCGCGCTCGTGGAGCAGTTCCTGCACGTCCCGCTGGCTGAGTGGGAAGCGGTGGTAGAGCCGGAGGGCGTACCCGATGACGCTCAGGGGAAAACGGTGGCGGTAGGGCTTCCGGTCAGTCACAGCTCGCCAGCCTACCGAGCTTAAGTTGCCAGAACCGTGTGGGGACTGAAGTACGCGGCGCCCCGGTACACGCCGGTCAGGCCCGCCCCAGACTCCGCCTGCCGCAGCTGGAGCACGTGGTCCCGCTCTGGCGCCTCGGGTGCGCCGGTCGGCACAGTCAGACCCTCGGGGCGCGCTGGTGCGATCACCCACGCGTGCTGCCCAGGGGGCAGAATCTCCCAGGTCAGGGCGCGGCCGCGCTGGATCTGCGCGAGCAGCCGCTGCGTGGCCAGCAGCTGCGTCTGCCGGGTGCTGTAGGTGGCTGAAGCCCGCGTCAGGACCTCAAGATCCCCCACGACCTGATGCATGTCCGCGCGCGCCTCCTGCACGTGCCCGGCCAGTTGCCGCGCGAGACCTTCGAGCTGCGTCTCGTCACTCGGCAAGATCTCGATCCACTAGGCGAGTGCCATCTCACCAGCGGGCAGGTACGCGGGGGCTGGCGTCATAGGGGGAAAGCTTATGCGTTGCCCCCCACGCCGACTGTGGTAGCCGTCCGCATCAGGGCGCAGCGCCTCACCGGCACCCAACGCCTCCTCCAGGCATCCAGCGGCGCACCACCACCGACCAGCCTCACCACATGGGGCACGGTCCAGGCACGCGCCGAAGCCGCACGCACACCTCGCCCCGCCCGTCCAGAATCTGCGCGTCACTCAATCGGTAGGGACCGGTAACCGGCCAGTCATGCGGGCGGGCCAGCACCTCCATGATCGGCGTGAAGTCCTCGCAGCCCGGTGCGGCCTCCGTCCAACCTTCCGCCAGCGCCTCATGCAGGATCGTCGTCAGCGTCAGGTGAATCACGACATCGACTTCAGACGGCGCTTCATGTCGTACATCCGGCTATCCGCCAGACTCAACAACCCCTCCGGCCCTTCCACCTCCGCGCGGGACGCCACGCCGACACTCGCCCCGACCGGGGCCAGCACCGTCTGCCGCGCCACCCGCGTGGCGATATCCGTCCACTCCAGCAGCGCGTCCGCCGGCTCCTGACTGAGGATGGCGAACTCATCCCCACCCAGGCGGTACACCTGCCCGAGGGCCCCCACTTCCGCCTTCAGGGCCTGCGCGAAGATCGTCAGGAGCTTGTCCCCCTGCGCGTGCCCTTCCCGGTCATTGACCCGCTTGAGCCCGTCCACGTCGATCACTGCCAGGTGCGTCGCCTCCCCCTGCGTCCAGGCCGCACGCAGATCCTCGTCGAAGGCCCGACGGTTCAAGAGGGCGGTCAGCCCATCTTCTCTCGCCTCTCCCTGCGCGTGCTCCAGAGCTGCCTGGCGCCGCAGGGCATGCGCCACGGTCCGCCCCGCCACTTCCAGCAGCGCCTTGTCCTGCATCCGCCAGTCCGGCACGTCCGGGCCGCGCAGGCGCATCACCAGCATCACTGGGCGGTCGTCCCCGATTCCCAGCGGTACATACGCCACCCGCTGCACCCCGGCGTCGATCAGCACCGGCAGCGACTGCGGCGATGCCGAGTATTCACTCAGGTAGACCGGCGAAGAAAGTGTGCCCAGCGTGCCCAACACGCCCGCATTGCCACTCAGGAGCGACGCGGCGGCCTCCTTGACCGCTGCCGGGAAGATTCGGCCAGTCCGGGGCACCTTGACGGTATAGCCCCCGCCACTGCGGATCAGTACGGCCGTGAAGTCCGCCGCGATGGCGTCACTCACCAGCGACGCCGCCGTCTCCAGCGCGTCCTCGAACGGCAGGTCCAGATCCATCAGACTACTGATCCCCTCCACCACCCGGGCGTGATTGAGGACCTGCCGGAGTTCCTCAGCCTGCCGCCGCTGCGCGTCCGCCACGCGGGCGGCGTCCAGCAGGCTGCGCCGAAGTTCGAGTTCCTGCATGGCCAGCGCCGCGAGGTCCTGCAGGGACTGCAGGTCTTCACCCGACAGTGGGTGGGACCGGGAATCCGTTACGCAGAGCGTCCCGATGCGGTGCCCGGCAGGCGTCTTCAGAGGCGCGCCGGCGTACATGTGAATATGCGGGTCACCTGTGACCATCGGGTTGTCCTGGAAGCGCGGGTCAGTCGTCGCGTTCTCGACCACGAAGGGTTGGTCGCTGCCGATCGTCCAGGCACAGAAGGACTGCTCACGGGGCGCTTCGGTGTCGGTGAGGCCCACCATGGCCTTCCCCCACTGGCGGTACTGATCCACGAAGTTCAGAACGGCGACCGGGGTGCCCAGCAGGCGGGCGGCGAGGCGGGTGATCCGGTTAAACGGCTCTTCCCGCTCCGTGTCGAGCACGTGATAGCGCGCCAGGTCCAGCAGGCGCGCGGCTTCATCCGGAGAGGTGGGGGCCGCCATCATCCGGCCAGCATACCGGGCAACGGGATGAGTCATGCTGAGTGCCATTCATTCAGTCGGGGGGCGCTGCGTCCGCGTGCGGGGGACGCCTTGCGGACGCTGTTGAGCGTCGACATCCGGTGGGTGCGCACTCCAGAGGCCCACCAGGGGCGCGGGCGCCGTCTGCTTCACGGTCGGTAAGCCCTGCTCGGCGGCCATCCGGAGCAGCCACGTCACTGCGTCTCTCGCGATCCGGACATCCTGCTGATACAGCGCGGCGCTGGTGACCCTGACGTGACCGGCCCGGGCGCGGCCACGCCGGGTGCGCAGGTGGAAGGTCCGAGCCAGTTCCGGTTCAGCGGTGACGTAACACACCAGTTGCACTGGAGCCGTCTCGTTGAGGTCATATTCCGCCAGAACCCTGTGGCCCAGGTAGAGGAGCGCCGCGCTGCGCAGAACGTCGGGCGTCGTCGGCACCTCAAGCGGGTCGGGGGCAGAGTCCGGATCAGGTGGGCGTAAAGCCATCTCTCCAGTATGGAAGTAGGATGCCGCGCGCCGGCGCGCACGCACCCGAGTCCGTACGAAGAGTAAATTTCAACTCAATCTGAAGGAGCATCAAGACACGTGTCCAACCCTGTACCGTCGAGCATGTCGTTCAATCCTGGCCTGCCCCTGCCGGACGCTGAACACAAAACGTCTGAAGCCGCCCGGTATTACACATTGGCCGCCGACTACCGCATTGTGGTGCTGGAGCGGCGGTCGGGACGGTGGTACTGGCACTTCGTGGCCGGTCACCGCCCGGGCGGGAGTGGCACCTGGGCGGAACTGCAGCACGTTCTACAGTCGGGGGGCGCCCGAGGCTGAACAGACCGGCAGGAACTGTCCACTTTCGTTTGCCTTCCCGCCTGCACCGTGCCACCCTGGGAGGTCATGCCCCTTCCTGTTCCTCCCCGTCGGCTGTGCCTGCTGCTGATCGACGACAATCCGGCCGACTGCCTCCTCGCGCAGGAGGCGTTCGAGCTCTATGGCGATGCAGTCAGCGTGAAGGTCATTCAGGACGGGCCCAGTGCCCTGACCTGGCTTCAGGCACAGGCCGCCAGGGACGCGCTTCCGGACATGATTCTGCTGGATGTCAACATGCCTGGCATGAATGGCTTCGAAGTGCTGAGCGCCCTGCGTGGAGACGCAACCATGCGGCACTTGCCCGTCGTGATGCTCACCACCTCAGACCGTCAGGAAGACGTGGACCGTGCGTACGAACTCGTGGCGAGTTCATACCTCGTCAAAAATTCGGATTTCCAGGGCTTCCTGGATCAGGTGGACAGCCTGGTGCGGTTCTGGACGCAGGTGCGGTTCCGGCAGCGGGCCAACGTGATGCGCTAGGCATGGAATCAAGCAGAAGTTGAAGTGAACAGGGCCCTCGGACCGGTATGAATGCCAGGCTGAGGGCCCTTGACCTAGGGGGTGTGCCGCGAGCACCCGGACCTGCGCTCAGCGTCGTGTCAGCCACCAGAGTCAGCAAGTGCAGCGCAGCACTGGACATGGGGACAGACCGGTCCTGGAGGGGTCTGGAAGGTGCATGAGAAAACTTGATGGGGATCTGGTTTCACGCCCGACATTCATCCAATCCTGCCCGCCGGACTTACTTCGGCCAGTTCGGCGGGCAGGATTGGATGAATTCAGTGAAGAACCACTGCTCGGCAGTTCTGACCTCCCGACTCTGGGCCCGCAATTCCTGCTGCCACACCTGCCACGCCTCCATCCGCAGGTCGTCGTGACAACTCAACAGAGTGGCGAGGTCAATCCGGGTAAAGACGGACGGACCGGCGACCTTCTCGCGGCAGTCAGCAAGGTAGGCAGCGTCGAGAAGATCCACTACCTCTACCGTCGTCAAATAGGCCCGCGTCATTGCCGATGTAGTGTACCGCGATGTCCTGAGACACTCACAGCAGTTTCCAGAGGCGTTGAAGGAGTAATGTGATCCATGCGCGGGTACAGCCTTGACCTTCGACAACGGATCGTCCACGCCGTACAAGAGGGCATGAGCCAGGCGGACGTTGCTCGACAATTCCAAGTCAGTCGCTCCACTGTCGAACGCTA
>CALPYF020000098.1 GCA_943327755.2 Deinococcus hopiensis KR-140
ACCACATCGACGTGTTCGACGGCACCACCAAGATCGGCACCGTCACCGGCGGACAGGGCAGCGTCACCTGGGCCGGATCGAACGGCGCCCATCAGCTGACCGCCAAGGGCTATGACAAAGCCGGAAACGAAGCGACCAGCTCGGCCGTCAACGTCACGATGGATGTCCCACCTGCATCCAGCACTATTACGGCTTCCGCTCCGACCGCTAATGCCACGAACACGTATGGAACGGCTCCGGATCCTCTGTACATTCTTGGACTGGGCACAATCGCCGGATCGGCCACCTCCACGCCAGCGACCATAGTGAGCGCTGAACTTCTGATTGACGGCCAAGCCAGCGGTACCCCGACGAACACGGCCGGGTCCGTGACGTTCAACTTCGACTTCGGGAAACTGAACGAGGGGCTGCACGACATCGTGCTCAGGTGGCGGGATACGGCAAACACCGTAACTGATTCCGCCAAGCTCAGCGTATACATCGACAAGTCCGCTCCGACGATCATCTGGAACCGCCCAGTTGCCGGGTCGACCATCAATGGCGTTGTGACGCTCGATACGACCGTAACAGACACCGGCGCCGGCTTTAACGCCAGTGCGGCACAGTTCTACTTGGACGGTGATACCACGCCGCTGACCGATGCCGACGCGAATATTCCCGGATTCCAGTTCAATACGAACGGCATCGTTCCCGGCAATCACACGCTCACGGAAGTGGTATCGGATCGTCTGGGCAATCGTGCGCAGCAGAGCATTACCGTCAACACGGTCACCAAACCAACGGTCGAGATCACAAACTCAGCAGACCTGAAGAGCGGTCCATTGAGCGGGTACGTGTCCATCAATGTGGATGCCAAAGACCAAAGTGGAATCAAGCAGGTGGAACTGTTCGCCAATGATGTCAAGGTGGCGACACTCACCAGCGCCCCGTACAATTTCGCGCTGAATACCGCGAACTACACGAATGGTCCAGTCACTCTATTCGCGCGGGCCACTAACAATTCCACGCCAAACCAGACGACGGATACTGCTCATGTCACGATTACAGCTTTCAACCGTGTCGCGCCGGTGCTGGCCATCGCCTCGCCCGCCAGTGGAAGTACCGTCACCGCTCCCAGTCTTCCTATTCAACTTTCCATTAACAAAAAGAACAGTGCCTTCACAGTCAACGGCGGTACGGTCAAACTGGATCTTCTCGATTACCGTGGGCAGCAGGTTGACAGTAAAACCGTTGCCGTTTCCGACAATGTTGACGGCGTCTACACCAGCGCGGCATTCGATCTGGCAAAACTACCGGCAGACACCTACACGATTCGCGCTTCGATGACCGTGGTTCTGGATGGGACAACCACGACGACCGTCGAAGCGAACAGTCAGATCACGACGAACACCACCAGCGTGAACCCACCCGCTGCGGTGGTCCGTATTCCGGTCACTCTGGCGAACGGGTCGAATGCGACCGTGGTCAGCGGGTCCGGCTTCCTGGTCAACGTCAGCGACGACACGGGCGTGCAGTATGTTCAGGTTCGCTTTGTGAACAGAGATGGCACACCTCTTAACAATTCCTACCTGCTCAACCAGGGGTTTGACACCCCTCCCAAGTATGCAGACATCGTCATTCCAAATCTCGACATCGACGGTTCGCAGTATGTGCCCGACGGGCAATACAACATCCGCGTAACGGTGGCAGATACAGAGGGCAACCGTAACATTCAGGAAGTGCCGGTAACCGTGAATCGCTCGGCAACCAACAACAACAACTCCTATGATCAGTCGGTCACCGCCAGTCCGTCTCCTGCGAATACGATTTCTGGCGCACTGACCTATGACAGCGCTGAGTGGAAGCTGACCAAAGTTAACAATGCCTCGCGTGTCGTTACGCTTCTCTACAGAGACGGTAAGCTGATCAGCAGCAATTTTGAGGTAGGTGTAAGTGGGGACCAAACCCTTAAATATACTTTCGGCGATGTCGGCAGTTACCGAGTCGACTGGATTGTCGAGGATCTGACCACCGGTGTCGTGAAATATGTGACTGGCACGCCCGTTGGCGTGAGCCGTAACCCCTAAACTGATTATCAATTTGTAAAGCAGCGGCTCTCGTTAGATACGAGAGCCGCTCTTCTGTCCATATTTCATTCACCAGCCGTTGGGGTCGTGGTCAGGTTCTTCTGCGAGGAGCCAGAGGCTTCGGTTGTGTTCGCTGGCGTTCTGCTGGGCGTCGAGGAGGACCTGTTCGAGTTCGCGGGCGAGGTGGGGGTGGCGTTTTTTGAAGTGGGTGTAGTCGCAGAGGATGAGGGCGTAGCGGGCGCTGATCTGCTCGGGGTCGGTGAGGACGTCGTAGAGAGCGTCCCAGTTGCGGCCGAAGGTGTCGCGCAGGCCCAGGCCCTTGAGGAAGGCGAGCATCAGGCTGTCCTTGTCGTGGACGGTGCCGAAGTTGATTTCGCGCACGGCGATCTGGTAGCCGGCGGCGATGATGCGGGGTTCGTGCGGCGCGGTCTGGAGGCCGCTGGGGGGTTCGTTGAAGATCTGGATCATGGCTGGAGGCTCCTGAAGGTGCGGTAGTGGTCGGCGGTGTAGTAGCAGTCGTCGGTGCGGGTGTCGGGCTGGCCGCCGCAGATGATGCGCCGCGCGCCCCGGTCGGTCTCGCCGGGCGTGGGGACGGTGTACTCGCGGTAGTAGCCGCCGGGTTGCCGGGGGAGGCGGCGTTCGCGGTTGCCGAAGGGGCTGCCGTCCTTGGCGTAGCGGAAGGGGCCGCCCTGGGCGATCTGCCGCATGACCTGCTGTCCCTCGCGGGGCAGGGCGCTGACGGGGAGCGCGCCGCGCGTCGTCTGCTGGGTCGTGGTGGTCTGGCGCTGGCTGACCGTGCCGGGGTTGGTGGGACCGCTGCCTGTCGTGACGGTGGTGCGGGTGGTGACCCGCGTGCTGTCGCTCCGGATCACGGTGGCGTCGTCCGTGGCGGCGCAGGCACCCAGGAGCAGGGGAATGAGGAGGAGCAGGGCGGGGCGGGCGGGCTTCACCCGGTCAGTCTAGGCTGCGGGCTCTGAGCCACCCCAGCAGGTCTTCTTGCAGGTGGGTTAATCCCTTGTACGTGACCTGTGCGGGCGTCATGGATTCGATGGCGGCGGCGAGGGCCTGGGCGTGCGCGGGCGTCTGCACGGCCTCCCGCAGGGGGTGGATCAGCGGGCGGATGGTGAACAGCGCGCCGTGCGCGGCGGAGAAGCCGGTGAGGGTCTGGCGTTCCACCCGCAGGACGGCGCGGTCCGGGTCGAAGCGGGTGTGCACGGCGCGGTCCTCGTCGGGTGGCGCGGCGGGGTGATGGTCCAGGCGACCCGTCATGCTGAGGCCCCACGCGAAGCGGATGAACGTCCCGCGCGTGACGGCGGCCTCCACGAGGCGCGGCGCCGTGGCGTTCATGGGTGCGCTGCCCGCGACGGGCCCGTGCACGGCGCGGAAGTCGCGACCCAGCTTGTCACGCGGGTCCCAGTGCTGCGGCAGCAGGACGTGCGTGGCCGCCAGCCAGTCCGCGCCGGTGTGGGGGTCGCGGGCGATCAGCGCGAGGTCCTCCTGCGCGTTCAGGCCCAGGAAGTCCAGGGCGTGGAGGGGCTGCACCCCGGCGATCAGCCAGGCGTGCGGGGCCGGGAAGTGCCGGAGGTCGTGTACGGCGTTCCAGCGGGGGTCGAGGGTCGCCTGCCAGCCCAGCAGGTCGTTGCGCAGTCGCGCGCCATCCCAGGTGATCATCCCGCCACTGTCGCGGGCCAGGGTCGCGGCGATGTGGGTCAGCGCCGCCCCTCGCAGGTCCGGGGTCAGGGCCGCCTCGCCCATGTACTCGTGCGGGGCGCGGGCGTGCGCGGCGACCTTGCCCGCGATGAACGCGGGGTACGCGTCGTCCAGCGTGAAGATGTGCCCCTCCGGGCGGGGGTCGTCCAGCCAGGGAATGGGCTGCTGGCCCATGCGGTACAGGCCGGCAGAGACGGCGTACGTCCCGTTCAGGAACGGGCGGTAGAGGGTGGGTGGGGCCACGCCCAGCATTCTGGCAGGACAGCGGTGGGGGCGGCCTGTCACGTGGATCAGGCCGCCCCCGGTGTCACAGCGGTTTCCAGAGGCGTTGAAGGAGTAATGTGATCCATGCGCGGGTACAGCCTTGACCTTCGACAACGGATCGTCCACGCCGTACAAGAGGGCATGAGCCAAGCGGACGTTGCT
>CALPYF020000099.1 GCA_943327755.2 Deinococcus hopiensis KR-140
ATGTACGGGCGGCCATGCCGGACTTTCACCGGTGGTACAACCACGAGCGCCGTCATTCGGCGCTCGGCTACGCCACGCCCTGGTCTACACTCACCTCATCGGCGAACGCTCGTAACGCCGCTTGAAGTCAAACTTGGAGCACTACCACTTGTCGTTCCGCCTGCACCCACTCCGTTGCCCTGTGGAACCCGGCGCACCTCAGCAGGCTGGACAACTCCTGCCTGTTCGCTGGCAGATTGACCGTGACCTGAGTGAGGTTCGCAGCCTGACTGGCCTGCGCGAGCAGCGCGGTGGCCACACCTTGACGTCGCCACATGGGAGACACGCTGATCCAGGAGCATTCTCCATGCTGCCCAACGTCCCACACATGCAGGCACAGACACCCAGCGACATCCCCTTCTGCGGTCAGGGCCAGCCAGAAGAGATCGGGACGGTACAGACCAAAATTCAGGACGTCCTGCTCGAAAGTTTCTGGTGAGAAGCCCGGGAGCGCCAGTTCCTGTCGACCCTGATTGAGTGCGGTTCGGAGCCTGTCCTGGCGCTCGGGATCTTCTCCGACGCGCTCGAACGTCAACCCCTTCGGCAGGGCGGTCGGCGCAGACTGCTGGAAGTGCCATTCGGTGCTCACGGGTTGCACGTCGAAGCCCTGCTGGCGCAACCATGGGACCCGTTCATCACTTGACCGGAGGGTCAACGTCCACTGCGCTGCGCCGTGCGCCTGTGCCCACGTTCCAGCGTGCTCAAGCAACTGTGCACCATAGGTGCTGAGGGCGTGTCCCGGAGCGATCAGCTCCAGCAGAAACGACGTGGGAGTCAGCGGATACGTTTCGACGAGCGCGATCTCCTGCTCGTCCTCGAGAATGAAACGCACCATGAACGGCTCGGCTGGCGAACGAAGCTGCCAGTCGCGTTCGACACCTTCCGGGCTCAGGGGAGCGTCGGGATACTGGTACGTGGTGAGCCGCGCCAGAGCCTGAACATCGTGCGAGCTTCCCGTCCAGTCACGCCAGATCACGCGAGTCACCCTAACAACGTTGCCTCGTCATGGCAACGAACATTGACCAGAGGAAATTGATGTGGCGCCCTGGACACTGACGGCGTTCAACCAGTGCGCCATTGACACTGCCCCACGTCTTAGCGGGAAAAGCCGTTCGAACTTTAGCGCGACCCCTTTCAGTGGAATTTCTTAATCAGTATATAGAAAGCCAATATTTGCCGTCCCCCCTACGCCCCCTCCCTCTCCCCGCCTTTTCCTCAGGCTTTGGCATGGGCAGATGCATGATGGGATTGGTGGATTGGGGATCTGTTGTCTTTTATATACTGGCTCCATGGATGCCGTCGCCCACCAGCTCCGCCCCCTCCTCCACCGGGGCGACCTGCACGGCGCCCTGGACGCCCTGACGCCCCTCCTGCCGGGCCAGCCCGGCAGTGCCACCCATCTGAACGTCCTCAGCGGCCTCCGCGTCTACCTCCGCTGGCTCGAAGAAACCGGCCACGCCCTCCTGCACGTCAGCGATGCCCAGGCCCGCGACTACAGCGTCTGGCTCGCCGCCGCCTACGCCCCCGCCACGCACAAGAACCGCCTCACCCAGGTCCGCTGGCTCTACGACCTCCTGCAGCACCACGGCCTCGTCACCGACAACCCCTACCGGCGCGTCCAGGGTGCCCTCAACCACGCCCACGACCACCGCCCCATCTACACCCCCGGCGACATCGCCCGCCTCCTCCAGGAAGCCAACCCCGAGGAACGCGCCCTCGTGCTCCTCGGCGCACACGGCGGCCTCACCGGCCCTGAAACCCGGGGCCTCACCTTCGAGGCCATCGACTTCGCCCACGGGACGATCCACGTCTCCGGACGCACCGTGCAGGCCACCGAGCCCCTCATGGGCGCCCTCGAACGCTGGGGCCACCAGCGCGGCCACACCGCCCTCTTCCGCACCACCGGGCTCGTGTTTGACCTCCCCACCCCCTTCCAGCTCCGCAAGAAACTGCACTTCCTCTGCCAGCGCGCCGACGTCACCTACCGCGCCTGGCACGCCCTGCGCCACGCCGCCGGATTAAGGCTCCTCGAAACCAGCCTCGATGCCCAGACCCGTCAGGCCGCCCAGGACCACCTCGGCCTCCACTCCAACGAGTCCCTGCGGCCCCTCGTCAAACTCAGCGGAAAGGCCAGAACGATCAGATGAACTCGCCCTGACGCTCCACTACACACAGTCCAGTTTTCGGGGAGCAGACCAAAGTGACGAGTCCACCGAGAGTGTTAATCACGCTTGAACAAGAAGGCCAGCATCGCAGATGCTGGCCAGGACGACGCTGATGAATATTCCCCGAAGTATAGTTAATGAGCAGTCAACGCTCAAGATCGCAAAAAACTCGGAAGTCCGATATCCGATCAGGAAGCGACGGATCCGCAGCGTCTGGCGAGTAGCTGTATCTCGGTGCGGCGACGGCTACCGACAGAGTGCCCGGCATTGAAGACGCCGCCTGTACCGCAGTGCGATTCGAAAATCGGTCGTCAATCACTGCGACCACCGTGTACCCTGCAGACTCTGTATCGACTGTCCAGAAGTACTTCGTGTCTGCGTCTCTGTCGCGCACATGATCTCTCGGCACCGGCAGCCCGGTCTTGCGCTGTCCAAAAAGTAGGACCGGGTTGGGGATACCACCGCGTGCAAGAGTCTCTAACGAGATCTTGGGGGTGCCCGGCCTGCCTGACACGAAGAAGATCTCCCCCCCTCGTTCCGCTAACAGTCTGTGGAACTCGGGCAACCCGGGAGAGACCTCGTCCGTCCTTAGATCCTGCTCCCAGTAATTGCGGCGGATGAACGCATAGAGCGCACCCCCAGGTCTCCCCCCTTGCACACCGGGTTCAGGCGCGTCCCAGTCGATCTGAGGATATTTTTTCCTCAAGTCAGTCAACGCTACAAAGCACATCCAGGCCTCTTCCGTATAGCCGGGTATCAGCCGGTGCCCGTCCTTGCCCGTTATCTGAGACGGATCGGCAAAGTCGCGCACGCCGAACTCAGTCGATGCCGCTTCTAGTACTCGCCACATTCGTACTGTAGGTAAGAGCGCCGTTAGATCGAGATCGACGAACACCACCGGCTTCCGGCCTTCTTCGGCCAAAGCCGCGGTTAGCGTCAAGATTCGCTCAAGCGTGGCGGCCTGCGTCTCCGCTGAGACAACCGGCGTAAGAGGCGGTCCCATCACTGATCCAGCCCGCCCGGACGGAACTGGCGGGGTCCTGCGGAAGCGGCTATCGGACCATATGGCCCATGGCATGCTTCGGAACGAATTCGACACCCTTCTGTAGTCTTGTGACCTAGAGGGCACGATCGGACTAAGGCTTGCCCACCAGTCCGGATGTAGCGATAGTCCCGGAGGTCCGCCCGCGCGGCATCCTGTTGTAGGCTCGCCTGCCAACGGCCACTACCCCCGCCAGCCCCAGAGGCAACGGATCCGTTGACAGGCAATCTAAGGCCGATCCGGGGGCGCGCCACGATCAAACTTCGCCAAAGAGCGTTGCTGGTTCTCACGAAATAGTTATGCCACAACTCTGCTAGCTTTCGCGTCTGACGTGACCCCAATTGGTCGGCCCACTCCGAATGAGACAAGATCGTCTCCAGGGAGGGGTCATGAAACACAAGCAGTACAGCGAAAACGAGATCCTCGATGTCTTGGCCCAGGTTGAGGCGGGCACCGCGGTCGGTGACGTCGCTC
>CALPYF020000100.1 GCA_943327755.2 Deinococcus hopiensis KR-140
CGCTGACGCCGGTGTCACTCTTGTACTCGGCGAACATCTTGCTGTAGAGGGGGTAGGGGAAGCTGGCCCCGGCGCCCGTCAGGCTGGACTGCGCGCTGGCGGTGGTCGCGACGAGGGCGGCGGCGAGGATGAAGGTCTTCTTCATGCCGTGCAGTCTGCTGAAGCTCTGTCATCAGCACGTCATCCAGACGTGAGGAGTCTGATGGGTGCATCAGCCGCCCGTCAGGTCAATGTGCGCCGCAGAACAGTGGTGGGGGACGGGCCGCTGACACCACACCACTACCCTGGAGACTCCGTTCTCTTCAGACCGCCCGGGTGAAGGCGGCGCCAACGCTCCACCTGCCCCGGTGGAGTGTTGTCCTGAGCCCGACCACCCCATGACGCAGGCCTGCCACACTGCCGCGCGTGTGCTGCGCCGCGCCCCTGACGCCCCACTGGACCCCTGGGAACCCAACTCGCCCCCGAAGCGGTGGCCGTTGTCCTATGGGTTCTGCAAGAGGTCAGGGAGCGGACAGATGCCTGACGCTCCCCAGGTACCCTGCGGGCAGCGCCCTGGTGGGCCAGGATGAACGACCAAGCCATCCTTCAGTTGCTTGAGGCCCACCAGGGCCGCCGGGATGATGCGGGGCATTTACCGGTCAGACCAGCAGAAACAGTTGAGTTGAAGCCGCCCCTGCCATCTGCCCTCCAGGGATGCAGGGGGAGCGCTGTCCTGCGCCATTCCAGAAACGCTCTCTCTACAGGACACTGCTCGCTGCAAAGCGTGAGGTGCTGAGGCTCAGGAGGCCAAAACCGCCCACCCCGCTTTTCGGTCGCCTGAGGAACGAAACGCACCCGTGTACAGTTGACGCGGCGTCCCCGTGAAGGCCTGCGTCACGTCCTTGCCTCCTCAAGGACCGTATCGGGAAAGGACGCATGTTGACTCTTCTCTGGGCTGGATGAACTGGCGGTTTCCCCGAACCAGTAGAGCGTATCCGCGTACAGTTCGAGACCAGCAGATGGAATGCCGGAAAGGTTCAGCAGGTAATACGTGCCTTTGGTCCTGCCGACCTGGATGAGCATGCCAGCGTCCACCAGTTCCTTCATGTCGCGGGTGACGGTGTCATCACTGACGCTGGTCATACTGCGGTACTTCTTATTGTTGAGTTTGCCCTCAAAAGGCTCAAACATGCGGGTCAGTACACGCTGTGCGCGCTCCTCGAGCGGAACGTCGGCAAACCGGCTGAAGTAGAGGTGCCGCGCGCGCGCCCGGGACAGAGAGGCCAGGGCGTCTGTCAGCGCGGCGGTGAGGCAGTCCAGGTAGAAGCCGAGCCAGTTGGTGACGTCGGTCGTGCGGCTCCGTTGCGTGGCTTCCAGCACCCGGTAATACTCGGCACGTCGCTGTTCGATCTGGCGTGAGAGCGAGTAGTACCGTTCCCGCCGGCCATCCGCACGGGCGAGCAGCAGGTCAGTGAGTGCCCGGGCAATGCGCCCGTTGCCATCCTCGAATGGATGAATGGTCAGGAAGTGGATGTGCGCGAGCCCCGCCTTGATGACCGGGTCAAGATCCTGCTCGCTGTTGAACCACTGCAGGAAGGTCTCCATTTCCTGCTGCACCCGTGCCGGTGAGGGCGCCTCAAAGTGAACCGTTCGGCGACTCATGTTGTTGTTGACGACTTCCATTTCCGTTTCGCGCCATCGCCCTGTCTGGAGAGGCTGCAGGTTGTCATCCACGCCATGAGGAAAGAGGGCGTGGTGCCAGCGGTAGAGCCGCTCAGCGTCAAGAGGCGCTTGATACTGCTGGGTGGCGTCCAGGGTCATGGCCACGACGCCCTCGACGTGGCGGGCAGGCTCTGGCAGGCCGGCGATGGGCAGGCCGAGTCGGCGAGCGACAGAGGAACGAACCTGGGCGTCGTCCAGCACTTCACCTTCGATACGGCTCGAGCGGGTGACGTCCTGGACCAGGGTGTCCAACATGGAGTTTTCTTGTGTGCTGAACCCCATGAGGCTCAGTTGGCCCATGAGCTCGCCACGCGCGAAGTGAATCTTGGCGAGCTGGGGCGCAAGGACGGCGCTGTCCCAGGTCAAGTGAGGCCACTGATCACGGTCATGGATGTAGGTGGTCCGGAACTCAGTCATAGTCCAGCGTAGCATTATTACCGCAAAATTTGCGGCAATAAGTCCGTTTGATCTCCGAATGCAGGAATCCAACTCCGGTTTTGTGGAGAAGTATGCGGTCAATTCGATCTGGTCACCTGATTTGCCTCTTCGCCACGCTCAAGTGGGGGCCGGCCGCCGCACGTCAAGCCTACCGCGACAACCCGTGCAGACCTCACCGGGTCCAGAGTGGCCCGGGCCTCGGGCCAGATACCAAGTCTGCCCCTTCAAGCGCTACAGGTTTGAAGGCGAATAGAGTCGCGATCAGTCCGAAACAATGTTCTCAACCAATCTCCGACATACGCTTCTGACTGAGTCAGAATTTTCGTTTTCACAACTGCGTCTCAGACGGCAAAAATCAAGGCGTGCTCACAGGAGGCACGAGAAGGGGCCTCCAACACTCGCTGAGGGGTACAGGAGGGGGGTCTCGAGATGCCGAGAAGAAACGGGAGGTGATCCTGGACCGCCTGACATTCAAGACGCTCCCTCGGATCGTAATTCACACTAATACCAATTAGTTTCAATGCGGGCCATCCCCACAGGCGTGGGGAACTCGGCACCCTGAGCGTCGGCGCAGGCAGCACCAACGGGCCATCCCCACAGGCGTGGGGAACTCGCGTGGCTGGCGAACATCGCCGTCGAGAGCGGCGGGCCATCCCCACAGGCGTGGGGAACTCTAATCAGCTCAGTTCCCTGAAGTTTCGGGTCGCTGGGCCATCCCCACAGGCGTGGGGTACTCCCGGCGCGTATGGGCGACGGCGTGAAGTTCGACGGGCCATCCCCACAGGCGTGGGGAACTCTTGTCGACGGGGAACTGCGGCGTCAGGCTTGCCGGGCCATCCCCACAGGCGTGGGGAACTCGACCTGCCCCGCAGTTCCCCCCGCACCGTACCCGGGCCATCCCCACAGGCGTGGGGAACTCGAGCTGGCCGCGAACACGGAAGTGAAGCAGATCGGGCCATCCCCACAGGCGTGGGGAACTCGCGCGCGCGCGGGGCGGCCCACACTCCCACGGCGGGCCATCCCCACAGGCGTGGGGAACTCCTCCCCGGTGCAACGGGTTGAGGCTCCGATTACGGGCCATCCCCACAGGCGTGGGGAACTCCCGAACGGGGTCAGGTTCTCAGCGTTCCCCCGCGGGCCATCCCCACAGGCGTGGGGAACTCTGCGCCCGGTCGCTGCGCCCGGGCCGCGCACCCGGGCCATCCCCACAGGCGTGGGGAACTCCTTCCTGCGGTTCCTGGGCCGGTTCCCGCTGCCGGGCCATCCCCACAGGCGTGGGGAACTCTAAATGCGTTTCGCCTCCACCGTGGCGCGGGTCGGGCCATCCCCACAGGCGTAGGGAACTCACGTCGACGACCGCGCGGTCGCTGACGGGCAGCGGGCCATCCCCACAGGCGTGGGGAACTCGCGGCGGCTCGGTAGTACGCGGCGAGGTCGGTCGGGCCATCCCCA
>CALPYF020000101.1 GCA_943327755.2 Deinococcus hopiensis KR-140
CCGGGCGGCCGCTGTGGTGGAGGCCCTTAGAGGCCTTTGTTCATCAGCCACGTGCGGAAGTCATGCACTTCCGTCGCCTGGGCGCGGACGATGTCCCGCGCGAGCTTCAGCACCCGGGCGTCGCCGCTCTTCTGCAGGGCGAGCGTGGCCATGTCGATCGCGGACACGTGGTGCGGCACCATGCCCTGCACGAACGCCACGTCCGGGTTCTTGGCTTTCTTCACGGCGTCCCCCATGCCGCTCATGCTGCTTTTCATGGTGTTCGCCATGGCCGCGTCCGAACCGCCCAGGTCCTTGAGCCAGGCGTTCATCTGGTTGATTTCGCCCTGCTGCGCGGTGATGATCGCCGCGGCCCAGCGTTTGACGGTGGCGTCCTTGCTCAGGGGCTGCACCGCGCGCGCCATCTCCACCGCCATCTGGTGGTGCGGGACCATCATGCTCAGGAACGCCCGGTCGAACGCCTTGCCGGACAGTTTCTCCAGGCCGCTGAGGTCCATCTTCATGGCCATGCCGCTCATGGAGGACATGTCACCCATTGACCCGTGGTTCATACCGGGCATGCTCTGGGCCCCGCCCACACCCGTTACGCTCAAGACCGCTGCCAGCATCAGAATTCGTTTCATGAGCTGAGCGTAGAGCGCCCGTGTAAAAATCCGGTAAAGCGCTGGTCCCGGTGCGCGGCGTGTCAGGCGCAACCAGACCGCTGGATTTACAGGAGCTTTACACGCGGACCGTACCGTGAGGGTCACCGGGGCGCGGAACGGCGCCAGGTAAGGGGAGGGCACATGACGTCAGTGCAGCGCAGGGCCGGCGGCCCGGTCACGCCGTGCGGGGGGTGGGCGTGGCGACCGTCTTGATCGTGGATGATGACCCCGCGATCGTGGAGATCCTCACCGCGTACCTGCGGGCGGAGGGGCACGTGGTGCTGGCCGCGGGGGACGGCGTTCAGGCGCTGCCGTTGCTGGCCCGGGCGCACGTGGCTGTGGTGGACTGGATGCTGCCGGGGATGTCCGGCCTGGAGGTGACCGCGCACGCCCGCCAGACCCAGCCGCAGCTGCCGGTGCTGCTGCTCACCGCCCGGGGTGAAGTGGACGACCGCCTGGCGGGTCTGGACGCCGGGGCGGATGATTACGTGGTGAAACCGTTCAGTCCACGGGAGGTGGTCGCGCGGGTCCGGGCGCTGCTGCGCCGCGTGTCCGTCCGGGACGACATTGAGATCGGGGGACTTACCCTGGACGTGCAGGGCCGCACGGCCACGCTGGACGGTCAGCCCCTGGCGTTCTCCCGCACGGAATTTGATCTGCTGGTGACGCTCGCGCAGCACCCGGGCCTGCTGTGGACGCGGGAGCGGCTGCTGGAACGCGTGTGGGGGCCGGAGTTTCCAGGCGTGACCCGCGTGGTGGACGTGCACGTCACCGCGCTGCGCCGCAAGCTGGGCGATGAACCGGACCACCCGCGGTTCATTGAGACGGTCCGCGGCGCCGGGTACCGCTTCAAGGAGGCCTGAGTGCGGCTGTTTCCCAGGCTGCTGCTGCAGCACCTCACGGGCGTGGCCGTGACGGCCGCCGTGCTGGTCGGCGCGGCGGAGGTCTCCGCGCATCCGTTCATTCAGCATCACGTGAACTCCATGATCGCGCAGATGGGCGCGCAGGGGGGGCACATGCGCGCGGATCTCACGCAGGGCATGCGGGACACCCTGACGCGCGCGCTGCTGACCGCGTTGCCGGTGGCGCTGGTGGTGGCGACGCTGTTCGCGTGGCTGGCCGCGCGGCGGGTCACGGCGTCCGTGCGGGCCCTGCAGGCCGGGAGCCGCGCGCTGGCCAGCGGGGCGTACCACCGCCGGCTGGCCGTGACGGGTGAGGATGAACTGGCGGACCTGGCCGGGACTTTCAACACGATGGCGGGCGCGCTGGAGCGCGTGGAGCAGGGCCGGGTGGAGTTGATCGGGAATGTCGCGCATGAGCTCCGCACGCCGCTGGCCGCCGTGCGCGGGTACGCGGAGGCGGGTCAGGACGGGATTCTGCCGCCGCAGGAGGCGCTGACGGCCATCGCGCGGGAAATGGCGAGCCTGGAGCGCCTGGCGCGGGACCTGAGCGTGGTGAGTCGGGTGGAGGGCGGCCAGGTGGACCTGCACGTGACCGCCGTTGCGCTGGAGGGGCTGCTGCTGCAGGCGCGGGAGCGGTTCGCGCTGGCGTTCGAGGACCGCGGGGTGACGTTCACGGTGACGGCCCCGCCGGGGGCGCTGCAGGTGCACGCGGACGCGGAACGCGCGCAGCAGATCCTGTCGAACCTGCTGAGCAACGCGCTGCGGCACACCCCGCCGGGCGGGGCGGTGCACCTGCGGGCCGAGCGGCGGGGCGCGGTGGCCGTGGTCACGGTGGCCGATTCGGGCAGTGGCGTGAAGGCGGAGCACCTGGAGCGCATCTTTGAGCGGTTCTTCCGGGCGGACGCGGCGCGCACGCGGGGGGACGGGAGTGGGGTGGGCCTGACGATCGCGCGGGGCCTGGCGCGCGCGATGCGGGGGGACGTGACGGTCTCGTCGGTGCTGGGTGAGGGCAGCACGTTCACCTGGACGGTCCCGGTGGCCTGAGGGTCAGTACAGGCGCATGGGGTTGATGGTCTGGCCGGCGACCATCACGCGGTAGTCGAGGTGCGGGCCGGTGCTGTTGCCGGTGCTGCCGACGCGGGCGATCACCTGGCCGGTCGTCACGGCCTGGCCCACCTGGGCGAGGACGGCGCTGTTGTGGCTGTAGCGGGTGGTCAGGCCGTCCCCGTGGTCGACCACGATGGTCCAGCCCCAGCCGGTCCGCCCGTCGAAGCGCGATTCGGTGACCGTGCCGGCGCGCGCGGCGCGCACGGGCGTGCCGGTGGGGGCGGCCAGGTCCAGCCCGGGATGCTGGGCGCTGTACGGGCTGGTCAGTCGCCCCTGGACGGGCAGGACGGCCGTGACGCGAATCCCGGTGCGCTGGACGCTGGGGCCGGTCGTGGCCGGGCGGGGCGCGGCCGCTGGCATGGGGTCCGGAACTTTCAGGCGCTGGCCCACCTGCAGGGCCCGCTGGGGGTTCAGGGGGGCGTTGAGGGCCACGAGGCGGTCGATGGTGGTGCGGTGCTGCCGGGCAAGGCCGTAGAGGGTGTCGCCGGGTTTGACGGTGATGGAGGCGGCACCGGCGCTGCTAAGGAGCACGGCCAGGAGGAATGGCAGGGTTGAGCGCATCACCGGCACAGTACGCATCGAATGTAAAGATTGAGTAAAGGCGTGAGGTCGGAAACGTGGGGCAGGGTCCTGCGGTCGGACATGTGACGGGCAGATCAGAGGGTTGACCTGAACCCAGAAATCCTGTCCACGTGAGAATGAAGGGTCTGGCACACCGAGGTCCCCTCTCTGGAGGCCAGTCATGCGAGGAAAACGCTTGACCGAGGAACAGATCGCGTTCGCCCTGAAACAAGCGGAAACCGGTGTATCGGTCACGGAAGTCTGCCGGAAGATGGGGGTGGCCGAGTCGACGTTCTACAACTGGAAGCGGGAGTTCAACGGATTGGGAGTCAGCGAATGACGTCGGCTGA
>CALPYF020000102.1 GCA_943327755.2 Deinococcus hopiensis KR-140
CGATGAGGGAGGTGGGTTTTCAGATGGTCGGCCAGCGTGTCAGCATGCAGGCGGGCAGTATCGGAGCTCGTCACAGACTCAGATACCGCCCTTTGTCATGCCAAACTGCGTTCACGACGCCATTTTTGGCGAAGTGTCAGGTGCTGAGGGTGGAGAGGAATTCCTGTTTGTGCGCTTCGGCGGGGGCTCTATCGTAGCGGAGTGGCACGCAGCGATGGAGGCCATCAGGAAGATGGTGTTCCAATCGGGCGAGGAGACCTTCTCTGTTACGGTGAGTGTCGGCGTGGCCCTGGATGGCCATGACTTCGTCACTCTGATTGCACAGGCGGACGAACATTTGTACGCCGTGAAACGAGACGGTCGTAATGGGTTGCGCGCTTAGGGGAGACACTATCCAGTCAGCACCCACGTGAGTTCGCCACGTACATGCTCTGCACCACTGGTCTGGGGAAGCACATATTCGGGAAATCGCGAGCCACAAGAAAAACACCCTCACCCCAGCGCAGACCCGGATGGAGGCGTCTCAATCGCCTGAGTTGTCCAAGAGGTTCAATTCTCGGCCGGCCCGTCCTCCAGGTAGGGCTGGACGAACTCTACGTCCAGCCAGTACTCGGCCTCATCCACGGGGCACCCGTCGGCGATCAGGTGGTCCGCCCATCTGGCCCACACCTCGGCGCGCAGTGCCGCATCGCACCCCAGTCGGTCTGCCAGGGCCGCGCGGGTCTCCGGATCCGGGCCGTCCTTGCCCCCGCCGAGATCATCCAGCCAGGCCGCATCCAGCAGATCCGCAATCTCCACTGGGGATAGGGTATGGACATCCATACGCTGAACTCTATGCGAACCAGGATAGGCAAGGTCCCACCTGTCACCTCATTTCTGCACACCCGGTCACTCGAACGTAGGTCAGCTGAGCCATGCGCGCCATCCATCAAACGTGTGAGGTCACCGCGCGGGCCCAGGACGGCGCGCCGAAGGTGATCTACTGGGCCGGCCGCACGTACCACCTCACACACATCCTCGATCAGTACCGGGCGGGTGGCCGGTGGTGGCTAGACGGCCCTCGGCGGCACTGCTGGGTGATTCAGTGCGGCACGGCCGTTCTGGATGTCGATCTCCTCGAGCCGCGCACCAAGACCCACCTGCAGCAGTGGGTGCTGGCCCGCCTTCAGGACTGAAGAGCCCTGAGGCCGATCTCAATCGCTTAAGGCCGCTCTGCTCGCTCCCGGTCCACCTATGACCCGTTCAAAGGCTGCGACCACGGCCGGATCGAAGTGCCGACCGGCCTGAGCCTGGATTTCACGCCGCGCTTCATCTTCAGGCCACGCCGCCTTGTACGGCCGGTCACACGTCAAGGCATCAAACACATCCGCCACCGCCACGATCCGCCCAGACAGCGGGATCGCCGCTCCGCGCTGACCAAGCGGATACCCCTGACCGTCCCACCGCTCGTGGTGGCTGAGCGCAATCTCTGCGGCGAGCCGCTGAAGGGAACTCGGGCCCTGCAGCAGATTGGCCCCCGCTTGACAGTGCGTCTTGACGATCTCGAATTCAGCGTGGGTGAGGGGACCAGCCTTCTGCAGAATGGAGGTGGGCACGACGACTTTGCCGATGTCGTGGAGGGTCGCTGCTGCGCCCAAATGCTGCGCGTGTGCGGCAGGCCAGCCCAGAGCGAGGGCGATCTGAGCCGTGAGCCGTCCAACCCGGTCCATGTGCGGTTCGGGCTCCAGGGCGCGGCATTCAGCGCGGCGCGCAATTCGCCGGAATTGCCGCCATGGTGCAGAAGCGGCTGGCGGCGCGTCGAACCACATGATCCACGCACCTTAAAACTCTTCCGGTCCGCCTGGACAGCGCACCTCACTGCTGACCTGCTGTTCATCAGCTTGGGGTTTCATGATGCCGCCGCGAAAACCACGACCCAGACGTCAGAAATGACCAGCGCAGCACAACACGTAGGGGTTGTCTCTGCCCCCAGTTCCCCCAATCAGGGGGCCCTACCGCGTCAATGATCACTGCATCCCGCGCCGACGGTCCGTCAGACGCTGCGTGCCAGTCTGCGGCATGCCCCCCGCGCTTGTCGCCCGTCCGGAACCGCCACGCCCGCAGGACGTGGGTTCAGCCCAGTATCTCGCGGCCTTCTGGTGCGTGAACCGGCAGTGGCAGGCCTGCATTCCAGATCTGGAGGCCTTCCGCACGGCGCCGACCGAATCCCGCATTCTGGAATGCGCTCGCGAAACCCTCGCCCTGGCGCTCCTCGAGGCGCCGGTCCCGAACCTCGCGCGCACCCTGGAGGACAGCCCGGACCTCCTCCGCCGGAACGTCCCGGACACGGCGCAACTCGTGATGATCACGCCGGCCCCGCTCAATCCGCTCAGTCTGGAGCTCCAGCGCGCCGTTCAGGCCAGTAGCCTCAGCACCGAGGAGTTGGCCCGGCGACTCCACACCGGGCACTGGGTCATCACCCGGATGCTGGACCCCTTCCACTGGAAACACAGCCTCGCGACTGTGCGGGCCCTGGCCGATGTGCTCAGCCTCGAGGTTCAGGTGCAACTGGTGCCCCCGTGTTCAGGACTGGCCAATCGGCACGGGTGACGCGAAGTGACACAACTGAAAGAAGGCCACGAGGGCGCGCATGGTAGTTGGCTGGAACTATGCCCGACATGAGACGCCCTGCGGCTGTGAGAGCCAGTCCCGCACCTTCCAGACGTGATCGGTCAGCCCGATGGTCATGGACGGTGTGCGTTGGAGGTACAACTGACGTCCCTTTGGGACGTCGA
This sequence comes from Deinococcus hopiensis KR-140, assembly GCA_943327755.2. Classification (GTDB taxonomy): domain Bacteria; phylum Deinococcota; class Deinococci; order Deinococcales; family Deinococcaceae; genus Deinococcus; species Deinococcus hopiensis_A. The sequence goes on from CALPYF020000102.1 coordinate 2,775, forward strand.
GCTTGCTCCGCAGACCCCGTTGAACTCGGCACCAGTTGTAGATCCCCTGCACCAGATGAGCCAGGCTCTCCCGGTGAATCCTCAGCCTCGCGAACGCGAGGCTTTTCCTCGCCAGGTGCGGGTTCATCCGCCGTGCCGTGGCATTCTGACGCTCCACAGCCGAGGTGTTGGGCTTGTGGTAACCCAACCGCTGCAACTCCTCGTTCACGCGAACCTGAGTGCCGGCCGCGATCTCGGTGCGCACG